>CAZXUI010000028.1:0-49334 GCA_964643885.1 uncultured Planctomycetales bacterium
CAGGGGGTTCTGACGCGGCGCCACACTCAGAACCCGCCGCGCCAAGCGGCGGGCCGCTCAGAACCCGCCGCGCCAAGCGGCGGGTCCGCTGGCGATGGATCGACCCCCTGCTTGGCGCAGGGGGTTCCGATTGCGCGCGAGATGCCCGCGCTCGCCGCGGCGCGTGCCGCGAGTCCGCCCGCGAATCAGCCCTGAACCAGGCTGATCAGACGGTAGGCGAGCTTGGCCGCGAGGAATTCCGTCACGGTGTTGGGCGGGATGGGGCGCACTTCGACGATGTCGGCCGCGACGATCGTGCGCGCCCGGGCGACGGCGGCGAGCAGGTCGGCGACCTGGTACCAGTCGAGGCCGCCGGGTTCGGGCGTGCCGGTGCCGGGGGCGTACGCGGGATCGAATCCGTCGATGTCGATCGTAACGTAGACGTGCTGGGAGAGCGCGCCGACGGCCCGGCCGATCCAGCTTTCGCTCTGGCGGCACTCGCGGGCGCTGATGATGGGCTTGTTCTCCTTGCGGATGAAGCGGGCTTCCTCGGCCGAGTAGTTGCGGATGCCGACGCCGACGGCGGCGACCTTGAGGTCGTGCACGCGGCGCATGACGGCGGCGTGGCTGTAGGGCGAGCCCTGGTATTCGTCGCGCAGATCGGCGTGGGCGTCGATCTGGAGCACGCTCAGGTCGCGATAACGGTTGCGGACGGCCTTGACGAGGGGCGAGGTGATGCTGTGTTCGCCGCCGAGCGTGAGCAGGAACTTGCCGTCGCGGACGACCTTGCGTGCGGCCGCGTGGATGCGCTGCATGGTGGGCTCGGGTCCGCGGCTGTCGGGCGAGATGGGGTCGAGCGTGGCGACGCCGGCCTTGATCGATTCGCGGCGGAGCTCTTCGTCATAGAGCTCGACCTGCTGCGAGGCGGTGATGATGGCCCGCGGACCTTCGCGCGTGCCGACGCCGAAGCTGGTGGTCGCGTCGTAGGGCACGGGCAGGCAGGCGAAGCGGGCCTTGCGGTAGTCGGCCAGGGCGGGCTCAAGGCCGAGGAAGTTGTCGTAGGTGACGTTGTGCATGGGGGGTCCTGTGTGGGGTCAGGGATTAAGGGATTAAGGGAATAATGGATTAAGGGGCGCACGGGGCGTTGCCCGCAGTGCGGCGGCGCGTGTCGCGCCATCCTCGATCTCATGCGTCGTGGCGGCCGGTCGCCGCCGACCGTCTGCGGCCGGCCGGTCAATCGAAAAGGAAGACCGCGGCGGCGACGACGCAGGTCCACAGGCCGTTCTTGTCGCCCTCGGCCGATTGGACGACGTGCCGCGTGTGCACGATCTGCCCGCTCATGCGGTAGATTTCGCGGCGCTGGTCGTAGTCGGCATCGGGGTCGAACTCGACGCCGAGGGTGGAGGCCAGCATGCTGGCGGCCATGTCCTCGACAAAGTCGCCGACTTTCTTCTCGGTCATGCCGAAGCCGTGATGCTCGGAGATATAGCCGAAGTGGCCCTCGCCGGCGGGCAGAGCGAGGCCGATGCCGGCGGAGATGAGGCGGTTGGGCTCGTTGGTGCGCTCTTCGGCCAGGACGCAGAAGGTGATCTGTCCGGCGCTCAGTTTTCGCAGACCGACGCGGGGCGGCACGATCTTGCAACCTGAGGGGAAGATGCTGGAGACCTTGACGAGGTTGCACTGGGCGATCCCGGCGTTTCGCAGCGCGACCTCGAAGGACTGGAGGTTGTTGCGATGCTTGCCGACGCCGCGGGTGAAAAACATGCGACTGGGGACCATCGTCATGCTCATGTTCGACACACTCCTCTCCGCGAACCGCTGTCGCTGAAAAGGACGGTGGAAGTCCGCAGACTGCACACCGGGAACGGGGTGACCGCACGCCCTGGAAACAAGGGGGCGGATTATAGCACCTCCGGTCGGCCGTACAACGCTGCGGCGGCAATTCGTCGGGCGCGGATTTCTCCGCTTGGGGCGGGGTGCATTTGTTTTCCATGATTGAGCAGAGAGGAGCCCCGGCTGCGGGCGAGACACCCGTGCCGGTGAAGAACGGGGAGCCGCCCGGTTCGGTGCAATCCGGAGGGTGGAGTTCTTCGCAAATTGCGGATCGGATCCCGGAAGGGGCCCGATCCGCTTTGCGTTTGGGGGCGTCGCGCCGCCGGGCCTTATAATGCCGGCCGCGGTGCCGGCCGGGCGGCTGCGCCGCGCGGGGATGTCCTTGCGGGCGTGGGAGCGGCGGTCGACGTGGGCAAGATAGACCTGCGCAAGCTGGGCGACGGGCTGGTGGTGGCCGACGGCGGCTGGTCGACGGCGCTGCACGCCCGCGGGGTGCCGCAGGGGCAGCCGGCCGAGCTGGCGAACCTGACACATCCGCACCTGGTCGAGCGGCTGGCCGGCGAATATGCCGAGTCGGGGGCACAGATTCTGTGCACGAACACCTTTGCGGCGAACCGGCTGATGTTCGAGCGGCGCAAGATTCAGGCGGACTGGGCGGAGGTGAGCCGTGCGGGCGTCGAGATCTCGCGCAAGGTCGCGGACCGGGCGGGGCTGACCGTGGTCGGCACGATCGGACCGAGCGGGCGGATCCTGGCGGTGCGCGAGGCGCGCGAGGAGCAGCTCGAACAGTGCTTCGCCGACCAGGCAAGAGTCCTGGTCGATGCGGGGGCCGAAGCGCTCGTGCTGGAGACGTTCTCGGAGCTGGCGGAGGTGCTGCTCGTGCTTCGCGCGGTGAAGGCCGTCACGGAGGTGCCGGTGATCGCGTGCATGTCGTTCGATTCCGGGCCGCAACGGACGCGCAGCGTGATGGGGACGGATGCGGCGCAGGCGGCGGCGGCGCTGGAGGCGGCCGGCGCGGACCTGGTGGGGAGCAACTGCGGGGCGG
The DNA here is from genome assembly GCA_964643885.1 of uncultured Planctomycetales bacterium. Classification (GTDB taxonomy): domain Bacteria; phylum Planctomycetota; class Phycisphaerae; order UBA1845; family Fen-1342; genus CAADGL01. Next base: position 2,858 of record CAZXUI010000028.1, read on the forward strand.
GCGTGGCGCATGCCCTGCCCGCGGTGGTGGCGCTGCTGGGGCACACGACGCGGCCGGTGTGGGTCAAGCCGAACGCCGGCACGCCGCTGCTGGAGGATGGCCGGCCGGTCTGGCGCGTGACGCCGGAGGAGTTCGCGGGCCACTTGTCGCCGCTGATCGAGGCGGGGGTGAGCGTGCTGGGCGGGTGCTGCGGGACGGGGCCTGAGCACGTGAAGCGCGTCGCGGCGCTGGCCAGGAGTCGCGGCCGGCCGCAGCGGTAAGGCGCGACTGCCGCGGTCAGCGGCCGGCGCGGCCGGCGGGTCTGGTCGCGGCCGCGCTATCGTCGGGTTCGTCGGCGCCGGCGGCTTGTCGCTGTGCGCGGGTCGGGAGCTTGTCGAGCCGCTCCTTGAGCTGTGTGAAGAGGCGCTCGACGGGGGCGTTCAGGCGTTCGAATTCGTCGGCCGCGGCTTTCCTGGCGTCGTCGTCGTCGGCTTCTCGCAGGGCGCGGGCGACGCGGTCGAAATCCGCGGCGCGGCGACGGAGCCACTGGTCGCGCTGCTGCTGGAGCGTGGCGAGCGTCTGGCGTGCGGCCTGCTGCTGCTCCAGGGTGAGATCGTACTTTTCGATGAAGCGGTCGACGTAGAGCTCCCACTCGTCCTTGGGGCGCGAGGCGGGCTTCGACGCGGCGGAGAGGGTTTGCGGCCGGCCGGAGGCTTCGAGCTCGGCCGCCTCCATTTCGGCGGCGATACGGGCCTCTTCCTCGGCGGCGCGGCGCTCTCTTTCCTCGCCGCGCGGGGTCCACTCGGTCTCGGGGTCGTAGCCGCCGTCGGCCCAGATGACGAGCTTGTTGGTGGCGAGGGTGATGCCGGTATTGAAGGCGGCCAGCTCGCCGTCGAGCTTGGCGGCCTGGTCTTCGGTCATGAACTCGCGCATCTCGCCGGCCATGTCCTCGGCGGTGGTGCGGACGCGTTCGAGGATGGGCAGGGCGCGCTGGGCCCAGTCGGCGACGGCTTCGGGCGTGGGCGGCTCCTTATCGAGCTGGGCCTCGATGAACTCGTTCATCAGCGGCTGGATCTGGGCGCGATTCTCCTGCATGAAAGCGGGGATGCGCTCCTTGAGCACCTCGCGGGCCATCTCCATCTGGAGATCGTCGAACTCGTAGCGCTCGGCCATGTCCTCGACGAGGCGGTCGAGGAAGCGGTCGACCATCAGGCGCGTCGGCCAGAAGCCCTCGGTCGGGTAGGGCGGCTGGTTGCGGCCGGATTCGCGGTTCTGCTGCGAAAAGGCAGCGCAGGCGAGCGCGAGGGAGAGGCCCAGGGCGAAGATGGCACGCGGAAGGCGGTGCACGGTTCGTGTCCTCCCTTCGCCGCGGGCGGGGCGCTACGCGGACGGCCGGCGGCCGTCGCGCGCGGTCATTTCTTCGGCTCGGCGGTGGTGCCGCCGTCGCCGTCGGCCTTGCGGCGCTGCTCGCGCGTCGGCAGCGTGTCGAGCTGCCGCTTGAGGTTGTCGAAGATGCGCTCGATCGGGGCGTTGAGCTTTTCGAACTCAGCCTCGGCGCGGGCGACCTCTTCGGAGGTCTTGGCTTCCTTGTAGAGCTTCTCGATCCGCTCCATCTGCGGGCCGCGGCGCTTGAGCTGCTGGTCGCGCTCGCGCTGCCGCGCGGTGAGGAACTGGAACGCCCGCTGGCGCTGGTCTTCGTTCAGGTCGTACTTGCGGACGAACTGCTCGACGTATCGCTCCCAGTCGTCGGGCGGGGCGGCCGGCTTGCTGGTAGCGCCTACGGGCCGTGCTTCGGCCGCGGTCGCGGCTCCGCTGAAGGGCTCGGCGGCCGGCTGGCCGGTGGCCTGCGTGATGGCCTGGCGGCGGGCGTCGAGCATCTGGCGGCGGACTTCGTGCAGGCGCTCGCGTTCGCGCCGCTCGACGCCGGGGTTGCGGATCCACTCGGTTTCGGGGTCATACTCGCCGGCGGCCCAGGACTGGAGCCGCTGCGTGCCGAAGTCCATGCCGGTGTGAAAGGCGGCGATGTTGCCGTCGAGGACGTACTGCTGGTCTTCGGTCAGGAAGCCGCGCATCCGCTCGGCCATGGTATCCACTTCGGCGCGGAACTTGTTGACGAGCGGCAGGGCGCGCTGCGACCAGGTGGCCACGTCGTCCGGGGCGGGGGCGTCCTCGTTCATGACCGCCTCGATGTACCGATTCATCAGCGCCTGAATCTCGTCTCGGTTCTCATTCAGATAGCGCGTAAGCGTGTCGCGGACGAGCTCGGTGGCCATCTCGCGCTGCTGGTCGTCGAAGCCGTAGTCGCGCGACATGTCGCGGACGATCCGCTCGAAAGCGCGATCCAGCATGGCCTGGGTCGGCCAGAACCCCTCCGTGGGGATGCCCGAACGACGCTCGGGCTGCTGCTGGTCGTCTTCCTGCTGGGCGTAACTGTTTGTCGAAAAAATGGTTACGATCGCGATGGCGGCGGCTGCCAGCGATTTGAGGCGGGGCCGGAAACTGCTCATGGTCGTCATCGTCTCCACATATTCACCTGCCGGCGGCGAGCGCCGGCGGGTTAACCTACCTTGCGCTCCCGGCCGGGCGATTGTCTCAGCGCGCGGCGGGAGCGCGTCGTCCCACTCCTCATGATACCCGCAACGGGCAAGTTGGACGCAGGCGGTGTGGCGGGCGAGGCAGCGAAGGCGGCTCAACTTGCCGCGGGGCACAGATTTGTGAGAATTCGGGCAATATGGGCGCGATTCTGCCGGTGCGGGTCCTGGTAATCGATGACGATGAGTCGGTTTGCCGCCGGCTGGCGCGGTGGTTGCAGGAGCAGGCGTTCGATGTCCAGACGGCGCTGACGGCGGTAGGGGCGATGCAGGCCGCCGCGGGGGATCCGTTTCATCTGGCGCTGGTCGATCTGCGGATGCCGGATATCGAGACGGCGGAGTTGCTGGGCGGATTGCGGCAGGCGGCGCCGCAGATGGGGCTGATCGCACTGGCGGCGTTTCCGGAGCCGGAGCAGATCGCGGCGGCGCGGTCGGCCGGCGCGACGGAGATTCTGGAGAAGCCGGTTCAGCAGGCGGCGCTGCTGGCGGCGGTGGGGGGCGCGCTGGAATCGCGGGGGATCGTCGGCCGGTCGGAGGAGGAGTTCTACCGGCGTCTGGGGGCGCGGCTGCGTGAGCTGCGGCGGGCGGCGGGTCGGACGTTGCAGGACGTGGCGGTGCCGAGCGGGATTTCGGTGTCGCAGCTTTCGCAGATCGAGCGCGGCCGTCACGGGACGTCGGTGTGGACGCTGGTGCGGCTGTGCCATGTACTGGAGACGTCGCCGGAGCGGCTGTTCGGGCGGCTCTGAGGCGGGCGGGTCAGGTCGCGTCGTGTGCGGCGCGAGTAAGGGGACGGCGTGGCGTCGCGAACGAAGCTGGCGGTGGTTCTGACGCGGGGCGAGGCGCCGCTGGAGCAGCAGATTGCGGAGGCGGCGCGGCTGGGGGCGGATGTGGTGGAGCTGCGCGTCGATCTGATCGGCGATGTGGCGGCGGTTGAGCGCGTGCTGCGCGGGCCGCGAACGCTGCCGATCATTCTGACCGTCCGCAGTTCGGCCGAGGGCGGGGCGTTCGACGGCGACGAAGCGGAGCGGGTGGCGCTGATCGAGCGGCTGGGATTGCTCGGGCCGGGGTATGTCGATTTCGAGCTGGCGGCGTGGGAGCGGTCCGCGAATGTGCGGCAGAAGGTGGGGCTCGTCTGTCGGCTGCGCGAAGAGGCTGTGGGTTCGGGGGGTGAGCGGAGCAAGAACGAGCTGATCCTGTCGTGGCATGATTTCCGTGAGACGCCGGCGGACCTGGACGCGGTTTTCCAGCGGTTGGAGCGGAGTCCGGCGGGGGTGATCAAGGCGGTGTTCACAGCGCGCGATGTGAGCGATGCGCTGCGCGTCCTGGCGCAGGTGGGGCGTTGCACGCATCGGCAAAGAGAATCTTTGCCGTACCGGGCGGAGGTGATCGGGCTGGCGATGGGGGCGGCCGGCGTCGCGTCGCGCGTGTTGGCGCGGAAGGTGGGGGCGTGGCTGACTTTCGCTTCGCTTGAGGCGGGGGCGGAGTCGGCGGCGGGACAGGTGACGATCGATCAGATGCGCGGGCTGTATCGCTGGGATGCGATCGGGCCGGCGACGAGGGTGTACGGCGTAATCGGCTGGCCGGTGGAGCACTCGCGCAGTCCGCAGATTCACAACGCGGCGATGGCGGCGGCAGGTGTGGACGGCGTGTTCGTGCCGCTGGCGGTGGAGCCGACTCAGGCGGCGTTCGAGCGCTTCATGGCGCAGGTCGAGGCGGAGCCGCAGCTCGATCTGTACGGGTTCAGCGTGACGCTGCCGCACAAGGAGCACGCCCTGGCATGGCTGAAGCGCCGCGGGGCGGAGGTGTCGCCGCTCGCGCGGGCGTGCGGCGCGGTGAACACGCTGATTCGCGAGGATGCGGCCGAGGGGGCGCGCTGGTCCGGCGATAACACGGACGCGAGCGGGTTTCTGGCGGCGCTGCGGGCGGGGCCCTATGCGGGGCGCGATTCGCTGCGCGGCGTGCAGGCCGCGGTGCTCGGCGCGGGCGGCGTGGCGCGGGCGATCGTGGCGACGCTGGTGGACGCGGGGGCGGCGGTGACGGTTTTCAATCGCACGCCGCAGCGGGCCGCACAGCTCGCGGCGGAATTCGGCTGCTTATCGGCACCGTGGTCGGAGCGTCCGGGGCGGCCGTCGCGCGAGGACGGCCGGCCGCTGCTGGTCGTCAACTGCACGCAGGTGGGGATGTCGCGCAGCGATGATCCGGGAGCGGTGGAGGAAACACCGCTTCCGGCCGGGGTGCTGCGGGCCGGATGGGTCGTGTTCGACACGATCTATACGCCGGGGCAGACGCGGTTGTTGCGCGAAGCGGCGGCGGCGGGGTGCGTGCCGATCAGCGGCGTGGAGATGTTCGTCGCCCAGGCCGAAGCGCAGTTTGCGCGCTGGCACGGGTCGCCGCCTCCGGCCGGTGTGATGCGAGAGGCGCTGAAGCTGCCCGATTGAGACAAGCCGTCTCGGGCCGGGGGGCGGTGCGAAGTCCGGCCATCTGTGCGCGAGCGATCCGCCCCCGGCAGAATCTGCAATCGAGACGGCGGTGGGGCAAATCGCGCCGTGCGGATGGCGGAAATTCGGCGTCGAAGCGTTATCCGACCTGGGTGTCGGGGTTGCGGGTCTGATAGTTTCTCGGCGGGCTCGCCGGTGCGGGGATGCGGGGTGGGGGCGGCGCAAAGTTGACGGTCTTCCGTCGCGCGTGCGACAGATTCTCTGCACTTCCCGTTTGGATTCTCGCTGTCCGTTTTGCACATTTCCGTCGACGCGCGTTGTGCAGCGTTTGCCGGCGTGCGGACTGCCTTGGGTCGCGACGGAACGGACTTCGGCGGCGGCTGGGAGAGATCCTGCCGGGCGCGGAGACGAGGCAGCAGGAGGGCGAAGGGGCAGGGTGGTCCTGTCCTGGTTCCGGGATGGAGGTGGCCGGAACCGTTCCTGGCGGCACGGATTGCGAGAAGGCTGGTCGGCGGACGGAGTCCGCCGCGAGAGGTGAGAAAGGTACCGTATGAAGTCGATTCTGAATCGCGCGAAGTCGTTCCTGGTCAATGAGGATGGTCCGACTGCGACCGAGTACGCGGTGATGCTCGCACTGATCATCGTCGTCTCGATTGGCATTCTGACCACGCTGGGTCAGAGCATCCAGACGAAGTTCACTGAAGTGAACACCGCCGTCCAGTAGTCGTCGGCGCAGGACTGGCAGCGCGAGCCTTGCGCTCGCGGCGTCTTTCAGGACACAGCGGCGGCGGGTCTGTGATGTCGGCGACACGTCGATGCAATCACAGTCCGCCGCCGCTCGCCTTGCTCGCCCGGGTCGGTGAAGTAACCGATGTAAAAAGGGACCGACCGGACGGAGAGCGGGACGTTCCCACAGCGGCGTATTCGGCGGCGCGGGAGCCGCGCGGAGCGTCGCGGCGGGCGAGTCCGGCGGAGCGTGCGGGCGCGAGAATCGGTCGGAGCGGAGATGCAGGTGGGCTATTGGGAACTTACGCTGGCGCTGCTGATTCCGGCGATCCTCTACGCATCCTGGGTGGATTACGCGGAGCGGCGCGTTCCGAACTGGCTGAACGCGGCGATTGCGCTGGTGGGATTGATCGCGCAGGCTTCGTTTGCGGGCTGGGAGGGCGTGTTCGTCGGGCTGCTGGGGCTGGCCGTGGGGTTCGCGGTGCTGATCGTTCCGTGGCTGATGCACGGGATGGGCGCGGGCGATGTGAAACTGATGATGGCGATCGGCTGCTGGCTGGGCCCGTGGCTGACGCTGCTGAGCTTCGCGGTGGGCGGAGTGATCGGCGGCGTGGCGGCGGTGGTGATGATCGTGTCGACCGGCCGGGCCGTTCACGCGTACACCAACCTCCAGACCATTTACACGAAACTTCGTCGGTGGGACACGGCGTTCGGTGAGTTCGGCGGGGCGCGCAGCTTCGGCGACACGAGCCAGCTTCTTCCGTACGGCGTGCCGCTGACGGCGGGCACGATCGGGGTGCTGTTGACCTACTACTTCGGAGGGTGGCTGTCGTGAGACTCTTTAGGGGAAAGAAGCAGCGTCGGGGAGCGGCGGCAGTCGAGATGGCACTGGTGATGCCGGTGCTCTTCCTGATGGTGTTCGGCATCATCGAGTTCGGCTGGATGATGAGCGTGCAGAACACACTGGTGAACGCGGCCCGCGAGGGCGCCCGGCTCGGTGCGCTTCAGGGCTACGACGCGGCCGACATGCAGCAGCGGGTGGTCGAGTACCTGACGCCGATGGGCCTCCAGGACACGGTCTCGATGACCATCACCGAGGCGACCGAGGAGAACCCGCGCGTGGGCGTCGAGCTCACGGTGCCGCGCTCAGAAGTCTCTCTTCTGGGCAACTTCTTCGGCTTCGACTCCGGCACGATGAACGCACGCTGCTGGATGCGCAAAGAGGGAATGTAACGGGGCCGGGACCTGCCCGGCGGGCCAGCGATCGGCCGAGCGCGGTGAGGGCCGCCGGACCGGCAGCCTCACGCGCGAGGCCGGCAGGGCCGTCGCGCTCGGGGCTCGGCGGTTCGGCGCCATGCCGCGCTCATGCGGCTCCGCACAGCCAGCGGTGAAGGGGACCGACGGCCAGGTGCGAGGGAAAGTGGCGTGAACGGATACGGACGGTACTCGGCAACGCCGCGCGGCGGCGCGCAGGACAAAAGGGCGAACTCGGCCGGTGCGAGACCGGCGACCGGAGGATCGCCCGGGGCCAGTTTTGTGGGAATCGGAGCCATGAATCCCAAAGCACTCATTCCGCTCATTCTTGGACTCGGCATCGCCGGCCTGGCCGGCAAACTGGGTCTGGACAGCATCCGCAACGCTCGGGCCGACAGCGGCGAGAAGGTCGCCGTCTGGGCCGCCGCGGTCGACATTCCGCGCGGGACAGCGATCAACGAGGCGATGCTCAAACAGGTGAACTTCCCTTCCACGGCCCTTCCGCAGGGCGCGATCAAGGACAAGAAGCTGCTGATCGGCCGGGTGCCGAAACTCGTGGCGCCGGCCGGCCTGCCGATCCTCTCCTCGATGCTCTCGCCCGAGGGCACGCCGCCCGGTGTCTTCGTTCCGCCGGGGCTGCGGGCCGTGGCCGTGAAGATCGACGAGAGCTCGGGCGTCGACAACCACCTCCAGCCGGGCGTGCGGGTGGACGTGGTGGGCTTCTTCCAGCAGCGGACGCGCGGCGCCAATGACACGATCGCCCGCACGATTCTCGAGAACGTCGAGGTCGCGGCGGTGGGCGACCGTCTCAGCGTCGGCGGCACGCAGGAGCCCGCGGAAGACGATGCCAAGAACAAGTCGCGCACGACGGCCCGCCCGCCGCGGGCGGTGACGCTGCTGGTCAAGCCGGACAACGTCCCGCTGCTGCACCTGGCCGAGCAGCGCGGCAAGATCAAACTGAGCATGCGCGGCGCGGCCGACAGCGAGGGGATGGATACGTCGGTCGCGCGGGTGTCCGACCGCGACATCCTCGGTCTGACGGGCGGCGCGAACGAAGAGCAGGGCCAGGAGGGCTGGCTTTCGAAGTTCGTGCAGAACCTCGTCCCGCCGGCCGGCGCCGATGCGGCCGCGGCCGGTCCGGTGATGCCGGAGATCAAGCCGGTCGAGAAGCCCAAGCCGGCCTGGACGATGCGGATTCTCAACGGCGAGCAGATCAAAGTGCTTGCCTGGACGACGATGACGTCGATGGAGCCGGTCGAGCTGAGCGCGACGGCTCCGAGCCTGTTCGAAGATACGCCGGCCGCGGTCCAGCCTCCTCCGCCGATCCCGGCGGAAACGCCGGAGCCGCTGCCGGTACCCGAGCCCAAGCCAGAGGAGCGCCTCGAATGAACTCGACCATGCGGAACCAGGATTCTCGCATTCGCCGCACAGTGATTGCGGCCGCGGTCGGATTGCTGACGGTCGCGTGGCCGGTGCAGACCGGATTCGCGCAGGAGCAGTCCCCAGCGGGCGGCGGACAGCCCGCGCAGACGGAGCCGGTGACGTTCAAGGTCAGCAGTGTGACCGGGGACGGAGAACTGATCCGCGTGCCGGTGAACAAGTCGGTGATGGTGGACTTCAACATGCCCGTGCGCGAGGCGCGGCTGGCGAAGGCGGATATCGCCGAGGTGACGGCGACCAGCCCGCAGCAGTTGCTGGTGACGGGCAAGGCGTTCGGCACGACGCAGCTCATCGTGCTGCTCAACGAGCACGAGCAGCGGGTCTTCGACCTGTCGGTCGAGCTGGAGCTGGAGCTGCTCGAGGCGGCCATCCGCACGGCGATCCCGCGGGCGCGGGTGAAGGCCTACGCGCTGATGAACTCGGTCGTGCTGTCGGGCAGCGTTCCGGATGCGGACTCGGCCCGGCGGGCGATGGAGATCGCCGGCGTATTCAGCCCGCAGGTGATGAACCAGATGCGGGTGGCGGGCACGCAGCAGGTGCTGCTGCGCTGCACGGTGGCGGAGCTGAATCGCCGTGCTGTGCGTCAGCTCGGCTTCAACGGCTGGCTGGGCGGAGACGATTTCCGCGACATGTTCCTGGTGAACAACCTGGACCAGATCAACCCCTCGAACATCGGGGCCCCACAGGCGGCGCCGTTCAGCGGGACGGCCGCGGTGCCGTTCGTCGCGGGCGAGGACGGGATTCCGATCCAGGGCCGGACGACGCTGAGCTTCGGCTTCCCGCGGGTGCAGATGCAGATTTTCGTGCAGGCCCTGCGCGAGAACGCGCTGCTGCGCGTGCTGGCGGAGCCGAACCTGGTGGCGATCAACGGGCAGGAGGCGAGCTTCCTGGCCGGCGGCGAGTTCCCCGTGCCGATTCCCAGCGACGACGGCATCGGGATCGAGTATCGCGAGTTCGGCGTGAAACTGCGTTTTACGCCGGCCGTTGTGAACGAAAACCTGATCCGGCTGAAGGTTGCGCCCGAGGTCAGCGAGCCGGACTTCACGACCGCCGTGACCGTGCTGGGAACGACGGTCCCGGGCCTGGCGCAGCGGCGGGCTGAGACGGTCGTCGAGCTGGGCAACGGCCAGACGTTCGCCATCGGCGGATTGCTCAGCGAGCGGACGCGGGCCGTCAGCCGGGCGGTGCCGGGACTGGGCGAGATTCCGGTGCTCGGAGCCCTGTTTCGCAGCGTCGACTTCCAGAGCGACGAGTCGGAGCTGGTGATTCTGGTGACGCCGGAGCTGGTGGAACCGGTGGCGCCGGGGCAGATCACGTACGTGCCCGGGGCGACCTACACCGAACCGAACGACTTCGAGCTGTTCATGCTCGGACTGGTCGAAGGCGAGAAATCACGCACGTCGCCGACGCTGGAGCCACGCGTGAACTACACGTGGCCGGTGAAGACGGAGGAGCTCTACGGGCCGGAGACGGCGCTGAAGCTCCGCGGGCCGCTGGGTCCGACCGGGCGTGAGGAAGGAATGTAAGCAACGCGGCGGGGCGACCCCGGCGCGTGTGATGAGACCATGGGCTCCGTCGTGGCGTCGGCCTCTGGCCGGCGCCGCACGGAGATCGTGGCGGGGGATGACGCAGTCGGAGGAGTGGTCATGTGTGGAAAGAAGCTCGGTCTTGCGGGAGCGGAGGGGCGACCGATGCTGGGGGGTCGACCCGTGATGGAGATTCGGCAGCGGTACGGGGCGGCGCCCGGGCAGCGGCGGGCCGGGCGCGGAGACTGTGAAGCTGCGTCCGGTGCTGGCCGGGGCGGCCGTCGAACGCTGCGAGCGCGGCGGGGCGGCGTGGTCGTGCAGGTGGCGCTGTCGCTGACGTTCGTGATCGGCTTCGCAGCGCTGTCGATCGACGTGAGCTCGCTCTACGTGGCCAAGGCGGAGTTGCAGCGCAGCGCCGATGCGTCGGCGATGGCGGCGGCGAGCTTCCTGGTGAGTGGTGGGGGCGGGGCCGACGTCGAGCAGGATATGTTCGACGCAGCCAACGAGTTCGCCCTGCGCAACACGGTTCTGGGAACGAGCGCCGGGCTGGATTCGACGGCGGACCTGCAGCTCGGTCGGGCGGTGCTGAATGAGTCGACCGGGCGGTTCGAGTTCTCGCCGGGGCTTGAGCCGTATGACTCGGTGGAGGTGACGGTGCGGCGAGCGGAGGGCAGTGCGGGCGGGCCCGTGAGGCTGGGCTTCGCACGGCTCTTCGGCCAGGGAGAGCGAGACCTGGAGGCGCGGGCCGTGGCGATGCTCGTGCCGCGGGACATCGCGGTCGTGATCGACATCTCCGGCTCGATGACGTACGACAGCCAGCTCCGCTACTACAACCGGGACGACGGCGGCTATCCCAACACGCGCGACGTGTGGGCGGCCCTGGACGGGCCGGAGCCGCAGCGCCCCTACGTGCCCGGCCCGGAATGGGAAACCGAGTATGCGGGCGACAGCGGGCCGGCGATCGGCGTGATGAGCCAGTGGGGCGATGCGCTCGTGCCGGGGTCGTATGACCCGGCCAGCGACGCGGGGCTGTGGTATCTGCGCAAGGGTAGCACGACCAGCAATTCGGCCATCGCCAGCTCGCTGACCTCGCGCGGCTACAACGCCAGCGAGCGGAGCGTGCTGATGAGCGGCGTGCGCGACAGCAACAGCACGCACTGGCGGAACCGCTGCGGCGTGATTCTGGGGCTGGCGAGCTGGCGCAGCGGCATCGCCGGGGGCTTTGCCGGCGGCGACGGCGACGCGTACGTCGAAAGCGGCGAAGTGACCTGGATCGCGTACCCCGAACACCGCGTCAACTGGTACTGGACCAACTACATCGACTGGGTCCAGGGCGGGACGACGAACTCGGCGTTCCGGTACCGCTATGGGCTGAAGACGTACGTCGACTTCCTGCTGGACAGCAAACGGCAGGCCAACCAGACCGCCCTGGTCGGAACGCCCGAGCTGCCGATCCGGCCGGTGCAGGACGCCGTGCAGACGATGATCGACACGATCAACGAGAACGACGCGCTGGACCACATGAGCCTGCACGTGTTCGCCACGACGGCCGTGGACGAGGTCGGGCTGACCGATAACCTTCAGCAGGTTGCGGACGTTCTCTATCAGCGGCAGGCCGCGCATTACAACGGCACGACCAACATCGGCGGCGGACTGGATCTGGCCATCAACGAGCTGAAAAGCTCGCGGGCCAGGCCGAATGCGAGGAAGTACATCGTGCTGATGTCGGACGGCGTGCCGAACGTCGGCGAGAACGGCGCCACTGGTGACTCGGCCGGCCGGGCCTGGGCCCTGGCACAGGCGGAGCGGGCGGCCGACGAGGGCTTCACGATCATGTGCGTGAGCGTCGGCTACGGCGTGGACCGGGCGCTGATGCAGGAGATCGCCGCGATCGGCAAGGGCACGGAGTTCTACGCGGCCGGCAATCCGGAGGAGTACACGGAAGAGCTCCGGTTGATCTTCCAGACGCTGGGCGGCAAGCGGCCCGTGGCGCTGATCGAGTAGTCGGGCAGCGCGCGAGTTGCGCGGTGCGAGATCCAGAGCGGGCGGTGCTGCTGAGAGCTTGGGCTCGCGGGCAGCGCCGCTCGCCTGACGTATGGGGCCGGGCGCAGGAAACGCGCTGCGGCGGGCCTGGGGCGAGTCGGTCGGCCGGGCGGCCGGGGCGGCAGCGTTTGCCGCCGCGGCGGATCGTTTTGCAGACTTGACTCGGCGGAGGCTTTGCGGGCGATGAGACGAGCCCACGGTGCCGGCACGAACGGCCGGTCGCCGTCCAGCAGCAACGTGAAGGACACACACAGCCGTGAGCCGCAGCATTCGGGTCATCATCGTTAACACCGATGAGGAGGTCGCGCCCGACTTGCGCGCTGTACTGCTCAGCGCGGAGGGCGTGAAGATCGTGGCCGAGCTCGACGAGCCGGCCCTGCTTTCGCAGGCCCTGTCGCAATTCCCGGCGGAGATTCTGCTCGTTCATCTCGACCCGAACCCGGCCGGCATGATGGACGTGATCGCGCCGCTGATCCAGCAGTACAAAGAGCGGATCGCCGCGATCGCGATGACCGAGGACCGTGACGCGGAACTGGTCATGCGGGCGATGCGGGCGGGCATGCGCGAGTTTCTCTGGAAGCCGTTTCCGCCGGAGCAGCTCGCCGAGACGGTGACGCGCATCGCCGCGTCGGGCGGGGCGACGGCGGCCCACCAGGGGCGGCTGATCGCGACCGTGGGGACGTGCGGCGGCGTCGGGGCGACGAGCCTGGCGACGAACCTGGCCGTCGAGCTGGCGCAGCTCGAAGAGTGGAAGTCCGCCAACGGCACGCCGCATCTGCCGCGCGTGGCCGTCGTGGACCTGGATTTCCGTTTCGGACAGGTGGCGATGCAGCTCGACGCGCAGCCGACCTACACGATCGCCGAGCTCTGCGAGTCTCCCGAGCAGATCGACCCTCAGATGATCGAGCGGGCCATGTGGAAACACCCGACGGGCGTGCACGTGCTGGCCCGGCCGGCGGACTTTGCGCAGGCGGAGTCGATCAGCGCCGGCCAGGCGGCCAGCGCGCTGGCGAGCCTCCAGGAGCACTTCGACTTCGTCGTGGCCGATCTGCCGGCACGGTTCGATCCGACGGCGCGGGCGGTCTTCGACATGTCCGATTCGCTGCTGCTGGTGCTTCAGCTCCTCGTGCCGCCGGTGCGGAACACGGACCGGATGCTTCAGGAGCTGGCCCGCTCGGGCTACGCGCTGGAGCGTGTGCGGCTGGTGTGCAACCGGGCGACGCGCGACACGGGCTACCTCGAGCAGGCGGACGTCGAAGCGACGCTGAAGCGCAAGCTCGATTTTCTCGTGCCGGACGAATGGAAGCTGGCCAGCGCGGCCGTGAACATGGGCGCGCCGCTGGCGAACTACAGTCCGAAATCGCGTCTGCGGGCGGCGTATCGCCAGATCGCGTTGGATCTGGGCGTGGGCTCGCAGGCGGCCAAGGAGAGCGAGGCGGCGGCCGGCGAGGCGCCGAAGAAGCGGCGGTTCTCGTTCTTCGCCGCGTCGAGTTGAGGAGGCGATGGAGGGATTGAGGGACTAAGGGATTGAGGGATTTAGGGATTCAGGGATTCAGGGATTGAGGGGGGCAGGCGGGCAGCCTGCCGCAAAGCGACGGTTGCGGAGAGTCTGACATGGGACTGTTCACGAAGAAACCACCGGCCGACGCGCCGGCCGCAGCGAAACCGGCCCCGGCCGTGGCACCGCCGCCGCCGCCGACGGCGACTCCGCCGGCCGGCCCGGCCGCCGCGGCGGCGCGACCGGCGCCGAAGACGACTCCGCCGGCGCCGCCCTCCGCGCCGGTCGAGATTCCCAAGATCAAGCAGGCCGGCTCCGGCAGCAATAACGGCGGCTCGAACAGCGCCCGCAACGCCCCGCCGCAGGATGAGCGCACGAAGCGCTTCCACGCGCTCAAGGGGATGATTCACCGCAAGCTGGTCGAGCAGCTCGACATGACGAAGCTCTCGGCCGACACGACCGGCGAGCTGCGCGAGCAGGTTCGGCAGGTGGTCGTGGCGCTGTGCGAGGAAGAAGAGACGCTGCTGAACGTGACCGAGCGGCAGCGGCTGGTGCAGGAGATTCTGGACGAGGCGTTCGGCCTGGGGCCGCTCGAGGCGCTGCTGAAGGACCCGAAGATCTCGGACATTCTGATCAACGGTCCGTCGCAGGTGTACATCGAGAAAGGCGGCCAGCTCGTCCTGACCGAGATCAAGTTCAAGGACAACGGCCACCTGCTGCACATCATCGACAAGATCGTCAGCCCGCTCGGTCGGCGCTGCGACGAAGTCTGTCCGATGGTCGATGCGCGTCTGAAGGACGGCAGCCGCGTCAACGCGATCATTCCGCCGCTGGCGATCGACGGGCCGAGCCTGTCGATCCGCCGCTTCGGCAGCAACCCGGTCACGTGGGAAGACTACATCAAGTACAAGTCGTGCGCGGCGGAGATGGTCGATTTTCTCGAGGCGTGCGTGCACTCGGGGCTGAACATCCTGATCGCGGGCGGCACGGGCTCGGGTAAGACGACCCTGCTGAACAATCTCTCGCGCTTCATTCCCGAGGATGAGCGCATCGGGACGATCGAAGACGCGGCCGAGCTTCAGCTTCAGCAGCCGCACGTGGTGCGGCTCGAGACGCGTCCGCCGAACCTCGAGGGCAAGGGGCGGATCACGATCCGCGACCTGCTGATCAACGCGCTGCGTATGCGTCCGGACCGGATCGTCGTCGGCGAGTGCCGCGGCGGCGAGACGCTGGACATGCTCCAGGCGATGAACACGGGTCACGAAGGGTCGATGACGACGATCCACGCGAACAACACGCGCGACGCGGTTCAGCGCGTCGAGACGATGGTGATGATGTCGGGCTTCGAGCTGCCGCAGAAGGCGATTCGGCAGCAGTTCGCCAGCGCCGTGAGCCTGATCGTGCAGGCGGCGCGACTGACCGGCGGGCGGCGAAAGATCATCTCCGTGACCGAAGTGCAGGGCATGGAAGGCGACGTGATCGTGATGCAGGACATCTTCCGCTTCGAGCAGGACGGCGTGGATTCCAACGGCAAGGCGTACGGCCGGATCGTCTCGACCGGCGTGCGGCCGCTGTTCATGGACCGTCTGATCGCGCACGGGGCGAAGGTGGACCCGTCGATGTTCGAGCAGCGGACGCTGGTCGAGGACGATGTGTAGCGGGAGCAAGGGATTGAGGGATTAAGGGATTCAGGGGCGGGCGAGATGGTGCTGTGGGCAGTCCGGGACGCGGGCCCGGCGGACATGCAGGTGAGAGCGGCCGGGCGGCGTCGGGCTGAGTGCGGCCGAGCGGTGGACTTTCAGGAAGACAGGCCATGAATCCGTACGTAACGGCTTGGGGACTACTGGGCGCCGGCGGTGATACGCTGCTGACGGTGACGCTGATCGCCGGACCGCTGCTGGCGGTTTACGGCATCTTCCAGCTCGTCGCCGATCTGCGGAGCGCATCGAAGAAGAAGATCGCCAGCCGGCTTCAGGGGCGCAGCGGGGCTCCGGCCCAGGCGGCGGCCGTGAAGCTGACGGCCGAGGACCTGCGGCGGCAGACGAAGGAGGTCGGGGGCATCCTGGGGCGGGCGGTGGCGCGCTTCGGGAGCACGGCCAAGCTTCAGGCGATCCTGGACCAGGCCAACATTCCGTGGAACGCGTCGCAGGTGCTGGTGAACCTGACGCTGGTGGCGGCGTGCCTGCTGGCGGGTTGCGTGGTGTTGCAGCTTCCGCTGCTGGGGGGGCTGGGGGTGGCGGCGGCGGTGTACATCCTGCCGATCTACTACCTGATGTGGCGGCGCAAGCGGCGGCTGAAGCGCTTCGTGCACCAGTTGCCGGACGTGTTCGAGCTTCTGGGGCAGGCACTGCGGGCGGGACACTCGCTGGCCAGCGGCATGCAGCTCGTCTCGAACGAAATGCCCGACCCGGCCGGGACCGAGTTCGGCCGCGTCTTCCAGGAGCAGAACCTGGGCCTGAAGATCGAAGACGCCCTGACCAACCTGGCCGAGCGGATGGACCTGCTGGACGTGCGTTTCTTCGTGACGGCCGTGCTGATTCAGCGGCAGACCGGCGGCGACCTGGGCGAAGTGCTGGACAAGATCAGCGGCGTGATCCGCGAGCGGATCAAGCTGCACGGGACGGTCATGGCGCTGACGGCGGAGGGACGGCTGAGCGGATACGTCCTGCTGGCCCTGCCGGTGATCGTGTTTTTGGCACTGCTCAACATCAACTACGAGTACGCGATGGTGCTGTTCGAGCACCCGACGGGCCAGATGATGCTGACCACCGCCGTGGTGATGATGATCATGGGCTACGTCATGATCCAGAAGATCGTGAACATCAAGGTTTGACGAGGTCCCATCATGGACATGATGAGCATCGGGATACTGTTCGCGCTGGCGGCCGGGCTGATCATCTACAGCGTGATGCCGCGGCGGGGTGAGGCGCGGGACGCTCTGAAGCGCCGGCTGGAGGGGCGGCGGAGCGTGGAGGAGACGGCGGAGGTGCGCGACCAGGCGCGGCGAAGCGCCACCGAGTCGATCGTGAAGAAGGCGACGCCGATGCTGTCGCGGCTGGTGATGCCGGTCTCGGCGGAGGAGCAGACGCAACTGCGGATGAAGCTGATGCAGGCGGGGTTCCGGGCACGGCAGGCGCAGACGATGTTCCTGGCGAGCAAGACGGCGATGGCCGTGGTGGGGCTGATGGTCGGCGTCGGCGTGGCGATGTCGCAGGGCTGGAGCGGACAGTGGATGGTGGGGTCCGGCGTGATCGGGGCCGCCCTGGGATTCCTCTCGCCCGGACTGTGGCTGTCCTCGGCCATATCGAGCCGCAAGGAGAAACTGCGCCGCGGCCTGCCCGACATCCTTGACCTGCTGGTCGTCTCCGTCGAGTCAGGCCTGGCCCTCGACGCGGGAATCAAACGCGTCGGCGACGAAATGGCCATGGTGCACCCCGACCTGTCCGAAGAATTCCGCCTGGCCACCCGCGAGACGCAGATGGGAATCCGCCGGGCCGAGGCGCTCGAGAATATGTCCAACCGCTGCGGACTCGACGAGCTGCGCTCACTCGTCTCCGTCATCGCGCAGGCTGAACGCTTCGGAACCAGCGTAGCCAAGGCGCTGCGAAGCCAGAGCGACTCCATGAGGACCAAGCGCCGCCAGAAGGCCGAAGAGAAGGCCCAGCAGACGTCGGTCAAGCTGATGATCCCGCTGGTGCTCTTCATCTTCCCGGCGATGGGTGTCGTGCTGGCCGGGCCGGCCGCCATCCAGATGTTCGAGGCGCTCTGATCCGAGTGGGTCGGGGGCGGCGCGCCGCCCGCGCGAGCACCTGGCGACATTCACCTGTTCCGTGCGCTGGTTTGTCGCGTCAGGTGTGCGCGTGTCGGCGCGTGTACGCGGGGAGAGTTCCCGAGACCGCCCGCTCCGTACGGTTGCGGCTCGGTGCAGACCGACGGTCGCGGCTCTGACTGCTGCAAAGCCAATTCCTCAAACGAGTTACAATCGTCCTGGCCGCCCGGGACGCCGCTGGCGGGCGGCCGCCCAGTCGGCTACCATGCGAGTTTGTGGTAAGTTGCGCGGGCGCTGCCGAGCAGGCCCGCGGCCGGTGCGAATAACCGGTTGAGTTTCGTCAGCCCCGCCTCGATTATCAGTCCGACGGGGCCGTTGGGCAGCGATCAAACCGGCAAAGTGGGCATAGGACATCGGAGTGAGCAAGATGAAGCGTACGTTCGCAATCGCCGTGGCGCTGTTGAGCGGCGCCGTTGTGGCCGCCGCATCGGGTCAGGAAGGGCAGCCGGCGGGACAGGACCAGCCGGTCGTCGGCGCGCCAGCCGGCGGTCAGGTCTTCTCGACCGGGCGGCTGGTGATGTCGGAGGACAGTTGGGACTTCGGCGCGAAGCTGTCGGGGGAGCCGGCCGAGACGGAAGTGAAGATCGAAAACGGCGGAACGGGTCCGCTGAAGTTCGCGATCCGCAGCTCCTGCGGCTGCACGGTGGCGCGGCTGAGCAACGCAACGCTGCTGGAGAACGACGAGTTTCAGTATCTGCTGGGGCCCGGGCAGTCGGACTCGATCCGCATTTCGTACAACACGAAGAAGAACGTGCGGAACGTGAGCCAGACGATCACGATCACGAGCAATGACCCGGAGCGGCCGTCGGTGCCCTTCCGCGTGACCGGCGAGGTCAAGCAGCTCTACGACATGATCGACACGAGCGGAAACCCATCCAACCGGATTCAGTTCGGCCGCCTGGAGCGCGATTCGAAGGACACGCGGGCCCTGATCCTGAAGAACAACCTCCCCGAGCCGGTCAAGCTGAAGGTCAAGGGACAGCCCAGCGCGGCCTATGACGTGCGGCTGGAGGAGGTCAAGGAAGGGATGGAGTACCGGCTGATCGTCGACACCAAGCCGCCGCTGGCCTACGGCGGGAACATGACGCAGATCGATCTCGAGACCGACCACCCCACGCTCAAGGAAGTCAAGGTCACGGTCAGCGCTTTCGTGCAGCCGCGCGTCGCCCTGACGCGCTCGACGCTCGGCGTCGCCTCGTCGTCGAACGCGCCGGTCAAGCAGCGGCTTCAGGTCCGCTTCAAGGCCGACGAGCCGCTGACGATCAAGGGCTTCGAGTACAGCCACCCCGGCATCAAGGCCGAGGTGTTGCCGCCGCGGACGCAGGCGGCCCAGCGGGCCTTCGGCGGGCTGGCGATGCACGACATCGAGGTCACGTTGCCGCCGGCCAGCGAGCTGCCGCAGAAGGGCGCCAAGCTGACGATTCTGACGGATGACAAGGAGCCCGAGTTCCAGAAGCTCGAGGTGAACATCGTCGTCATTCCGACGCCGCGCAGTGCCGTCCGGCCGATTCGCAATACGAACCCGGCCGGCCTCGAGCCGCAGGCCGGCAAGCAGGACAATCCGGACGACGGTCATGGCGAAGATGACGGGCACGACCACGGCGACGACGGCCACGATCAGCCCAAGGACCCGGAATAGCATCGAAGCGCTGCCTGTGACCCGGACGCAGGGTGGGCCGCGGCCCGTCCTGCGTCCGGCGGATTTCTGGAGTCTCAAATCGTGCTGGGATTCGCGGTTCGGACGGTGGTGATTCTGGGCGTGTCGGCCGGCGCGGCCGGCGGCTATGCGGCCCTGCGCGGGCTTTCGTGGGTGCCGGATCTGGAGCGGGTCGCGAAGCAGGAGCAGCGGCGCGACGCGGTCCGCGCGCAATCGGAGCAGATTCGGGCGGAGCTGGGGATCAAGCTGGAGGAGTTTCTCGAGCGGATCGCTCAGGGCGCGGTGGTGATCGACGCCCGCCCGCGGGAACAGTACGAGACGGAGCACCTGCTGATCGAATCGTGGCCGCCCGTGTTGAATATCGAGCCGGAGACGGTGGTCGAGAACAGCGAGCGGCTCAACGCGCTGCTGATGGCGGGGCAGGCGCTCGTGCTCTACTGCACGTCGGAAGAGTGCGAGCTGGCGGAGGAGTTGCTGGTCGAGCTCGAGGCGATCGGCTTCGAGCGCGGCCTGATCCGCATTTACGTCCCCGGGTGGGAGGGGATCAAGGCGGCCGGGCTGCCGACGGCGAGCGGGCCGGACACGTGGACGCCGGACGCGATTCCCGGTGTTGATGCGGGTCTGGGAGCGGACGGCGCTGAGGAGGCGATGGATGAGGGACCGGGCGGCGGCGCGGACGACGGAGGTCGCTGAGCAATGGCGGGTGAAGTAGCGGGAACGCGGAGCGCGACGACGGCGGCGCAGGCCGCGACGACGGCGGCGGCGCAGGCCGCGGCCTGTCCGGCCACGACGAGCTGGGTCGCGTGGGGGATCCTGTGCCGGCTGCTGGTGGCGGCGGTGTTTCTCTACGCTGCGTTCGGCAAGCTCGCCGAGCCGGAGCGGTTCGCCGAGTCGGTGCGGGCGTACAAACTCGTGCCGACGGTCACGAGCAATGCGGTGGCGCTGTACATTCCGTGGGTGGAGGTCATCGCTGCGGGGCTGCTTGTGGTTTCTGTCTGGCGGCGCGAGGCGCGTTTCGTGATCTTCGCGCTGCTGGTGGTCTTCACGTTCGTGAAGGTCTGGGCGGAGGTGCAGGGGCTGAAGATCGACTGCGGCTGTTTCGGGGGGCTGTCGGCGGGCTTTACGAAGGTGCTGAACGGCCCGGCCGGCATCGTGCTGAATCTGCTACTGATGGGGCTGCTGGTGGTCGATGGGATGGCCCAGCAGCGGACGTCTCGTTCGGCTGCGGTGCGCGGGGCGTAGGCGCTGCCGCGGCGGCGATGCGGGCCGGTTGGGCCGTTGAGACTGGTGGGCAAGCTGCGCTTGCCCATGCCACCCGTCGGGCAAGCTGCGCCTGCCCATCCCACTCGAACGGGCGGCGAACAGAAGCTTTGCGATACCTCATCTCGATTCCGGAGCCGCGGTCGTGAGAAATCGCACACGTAGTTGGGCGGCGTTGGCGGGCGTGGCAGCGGCCGCGGCGGTGATCACGGCCGCGGGCGGCTGTGCGTCGCGGGTGAACGAGGCGGCTCTGCGGAGCGAGGTCGTCGGCGTGCTCGAGGCGCAGGAGGCGGCCTGGAACCGCGGCGACGTGCGCGCGTTCATGCAGGGGTACTGGAACGACGAGCGGCTTACGTTCAGCAGCGGCGGCCGGACGGAGCGCGGCTGGCAGCAGACGCTGGAGCGCTACCTGCGGCGCTATCCGACGGCGGAGCGGATGGGGCGGCTCACGTTCGACGGGATCGAGCTGCGGCCGCTGTGCGAGCGGGCGGTGCTGGTGCTGGGGCGGTGGCGGCTGGAGCGCGCGGAGGACCCGGTCGGCGGCAACTTCTCGCTGATCTTCGAACGGATCGAGGGGCAGTGGGTCATCACCCACGATCACACGAGCGTAGAGGAGCCGGCCGCGGGCTCGTGACCGGCCGCGGGCTCGTGACCGGCCGCGGGCTCGTGACCGGCCGCGGGCTCGTGACCGGCCGCGGGCGTGCTTAGGTCTTGACGTTGGCGAGCTGAAATACGGCGACCGGCGCGAAGATCAGGATCGGCAGCCACGCCGCGATCACCGCCCACGATTCGTCGCGCACGCCTCCATGGGCGATGAAGGTCGTGGCGAAGAACAGGCCGGTGACGACGAGGGCCTGGCCGCCGGCGGCGAAGACGTTGGTCGGGCTGCGCGAGAGGAAGAACGGGATCGTCAGCAGCAGAAAAGTCCACAGCAGCAGCGGATAGGTCAGCCGGATGTGCCGGCTCATCTCGATGATCGGGCGATTGGCCAGGTTGCGCGTCCGCAGCAGGGCGTTCATCTCGCGCAGGCTGAGCAGGTCGGCCCACTCGGCCGACTGACGCAGCGCCAGCTCGGCCGGGTTCAGCCCGAAGGGATACTCATCGACCGGCTCGTAGCGGATCGGTGCGCCGAGCGGCGAAGCGCCGGCCGTCTCACCGATCGAGAGCCGCCGGCCGCGTTCGAGCCGCCAGGTGCGGGCCGCGGCGTCATACTGGGCGAAGTCGGCCTCGATCAGGCTGTCGGGCAGGCCCTCGCGGCTGGGCTCGACGATGTAGACGCCCTTGAGGCGGCCCTGCTGCGGGTAGAGCTCGAGCGCGGTGAGGATGGCGTTGTCGGCGTCGCGGGCGCAATAGACGCCGGCGATCTGGTCGCCGACGATCTCGTGATGCGAGCGGGAGATCTTCTGGGCCCAGGCGGGGATCAAGATCTCGCGGTTCGCGCTCCACAGCGCGACCAGGAAGATCGAGCAGATGACGACGGGAACCGCCAGCCGCTGAAGCGGCACGCCGGAGCCGACCAGGGCGGTCATCTCGTTGTTGCGCAGCATCATGCCGAAGGTGAAGGCCGCGGCGAACGCCATCGCCGGCCCCGAGAGCTGCGAGAAATACAGCGGCAGATTGTGGTAGTAGAAGTCGCCGATCAGCCGCAGCACCTGGCCGAAGGCGAGCGTGCCGTCCTTGGTGAACTCGTCGATGTTCACGAGCAGATCAAACAGCACGTACAGACCCATTCCGACCGCCAGCAGGATCACGAAGCTGGACAGATAGGTGCGCGTCACGTAGCGGTCGATGATGGTCACGCCTGCATCGCCTCCCGGCCGGCCGCACTCATCGCCGCACCCCCAGGTAGAGGATCAGCGCATCCGCGACGGCCATCGCGACCAGTCCGCACCAGATGATCCACGGCCCGACGAGCTGTGTCGCCTCGTTCTCACCGAGCTGGCGGCCCATGATCATCAGGATCGTCACCGTCCCGAACGGCACGCAGGCCAGGCCGAAAGCGGCCAGGGCCCGGGCGCCGCGGAACATCACGCCCAGCGCCGCGGCCATCAGGATCGTCACGAACGGGCTGGCGGCGTAGCCGAGGCGGAAGTGGACCAAAGAGCCGACCTTGCGCTGAAAAGCCTCCGCCGCGGTCCAGAGCGCGATGCGCTTGTCGTCCAGCTCCGTGGGCAGCTCGATCCGCACGCCGCGGTCGTGCACCTCGGCCAGCGACCAGGACGCGACCTCGTCGTGAATGCGGTCGGGCACCTTCAGGCGGTCGATGTTCAGCGTCGTGACCTCGCGCGCCACGCCGTCGTCCTCGGCCAGGGGGCTCAACTCGCGCACCTTCTCGTCGGCGGTGCGTGCCAGCCGAAGCTCGACCATGATCGAATAGTCCGGCAGCGGGCGGGCCTTGATCTGGCCGCGCGGCGCCAGGAAGCGTGTCGGCCGCGGCTGGCCGGCGTGCGGCAGCTCCAGGCGCACGTCCTCGAGCACGAGCGTGCCGTCGGGCGAGACTTCGCAGGCCGAGGCACGAATGTCGTGCACCTGGCCCACGTCGTCGATGAGTTGCAGTCTCTGCCCGGCCGAGAGCGCGCGTTTCGCCTCCTGGTAGAAGCGCTGCACCTCCACTTCCAGCAGAAAGGCCGTCGACTCCTCGCGGATCTTGGGAGCTTCCCACGGACGGTCGCGCCAGTGAAAGAGCGTGTCGAGCGTCTGCCAAGAGGGGCGGTTGGGCAGCGGGATCGGCCGGCGGAAGGAGGCGATCTTCTGGCCGTCGATCTCGACGGCGCGGCGGCCGATCTCGAAATCGCGCCCCTGCACGACCCAGAGCGAGACCTTCACGTCGGTCTGCGAAGTGTCGAACTGGCACAGCCCGAAGCGGGCGACGGTGAAGCGCGTCACCTGCCCGGCCTTGTCCAGCTCGAGGAACGCGGGCGCGACCACCCAGATGTAGCTGAAGCCGGGCCCGGTCTCGAAGCGCTGCTCGGCCAGGATCTCGTCCGGCACGCCGAGGACCTGCTCCGCGGTCAGCAGGTATTTCGGCGCCGATTCCGGGAAGCGGATGTGGCCGTTCGTGCGGAGCTTCTGAAAGACCCAGTCGCGGATGTTCGCCCGCACGGCCCGGTCGAGCCGCTTCATGAAGTCCGGAATGACGTAGTTGGCCGAGACCAGCGTGAACAGGGCGATGAAAACGCCCAGCAGGCCGGCCGAGAGAAAGAGGCGGTGGACGTTGATCCCGGCCGCGCGGCAGGCGACGAACTCGTTGTCGGCCGCGAGCCGGCCGTAGACGCTGGCGGCGGCGAAGAGGCCGGCGACCGGCATGGTCAGCGTGATGACGATGGGGATCAGCATCGGCAGGAAGGCGAAGATGTCGCTGGTGCCGATGCCTGAGCCGCCGACGACGTTGTAGACGCCGCCGCCCATGGTGAAGAGGGCGGTCAGGGCGAGCACGGTCAGACCGAAGGTCTTGAGCAACTCGCGCAGGATATAGGCGTGCAGCGTGGTCATCGGGCGGCCCGGCCGCGGGACGGCGTGCGCGAACGGGCGGGGCGGATTGTGGCGGCGGGTTGGGCCGGCCACGGGGCGGAGGGGTGTGCGAACTCACTCATAGCCCGCCCAATCTAGGTACCGCCGTGGGCGTGTCAAGCGGCGGGGGCGGCGGGCTAGGGAAGCGGGCGGATGCCGGCAGGCGGGCGCGGGCCGGCCGAGGGCTGACCGCCGGAGGGACTTCGCTCGACGATGGTCGCGACGACGCGGTCCGCATGAACCGTCACATCGGCGGCGAGCTTCCCGGGAAAGCCGGCCAGCTCGATCCGGTCGAAGGCCCCGGCGGCCGAGCCAGCCGTGACGATCTGAAAGCTCTGGCCGGCCTGGGGGGTGAAGCCGTCGACGGCGACGAGCCGGAGCGTGCCGCCGAGCAGGGCGGCGCCGGTCACGGCGAGCACGTCGTGCTGCGTGTCGGGCAGGAGGCCGGCCAGCTCGATTTCGAGCGTCGCGCCGGCGTTCTGGGTGTAATCGCCGTCGATCGTGGCGGTGCCGGGCGAGCTGCCCGGCCGGACGGAGGCGCCGTTGTTGACGACGGAGCCGAGCAGCGGGCCGCGGCCGACGAGCTGGCCGCCGTTGAGCGTTGCGCCGCCTTGAAACGCGATCACTCCGCCGCTGTTGAGCTCGACCGTGCCGGAGTTCTGACTGAACGCCCTGGCGAAGACGAGCGCGCCGGCGGTGCAGCGCACGACGCCGGAAGCGTTGACGAAGTCGCCGTCGATCGTGGTGGAGTTGCTCAGGTCGGTGGTTTTCTGAAAGACGCCGCGGTTGAGGATCGCGCCCGTGGGCGGCTGGGGATTGGTGTAGACGAAGTCACGGCCGTTGGCGTTGAAGGTGGCCCCGCTCTCGTTGACGATCGCGGCGCCGACGCCGCCGGCGGCGCTGATGGTCGTTCCGTTGAGCCAGTTGGTGGTGTCGAAGTTCGAGAATTCGCAGTCGTTGAGGAAGTGGTCGAAGGCGTTCAGGCGGGCGGTGCCGCGGTTGTGGAAGCGCAGCCCGCCGGTCATGCGGCCGTTCTCCCAGTCGAAGCGCGAAGTGACTTCGAGCGCGGCGGCGGGCCCGGTGGCGTTGAGCGCGGCGCCGTCGGTGAGCGTGAGCTTTTCGGCGGTGACTGTTCCGCCGGCGACGTCGACCTGTGTCTCGCCGACGATGGCGAGGCCCTCGCCGAAGAAGGTGGTGCCGGAGCGCCAGACGAAGGGCGAGCCAGAGGGGGGCGAGAATCGCACGGCCTGGCCCTGCGCGATCTGCCAGGAGCCGTCGCTGGTGCCGGGGCCGTCGATGTTCAGCACGCCGCCTTCGACGAAGACGCTCGCGGCGGGGCCGTTGTGGAAGGTGACCTGCGGGGCGACGAAGAGGCTGAACGGTCCGGCGACGTGCAGCAGCGCGCGGTTGTCGAAGGTCGCGGCCGCGCCGGCGGTACTGAGCAGGTCGCCGCTGGTCTGAGTGAACAGGCCGTTGTTGATGATCGTCGCGGCGCCGAATAGCTGGACATCGCTGCTCATCTGCGCGGCACCGTTGATCTCGAGCGTCGAGTTCTCGAGTCGGCGGGTGCTGCCGGTGAGCTGGGCGATTTCGAGCGAGCCGTTGACCACCGTGCGGGCGTGCCGCAGCAGGCCGGCGTGCCAGCGCAGCGTCTCAGCGACCGTCAGCGTGCCGTTGCCGGAGGTCTGCGTCAGAGTGGTTTCGATGATCAGGTGATTCGCGGTGACCTGCTCGCCGCTGCCGCCGGCCGTGCCGATGACGGCGTGCATGTTGCGGAGCGTGGCGAACTCCGAGCCGCTGAAGACCGTGCCGTCCTGGAACTCATACGTGTTGCCGGTGAATTCGAGGCCCAGCGGCGACTGGACGCGGAACACGCCGGTCGAGCGGCCGCCCGATTCCACCCGCAGCAGGGCCGAATCGCGAATGAAGATGATTCCGTCGTTGTGCAGCGGGGCGCTCTGGCGCGTGCGGACCGTGGTCGCGTCGCCGGAGATGTCCATCGTGCCGAAGTTCTGCACGCGGCCCGATTGAATGCTGGCGGCGATGAAGTCGGTGTTGGTGGTGATCCGCATCAGGCCGTCGGGCGGGGCGTTGGGGTCGCCGCTGCCGTTGCGAAGCTCGTTATCGCTGCCGGCGCCGAGCAGAAATGCGAGCGTTCCCGTGCCGGAGAGGGTCAGCGTGCCCTTGTTGACGAGCACGCCGCCGTTCTGGACGGTCAGGTCGGCTTCAGCCGTGGCGTCGCCTTCGCTGGTGAGCGTGGCGTTGTCAATCGCCCGGGTTCCGCCGCCGGGGGGGATGGTCATCGATCCGGTGACATGGAAGTCGCGCCCGTCGCGGAAGAATCCGCCGCGCCAGTCGAGATTGGTGATCGTCAGCGCGCCCGGGCCGACGGGGCCGGATTGGGTCGCGCCCGCGTTGAGCTGCGCGTTCTCGATGCTTGCGCCGGGATCGTTCGGATCGGCGACGGGGAGCTGCACCGCGGTGCGGATTTCGGCGACGCCCGGTCCGCGGATGGTCGTTCCCTGGCGCAGCACGTGATCGGGAGTCCCGCCCGAGCCGTTGAAGATGAGCTGCGCGCCCGCGCCGAGAAGGTTCCAGTCGCCGCTGCTGTCGATGCGGTTCGATTGCAGGGCTCCGGCTTCGATCTGCACGTCGGCGCGGTTGTCGATTCCCGCGCCGACTTGAAACAGGGCGGTTCCGCCGAGGGCGTTGACGCGGACCAAACCCTCGTTGACGAGTGTGCCGACGCCGCTGATTCCGCGGTCGGTCATATCTAGCGTGCCGCGGTTCAGCAGGATTCCCGAGTTGGCGAAGTTCAGGCAGTCGCTGTCGAAGGTCGTATCGCCGTTGAGCTCGAGGATGTGCGCGTCGATCGTCGGGCAGCCGAACAACGCCGTGTCGCCGATCGTGCATGGCCCTGTGCAGACGGACGAGCCGAAGCCGAGGAACGTTCCGCCGCGAAAATCCAGCTCCGCGGCGCGCAGCTCGCTGTCCGTCGAGACGGACGTATTGCCCCGGACGCGCAGGCGATCGAACTGGAACAGGCCGGGCTCCGGCGAGCCGAGCTGAAGCAGGGCGCCGCCGTGGACGACCCATCCGCCGCCGCCGAAACCCGCCGCCCGCGAGAATTCGTGCGTCCCGTTGTCCAGCAGCAATTCGCTGGCCAACGGGATCGTCCACGTGCCGTCGACGTGCGGCCCAGTCCTGCCGGGCGTGAAGCTGGTGAAATCGAGCTCCAGCGTGACGCCGGGGGAAAGCTCGACGTGGCCGTTGTTCTGAAAGCGCACGAAGCGCAGAGCGCGCGTGCCGGGATCGCCCATGGCCCGGAAATCACCGGTGTTGAGCAGGACCCCCTGCGTGGCGGTCGCGGAATTGATCGTGCCGTCGACATAGTCGAAGACGCCCTCGTTCTCGAACCGGCCGCCGCCGCTGAGCGTCAGGAACCCGTCCAGCAGCGCGGCCAGCCCCAGGTTTCGAACCGTGGCCGCGTCGATCACGCGGCTCGCCCCGAAGCAATCGAAATCCATGAGCAGAAAGTCATTGACCGTGGTGGGGTCCGGGCCGGCGAAAGTGCCGCAGCCGTCCCATTCGAGCCGGTCGATCAGCAGCTCACCGTGCACGAAGATCGTGGCGTTGCCCTGATAGAGGTCGTTGACCGTTGTCGTGCCGGCGTTCGGTGCGCCGAAGGTGACGAGGTCGGTAAAGTCGACCGGCCCGGGGCCGATCGTCAGCGGGGCGTCGAACTGATGCGCCATCACGCTGGCGGTCGGGTTACCCACCGAGAGCAGTGCGGTCGATGCGATCGACCAGGCGCCCGTGTGCGTGCCGTTACCGCGCAGCTCGAGGGTTCCCTGCTGGATGTCGACGCTGCCCGTGTTGTTGAAGGCGGCGTTGCTCATGGTGACGACGCCGTCGGGATTGCCTTGCACGCGGAAGGTGCCGGCATTCTGGAACGCGCCGAACCCCCCGCACGACAGGCTCGCAACCGGACCGAGCGCGGCGGTGAACGTGCCGTCGTTTCGGAACTCGCCGGTCGACGGATGGTTCACCGTGTCGAGGGTCCAGATGCCGGAGCTCCACGTCGCGCTGCCTTCGTTGATCAGGAGCTGGTCGACCGTCGGAGTGAAGGTGCCGCCGGAGGTGTTAATCTCCAGCGTGCCCAGGCTGCGCGTCTGGCCGCTGCCGCGCAGCAGTCCTGAGCCGGCCGGCAGCCTGAACGTGTTGCGGATGACGCACTCGCCGTTGACGATGAACTCGCCGCCGGCGAGGTGGAATTCGCTCAGGTCGCCCATGCCGTTGAGCGTGAACGCGTCGCCGTTCTGGATGAAGAGGCCCTCGGAGAGCAGATCACCGATGACCGTCGGCATCGTGCCGTGCAGCGGGTTGTCCCCGTGCTCGACGGTGGCCGGGCCGAGATTCACCCCGACCGCGTTGGGGAAGGGCGGGCAGTCGCCCATCTGCGGGTCGGTGTTGAAGTTGTTCTCGAAAACGTCGGGGTTCGCACTGATCAGGCAGCAGGAGTACCAGTTCTGATCGTTGCAGGAGCCGTCCCACTCGACCTGGCCGGGCGCCGGCGGGGCGAAGATCAGTGCGGCCGCCAGGGCCGCGATCGCGCTTCGATTCATCGACATGTGCTTTCTCCCACCGGCGCGGGCCGTTCCCGGAATTGCATCCGGCGCGCGCAGCGGCCGGAGGTCTGCGTGCTCGAATGCCCGCCGCGGCCCGAATGCCGTCGGCCCCTATCGGAGATTTCAGCCCAGGCCGGCCGAGTTTCTCAGCGGATCGCACGCGAGGAATTGCATTGCCCCGAAAGGGTCCGACCGGTCTAATGAAGCCAGGGAGCCGAGCATTCGGCTGCACATGCTCGGGCCGACACCTGCGGGGACGCATCGGATGGAGTGGCTGACGACAACGACGATGCTCGCCAGCCTGCGCGATTATCAGGACGCGGGCGCGTGGGAGCGTTTCGCCGCGCGGTTTCGCCGGCCGATCTTCAGCTTCGCCCGCTCGGCCGGCTTATCGGACAGCGATGCGGAGGACGTCGCGCAGGAATCGTTGCTGGGGTTCGCGGAGGCGCTGCGTCGCGGCCTGTACGACCGCAACAAGGGGCGGCTTCGCTCGTGGCTGTTCGGCATCGCCTACCGACAGATTCTGAGGCTGCGCGAGAAGGATGCGCGGCACGCCAATCATCGGGCGGAAGTCGAGTCGAGCACGTTCTGGCGCGAGCTGGCCCAGCCGGATCAGGCCGAGGCCCTCTGGCAGCGGCAATGGGAGGAGTGGCTCTGGCAGCAGTGCCTGGAGCGGGTCCGGCCGGAGTTTCAGCCGGTCACGCTGGAGGCGTTTCAGCTCGTGGTTCGCGACGGGCTGCCGCCGCAGGAGGTGGCCGGGCGGCTGGGTGTTTCGGTGCGTTCGGTCTACAACGCGAAACACCGCGTTCTGAGGCGATTGCGCGAGCTGTACCGCCAGATGGACGATGCCGAATGAGCCCGCCGCGCTGAGAAACCAGGCCGGCCGGCGGTGAACACTTCAAATAGGGGGTTGCGATGGTGCTTGGGGCGGAGGCGACGGCCATGTCCTGTCCAGATGTGAGCGAACTGGAGCGGTACGCCACGGACGCGACGGCGGCGGACGAGTTGAGCGAGATCGGCGAGCACATTCGCACGTGCTCCGAGTGCTCGGCGCTGCTCAGCGAGATCGGCGACAATCTGCGCGTCGTCGGCCGGGTTCGCGAGGCTCTGCTGCGCGACGCCGTCGTCACGCCGCCGCCGGCGGAGGTGGGGCCGTACCGGGTTCTGCGCGAGCTGGGTCGCGGCGGAATGGGCGTGGTCTACCTCGCTGAGCAGCGGCAGCCCAAGCGGCTGGTCGCGCTCAAGGTGCTGCGGCCGGAGCGCGCCTCGGGCGCCCTGGTCGCCCGTTTCGAGCGCGAGGCGTCCGCGCTGGCGCAACTGCACCACCCCGGCATCGCCCAGGTGTACGAATCGGGCGTCGCCGGCGGCAACGGGCACGGCTGCGGCGGCGCCGCGTATATTGCGATGGAGTACGTCCGCGGCCGGCCGCTCAAGACGTATCTAAGCGAGGCGTCGCCGAGCGTGGGAGAGCGGATCGAGCTGCTGGCGCAGATCTGCGACGCCGTGCATCACGCACATGTCAAAGGCGTCGTGCACCGCGATCTGAAGCCCGCGAACATCCTCGTCGTCGACGGGCCGGACGGCGCCGCGGCGCCGAAGATCGTCGATTTCGGCGTCGCGCGGCTGCTGGAGCTTGAGGCGGGCTCCGCCGCGATCGAGACGGATCACGGCCAGCTTCTGGGCACGCTGCCCTACATGAGCCCCGAGCAGGTCGCCGGCGACGCGGCCGCCGTCGACGCGCGCTCGGATGTCTTCTCGCTCGGCGTGCTCGCCTATGAAGTGCTCGGCGGGCGGCGGCCGCACGAGACGGCCGGCCGCTCCTGGCAGGAGGTGGCCCGGGCGGTGACGGAGCAGTCGCCGCCGCGGCTGGGCCGCTGGGACCGGCGGCTGCGCGGTGACGTGGAGACCGTCGTGGCGCACGCGATGGAACTGGAGCCGGAGCGGCGCTATTCCTCGGCGGCGGAGATGGCGGCCGATCTGCGGCGCTGCCTGCGTGACGAGCCGATCGTGGCTCGTCCGGCGAGCGCCTGGTACCAGCTTGCGAAGCTCGCGCGGCGGCACCGGGCCGCGATGCTCGGCGCGGCCGCGTGTCTGGCGCTGCTCGTGATCACGACGGGCGCCGCCGTGGCACAGGCCGTCGTCGCGACGCAGCAGCGCGACGCGGCCGAGCGGCGTTTCGGGCACGCCCGCGATGCGGCGGCGTACCTGCTGTCGGGCGTCGGCAGCCGCATCGGCGGCGTGCTGGGTGCGGCCGAGATCGACCGCCACCTGGCGGAGGAAACCTACGCTTTCTATGAAAAGCTGGCCCGCGAGGCGCCGGCCGACCCGGCGATCATTCTCGGGAGACTGGGCGCGCTGTACAAACTGATGCGGCTCTCGCTGGCCGTCGGAGATGCGCAGCGTGCAGTCGTGCTGGGTGAAACGGCGCTGCGGCAGATCGAGCCGGTCCGGCCGCTCGTCGCCGGCGACGCCCGGCTCGTCGAGACGGAACTGAATGTGTACGGAGTGCTGGCGGCCGCTGCGGGCACGCTCGGCGATGCGGCCGCGTCGGAGCGCTGGCGCGGGCTGGCGGCGGTGCTGGGCGAGCGGGCGGCGGCGGAGGAGCCGGCGTTCGAGGGACACGCCGTCGGCTCGCTGGAGTTCGTCGAGCCGGTCGAGATCACGCAGCTCAAGCGGCTGCTCGAACGGCAGACGGGCGCGGCGGAGGCGGCCCTGGCGCAGAAGGACGGTCCGGCGGCTGCGGCGCACGTCGCCGAGGCGCTGGAGTCGCTTGCGTTGCTGATCGACCAGGACCCTCGCAGCGATCCGCTCTACCGCGATGACCTGCCGGATTACGCCCCGCTCGCGGGCCCGATTCTGATTCACGCCGGCTCGCGTTTCAGGTACGAGGGCCGGCGGGCCGGGCTCCTGCTGCTGGCGGCCGAGGCCGAGCTGCTCCGCGGAGCGGCCGACGCCGCGGTCGAGCGCGCCCAGGAGGCGATCGAAATCGCGGCTCGGCAATGCCGTGACCGCCCAATGGAGATTGCGCCGCACGCGATCGCCTTCCGGGCGCAGCGCCAGATGGCCGCTCTGCTTCGATCGATGGACCGGCCGGTGGCGGCGCTCGAGCACGCGCTGCGGGCCCGGGAGCACGCCGCACGGATCGTCCGCGGCGACCGGCGCAACGTCTCCTGGCAGCGGGCGCTGACGGCGATCGACCGGCTCGTGGCGGAGCTGCGCGCCGCAGGCGGCGGCCCGTAGCCGTCCGCCATTCACCGCCCCCCGTGCTGCGACTACACTCCCTGCGCCCGGGCCCGCCCGGCCGCGCCGCGGTTCCAGCCGCGGCGCGAACAATGATTCCTGGAGCTGCCGCGGGCCGGGCGATGATTCGCGGCCGAGAGCACCGCATGCCCGATTCCGCAGCCAGCACGGACGCATCCCGCCCGGAGCTCGACGTTTCCGCCGGCCACGATTGGCGGCTCGGCCGCTTCCCGAATCTGATGCCACGGCGGATCGAGCAGATTCTGCTGGTTTCCAGCGCCTACGACGCGTTCATTCTCGAAGAGGACGGCCTGCTGACGGAGCTGATCTTCTCGGAGTACGTCGATCTGGGCCTTACGCACGCGCCGCGCGTCATCCGCGTCACGAACGGGGAGGAGGCGCTCGCGCTGCTGCGGCAGCGCAGCTTCGACCTGGTCATCACCATGCTGCGCGTCGGCGACATGGACGTGTCGGCGTTCAGCCGTGCTGTCCGCGAGCTGCGGCCGGCGCTGCCCGTCGTGCTGCTGATCGCCAACGAGCTGGAGCTGGCGCGGCTGGGCGACCGGCGGGCGGAGCTGGGTGTCGACGGCATCTACGTCTGGCAGGGCGACGCCAAGCTCTTTCTGGCGATCATCAAGGCGACGGAGGACCGCTGGAACGTCGGGCAGGATACGGAGGTCGGCGGCGTCGGGGTGATTATTCTGGTCGAGGACTCGGTCCGCTATCGCTCCACGCTGCTGCCGCTGATGTACAGCGAGCTGGTCCAGCAGACGCGGGCCGTCATGACCGAAGGTCTCAACCGCATGCAGAAGCTGCTGCGGCTGCGAGCGCGGCCGAAAATCCTCATGGCCGAGACGTTCGAAGAGGGCATGGAGCACTATCGCCGCTACCAGGAATACATCTTCGGGCTGATCACGGATGTGAGCTTCGCCCGCGGCGGCCGGCAGGACCCGCAGGCCGGCATCGAGCTGATCCGCATCATCCGCGAGGAGAACCCGGATCTTCCGGTGCTGCTGCAATCCTCCGACCCGCGCAATCGCGAGCTGGCGACCTCGCTGGCGGCCAGCTTTCTGCACAAGCGCTCGACGACGCTGCTGCACGACCTGCGCGAGTTCATGCTGCGGAACTTCGGCTTCGGCGACTTCGTCTTCCGCACGGCCGACGGGCGCGAGGTGGCGCGGGCCTCGGACCTGCGCAGCATGGCCCGCGTGCTGGCGGATGTCCCGGCCGAGGTGCTCGAGTATCACGCCCGGCGCAATCACTTCTCCAACTGGCTGCGGGCCCGCACGGAGTTCGTGCTGGCCCGGCGGCTGCGGCCGCGGAAGGTCTCCGAGTTCTCCAACCTGGAGGCGCTGCGCAAGTACCTGATCATGGCCTTCGACGAGGTGCAGCGGCAGAACCGCCGCGGCGTGGTGGAGGATTTCTCGCGCGAGCGCTTCGACCCGACGGCCAGCTTCGCCCGCATCGGCGGCGGCTCGCTGGGCGGCAAGGCCCGCGGCCTGGCATTCATCGACGCGCTGCTGGCGCGGCACCAGCTCGATCGCCAGTTTCCCGACGTGCGCATCTTCGTCCCCCGCAGCGTCGTGATCGGCACGGCGATCTTCGACGAGTTCCTGGACCGCAACCGCCTGCGCCGGCCGGAGCTCTACACCGCCGACGAGCAGAAGCTGCGCGAGCAGTTCCTGGCGGCGGAGTTCCCGGACCGCGTGCTGGCCGACCTGCGAGCCCTGCTCGAGATCGTCCGCTACCCGCTGGCCGTCCGCTCGAGCAGCCTGCTGGAGGACTCGCAGTTCTATCCCTTCGCGGGTGTCTACGGCACCTACATGCTGCCCAACAACCACCCCGACCTGGCGGTGCGGCTGTGGCAGCTCTGCGAGGCGATCAAGCTCGTCTTCGCCTCCACCTTCTTCCCCAGCGCACGCCAGTACCTGGAGACCACGCCGCACCACCTCGAAGCCCAGAAGATGGCCGTGATCATTCAGCAGGCCGTCGGACGGCCGCACGAGCATTACTTCTATCCCGACTTCGCCGGGGTGGTCCGCTCCTACAATTTCTATCCCTTCGGCCACATGAAGCCGGAGGACGGCGTGGCCAGCGTCGCGCTGGGCCTGGGCAAGACGGTCGTCGAAGGCGGCGAGGCGCTGCGCTTCAGCCCCGCACACCCCCAGGTGCTGCCGCAACTGACCGACGGCAAGCAGTTTCTCGATCAGTCGCAGCGGCGCTTCTTCGCGATCGACCTGGAACGGGCGGACTGTAGTCCCACGGCCGGAGAAGACGCGGCCATCGCCGAGCTCGATCTCGACACGGCCGAGAGTCACGGCACGCTCGGGGCGATCGGCAGCGTCTGGTCGCCTGAGAACCAGGCCTTCTACGACGGCATCCACCGGCCGGGCGTCCGCGCGGTCACGTTCGCCCACGTGCTCAAGAGCGACCTGTTTCCCCTGGCCGAGCTGCTGCGGCGGCTGCTGGAGCTGGCGCGGCTGGGGCTGGCCGGCCCGGTGGAGATGGAGTTCGCCGTCAATCTGACCTCGCCCCGGCGGGAGTTCGCCGTCCTCCAGGTGCGGCCGTACGGCGCCGGCGGACGCTACGAGCCCGTCGACGTGGACGGGATCGACCGCGGCGAGCTGGTCTGCTACAGCGAGCGGGCGCTGGGCAACGGCATCGTCGACGGCCTGCGCGACATCGTCTACGTCCGGCCGGAGACTTTCGACGCGGCCGAGACGCAGACGATCGCCCGCGAGCTGGCCGCGTTCAATGAACGGCTGCGCTCCGCCGAGCGCGAATACCTGCTGATCGGCCCGGGGCGGTGGGGCTCGACCAACCGCTGGCTGGGCATCCCGGTCGTCTGGGGCCAGATCTCGGCCGCCCGGGTCATCGTCGAGGCGTCGCTGGAGAACTTCATCGTCGACCCGTCGCAGGGCAGCCATTTCTTTCACAACCTCACGTCGCTCGGCGCGAGTTATCTGACGATCAACCCGCGGCTGGGCGAGGGGTTCATCGACTGGGGCTGGCTGGAAGCGCTTCCGGCAGAGGGCGAGACGCGCTTCGTCCGACATGTCCGGCCGGCCGAGCCGATCGAGGCACGCATCGACGGCCGGACCAGCCGGGGGGCGGTGCTCAAGCGGGCCCGGCGGCAGACGCTGGCGGGGGGCAATGACGGCTAGTCTGGCTGTTCCGGCGTCCCGCGAGACGGGAAGCGCGGCCGGCTCGCCCGCAACTCGCTCGGAACCGCGGCGGACGAGTGATCCGCGCCATCCCTGGGTGGCGTGGGCAAGCGCGAGCTTGCCCGTGCGGGCCGGCCGCGGCATTTGAAGTGCGAAAATTCCGCGGTAGGATGGCGTCTTTCGCCGTTTGGGCACGCTCACGACCAGAGGACCCCGAGGCCTTCCATGACGCAGCGTTACGCGCCGCCACCCGGTTCCGGACTGCTCTTTGAAACCTCGCCCGCCTACCAGCGAGTCATCGCCAACTTCGAATCCGCCGCCGCCGTGCTCAACCTCGACCCGAACACGGCCGCGCGGCTGCGCCGGCCGGAGAAGATCCTGATCGTCTCCGTCCCGGTCCGCATGGACGACGGCTCGGTCAAGGTCTTCACCGGCTACCGCGTGCAGCACAACGACTCGCTTGGTCCTTACAAGGGCGGCATCCGCTACCACCCCGAGGTGGACGTGGGCGAGGTGTGTGCGCTGGCGATGCAGATGAGCTGGAAGACGGCCGTCGCGGGGCTGCCGCTGGGCGGGGCGAAGGGCGGCGTGCGGGTGGACCCCTATCGGCTCAGCTACCAGGAGCTTCAGCGGCTGACGCGCCGCTACACGGCTGAGATCATGCCGCTGATCGGGCCGGAGATCGACATTCCCGCGCCGGACATGGGCACCAACGAGCGGACCATGGCCTGGATCATGGACACGTTCAGCGCCCGCTCCGGCAAGTTCGTGCCCGAGGTCGTCACCGGCAAGCCGGTGGACGTGGGCGGCTCGGCCGTTCGCACCGAGGCGACCGGCCGCGGCGTGGTCTACACGACGATGGAGGCGGCCGCCGAAATCGGGCTGAAGCTGGGCGGGGCGACGGTCGTTTTGCATGGATTCGGCAACGTGGGCACGTATGCGGCGATCGATTTCGCCAAGCTCGGCGCGAAGGTGATCGCGGTGGCGGATGTGTCCGGCGGCTACGTGAACGAATCGGGCATCGACGTGCCGCGCTTCATCGAGCACGCCAAGAAGCATCGCTCGCTCGAGGGGATCGACGGCGCCGACCGCATCGCCGCGGAGGACGTGCTGACGATTCCGTGTGACGTGCTCGTGCCGGCCGCGACCGGCCACGTGATCACCAAGGAGAACGCGCCGCGCGTCAAGTGCAAGATTCTGGCGGAGGGGGCCAACGGCCCGACGATGCCCGATGCGGACCCGATCCTCGACGCGAGCGGCATTGCGACGATTCCCGACATCGTCTGCAACGCCGGCGGCGTGATCGTCTCCTACTTCGAGTGGGTGCAGGGCGGCATGAACTTCTTCTGGTCGGAGGACGAGATCGATTCGCGGCTGCACCGGATTCTCTCGAGCGGCTACCGCAACGTCCGCCGCTTCGCCCAGGAGAACAACGTCAGCATGCGCACCGCGGCTCTGTGCGTGGGCATCAGCCGGATCGACCGGACGATGCGCCTGCGCGGTCTGTACGCCTGATTCGCTCTCGAGGCTGATCGTGGACCGCAGTCGCACGCCGCCCGCTGGTTTTCTGACCGGCCGGCCGCTGGCGATACGTCCACCCTCCCAACCGGATCACGGCGCCCGCGGGTGGGTCTGCCGCCCGGTTGGCGTGCTCGTCGCGCCGAAACCGCCTTCGACGGATCGCGACTCTCAGGAGACTCCGCATGCGCCGGACCGCTCGGGATCGCTTCGCACGCAGCACCGCGCCGGGCTGGCTGGCCGCGGCCGCAGGATGGGTCCTGGCCGGGCCGGCCGCCGCCCAGTGGACGCAGTGGGGCGGGCCGGAGCGGAACTTCGTCTCGGCGCCGGTGGTTCTGGCGGACAACTGGCCGGAGGCGGGGCCGCGCAAGCTCTGGAGCCGCGAGATCGGCCCGGGACACTCGTCGATTCTGGTCGACGGCAAGCGGCTGTACACGATGTGCCGCCGCGGCGATCAGGACGTCGTGCTCGCGCTCAACGCGGAGACCGGCGAAACGGTGTGGGAGTACGCCTACGACGCGCCGCCGAAGCCGGACATGCAGCTTGAGTTCGGCCCCGGCCCGCACTCCACCCCGCTGATCGTCGGCGACCGGCTCTACACCGTCGGCGCCACGGTGCGGTTCCACTGTCTCGACAAGCACAGCGGCAAGGTCATCTGGCAGCATGACCTGATGAAGGAGCTGGGCGCAAGCCATCTCGGCCGCGGCTACGGCGCCAGTCCGCTGGCCTGGCGGGACACGGTCATTCTCAGCGTCGGCGGGCCGGAGGTCGGCCTGGCCGCCTTCAGGCAGGACAGCGGCGAGGTCGTCTGGAAGAGCGAGCCGATGCGCGGCGGATACCCGTCACCGATCATCGCGACGATCGCCGGCCGGCCGCAGGTGATCGTGGCGCTGGCGGCGGTCCGGGCGGGACTGGATCCGGACACGGGGGCGACGCTGTGGAAGACGACGGTGGATCAGCAGCTCGCGGCGATCATGAGCACGCCGATCTTCGTCGCGCCCGACAAGGTGTTCTTCACCTGCGCGTATGGCGGCGGCAGCCAGCTCTTCCAGATCCGCGAGGAGGGCGGCGCGTTCGTGCCCGAGCTGCTGTGGCACAGCAAGCGGCTGAAGGTGCAGCATGGCAACGCGGTCCGGGTGGGTGACATTGTGGTCGGATCGAGCGGCGATTTCGGGCCGGCGTTTCTGATGGCGGTCAGCCTCGCAGACGGCGAAATGGTCTGGCGCGAGCGCGGCTTCGCCAAGGCGACGCTGCTGCTGGCCGGCGAGCGGATGCTGATCCTGGATGAGGAGGGCGACCTGGCGCTGGCGACGCCGTCGCGCGAGGGATTGACCATTCACGCCCGCGCGAATCTGCTGGCCGCCAAGTCGTGGACCGTGCCCACCCTCGTCGGCACGACGCTCTACCTGCGCGACAATAAGACCATCGCCGCGGTCGATCTCGCCCCGGGCGGCGGGGCCTAGCGCCGCCGGGCCGGGTTCAGCCCGTGATTCGGCGTGATTTACCCTCAAATCCCATTCGCGCCCCGCGTCGGCCCTGTGTAGAATGGGCCGCATACGTCCGGCGCGACGATGGTGCGATTCGTCCGCCGATCTCGGGATTGTCTGGAGGGAAGATGAGCCGCGCGTCCGTTCTCACCACCATCGTTCTGCTGACCTGGGCCGCGTCCACCGCCGCGGCCGGCTACACGCGAAACATCCTGATCACCGGCTACTGGCCGCCGACGAACGAGATGCTGCGGCAGTTCAGCCCCAACGAGCTTCAGAACCCCGGCGGCTGGGTCGGCGAGAACTGGGAGGGCCGCGGCTACAACGTCTACGCGTATTTTCCCGAGTTCCCCTTCGGCTTCGGCCAGGGTGTCGGCGATTTCGAGATCGACTATCAGGACACGAGCAACGACTGGTGGGAGATCACCTCGCAGGTCAATCCCGTGGGCATCATCACCTTCAGCCGATCCAACACGAACAACGGCTGGGAGCTGGAGGGCGGCAACCGGACCTACTCGTCGGCGTTCTGGACGAATGACTACGAGGCCCCGCGCCGGCCGACGGCCGATCTGCCGATCATGGAAGAGCCGCACCTGAACGAGCGCTTCTCGTCGCTGCCGATGCAGCGGATCGTCAATGCCGTGCGGGCCTCCGGGGCCGATGTCGACCCGTTCATCAACCCGATCGACAACAGCCGCTATCTCTCGAACTTCATCGGCTACCACGGCAACTGGTACCACGACATGCACTCTGACCCGCTCGACGAATACTGGAACGTCGCCGCGGGGCACATTCACGTCGGCCAGGGCACGGACCTTTCGGCGGCCGAGATGGCGACGGAAGTGACGCTGCGCGTGTTGATCGACCATCTCGACCGGCAGATCAATCTGGCGGAGGCGAACGGGTGGCTGCGGGAGATTCCGGAGCCGTCGACGGCGGTGTTGCTGGTGTTGGGTGGGCTGATGTTCGTCGCGCGCCGGCGAGCCTGAGCGCCGCGCGAAACAGAGCCGCGACCGTGGATGTGATCCGAGCCGCGACCGTGAGGGAGCGGGCCAATTCAGCAGCGCATCTCGCGCCCACGCGCCAGAACGCACGCACCTGAACGCACGGCGAGGCGCACGCAGTAGGTGGATGTCTACGGCGCTTGCGCGGGCGACGCGCCGCCCCCAGCCCGCTCGCTCACGGTCGCGGTTCGGTTCAGATCGCGCGCGGTCCGCGTCAACCGCCGCGTGCCCGTCCCGCGTCCTCGTGCGCGATCCCCAGAATCAGCGCGACGCCGACGCCCACCACCGTCGCCACCGTCTGCTCATCCAGCACCCATCCCGCCTCCGCCGCCCAGGCAACCAGCACGGTCGCCAGCGCCACCTGCACCTTCCGGCTTCGCAGCGGCCAGAACCACCGCCGCCATCCGTTCGCAACACCGCTCGTCGCGTTCACCGCGCGCCTCCTTCCGACGACTCCACACCCTCGCCGACGGCCGCCGCGATCCCCTGTTCCAGCCGCTGGCCCTTCGCCTCGATCTGCTTGATCAGCAGGTCGACGATCGACTGGTCCGCGTACAGCACCGCATCGACGCCGATCACGCGCAGCGCCGCCGCACGCTCGTGCTGGAGCGCCCAGAACTCGATCAGGTCGCGCTCGTTCCACACGTCGTTGAGTACCGCCGCCCGCTGCTCGGCCGATTCGCACGCCTCCATCCGCCGCAGCGCCTCGCGAAACAGCAGCACTTTCAGCCCGTCATGCTGCCGCTCGAAGACCGCTCGCTGCACACTGTCCGCCCGCCGCTGCGTTTCCAGCGCCATCCGCGTCGATTCGGCCGTGCAGCCGGCCGCGATGCACGCCGCGACGATCGCGCCGCCCAGGCACGCCGTCCGCCCGACGGTCGAGCCCACCTTCCATCCCCGCATCGCTCGCCTCCTTACGCGCCGACCAGCGCGAGCAGCTTCACCGCCGCCACGAACCCCTCGCTCCACTTCTCCGCCGCCACCGCCTCGCCCACGCGCTGCGCCGCCGCCCGCAGCTCCGCGTGCGAAATCCACCCGCCGCCGGGCGTGCTCGCATCCAGCCCGGCGGCCGCATAGTCACGCCGGCCCGGCGTCTGCGTCTGTTGCACGCGCTCCGCTTCGATCAACATCGCGTCGATCACGTGCCGGGCCGCCTCGACGAACGCCCGCGCCGTGCCCGCATCGATCCGCCCTGCGATCTGCTCCAGCTTCACGATTCATCCCTCCATTCGCGCCGCGATCCGACGCTCCGTCGCGCCATCACGCCACACGCTCGTACCAGATCATCAACGAATTCAACTTGCCCGGGGCAAGCGACGTCGTCACACCGAGCGCCTCGCCGACGCCCGTCGCCACGCCGCCGTCCGCGCCCAGCTCCAGCCCGACCGTCCCCGAATTGGCCACATGCAGCGCCGGCAGCAGACTGCTCTCGCCCGCCTCACCCGGCGAACGCAGCAGCCGCAGCGTGCCGGCCGCCTCGAACGAGGCCACGACGCGCGTCACACGCACGCGCGAGCCCGCCTCGCCGCTCACCACGACCTGGCTCGTCTGCGGGTCCGTATAGCTCGCGATCTGAAGCGCCACATCGGCTCCTTTCGTCCGTCGTCAGTCCGTCAGCTCGTACCACACCACGACGGAGTGCGTCGTCGAGAGCGAGAACTGGCTGGTCAGGCCCAGCGATTTGCCGCGTTGCGTGGCCAGTCCCTGCTCGCGGCCGAGCCGCAGATCCATCACGCCGTTGCTCGGGTTGAACAGCCGCGGCGTCAGGTCGCTCTCTTCTCCGCCGCCCGCGTCGGACTTGAGCACCACACTTCCGCCCGCACTCGACGAGAAGACGAGCCGCGTCACCACGATCAACTTGCCGGTTACGCCAGGCACGAGCGTCGCCGTCGTACCGGTGTTGCTGAATTCCGCCATCGCCATCGCCATGCGATCTCTCCCGCTGCGTCTCGATTACAGTCCGTCCAGCGACTCGCTCGTGAACACGCGCGGCGGCGCTGAGTACAGCGGCGTCGTCTCGCTCTGCCCGCGCGACGCCGGCTGCACGCCGCCCGGCAGCGCCACGCGCCCGTCCGCCAGCGCCATCAGCCATTGCCGCGCCTCCTCGTGCAGCACGCGCAGCCGCTCCGGCACGTCCGTCACGAACGGCGAGCTCTTCCACGCCAGGAACTCGGCCACATCCAGCACGCGCGCCCGCAACGCCGCCGCCACCTGCGGATACAGCCCCAGGTCGATCGGGGTCGCGAAGCGCGTCGCCAGGAAGCTGTTCGCCTGCGCCTCCGCCTCGTCCACGATCTGCTGCGCGACCACATCGTCGGCCGTCGTGCCCGCGATGCGGTCCGTCAGCCGGGCGTAGAGCGCGCTTCCCAGACGCTGCTCGAGTTGCTCGATCGTCACATACGCCACGTCGTTCTCCCTCGCTCGGCAATCGTTCGCGGTTCGGCCGCATCTCGCGCGCGGCGAGCCCGCCTGATGGATGGCCGGGGACGCGGTCCGCCGCTTCCTCGGGGAGCGCGGGCGTCTCGCCCGCTGTCTCTCCCACTCACGGCAGACCGCGCCGGCTCCCCATCGCGCCGCCGCCCTGTCAGCATGCGGCGCCGGCCATCACGTTCACGTCAGCGTCACCAGGCACGCATCCTGCCAGAACCCGTAGCCGGCCGCGTGAATCGCCTTCACGCCGTACTGGTGCTGGTTCTCGTTGATCTCCAGCTCGCTCCCCTCCGCGAGCACCTGGATCTGCACCGGCAGCTCCTCCTGGAACAGGAATGGGCGCGCCTGGCCGTCCGTGCGGAATACCGCGAAGCGGTCGTTCCACGTCAGCCGCGGGTTTGCCACCCAGCTCACGCGGAACGGCTCGGCCGCGGCGAGCGGGTTGTCCGTACTGTTGAAGGTGCGGCTCGACAGGGCGATGAGCGTCGGCGAGAGCAGGTTCATCGGCACCATGACGAGAAACTCGCGGGCGGATTCGTTCATCGGCTCGGCCTGGTCGTCGCGGATGCTGAGGATCTGGCTGAGCCCCTTGACGATCGCGCCATACATCTCCGTCTCGGTCGGCGCCGTCGGCGTGCCCGCGTCGAACGTCACCGCGTTGCTTTGTGCGCCGGAGTCGCCCTCGGCGTGCGTCGTCGAGAAGAACGGCTGCCCGTCGTAGCCCTCCTGCGACTCGCCGCCGAGAATCAGCTCGGTCAGCAGCTTGTTCGGATGCGTCGCCACGCGCCGCGCCATTTCGTTCACGCGGATCATCACCTGGCCCGTCTTGTCGCGCCGCTGCTCGTCCGCGTCCACGCGGATCGTCGATTCCCACACCTTGTTGGCGATCGTCACGCCCTGCGAGCGCAGCGGCCGCACCTGCCGTCCGCCTTTCCACTCGCGTACCTGCGGAACCATCCCCAGCCAGCGATAGGTCTCCGCCTCCTGGTTGCTGGCGAAGCGCATCGCCAGCTTCGTCCACCACGCGCTGGCCGCGAATTCCTCCAGCCGGCGATAAAACCGCCCGATGATCGCCCGCGACGTCAACCCCGTATCAACCACCACTGCCATCTGCGTTCTCCCTTGTGCGGGTGCAGCGCCCGCCTGCCATCGTCTCTCGTCCGTCCGTCACTCGCTGGTCGGCGGCGTCTACGAAATGTCCCGGCTCAGCACGACCCACTCGCTGCCCGTGCACAGCAGCAGCGCCGTGTCGTAGTGCCCGTCGATCGTCACCAGCGCCGACACGCCGTCGATCGTCTCCGATCCGTTGGCGTCCAGGATGATCGGGAACGCGTCGCTCGACGTCTTGATCACACGCAGCCATCCGCCCGCCCGCACGTTCGCCACCGGCGGAAGCGTCAGCGTCCGCGACGCCGTGTTCGCCATCACCAGCACGCGGTTCACCTGATCGAGCGTCAGCGTCGCGTTCGCGTCGGCGAGCTGGAGCGTCGGCAGCCCGCCCGAAAGGCCCGTTCCGCTCCCCACGGGCTGGCAGCGAACCCGCGCCAGCTCGCCCTCTTCGATCGCCACCACCCGCCCGACGCGGCTGTCGCCCGCCGGCGAGAGCGTCAGCGTCTCGTCATCCGATGCGAACACCTCGCGGCCAAGGTCCGCCTGGGTCAGGCCGGCCACCGCGTGCACGATGTCGATCGATTGATACACGCGAACATCGACCGCCCCCGCCGAGTGGCCGGCCTGCGTGTTGTCTGCCTGGCGATACGCGACGCCGACGAAGTCGTCGCCCGCGACCAGCGGCCGGACGTAGCCGGTCGACCGGTTTCGCCCGACCAGCGCCCCTTTGTGAATCACCACGTTGTCATCCATCGGCAGGTCCAGCAGCTCCTGCGACGAGAAGAACAACACTTCGCGATCCTGTGTCAGTGGCATGGCTCTCTTTCTCCCTCTTCGTTTCGCTCGGTCTCGATTTCGCTCGCGCCTCGCGTGCGACGCTCGATGCGTCACGCGCCGCGGGCCAGCACTCGCACGCGGCCGGCCAATACCGCCCGCTCATACGCCTCCAGGTCCTCCGCCTCGATCGCCGCTCCGTCGCGCTGCGGCTCGCGGGCCGCGCGCAGCGGCCGCACGCCGCCCGTGCCGTCCAGCTCGATCACCCGCCCGGGCGGCAGCAGCACGGGCGCCCGCTCCAGCCGCATCTCCGCTCGCGATGCGTCGAGCAGGAAGTCTTCGCGCCAGTCCTCGCGCGTGCTTTCGACGATCTTGCCCGCCCGCATGCCGCGCTCGATGAAGGCCTCCGCCTGGTGCGCGAGCACCTCGCGCGAGAGCGCCGCAACCCGCATCCGAGCCGCCTCCAGCTCGCGCCGCAGCCCCGCGACCTGCTCGGCGTTCGCGTCGTCATCCTCATCCGAGACCGACGCCGACCGGCTCGCCGCCAGCGCCTGCACGCCGTGCATCGCCGGGTCATTCGTCAGCGCCACCGGCCCCAGCGCCGCCAGCCCGCTGCAATCCTCATCCGTCCAGTAGATCACCGGCGAGAAGTAGCGGTACTCGCCGCTTCGCAGCAGCTCCGCCGCCCGCGGCGTCCAGCTCACGTCCACCGCCCACAGCCCGTCCGCGCGAATCTCCAGCCCGCCGATCCAACCCGCCGCCGGCCGCAGGCCGTCTCCCCGCGCCGCCCGCCGCGAAACGCTCTGATGCTCGTAGTCGATCGCCAGCTTCCGCCCGAGCTGCTCGAACCAGCGCACCGCCGCCTCCGCGTGCGGGCGCTCGAAGACGAAGCTCCCGCCCGACACCGGCCGCTCGACGCTCACTTCGCCGAACGGGATCAGCAGGAACTCGCTCACCGGCTCGCCGCCCGCGCCAAGCTCCATCCGCGCGAGCTGCCACACGCCGCCGCGCCGCTCCAGCTCAACCGCCCGCTCCACTCGCTCACTCATCCCGCTTCCCTCCAGTCGCTCACGCAGTCCGCCGCTGCGGCGACGAATTCGCCACCGTGGCCGCCGCGTCGTCCGCTTTGCTCATCAGCTCGATCCGCTCATTGCCGCTCGGCTCGCCGCTCGCTTCGAATCCCAGCGATTCGTAGAACCCGCGCGGGTCGCCGCCGCTCATGTCGCGCTTGACGCGCACCTGCCGCGCCCCGCTCTCCTCCACCAGCCGCCGGCCGATGCCCAGCCCGCGATACGCCGGGTGAACCAGCACATTCACCAGCCGGCTGCCGCGCGTCAGCACGACGATGCCGACCAGCACGCAGTCGATCTCCGCGATCAGCACGCGATGCCGCCGCCCCGCGACCATCTCCGCCAGTTGCCC
The DNA here is from genome assembly GCA_964643885.1 of uncultured Planctomycetales bacterium. Classification (GTDB taxonomy): domain Bacteria; phylum Planctomycetota; class Phycisphaerae; order UBA1845; family Fen-1342; genus CAADGL01. Next base: position 47,386 of record CAZXUI010000028.1, read on the forward strand.
GCGCCGCAGGAAGTAATCACGCCGCAGCATCGCGTCGAAGAAGAACTGGAGCGGGCGCACGTCGCTCGCGTCCGCTTCTCGTACACGCAGCGACACGGGCGCCGGCTTGGCCGCTTCGCCGCCGGCCGGGCTCGCCGCCGCGGCATCCCGCGTCTGAGTTGCCGCCGTCATGACCTTCTCCCCGCCGATAGCGTCGGCTCGTCCTCCGCCGCCTCCGGAATGCCCAGCGCCTGGTGCACCCAGCGCGCCGGCACGCGCAGCCCCAGCTCGCTCACCGCCACCGCCAGCGTCTGTGCCAGAGATCTCGTATCCACGGATTGCACCAGCGCCCGCCGGAAATGCGGCGGCTGCACGCCCGGCCCGAAGCGCGCCCGCGTCAGCGGAGCCAGCAGGTCGCGCCGCAGCGTCTTTGCCTCGTCCACCATGTCCCCCGCCAACAGGTCCTCGCGCACGCGGTCGTGCACTTCGGCCGCCGCCCGCGAGCCGCTCGTGCGAATGTCCGTCGTCAAATGCTGCCCCAGCCACAGGATCGTCACCTCCGTGTTGCAGTATTCCTGAAGCGGGGCGAAGACGTGCTGCGGCTCGCCGCGGCCTTCGAGCAGCTCCAGCTCGACATTTCGCCCGACGACCGCGACCGCATCGCGGCCCAGGTCTTCCAGCATCCGCAGCAGCGCCCGCCGGTCGTTCTCCGGAAGCGCCGCGTCCACCCGCGCCACGCGGATCGGCGCCGCCGTCGATTGCGAGGTGATCAGCCAGTCTTTTAGGCTCAGGCTCTGTGCCACGAACAGCAGCACGCTCCGCCGCAGCAGACCGCCCTCGAACGAGCGCCCCGCCTGGCAGCGAGGCCGATGGATCAGCCACTTGCCGGGCGATTCATCGAGCGCCACGCCCAGCGACGGCTCGCGCTGCGTGCGCACACGCAGCCGCCACGGCTCGTGCGGGTCCGCCATCAGCCGCGAATGCGGCACCGGCACGAGGTCGACCAGCCGGCCGCGCTCCCACACCAGCTCCGCCACCGAGATGCCCAGCCCGATCGCCGCGGCCAGGTGCTCGAGCACGTCGCGAAAGCGCTCGAGCGCGGCGAGCTGCTCGCGGCACCACGCGGCCGCCCGGCGGCTGGTTTCGTCGCGGTCGGCCGGCGCGAGTTCCCAATCCAGCCCGGTCAGGGCCATTCGCCGGGTGGCCTCGACGGCGCTGAGCCGCGGCCACTTCTGGAGCATCTCAGTCAGCAGCTCGAATTGCTGGGCCGGCTGGCCGTCGTCGGCCGCGTGCAGCATGGCCAGGGCCCGCTGCGGTGTGAGCCCGACCGTGGGGTGCAGCCGCAGGCTGTCCTCGCGCCAGGGGCGGATGACTCGCCCGGCAGGCCCGCGACCGCGCCGCCGCGGCAGCAACGAGCCGAGCATGCCGAGGATGCTTCTGCGGGGTGGGGTCGGGTCAGACATGCACGTCTCCTCTCGCGGCCCGGGCGGCGGTCCACGTCCGCCTTGCCGGCCATTCGCGGCTGCGGCGGACACCTGCCGGCCGGCCACACTGAGAGCATAGCATGCGTGTGCGAGAATGTCTAGAAATGCTAGGTGCAGACGTGAATTTTAGTGGCCGCGCTGCCGGTTGCCTCGCCCGCTTGCGAGCACCTGGTAACGTCGTGCGGCTGGTCCATGCTCGCGCAAAATGGGCAGCGCGGGCGTCTGAGCCTGTAAACGGATCGCGCGGCGCTGGGGAGCGCGGGCGTCTCGCCCGCAACCGGCCCGCAGCGGCGGCAGACGCGTGTCCCGCGCGTGGCGAGCCGTGATGCAGTCTGTACGACGGACATCACTCGGACTACGATGGCAACAGCGACCTGCTGGCGGCGGTCGAGAACAAGTGGGGCTCGGACGTGGTCTCGCGCTACACCTATGCCGATCCGAACGCGGGCACGCCCTATCTCAGCGACGAGCTCGGGCGGCGGACGC
>CAZXUI010000029.1:0-4455 GCA_964643885.1 uncultured Planctomycetales bacterium
AGCTGCGCTTGCCCATGCCACCCGGCCGCAGTCGGCGACCCCCTTAATCCCTCAACAATTCCCCACCCCCGCACCTAGGCACGTCCCCCCTAGAAAACCAAGCCCCGATAACCACAATCCAGGGGGTCAGAATCATGCCCGCGCTTGACCCCCTTGATCTGACCCCCTTCACTCACGCGCCCCGCGGCCCCAACCCCATACTGAGCGCGCGCCCCGCCGCCCGAACCTCGCCTCGAGCACAAATCCATCGCCCCGGGAGCAATACTCGACGCGCGCAAAAACCCGCCCCCAGGCCCCCCCGCTGCTCGAAACGGCCGGCCAAAGCGAGCCCGGCTCGATCAGCCGCCGCGCCCCGCAGGTCGCACCAACCCGCGCTGGTCCGGTACCATCCGCACTGCGTGAGCGCTGCGGCGGCGACCCTGCGCGGGGGTCGCCGGCCAGCCTCGTTTCGCGAACCCCGAGATTCTTGGTCCATCTGACGGGCCGTGCCGGTCCGCAGGGGAGCTGGTCGATGCCCGCGGCGATGATCGAGCTGGATTATGGATGCGTTCTGGTCAAGGCGATCGGCGGCAAACACGGGCTGGCTCCGGCGGAACTGAAGCGCGGACAGCCGGCCGTCGCCGCGCTGGTCGAGACGATCGAGCGGCAGCGCGGCCAGAAGCTGCACCGCTACCGCGACCTGCCGTCCGACAAGGCGATGCTGGCGGAGGTCAAGCAGGCCGCCGCCGCCCGCAAGGGCAAGTTCGAGAACCTCGTCGTGCTCGGCATCGGCGGCTCGGCCCTGGGCAACACGGCCCTTCAGACGGCCCTGAATCCCCCCTATTACAACCTGCTGCCGCCGCGGCAGCGCCGCGGGCCGCGGCTCTTCGTGATGGACAACGTCGACCCGGTGCAGTTCGCCAACATGCTCGAGGCGCTCTGCGGCGGGCTGCGAAAGACGCTCTTCAACGTGATCAGCAAGTCGGGCGAGACGGCCGAGACGACCGCGCAGTTCCTGATCGTGCGCGATCTGCTGAAGCGCCGGCTGGGGGCGGCCGCGCTGCGGCGCAACGTGCTGGTGACGACGGACCCGCAGTCGGGCACGATGCGCGAGCTGGCGGACGCGGAGGGGTACGAGACGCTGAGCGTTCCGCCGGGCGTGGGCGGGCGCTGGTCGGTGCTCTCGGCGGTGGGGCTGTTCTCGGCGGCGATGTGCGGGATCGACGTGGCCGGCTTGCTGGCGGGCGCGCGGACGATGGAGGAGCGCGTCGGTCTGCGCGACGTGGCCCGCAACCCGGCCGCGACGCTGGCTCAGGTGCTGCACGCGTTCTACGTGCGCGGCAAGCGGCTGCACGTGCTGATGCCCTACAGCTACCAGCTCAAGGACCTGGCGGACTGGTATCGGCAGCTCTGGGCCGAGAGCCTAGGCAAGTGCCGCGATCTGGACGGCCAGCCGACGATCGTCGGGCCGACGCCGATCCGCGCTCTGGGCGCGACGGACCAGCATTCGCAGGTGCAGCTCTATCGCGAAGGGCCCAACGACAAGGTTTTCATCTTCCTGCAAGTCGAGCGCTTCGCGGCCGACGTGCGCATCCCGAAGTCGGCCGGCGTGCCGGAAGCGATGGGCTATCTGGGCGGCAGCACGCTGGGCAAGCTGCTGAACGCCGAGAAGCTGGCGACCGAGTGCGCCCTGGCGGCCAGCCAGCGGCCGTGCCTGACGATTCGCTTTCCCAGGATCGACGCGGCGACGGTCGGGCAGTTCATCATGCTCTGGGAAGCGACGACGACGATCATGGCGGGCCTGCTGAACGTGGACGCGTATGACCAGCCGGCCGTGCAGCTCGGCAAGGAGTACACATTCGCACTGATGGGGCGGCAGGGCTACGATGAGCAGCGCAAGACGCTGAGGCGGTTTGCGGCCGGTGCGGGCAAGCACACGGTCTGACGGAGCGGGCACCAAAGGGAGCAGTATGCGACATGCCGTGATCATGGCCGGGGGGTCCGGGCAGCGGTTGTGGCCGTTGAGTCGTAAGATGCGGCCGAAGCAGCTTCTGCGGCTGTTCGAGGGGGCGTCGCTGCTACAGGTGGCCTATCGGCGGCTGGAGGGGATCTTCGATCCGCAGAATGTGTACGTGGTGACGTCGGCGGCGTACGCGGAGATGGTGGCGGCGGAGCTGCCTGAGCTGCCGCGAGCGAACATCATCGGCGAGCCGGTGGGGCGCGACACGGCCAACGCGATCGGCCTGGCGGCGCACCTGCTTTCGCTGCGCGATCCGGACGGGACGATGGCGGTGTTCACGGCGGATCACATCATCAGTCCGCGGCACGCGTTCGATGCGGCCATCCGGTCCGGCCTGGATGTGGCGGAAAGGCAAACGGACTCGCTGGTGACGTTCGGCATCCGGCCGGACAGCCCGCACACGGGCTATGGCTACGTTCATCGCGGCGAGCAGCTCGAGCCCGGCGTGTGGCGTGTGCGCGAGTTCAAGGAGAAGCCGGAGCGGCATGTTGCCGAGTCGTACGTTCAGTCGGGCGAGTACTTCTGGAACAGCGGCATGTTCTGCTGGAAGCTGCGAACGATCCTGGGTGAGCTGGAGCGGAACCTGCCGGAGAACCACCGGGCGCTGGCGGAGCTGGCGGCGGGCTGGGAGGCGCTGTCGACGTCGCTCGAGGGGGGGGCGCGCTTCCAGGCTCTCAAGCCGATCTCGATCGACTACGGCGTAATGGAGCGGGCCGGGCACGTGCTGGTCGTCGAGATGAACTGCCGCTGGCTGGACGTGGGCTCGTGGAGCGCGATCGGCGTGACACGCAAGCCCGACGAGGCGGGCAATCTTGTGATCGCCTCGCGGGCGCTGGCACTGAGCGGGGGGGACAACGTGCTCATCAGCGAAGACGGCCACCTGATCGTGACGCTCGGCGTGAGCAACATCGTCGTCGTTCATAGCGACGACGTGACGCTGGTCTGTCACCGCGACTATGAGCAGCAGTGCCGCGAGCTGCCGCGGGTCTGTCGCGAGCGCTTCGGCGACCAGTATGAGTGACGGCTGGCCGCCAGACAGTCCGGAGCGGCGTATTGGAACAAAATCCATTTGGCCCGGACAGGCGGCGGCTCGTATACTCCTAGTGGTTGACAATGCAGGGCAGCAGGACGCCGGCCGGGCGATAAATCGTCTGCGCGATTTCATACGGCCAGCCCTCATACGTTCACGCCCCGCCGCTCTGTGTGGCTCCTGCCTGGCAACCGAACCGGGCCCTTGGATGTAAACCATTGGCTCGAAAGAGGTTACAAGCTGCGATGTGAGTTCAGCGCGCCCGCCTGGGTACGGCTGCGCCGCCGCAATGGCGGCTTGCCGGCGGTCGGCACGCGAGGTCAATCGGCCGAGGCTCGCGGGAGAGCGCGGCGAGTGTGAGAGCGCAGCACCGGGAACGTTAGAAGCCAGGAATCACATGATTAGATCCGCCATAGCGTCGCTCTGGGGTTCCGGTCAGAAGACCGGCGAGGTGAAGAAGCGCAAGTCGCCGACCGTCAGCGAGTCGTTCGGTCCGCCGCTGACGGAAGAGGAGATGACCGGCAACCTGACCGAGATGGAGCGGCGGCTGAACGCCGAGATGAAGTGTCCGGCGGGCAAGAACCAGGTTTTCCTGCGGTCGCTGCTGACGGGGCGGGGGACGGGCACCACGCCGCCGCGGATCGCGCTGAAGTGCAGCTTCAGGCGCGACATCGGCCAGACGCCGGAAGTGTTCTATGAGCACATCCGCGATGTCTGCTGCTGCGATCCGGAGAAGTGCGAGGCGTATCGGGCCTTCAAGGATCGGTTCGTACAGACTTGACGCGTGCCGCGGATAGACGGCGGGCGGCGGTGCATCCGGAAAGGGTCCACCGTCGCCCGTTGCGTTCACTGGATGAGCGCGGACCGAATCTGCTGATCCGCGGGCGCCGGATCAGTCGTGATCGTGGCCGGCGTGCTCGTCCTGGCCGCCCTGGCCACTCTGATTGCTCTTGCCGTTGGCCGCGCCTGACGCGCGGGCGTTCTCGATTCTCAGGGCGTTGACCTTCTGGTCAAAGGTGGCGGCCTGCTGCTCGTTGAGAATGGCGCGGACGTCGGCGATGAGCTGGTCGAGGGCGGCGCGGCGCTGCACGTCGCCGTACTGGATCAGGTTGTTGATCTTCTGGCGAAAGCCGTCCTTGATCTCGGCCAGGCGCGACTTCTGATCGTCGCTGTCGACGAGCATCTCGCCGATCTTGAAGACATCCCACGGGCGAAGGACGCCGCCGGGGTGGCGCTCGAGCCGGGCGATGGCCTGCTCGAGCGTCTGCTTCTGCTCGTCGGTGAGCTTGGCCTTGAGGTTGTCGAAGAACTCCCGCTCGGCGTTCTCGAGCGAGACCATGTCCTGGAGCTCTTTTCGAATCGCATCCGCCCGGGCCTGGTTGCCTTCCTTGAGCGCCTGCTCGAGCTCCTGCGACTTGGCCTGGAT
>CAZXUI010000029.1:4555-6713 GCA_964643885.1 uncultured Planctomycetales bacterium
CGGCCGCGCCCGGGCGCGGTCCCTGCCACGTTGCCGGCTGGGCGAGTATGCTGGGGGGTGCCGATAAGTTCACGATGGACGAAGAATTCGGCATCTGCCGGGCGGCTGAGAAGCGCGGCGCCGTTCGGCGGCGGAGAGCTCGGATTGCTGTCCAGGCTGACCTACCGACCTGAGTTCCTGCTGGTCTTTACCTTCACCGGGCTGATCCTGGTCGGCGGGACGCTGCTTTCGCTGCCCGTCTGCCAGGCGGAGCCGGGGCGCGTGGGGGTGCTGGACGCGTTCTTCACGGCCACGTCGGCGGTGTGCGTAACGGGGTTGATCACGAAGGATACGCCGGTCGATTTTTCGCGCGTGGGTCAGACGGTCATCCTGGTGCTGATCCAGCTTGGGGGGTTGGGGGTGATGACGTTCGGGGCGCTGATCGCGCAGGTTCTGGGGCGGCGGCTGTCGTTCGGTTCGACCGCGGCGCTGCGTGACGTGCTCTTTCAGCGCGACGTGCAGCAGGGATTCCGCTCGGCGGTCGTGCACGTCGTGGGGCTTGTGCTGGTGGTCGAGCTGCTCGGGGCGGTGCTGCTCTACTTGGCGCTGCGGCAGATGCCGGCGGGGACGGGCGGATGGTACGAGGCGGTGTTCCTGTCGATCTCGGCCTTCTGCAACGCGGGCTTTTCGGTCTACAGCGACAGCATCGTCGGCGTCCGCGGATCGACGCTGCTGGTCGGCACGATCATGGGACTCATCATCCTGGGCGGTCTGGGGTACATGGTGGTGCTGGAAGTGGCGGGGCGGCTGAGCGCGCGGCTGGTCGGCCGGCGGCCGCGGAGCGTCGTATGGAGCCTGAATACACGGATCGTGCTGACGGCCAGCGCGGTGCTGATCTTCGGCGGGGCGCTGGCGCTGATTCTGCTCGGGCTGACGGCGGACGAGGAGACGTGGGGCGAGACGATCTGGCACGCGCTGTTTCAGTCGGTGACGGCGCGGACGGCGGGGTTCAATTCGGTGGATGTCAGCCTGCTGCCGGTGCCGTCGCTGCTGATTCTGATCGGACTGATGTACGTGGGCGGCTCACCGGGCTCCTGCGCAGGAGGCGTGAAGACCACGTCGGTGGCGGTATGGGCGGCGCGGGTGGTGAACCAGCTTCTGCGAAACGACCGCGTGCACCTCGGCGGGCGGCGGATCGAAGATGACATTCTGCGGCGGGCGTCGCTGGTGATGGGGCTCGCCACGGGCTGGATCACGGTGGGAGTGATGATCCTGGCGATCACGGAGGATGTCGGGAGCACAGCGCGGTTCGAGGAGCTCATCTTCGAGCAGGTCAGCGCGTTCGGGACGGTGGGGCTGTCGACAGGCCTGACTCCGAAGCTCTCGACGGCGGGTAAGCTTTGGATCATGGCGTCGATGTTCGTCGGCCGGCTGGGGCCGCTGACCGTGGCGCTGGCGGTGGTGACCCAGCGACGGCGGGTTCCGGTCGACTATCCGCGTGAGCCGGTGATGATCGGCTGAGGAGGCGCGTGATGCGTCAGGTGTGCGTGATCGGGCTGGGGCAATTCGGCAGTCACCTGGCGCGGATGCTGGTGAAGATGGGCTGCGAGGTGCTGGCGATCGACGTGAACGAGCAGCGGATCGAGGACATCCGCGACGACGTGCACCGGGCGCTGATCGGCGACGCGCGCAGCTTCCACCTGCTCAATAACGTGGTTTCGGACGCGGTGGACGAGGCGGTGATCTCGCTGGGGGAGACGAACATCGAGCCGAGCATTCTGTGCACGCTGAACATGCGGCGGATCGGGGTGAAGACGATTCTGTCGACGGCCCGCAACGACGATCATGCCCAGATTCTGCGCGCGGTGGGCGCGACGGAGGTGATCTTCCCGGAGCGCGAGACGGCCGAGCGGACGGCGCGGCGGATCGCCAACCCGGGACTGCGCGACATGTTCCCGCTGGCGGACGATTACCGCATCATGGAGATCGTGGTGCCGCGGACGCTGACGGGCAAGTCGCTGGCGGAGCTCGATCTGCGCAAGCAGTTCGACCTGCTGGTGCTGGCGGTGAAGGGGGAGAAGGCCGAGCGATACAGCTTTCTGCCCAATGCCGAGACGGTGCTCAAGAAAGGCGACGAGGTGATGGTGCTCGGGCGCGAGCTGGACCTGGCGCGGTTCGC
>CAZXUI010000029.1:6813-8281 GCA_964643885.1 uncultured Planctomycetales bacterium
GCTCGGCGCACGGGGTTCCGAGGGGGGCGCAACGCCCGCGCTCCCCGGCGCCGTGCGATGCGTGGGACGCAAGAGATACGCATCGAAGCGCTTTCAGCGCCCGCCGAAACGCGTTTCGGAGAGCGAATTCCGAGTTTTATTTGACCCGGGGGTTAACCCGAAATAGGTTCTTACGTAGGCAGAGCAGCGTATGCCCGTGCTCATCGACGGTAACAACCTGCTCTTCGCCGTGTGGGAGATGGAGGATCCGGAGCACCCGATCAGTCGTTCGAAGCTGTGTGCCGCGCTCGGGGCGTGGGCGCGTGCCACCGGCGAGCGGGTCAGCGTGGTTTTCGACGGCCCGCCGCCGGCCAATCAACAGCTCGCGCGGCAGATCGGCGATCCGGGTCTCGAGATCACATTCAGTGGCAGCGGCATCAAGGCCGACGCCGTCCTGATCGCGCGGATCGAGCGCGACTCGGCCGCGCGGCGCATGCTCGTCGTTTCGACCGACCGCGAGATTCGCAAGGCGGCCCGGCGGCGGCGTGCGAGCTCCGTAACGTCGGCGGCCTTCTGGGAGGCGCTGCGGCGCGAGTTGAGTCGTCCGCCACGGCCGCGGCTGGAGCCGCCGGAGAAGGCGGCTGGCCTGGAGGCGGGTCAGACGGAGGCCTGGCTGCGCGAGCTGGGCTTCGAGCCGGACGGGAACGAAGGCCGCGACGAGTGATGCCGGGGGCTTACCGAGGCGCCGTTGCGCCGCAGCGTCGCCGCCGGGATGCGTAGCAGGAGAGACACATGGCGGCCGCGGAAAGTTCTCGGATAGGTTCGGGCTCCATGTCGACGGCACAGCTCGGCCGCTCCCTCGACGATATGTGGGCGATCGATTCCATCAGCGCGCAGATTTACCGCGTGCACTGCGAGGAAGCGGACGACAGGCATTGGATGTTGCGGTTGCCGGCCGGAGCACGGGTTTCGGCGGGCCAGCGGCTGGAACTCTGCTCACAGCGGCCGGGGCAGGCGCCGCCGCCGGGTGCGGGCTTCTGCCGCAGCGTCAGCATGACGGTGCTGGAAGTCGATTCGCAGGACGATGAGTCCGGGCGCGAGCAGCGCGTTCTCGCGCGGGCGAGCTCGCCGCTGGTCGGCCGCTCTACGGCGCCGGCGCACTGAGCGCGCGTTTGAGGATCTTTCCCGTCGGGCCGCGGGGCAGGTCGGGCATGATGTGGACCTCGCGGGGGACTTTGTAACCGGCGAGCCGGCCGCGGCAGAACTCGCGCAGCGCCATTCCATCCACCGATGCACCCTCCTTGGCGATCACGAACGCGACGGGCAGCTCACCGCGCAGGTCGTCGCGTGCGCCGATGACGGCCGCTTCCGCGACCGCGGGGTGCTCGAGCAATACGGCTTCGATCTCACGCGGAAAGACGTTCTCGCCCGCGATGATGATCATTTCCTTGGCGCGGCCGGTGATGAAGATGTAGCCGTCGGGGTCGAC
>CAZXUI010000029.1:8381-46763 GCA_964643885.1 uncultured Planctomycetales bacterium
ATCTGGATGCCGAATCGCTGGTGGAAGGCGTCCGCGACGGCGCCTGGCAGGGGCTCGCCGCCGCTGACGGCGAGCGTGAGGCTGCGGAACGCGTCCTCGGGGGCGCTTTTGAGCTGCGCAAGGGCGGCGAACATGCTGGCGACGCCCATGAAGACCGTGACGCCGCGCTGCATGACGGTTTCGACGATGGCCAGCGGGCTGAAGCGGGGCAGGTACCAGACGGTCGCGCCGAGCACGAGCGGCACGACGGTCATGGCGGTGAAGCCGAAGCTGTGGAACTGGGGCAGGACGCTGAGGAAGACCTGCTCGGGCGTGATGCGGGCGTGATCGATGCAGGCGCGAGCGTTGCTGAGGATGTTGTCGAAAGAGAGACAGACGCCCTTGGGCAGGCCCGACGTGCCAGACGTGTAGAGAATGACGGCGGTATCCCCGCCGCGCGCGGCGGGCGGATCGGCCGGACCCGGCGCGAGCGTTTCCGCACTGAGCAGAAGCGGCTTGAGGCCGGCTTGCTGCACGAGCGGCGCGAAACGCTCGATCGTCAGGACGAGATCGAGGCCTGCGTCTCGCAGGACCGCGGCGAGCTCTTCGGGCGCCAGCAGAAAATTGAGCGGGACGGGTACGCGGCCGGCGTACCAGCAGGCGACGATGGCGGCCGCGGCGGCCGACGAAGTCGGCGCGAGGATGCCGACATTCTCAGTGCGCGCAGCGGCCGCGATGCGCGATGAAAGGCCGCAGCCGACGGCCTTGAGGGCGGCATAGTCGAGCATCAGGCTCTGGTCGGCGACGGCCGGCCGGCCGGAGGGCGCCTGAGCGTGCTGTTCGAGCAGCGAGAGCAAAGGATGATTCGGCTGCCTCATCTGCTGTCCCGAGTTGCGGGTCTGGTTACGGCGCGGGGCGGTCGCGAGCGCTAACGCCGGCCGCTCTGAAACTCTCCGCTGACGGCCTTCGTCCGAACCGTGTTTGACTGGAGATCGATCAGGATCTCCGGCCCGACGACCGGCACGTCCATGCGGCCGGTGAGCGTGTTCTCGTTGTAGACGCGGGCGTCGATGCCGTCGCCGCCGAGGACGCGGACGATGCTCTGGACGCGGTCGAACTCGAGCTGTGCGGACTGAAGCGAGCGGATGAGCTCGGCCTGCTGGTCGCGGAGATAGACGTGGCCGGCGGCGGAGAGGCCGCCGAGGCGCAGGGCGGATCGGCCGCCGGAATCGCCGGCGGAGATCAGCTCGACCTCGAGACGGTCGGACTCCAGATAGGTATTGCGCGTCTCGAGCTTGTTGAGCAGCTCGGGCTGGGAAGCAAGCTGCGGCAGAAGCCGCTCGAGGCCGATCATCTCACGGCCGGCGACGTGGCGGAAACGGACGCCGCCTTCGAAGACGACGCGGTCGACGCGCTGCGGCCCGTCGGGGCCGATGGCGTAGAGCATCGACTTCTCGCTGCGCAGGACGGTCTGGCTCGGGCCGCTTGTCAGCAGCGCGGAAGGGACGCCGAGACTCGCGCGCGGCGCGGACTGGCCGGGCTCGAGCCGGCGGTCCACGAGATAGAGGCTGGTCGCCCCGATCGTGCGGATGACGCGCTGAGGCACGCTGATCTGCAACTCGGGCGCCGCGATGCTCTGGTGCACGAGCGGCTGATCGTCGCCGGCGACGAACTCTTCGCTTTGAACGACTGCGTTGTGGGCGACGATGCGGCGCAGCTCCTTGCGGCCGACCGATCGGCCGGCCAGCCGCGTGCCTTCCTGCGGCTCGCGTCCCAGGGCGCGGTCGAGTACGGCGCGGGCGTTACGCTGCGCCGCGATGATCGAGAACATGGCGGCGGCCGTGCTGCGGCCGAGCAGCAGGCCGGCCGCGTCGCGCAAGGCCGGGCCGGAATCAGACGGACCGGCCGGCGCCCTCCGCTCGTCGACGTCCTCCAGCTCCAGAACGAGCGAGTCGGACAGAAGCCGCTCGGAGCTGTTGCGGGCGTCCACCTCGCCGGCGAAGCGAATCTCGCCGGCGCCCTGGCGAAGATCGATTTCGAGCGACTGCCGGCAGGTGACGGTGGTGACCGTCAGGCGGCCGCGGTCGTGGCCCTGGAGCGAGCGCTGCGTGCGAAACTTGAGTTCGGCGGCGCCGGGGACGCGGACGACCCGATCGGCGGCGCGCAGCTCGATCTGTGCGCCGTGGACGATGTACGTATCGGTGACGACGCGCGCGGGGGCCTCAGACCAGCCGTAGATCGTGGCCTGGTCGAGATCGCCCTCGGGCGTGAGGCGGGCGGTCAGGTGGCGGCCTCTGGCGAGCAGCCGCTCGTCGAGGTCGCGCAGCGCGACCGCCCCGCGGGCCTGAACGTCGCGCGGATGTGAAACGCCCTCCGCGCCGCGGGCGAATGTGGCGCTCAGCCAGCCGGCGTCGAGCGACTGCCGGCCGGAGACGAGCCTGACGCTGCCGAGCGCTTCGGCGCGCTCCAGGCGGTTGTCGAGCGACGCAGCGGCGGCGGGCGGGCCGGCCGCGTCGTCGGCCAGCGGCGCAGCAGCGGCGGCGAACCGGGCGGTCAACTCGTCCGCTTCGAGCGTCTCGCGGCCGCGATCGAGCCGGACCTGTCCGACGAAGCGCGCGGAGCGAAGCTCGCCGCTGCCGATACCGCCGGAGAAGCTGGATTCTGCGCCGGTCGACGCAAGCTGGAGCTCGGCCCAGAGCGCGCAGCGGACGGAGAAGCGGTCGCCGCGGCCGGCGGTCAGCCGCACATCGCCGATGAGCTTGATGACGCCCGCGGCACGGTCGTAGTAGACGTTCTGCGCCCGGGCGCGCAGACCGGGGCCGAGATCGAATTCGACGATGCCGGATGCGTCGGGCAGGAGCCAGAGCCGGCCGGATTCGTCGAAGTAGCGCAGCGTTCCGCACTGCACGCGGCCGTCGGGCAGGACAAGGGTGACGGGTGATCCCCAGGCCGCCACGTGGCGGCGAGCGGGCTGGTCGGCCGGCGGAGTGCCGACGGGAATGATCGTGAGCGGGCCGTTCCACGCGACGACGATGCGATCGGCCGGCCGCACGCCGCCGCGCGCCGTGCGACGCCCGCCCGAGCCGGGGCCGAGCAGATCGCGGCCGCCGCCGACATCGAAAAGCAGCTCGAGCGAGTCGGTCTGCATGCCGCCGACGAGCGTCGTCCGGCCGGCGCCGTGCGAAAGTGGCTCGCTGCGAAAGTGCTGAATATCGATCGTGCCGGCCAGACTGCACTTGTAGGTCGTTCCGGAGGGCAGCCCGGCGGGGCGGGCGCCGGCCGCAGGCGTCGCGGAACGCCCGTCCGGTGGTTGTGCGGCCGCGGCGGCCGGTCCGTCGGGCTCGGCGGGTCCGACCAGCGAGGCGAGCGTGCTGAAGGCCAGCCAGCGGCCCTGTTTGATGACGAACTGCTCGATGCGGTTCTCGGCCTGGTTCCAGACGAGCGTCAGGCCGCGGCCGGCGATGGTCAGGTCCTCGCCTTCGGCCTCGACGTCGTCGGTTGTTCGCATGCTGCCGGCGTCAAGATCGAATTCGAGACGGTTCATGCGGATGAGCATGTCGCCGGCGAGCGAGGCGGACGCCTGTTTGCCGATCTGCCTGGGCTCGCGTTGCAGGCGGATGGTCGCGTCGCCCTCGAGCCAGCCGCGTTTCGGCCTGGCGCGGGAGTTGTCGACGCGGTCGATGGCGATCTGGCCTTCGGCGGCGGTGATGGTGGCGATCATGCCGCTGGGCAGACGCATGATGAGGGTCGGCTGCGTGACCAGGATCTCGTTCTTGGAACCCGGGACGAAGGTGTAGGACTCGCAGCGGAAGCTCTCGGTCGGCTGGCCGGTGCGCTCGTCGTAGACGGTGAACTCCATGCCGCCCCCGGCGGGGAGCTCGACGCCGGCGACCGCGAAGACGGTCTGCGAATCGCCGTGAATCTGCGTGGGAAGGTTTTCGTGGAACTCGGTCGCGCTCCAGGATTCGGTGCTCGGCGAGCGCAGAAAGACCCAGTATCCGCCGAAGAGCAGCGCGAGGAGCGCGACCGTCGAGAACATCAGCAGGATGTTCCGCAGCATGGTCCGGGGAGCGACCTCGGCCAGTTCATTTCGCATCAGCGGCTCCGTACAGTTCAAGCACGCGATGCCAGCGGCCGTCGGCCCGCAGCAGATGCTCGACGGCTTCGCGCACGGCGCCATGCCCGCCGCTGCGCTTCGTCACATAGCGGGCGGCCGCACGAACCTCGGCGACGGCGTTGGCCGGGGCCATCGGGTAGCCGCAGCGGCGCAGCACGGGCAGGTCCGGCAGGTCGTCGCCCATGGCGGCCACGTGCTCGAAGTCGCCGTCGAGCTGCCCAAGCAACGCGGACAGGTCGGCGAGCTTGTCGCGGCTGGCCTGGATCACGTGCTCGATTCCCAGGTCGGCGGCGCGGCTGGAGACGGCCGGCGAAGACTTGGCCGTGAGCAGCACGACGCGTCCGCCCACGTGCTGAAAACCGCGGATCGCCAGGCCGTCGTGGATGTGGAACGCGCGCTGGGCGCGGCCCTGCTCATCGTAGAAGAGCCGGCCGTCGGTGAGCGTTCCATCGACGTCGAGCACCAGGATGCGGATATTCAGCATCGCCAAAGATTCCGGCGGTTCGGGCCGGCCGCCGCGTGGCTCCTCGACCCGAACCGACCCAGTATGATAGCCGCAGGAGGTGTGGGATGCGCCGCCGGCGGCCGTCCGGCGGCGTGGCGTCTCGGACAAACGCCGTCTGGGGGCGATAAGGACGCGGATGCGAAGGCTCGAGCTGGGCGGCTGCCGGATCACGCTGGTGGGCGGCGGGGCGCTGCGCCTGGATGGCGGGGCGATGTTCGGGATCATCCCGAAGGTGCTCTGGTCGCGGTCCACGCCGGCCGACGAGCAGAACCGCATACAACTGGCCTGCAACTGCCTGCTGGTGGAGTGGGAGGGGCCGACGGCGCGGCGGGTGATCGTCGAGACCGGGCACGGGGCCAAGTACGCCGAGAAGGAGCAGCGTATCTTCGGGATCGACCCCGGCCGCTGGCTGCTGACGAGTCTGCGCGCCGGCGGCGTCGAGCCGGATTCGATCAGCGACGTGGTTCTGTCGCATCTGCACTTCGATCATGCGGGCGGATTGACCGAAGAAACGGACGGCGGGCTGCGGCCCACCTTTCCCAAGGCGCGCGTGCACGTGCAACGGCGCGAGCATGACGACGCGCGGGCGAACTTCGGCATCATGACGGCGACCTACCGCGAAGAGAACTACCGGCCGATCGACGAAGCCGCGGCGTGGCACCTGCTCGACGGCGAGACAGAGATCATCCCGGCGCCGAGTGGCCGCGGCGGTGTGATTCGTTCGATTCTGACGCCGGGGCACACGCGCGGGCATCACTCGATCGTGATCGAGGGGCGCGACCGGACGGCCGTCTTCGCCGGCGACGTCATGCCGACGGCCGCGCACGCGGGAGCGCCGTACAACATGGCGTATGACGTCCTGCCGCTGGATAACCGTGAGTCGAAGAGGCGGCTGCTGGCGACGGCGGCGGATCGCGAGTGGCTCGTGGTGATCGACCACGAGCCGCAGCACCCGGTCGTGCGCGTCGTGCGCGAGCGGAGCTGGTTCCGGCTGGAGCCGGTCGAGCTCGTGGGCGGCTGAGCGAGCGGGGACGGCGCGGCCGGGAGAACGGGCGGCGCGGGGGCGCGCGGCTCACAGCGCGGCGGGGCGGCACCATACAATCGCCCGTTGAATCTCTCCAAACCGGGAGCCGGAAAAGCGATGCGGAATGCGGTCGGCCAGGCGCGGGTGCAGACTCAGGAGCCCGTCGCGCTCGACGGCACGAACGCGCAGGTCTGCATGCCGGTCGATGAAGCGCCGGCCGAGTGTGCCGGGCGGCCGGTCTCGCCCGACGAGACGCCGAGGTCGCTGCCGCGCGGGCCGATCGCGTGGCAGTTGCTGGTTCTGGCGACGCCGATGCTGGGGGAGCAGTTTCTGAGTTTCCTGGTGGGGCTGGTCGATACGTGGCTGGCCGGCCAGATCAGCAAGGAAGCGACGCTGGCGGTGGGAACGGGGTCGTACCTGGGCTGGTTCGTGAACCTGGCGTTCTCGTTCGTGGGGGTCGGCGCGGCGGCGCTGGTCAGCCGGGCGATGGGGGCGGGTGACACGGAGACGGCCAATCGGGGGTTGAACCAATCGATCTGGATTTCGATGGTCGTGGGCGCGGTCGTGACGGTCGTGTCGCTGGCGGCGGCGCCCGCGCTCTCGGCGTTCCTGACGCAGAGTGCGGCGGCGGAATCGCTCTGCACGCTGTACGTGCGGATCATCGCGCTGAGCTACCTGCTGGCGAGCCTGAACATGGTGGGCGGGGCGGTGCTGCGGGCGGCCGGCGATACCGTCTCGCCGATGCGGGTCATGGCGGTCGTGAACGTCGTCAACGTCATCGTTTCGGCGGGGCTGGTCTTCGGCTGGTTCGGGCCGCAGATCGGCGTGGCGGGCGTGGCGGTCGGGACGCTCGTCGCCCGGAGCGTGGGCGGCCTGCTGATGCTGGGGCTGCTGTGCCGCGGGATTCGCGGACTGCGCGTCTCGCCCGGACTGCTGCGGCCGGACCGCGTGATCGTCGGGCGGATCGTACGGGTGGGCCTGCCGGCGTCGGCGGACTCGGCGATGATGACGATCGCCCAGCTCGCGTTCATCAAGATCATCGCGCACACGGCCAGCGGCGACGCGGCGACGGTCAATTACGCGGCCCACGTGATCGCGATGCAGGTCGAGGCGATCAGCTATCTGCCCGCGTTCGCGCTGGGGACGGCGGCGGCGACGCTGGTGGGGCAGTATCTCGGGGCCGGGCAGCCGGCGAAGGCGACGCGCTCCGGTCACGTGGCGGCTTTGCAGGGCGGGCTGCTCGGCGTGGCGGTGGGGCTGGCCTTCTTCGTGGCTGCGGGCGCGATCTATCGCCTGATGAGCGGCGATGCGGAGGTGCAGCGCGTCGGCACGCCGGCGTTTCGGATTCTGGCGCTGGCGCAGCCGTTTCTCTGTGCGGGAATCATCTACATCAACGCTCTGCGCGGCGCGGGCGATACACGCGTGACCTGGATCATCTCGGCCGTCTGCGGCGTGGCGATTCGCGTGCCGGTGGCGCTGCTGCTGGGGATCGTGCTGGGCGGCGGACTGATCGGGGCCTGGTGCGGCATGTGGGCGGACAACGTGATCCGCTGCGGGTTGGCCCTGTGGCGCTTCGCGCAGGGCGGGTGGCGGCAAGTCCGGGTGTAGCGTCCGGCCCCGGCGGCTTCGTGCGGCTATTCGATCTCGGCCGCGGCGTCGATAAGCTGGCGGACGGTCGATTCCAGCAGCGCCTGGCCGCCGAAGCGCATGCCCAGGGCGCGGATCTTTTCCGTGGAGATCTGGTGCTGCGGGCGTTTCGGCCCGCCGGTGATTTCCGAGCGGCTGCCCGTGGCGCGCTTGGCGATCATCGCGACGTCATACTGCGACACGTACATGTCGTAGCAGTTGAAGGCCTGGCCGCGAACGGCCTGCGACGGGGCGTTCAGCAGGACCTCGACCGCCTGGGCGACATCCGCGGCGTGGACTTCCTTTCCGCCGCGCTCGCAAGTGACCGGTTGGCCGCGGCCGACGGCGCGGACGAGCTCGAACCACTTGCTGCGCTCGACCGGATGAGCCAGGCCGTAGATGCCGGTCGGGCGGAGCGAGCAGATGTCGTAGCCCATGCCCAGTCCGTAGCTGTGGACAAACTTCTCGATGGCCGCTTTGTGGGCGCCGTAGTGCGAGGTCGGCCAGAGCGGGTGGGCTTCGTCGAGCGGGCGGTCGCTCAGGATGATCTCGTGCACCGCGCAGGTGGAGATGAACACGAAGCGACCGGCCGATGCGGCCCGGGCGTCCTCGATGAGCTGGATCGTGCCGACGATGTTCCGCGTGACGAACTCGGTGATTTCGCCCTCGCCGCCGCGGTAGCCGCCGCCGGGGTGATGAAGGGCGGCGTGCACCACCGCATCGCAGCCGCGCACCAGGGCATCGGCGGAGTCGCGCTCCCCGAGCTGGCCGGGGCACCATTCGACCCGGCCCTCGTCATGCTGCATGTCGGTCCGGTCGCTCATAGGCCGCGTCCAGCAGCGAAGCGAGTGGCCGGCGCGGGTCAGGTGTGCAACCAGGTATCGGCCGAGGAAGCCGGTCGCGCCGGTGAGTGCGATGCGCATGCGTCAGACTCCGATCGGACTTGCGAAGCGCGCGTGCCGGGCGCCCGACGAGGCCGAGGCGCCCGGCGAGTTCGACGCGAGCGCGGGCCGACAGTCCGGCAATGCGGCCGGCCCGGCCCGCCGGCTCAGGTTCGGAGCTTGGCGATCTTGGGCAGCACCTCGTCGTCGTTGGGGAATCGACCCGTCTCGTGCTTGCTGTAAACCATTTTGCCGTCGACGGTTACATCGAATACCCCGCCCGAGCCCTCGATCAGCTTCGGCTCGATTCCGAACTCCTTCTTGATGGCGGCCGCCAAACTGGAGGCCTTTGGCAGGTAGTTTCACTGCACGCAATACTTGATCGTGATGCTCACGAAGCTCTCCCGGTGAGGCAGGGCGCGCGGCTGGCGGAACGGGGGCACTCGTCGGCCCGGCCCGCGGCCAGCGACAGCGCGCAAGATACCATCTTCAACGAACTTAGCAGCGCGCCACGCGGCGCGCCTGCGGGCGGGCGCGGCGGCCGAAAGCGACCGGCTCCGGCTTGGACGCCCGTCCACCAGCATGGTAGAGTGAGGAATCGCGAAGACAAGTGGCCGGGATTTCCACGGCAGTGAGGGTAGTGCGATGCCAGCGCGAAACCTGCTTGTGATCGGAGTGATGCTCGGATGCGGATGCGGCGTGGCCGTGGCGCAGAAGGTCGGCCTGCCGGCGCCGGACATCAAGAACGAGAACCGCAATGAGCAGCAGCGGAGCGAGGAGTTCACGGAGTTCCTCGTGTCCGAGATTCGCGGGCGGATCGGCGTGCTGTTCTTCTTCCGCAGCACGGATCCGGAATCGGGCGAGGTCGCTCCGACGCTGAACCAGATTAACGAGAAATATCGCGGTCAGGGCGTACGCGTCTTCGGCTTCACGCCGGAGAACAAGGAAAAGGGGGAGGAGTTCGCCAAGGCGAAGGAGATCTCGTTCACCTGGCACTGGGGCAACGCGTCGGCGGCCGTGTATGACGTCGTCTCGTACCCCTACGTGTTCATCATCGACCCGTCGGGCGTGATCACGTGGAAGGGGCATCCGCTCGACGAGCTCGAGCGGCGGATCAAGGAGCAGATCGTCCGCACGCCGCCGATCGGCGTGGACGAGTCGGCGCTGAACGCCAAGCTGGAGCGGGCGGAGAGCTACAAAAGCCAGGGGGAGTTCGGCAAGGCCAACACGCTGGCCGCGCAGGTGCGGCTGATCACGGAAGAGGGCAACGCCGCGCACGAGAAGGCCAAGACGCTCCAGGAATCGCTGCTGGAATCGGCCAAGAAGTGGCTCGAAGAGGCGCGAGAAGCGTATCGCAACAAGGAGTATGACAAGGCGGTGCGCATCGTCGCCGAGGTGAACGTCCGCTTCGCCACCGATAAGAAAGAGGGGCCGGAGGCGGACCTGCTGGCCGAGTCCGACACGGAGATCGGCCGGCTACGGGGAGATATCGAGACCAAGGCGATGATCAGCCGGGCGATCGACAACGCGCGCGGCGAGTTGAAGAACGACGAGGCGGCCGAGCTGGAGCGGATGCGCGACTACGCTGCGGCGATGCGGCTGTATCGCTCGGTGATCGAGGAGTATCCGAAGCTGGCGGCGGGCAAGGCGGCCAAGGAAGCGCTGGAGCGGTTGACGACCGATCCGAAGCTTCAGGCGGAGATCTCCAGGATTCGCGCGGCTGAACGGGCCCAGCGGCTGTTCGACATCGCCGAGCGCTACGCGCGGGTGGAGATGTACGACGTGGCCCGCGAGCAGTATCAGAAGATCGTCAAGGACTATCCGCGCGAGCCGGTGGCTCAGCGAGCCCGCGAGGCGCTGCGAAGCCTGCCGGAATCGAAGACCGAATCCAAGCCGAAAGACTGAAGCAGCGCCCCCACGGCCTTCTGATCGAGGCGGGCGAGCGGAACCTCGTCCAGATCGATGGGACGCAGCCAGCGGGCGCGGCGGGAATCGCGCAGCGCCGTCCGGCCGCGTGCAACTCGGCAGCGATAGACATCCAGCGTCAGGTGGCGGTGCGTGAACTGGTGCTCGACGCGGGCGCATCGGCCTTCGATCTCGAAATCGGCCGGACACACCTCTGCCAGCAAGTCAAGCAGAATCGAATCCGCGCGGCGGCCGCTGGTCTGCGGCGCCGATGGTAACTGCCACAGGCCGCCGAGCAGACCGCGCTCCTCGCGGCGGACGAGCAGCAGCTGGCCGCGGTGCCAGGTGCCGGCCGCAACGGCGCGGACGCGGGCGGCGGGGCGGCGGGCGGATTTTCGGGGGAGGTGTGCGGCCTGGCCGGTGGCACGAGCCAGGCACCAGCGAGCGACAGGGCACGTCGAGCAGGCGGGACCGGCCGGCGTGCAGATCGTCGCACCGAGCTCCATCAGGGCCTGATTGAAGTCGCCCGGGCGCTGCGGGTCGAGCAGTCGCCGGGAGGTGTCGGCGAGCAAGCGGAGCGTCGCGGGCTGGTCGATCGGCGCCGTTTCGGCCGTCACGCGGGCCAGGACGCGCTTGATGTTCCCGTCGAGCGCGGCCGCGGGCTCGCCGGCGCTGATGCTGGCGATCGCGGCGGCCGTGTACTCGCCGATTCCGGGCAGCGCGCGCCACTGATCGCTATTCTCGGGGAGCCGGCCGGCGTGCTGATCGATCAGGAGTCGTGCGGCGCGATGCAGGTTTCTCGCGCGAGCGTAATAGCCGAGGCCCTCCCAGCACTTGAGCACGTCGGCCAGCGGTGCGGCCGCCAATGCGCGAACATCCGGGAAGCGGGCGAGGAAGCGCTCATAGTAGGGGACGACCGTATCGACCCGCGTCTGCTGGAGCATGATCTCGGAGAGCCAGACGCGGTAGGGGTCGGTATCCCGCCGCCAGGGCAGCACGCGCTTGGCCCGGTCGAACCACGCCAACAGCGCGGCACGGAATCCGGCTCCATCCGACAAGGCGTTCGCGCGGCCGGGCGCCGGGGGCATCGGACGAGAGCCGGATGGGCGTGTTGCAGCCTGTTTCATGCGCTGTCGCGCGTCGAAGGGGGGCCGTGCGATTCAGCGCGCCCCGCCGAGCAGCCCGCGCCGCTTGGCATCGAGATCGGCGATCAGTTTGTCGTACGAGTCGGCGAACAGCCGCACGCCCTCGTCCAGCAGCTCGGCCGTGACCGCCGCCATGTCGATATCCGCCAGCCGGAGCTTCTCCATCACGGCGTATGCCTCCTCGACGTCGACGTCGATCGTGCGCGCGGCCGTCGCGTGCTGGCGGATGGCGTCGAGCGTCTGCATCGGCACGGTGTTGACCGTGTCCGGCCCGATGAGCGGGTCGACGTACTTGGTGCTGCTGTAGTCCGGGTTCTTGGTGCTGGTGCTGGCCCACAGCGGCCGCTGCACCCGGGCGCCGAGCCGCCGCAGCGGCGCGAACTGCTCGGCGCCGAAGACGTGCTGAAAGCGCTCGTAGGCGATCTTGGCGTTGGCGACGGCGGCCTGGCCGCGGAGCGTCTCGAGGCCGGTCTTGCCGGCGGCGATTCGCTCCGCCAGCAGCTTGTCGACCAGTGTGTCCACGCGGCTGACGAAGAACGACGCGACGGATGCGACCTGCCCAAGCGGGCGGCCTTCCGCCTGCCGATGCCGCAGGCCGGCCAGGTAAGCGTCCATCACCTTCTCATACATGGAGACCGAGAAGATCAATGTGACGTTCACGGAGATGCCTTCGCCGATCAGCGTCTGGATCGCGGGCAGGCCTTCCGGCGTGGCCGGCACCTTGATCAGCACGTTCGGCCGCCCGACCGAGCTGTAGAGCCGGCGGGCCTCGGCGATCGTGCCGGCCGTGTCCGCGGCCAGGTGCGGGCTGACCTCGATGCTGACGTAGCCGTCGCGGCCGTGCGTTTCGTTGAAGACCGGGCGAAGCTGATCGGCCGCTTCGCGAATGTCCTCCAGCACGAGCGCGTCGTAGACTTCGAGCGTGCTGCGGCCCGCGCGGACCAGTTCGCGAATCTGCGGGTCATACTCGCTGCCGCTGGTGATGGCCTTATGAAAGATCGACGGATTCGACGTAACGCCGGTGATTCCTTCATTGATCAGCGCGCGCAGCGTTCCCTTTCGCAGCAGGTCGCGGCTGATATAGTCCAGCCAGATCGCCTGTCCGAGGGCCGTAATGCGCTGAATCCGGTTCGACATCTTCGCGTACTCCTTGGGCCGGCCGCGCTGAACGAGCAGCGGCCGGCGCACACGCCTTCATCGCTCGAAACCTGCCTGATTCTAGCCGAACTGTCCATCGGCGCGAGCATCACTTTCGCAGGAACTGCTCGGCGCCGGTCCGGGAATCACGCGTCAGCCGCATGGCGGCGTTGACCGCCCGCGCTTCGCGCACGGCCTCGGCGTGCGGCAGCGGCCGAATGCGGTTCCAGAGTGCTTTGATGCGGGCGAGCGGCTCGGCCGGATAGCCTGCGAGCATTTCGGCATAGCGCTGCACCGCGGCGGGCAGGTCGGGATCGGGGACAACCTCCGTGACGAGGCCGAATTCAAGGGCCCGGTGCGCGGGGAGGTTCTGGCCGGTCAGCATCAGGTACTTGGCCCGCCGCTCACCGACACTGCGGCGCAGATAGGTCATCACGAGAGCGGGCACGAGCCCGCGCTGGATCTCCGGAAAGCCGATCACGGCGGACTCGGCGCAGAGAACCAGGTCGCAGACAGAGGCCAGACCCGCGCCGCCCGCGACGGCCGGTCCGTTAACCGCTGCGATGACCGGCTTGGAGAGGTTGTCGATCGTCTCGAAGAGGGCGAGCAGCGCTTCGGAATCGCGCTCGGCCTGCTGGGGGGTGGTTTCGGCCACCTCGCGCAGGTCGAGTCCGGCGCAGAACGACGGCGGCGCACCGGTGAGCGTGATAACACGGACGCCGGCGTTGGCGCCCGCCGCCTGGAGTGTCTCGGTCAGCTCCGCGATCAGGGCGCGGGAAAGCGCGTTCCGTTTGTCCGGGCGATTCAGAGTCAACTCGAGGGTCGCGCCGCGCGTCTGCGCGATCAGAATCTCGCTCATGGCTCTCTCCAATCGGGCGAGCCGATTCTAGCACGGGCGGCCCGGGCGGTCAGAGGCCGTGATGATCGAGGAATTCAAACAACGCCGGCCACTGCGGCCGGTAGTTGTCGTGTCCCGCGTCGGTCTCGATGAGCACCGCGTCGCGGGCGGCGGCCTTCAGGCGGCGGGCGTGCTCGATCGGAATGAGCGTGTCGTTGCGGCCGTGGATGATCAGCACGGGCCCGTCATAGAGGCGCAGCCGCTGCTCGCTGCGAAACGGATGACGAATGAGCCAGGGTGGGACCAGGAAGCGGCCGCTCAGGTCGCGGATCGAGGCGAAGGTGCTCTCGACGATCAGGGCGGCCGGCTGGCGGCGCTCGGCCGTGGCGACGGCGACGCCGCCGCCGAGCGAGATGCCGTGCAGGACGATCCGCAGGGGGTCGACTTCCGGCCGCTGAGCCAGCCAGTCGTACCAGCGGAGGGCATCGTCGATGAGTGCGGTTTCGGACGGCCGGCCGGCGCAGCGGCCGTAGCCGCGGAACTCGATCGCCAGGAAGGAGAGGCCGCGGACGAGATAGGGACCGGCGACCGGCCAGCGCTCGTCGACGATGTCGCCGTTGCCATGAAAAAAGATCACCGCCGGTCCGGGACTCTCGGCGCTGCGGCCGGCGCCGGGTTGAAACCAGGCCTCCAGCCGTGTGCCATCCGGGGCGGTCAGCCAGATTTGCCGGACGGCGGGGTCAGCCGGGCCGGCGGCCGCGGGCGGGGGGAGATAGGCGCCGGGAAAGATGATGGCGTCCTGAATGGCGTACAGGGCGATCATCACGATGACGTAGAGCAGCAGGATCGCGCCGGCGACGGCCAGCAGGCGGGCGCGCCAGCCGATCGAGACGCGCCGCGTGGCAACGGCGCGCGGGCTCGCTGGCTGCCGGGCGGGGGGTGCGTTCATTCGATGGCCCCCGGCTTCAGGCCGCGCTGGCGGAGGGCGCGGTGCAAAGTGTTCATCGCATCCTCGCGCGATTGGAGCTGTTCGTTGAGCTGCGCCGTGTAGAGCTCGTCGAGCAGCTCCTTGTAGACGGGCCCCGGCGCGAGGCCGAGGGCGTGCAGATCGTCGCCCGTGACCAGCGGCGCGGGCTGCACCGACGCGGGATCGATCGCGTCGAGCCGGCGCTGCAACGCCGCGGAGCGGGTGCGCCCGTCGGCCAGGTCTTCGAATCGGCCGGCCGCGATGCTTCGAAGGTCGCCGAAGGCCGGATGGGCCATCAGCCGCTTGAGCGCCGCCAGCTCGATCCGCCCGGGCTGGTCCAGTGCCGCCTGGTTCGCCACGAGCCAGCGGATCGTCTCGCGCTGCTCGTTCGAGCACGTCAGGCGGCGACAGGCTTCGTTTGTCGCCTCGGAACTGAACTCGGCCAGCAGGCAGGCCATGGCCCCCTCGAAGGTGGCATCGGCGGGCAATCGTTCGAGACGGACCAGGACCGCGGCGACCTGTGAATCGGTCCATGAGAGCCCAGGCACGAGGTGCGGGAGCAGAGCGGCGCGGTGCATCAGCTCGACCGCGGCGCGGCGCGAGGGGTGCGCGAGCATGCGCTCCAGCTCCTCGCGGACGCGCTCGGTGGCGACCAGTGAGAGCCTGGCCGCGTGTGTGCGAATGGCGTCGAAGGTGGCCGGCTCGATCTCGAAGCTCAGCCGGGCGGCGAAACGGACAGCCCGGATGAGGCGCAGGTGGTCCTCGGCGAAGCGGCGCGAGGGCTCGCCGATCGCGCGGATGCGGCGCCCGGCAAGATCCTCCAGACCGCCGACGTAGTCGAGCACGCGGCGCTCGAGCGGATCGAGAAACATGCCATTGATCGTGAAGTCGCGCCGCAGCGCGTCCTGCTCGGCCGATCCAAACGTGACCTCTTCCGGCCGGCGGCCGTCGCGGTATTGGCCGTCGGTGCGAAAGGTGGCGACCTCGACCCAGCGCCTGCCGCTGCGGACGAGAACGACGCCGAAGTGCGCGCCGACCTGCCGCGTAGGGCGCAAGAGCTCACAGACGCGTCGCGGCGTAGCGTCGGTGGCGACGTCGTAATCGCTCGGCGGCTCGCCGCGCAGCAGGTCGCGGACACAGCCGCCGGCGAGCAGGGCGGTGTGGCCGGCGGCGCGGAGCGTCTGGACGATCCGCACGGCCGGCTCGGAGTCGGGCGGTAGCTCGGCGGGCAGTTGCGTAGTAACCAGTGGCACATCGGCATGATATGCGACGGAAAGTCCCGGGCGACGGAGCGGTCGCGCGAGGGCTGCGAAGCGGCTGTCGGAACCGCTCCCGAAACACGGAAAACGCGTGCCGGCCTAAAGTTATTGACGATGGAATGCCGATGGTCGGTGCGCTGGCCAGTCCTACTTTGTAACCCAATGCAAACAGAGAGGCGAGCAGTTACAACGGGCTGGCCGGCCTGTCGGGCGGGCTCACGGATTTCGGCTCCAATCATCCATAAACTCTTTTGAATAAACGAGTTAGACAGCTCGCCGCGAGGCGGGTAGAGTGTCGCGTATGGCGACCACCGTGTTGCAGGCAATTCACGATCTGTTGGCTGCGCGGGGGATTCCGTTCCGGGCGGTACGGCACGAGCCGACGCGCACGTCGGAGGAAAGTGCGCGGGCCAGGGGGGAGCCGCTGGAAATCGGCGGAAAGGCACTGCTGGTGAAGGTGGGCGACGTATTTCGGCTCTTCGTGCTGAGTGCGGCCCGCCGGTTCGATTCCGAAGCGGTGCGGCGGCATTTCGGAGTCCGCAAGTCGCGCTTTGCGACGGCGGACGAATTGATGGAGCTGACCGGACTGGTGCCGGGGAGCGTGCCGCCCTTCGGCCGGCCGATCCTGCCGTTCGACCTGTATGTGGATCGGTCGATCGTGGCCAACGAGCGGATCGCGTTCAACGCGGGGACACTGACGGATTCGGTGGTCATGTCGGTAAGGGATTATCTCGAGCTGGCACGGCCGACCGTGCTGTCGTTCACGGCGGAGTCGTAGTGAACGGCCCGAGCGCAATGCGCCGCGGGCGCTGCTGGCCGAGTGAGTTCAAAACGCAGCTTCGAAGGGCGCCGTGCGCATCTGGCCGTCGAGCAGAATCTCGGTGATGCGCTGTGCGGCGCGGCCGTCGCCGTAGAGGTTGCTCGGCCGGGCCATCTTCGCATACGCGGCCGGATCGGAGAGCAGTCGCGACGCTTCGCTGACGATCCGCCCGCGGTCGGTGCCGACGAGCAGTACGGTGCCGGCCGCGACGGCCTCTGGCCGCTCGGTCTTCTCGCGCAGGACGAGCACGGGTTTGCCGAGTGCGGGCGCTTCCTCCTGAATGCCGCCGGAATCGGTCAGCACCAAGTGAGCCCGCGAGAGCAGGCCGACGAACGTCGCGTAATCCTGCGGTTCGACCAGCCGGACGCGGGGGCAGTCGTCGAGAATCTCACGCACCGGGCGCTGCACGTTCGGGTTCAGATGCACGGGATAGATGAGCTCGACATCATCGAATCGCTCGGCGATGTCGCGCAGGGCGAGACAGAGCTGGCGAAAAGGGCCGCCGAAGCTTTCGCGCCGGTGTGCCGTGACGAGGATCATGCGCGCGGCGCGCGGCTCGAGCTCGCCGGGAAGCGGCCGCCGGCTGACGCGCGCGTGCATCCAGCGCAAGGCGTCGACGACGGTGTTGCCGGTGACGTAGACCGCGCGCGGGTCGACGTATTCGCGCAGCAGATTCTCCGCGGCAGCGACCGTCGGTGCGAAGTGAAAGTCGGCGACGACGCCGGCCACGCGGCGGTTCACCTCTTCGGGGAACGGTGCTCGCTTGTCGCGCGTCCGCAGGCCGGCTTCGACGTGGGCCACTTGTGCTCCACTCATGAACGCCGCCAGGGCGGTGCCCATCACCGTCGCCGTGTCGCCCTGGACAGCGACGACGTCCGGCCGCACATCGTCCAGTGCCGGACGCAGAGCCAGCAGCAGCCGGCCGAGAAAGTCGGTCGGATGCTGGCCGGGCTGCATCAGGTTCAGTTCGAGGTCGGCGGTCAACTCGAACGCGGCGAGCGTCGCGTCCAGCATCTGGCGATGCTGGCCCGTTGAACAGACCGTCAGGGCGCAGTCGCGCGGCCGGTCGCGCAGCGCATGAACGAGCGGGGCGAGCTTGATCACCTCCGGCCGCGTGCCGAAGACCAGCATGACGCGCTTCATCGGTCGCCTTTCGTGGCCGCGCGGGCACCGCGACACCGCCGTGTGCACGATCCGCGGGGTGTATCGTATCGCCGCGTGGCCGCAGCGACAGCGCGCGAGCCGCCGGGCCGCTTGTAGGGGCGGCGGTTGAAGTGTCGGCTGGCGTCCGCGATACTGAGTTATTGCGGGGAGTCACTGCGGGCCGGGCCGCATGCGGGCGGATCGGCGGCCGGCCTGGTCGGTCGGCCGGATCGGCCGACGCGGGAGAGCGCCCCGCTCGCGCCGGTCGGCCGGCAAACGGACCACAATGACGAGCGCAGCGCCGAGCGCCTATCAGAGCGGCACGGTCGGGTATTACCTGCTTCCGCAGCGTATCCCGGAGACGGTCTGGCGGCACCGGCAGTTGATCTGGCAGCTCATCGGGCGGAATGTGGCGGCGCGCTACCGCGGATCGGTGCTGGGCATCTTCTGGTCGTTCATATTCCCGCTCTTGATGCTGGCGGTGTACACATTTGTGTTCAGCGTGGTGTTCGAGGCGCGCTGGGAGCCGCCGCCGGACCTTCAGCCGGCCGCCAGCGCGGCGGTGACGCAGCCGGCGGTGATGCAACCGGGGGGGACGACAGGCCCGGCGACGGTCGCTGCGAGCGCACCTGCGGCGGCGGGCGGTTCGAAGACCGAGTTCGCGCTCACGCTTTTTTGCGGCCTGCTGATGTTCGCGCTGTTCGCGGAAACGGTTCAGGGCTGTGCGGGCGTCGTCACTTCGAATGTCAGCTACGTCAAGAAGGTCGTCTTTCCGCTGGAGGTGCTGCCGGTCGTGACGCTCGGCACGGCCCTGGTGAATGCGGGAATCAGCCTGCTGATCCTCCTGGTCGGCATCGTGCTGTTCACACAGCGCGTGCCCGTGACGGTGCCGTACTTTCTGCTGGTGGCGATACCGCTGGTGGCGCTGTCGCTGGGCGTCGGCTGGTTTCTGGCGTCGGTCGGCGTATTCATCCGCGACACCGGGCATCTGGTCACGGTCGTCGTGCAGATGCTCTTCTTCCTGACGCCGCTTTTCTATCCGGTCTCGCGCGTGCCCGAGTCATTGCAGTTCTTCATCTGGATGAACCCGCTGGCGGTGATCGTCGAGAACGGCCGGCGGACGCTGATGCACGCCGCGCCGCCGCAGTGGCTCTGGCTCGTGTGCGTGACCGTGCTCTCGCTGGCGGTGATGCAGCTCGGATACGTGTGGTTCATGAAGACCAAGCGAGGATTTGCGGATGTCCTCTAGCACTCACACGACCGGGCCGAGCGGGATCGCCGAGCGCGAGCTGCCGCACGCCTCCGCCGCGACGCGGCAGCACGAGACGCTCGTCGCCGTGCGCGGGCTGGGCAAGTGCTACGAAATCTACGAGCGGCCGCTGGATCGGCTCAAGCAGACGCTCTGGCGCGGGCGGCGGCAGTTCTATCGCGAGTTCTGGGCCCTGCGCGACGTGTCGTTCGAATTGCGGCGGGGCGAGGCGATCGGCATCATCGGCCGAAACGGCTCCGGCAAAAGCACGCTCCTGCAAATGATCGCCGGGACGCTACGGCCGACGGAGGGGGAGATCCACGTCCGCGGCCGCGTGGCGGCGCTGCTTGAGCTGGGCTCGGGGTTCAACTACGAGTTCACCGGCCGCGAGAACGTCTATCTGAACGGCACCGTGCTGGGCCTGAGCATGGACGAGATCCGAGCCCGCTTCGACGAGATCGCGGCCTTCGCGGATATCGGCGAGTTTCTCGATCAACCCGTCAAGACTTACTCGACGGGCATGGTGGTGCGGCTGGCCTTCGCGGTGCAGGTGCTGCTCGAGCCGGACGTGCTGATCGTCGACGAGGCCCTGGCGGTCGGCGATGCGGCCTTTCAGATCAAGTGCATGAACCGCATGCAGCGGCTGATCGAGAAGGGTGTCTCCGTCATGCTGGTTACGCATGATGTCACGTCGGTGCGGACGTTCTGCCATCGGGCGCTGTGGCTGAATCACGGCCGCCTGATGGTCGACGGTCCGCCGCTGGAGGTAACTTCGCAGTACTTGCAGCACCTGTTCGGCGGCGACGGCCGACCGCCGGCGCCTCAGCCTGTGTCCGCGGCGAACGAGCAGGCCGCCGTGGATGCTGAAGAGAGCGAGCGGCCGCTGACCGGTTTCGACGGCCGCACGGACCTGGTTCGCTGGGGCAGCGGCGAGGGGCGCGTGACGGGGTTCTGCTTCGACGCCGGGACGGCGCAGGCCGCGCCGACCTTCGAGCATGGCGGGCAACTGCGGCTGGAGATCGAGCTGACGGCGGCCGCGCCGCTCTACGGCTCGCGGCTGGGGCTGGGCTTCGCGCTGCGGAACACGAACGGACTGGACATCATCACCTGGACGACGTGGGAGGCGGGGCTGCGGCTGCCGTCGCTGCGAGCCGGCGAGTCGGTGCGGGTGCGCTGCAAGCTTGAGAACATCCTGGCGCCGGGGGCGTATGCGCTGGTGCTGAATGCCGAGCGGATCGACGGGGACTACGAGCGCCATTACTATGATTTTGTCGAGAATGCGCTGATCTTTCGCGTCTATGCCGCGCGGCAGATCTTCTCGACCGTGCTCCCGCCGGTTCAGGCGGAGCTCCTGCCCGCTGCGGCGGGGACAAGGAGGGCCCATGTCGATATCTGAGGCCGGGTCGGCCGCCAGTGCGGATATGCGGGCCGCGGAGCGGGCCAAGTGGGACGAGGTCTATCGCGACCTGGCCCTGGAGCCGGAGTCCCCCCCGGCGCGCGCCTTCAACGAGCAGTTCGCCAGACTCGTCTGTGAGCTGCTGCCCGAGGGCGGCCGCGTGCTGGAGGCCGGCTGCGGCGCCGGCTCGCAGAGCCTTGCCCTGGCCCGGACGGGGCGGTTCGAGATCCACCTGCTCGATTTCTCGCAGCACGCCCTGGCGTATGCGCGGCGGCTGTTCGAGCAGGAAGGATTGCCGGCCAACAGCCAGCTCGCGGATGTCTACGAGCCGGGCGAGCCGGAGTTCGACCTGGTCTTCAACGCGGGCGTGCTCGAGCACTACACGGCCGACGAGCAAGTCGAGTTTCTCAAGGGCATGGCCAGCCGCAGCCGCGACCTGGTGCTGGTGCTGGTGCCCAATCGCCTGTGCTACTGGTACTGGCTCTGGCGGGCGCGCGAGGTGGAGCTGGGCAACTGGCCCTACGGCAAGGAAGTGCCACTCGACGATCTGCGGGCCGTGTTCGAGCGGGCCGGGCTGCGTTTCCTGGGTCAGGCGTTCCTGGCCGAGACGTGGACGGAGGATTTCGTCCGCAACCTGACCGGCCTGGACCCGGACCTGCGCGACATGATCTACGAGATTCACCGCTCCGGCATCGTGCCGCAGGCGCAGCGGGGCTATCTGCTCGCGGCGCTCGGGACGCTGCGCAAGAAGGCGCGGGTGGTGCCGGAGGTTTGGCAAAGCTCGTACGTCGGCGCAAGCTTCGACCAGGCGCAGGCCGCAGCGACGTTGACCGAGGCGCTGGCGCTGCGCGTGCAGGCGGATCACGACCTGCGCGGGCTGCGCAAGCTGCGGGTGCAGCTCGAGCAGCAGCTCGCAGCGGCGCAG
Organism: uncultured Planctomycetales bacterium; assembly: GCA_964643885.1. Taxonomy (GTDB): domain Bacteria; phylum Planctomycetota; class Phycisphaerae; order UBA1845; family Fen-1342; genus CAADGL01. Next base: position 29,298 of record CAZXUI010000029.1, read on the forward strand.
AGCAGCCTGGAGGCCGAGCGGGCGGCCGCCCTGCGCGCCCAGCAGGAGCTGACCGCCGCCGGCGAGCGCACGCAGCAGATGCAGGCGGAGCTGGCCGCGAGGACGGCGGAGGCGGCCCGACTCGAACAGGCGCTGGGCGAGCAGCAGCGGATCAGCGAGCAATTCCGCGAGGCGGCCGCGGCCGCCGAGCGCGAGGCCGAAGCGCGGATCGCCCGAGTCATGGCGGATCTCGAGGCGCGGCGGCAACAGCTCGACGCCGAGCGAGGCATTCTCGAAGCGCATGCAGCCGACCTGCGGCGGGCGTTCGACGCCAGCGAGAGCCGCGCCCTGGCGGCCGAGCGCGAGTTGAACGAGATCAAGGCCAGCATGTCCTATGCGCTGATGCGGCGGATGACCCGGCTGCGCCGTATTCTCGCGCCGGACGGCAGCCCCCAGCACCGGGCGATGCGGGTCCTTTTCGACGGCCTGAAGGCCGTCAAGCGGGCGGTATTCGGCCTCCTCGGCCTCATCGGCGGGATCGGCGGCGGGATCGGCGGAGGGGTCGGCCGCGGGCTGCGCGGCGGCATACGGCGGATCGGCAACGCCGTTCTCTTCCTGCCGGCGAGAATCGCGGCCGCGATCCGCGCGCGGCAGATGAACTGGTACGCCTACGCATTCGACACGTTCAAGCGGCAGCGGATGCGCGCCTATCCCGGCCGGCTGGAGCGCGTCGGCGTGCCGGCCGAGCGGGGGCTCGTTTCGATCGTGCTGCCGGTCTACAACGGCGAGGACTACGTCCGCGAGTCGATCGACAGCGTGCTGGCGCAGACCTACGAGCGCTTCGAGCTGATCGTCGTCGACGACGGCTCGAGCGACCGCACGCCGCAGATTCTGGCGGATTACGCCGCCCGCGACCCGCGCATCCGCGTCATCACACAAAAGAACCAGAAGCTGCCGCGGGCGCTGTCCAACGGCTTCCGCGCCGCGCGGGGCGAGTTTCTCACCTGGACCAGCGCCGACAATCGCTTCAAGCCGCGGTTCCTCGAGAAAATGGTCTCCAGTCTTCAGCGCCATCCGGCCTGGGACATGATCTACGCCGACGTGGACATCATCGGCGACGACGGCAAGCCGCTGCTCAACAGCGGCTGGTACTACGGCTATCAGCGGCCGCCGGGCAGCGAGCACATCTTCATGCCGCTCGATCCGTCGGAACTGAACGTGATCGGCAACAACTACGTCGGCGCAGCGTTCCTCTATCGCAAGCGCGTGCCCTACCTGATCGGCGAATACAGTCCGCGGCTGTTCGGCCTGGAGGACTACGACTACTGGATGCGGGTCAACGCGCTCTGCTCGCTGCGGCATGCGGATTTCCAGGAGCCCGTCTACGACTACCGCATGCACGACAACTCGCTGACGGCCAGGGACAAGGAGCTGAAAATCACCGCCCGCCGCGACCGGCACATGTTCTTCGAGGAGTTCCGCCGCAATTTCTACTTCGAGCCGCTGCTGTGGGTGATCGAGGCGGACGGCTCGACCGGCGCGGGCAGCAAGCTGAGCCGGCGACTCCGCCGGCAGATCCGCCGCACGGGTCACTCGCTCTTCACGCGCGAGCAGTTGAACGCCTTTGCCCTGCCGCGGCTGTGGGTCGGCTGCGTCTATTGCCGCCTCGTGGACGGGCGGCCGGAACAGGCCGCCCCGCCCGACGATCTGCCGGCCGGCACGCTGCGCGTGCTGCTCTACACCGGCCCGGAACCGCTACCGGAGCAGATCGCCGACGGCTGGGACCTGTGCATCGCTACGCACCCGGCCGCCCGGCCGGTGGGCTTGAAGCGGCCGTGGCAGGGGTGGCTGGCGGCCGAGCGGGCCGAGGAGCTGTTCACGGTGATCGACACGCGCTGCAAGGCGGAGCACCTGGACCGGATCGAGGCCTACGCGGACAGCCCGCCGGCGCCGCAGGTCGAGCTCTCGGTGATCATCTGCGCCTACAAGCGCTCGCAGCGGCTGGAGCAGGCGCTGGCGGCGGTGGCGCAGCAGCGGATCGACCGCGGCTGCTACGAGCTGATCGTGGTGAACAACGCGCCGAGCGACCGGGCGGTGGCGGAGGTGGTGGAGGAGACGCGGCGGAAGTTCTTCGCCGATGATCCGCAGCGCCTGCGGCTGATCGATTGTCCGGTGGTGGGGCTTTCGCACGCGCGGAACGCGGGCCTGGCGGAGGCGCGGGGCAGCTTCGTCGCGTATCTGGACGACGATTCCGTGCCCGCGGCGAGCTGGATGTCGGTGATGCTCGGCCGGCTTCGCGAGCGTCCGGATGTCGGCATCATGAGCGGCCGGATCACTCTCAAGGATCCGCCCGATCCGCCGCGCTGGATGACGCCGGAATGGCGGATGTACTGGAGCCACTACAACCCCGGCTACAAGGAGTACACGGAGATTTCGTCGTACTGGGAACTTCCCTACGCGGGAAACTGGGTCGTGCGGCGGGAACTGCTCCTGTCCATCGGTGGGTATCGCACGCGCTACGGGCGCAAGGGCAACGATTTTGGCGGTGGCGAGGAACTGATCGCGGCTCGAATGATTCAGCAGATGGGCTGGAAGATCGGTTTTGAGCCCGAGAGCGAAGTCATTCACGACGTGGAGCCTCATCGATTCACACTGCATCACGTGGCGAAGACGGCCCGAGCGGCGACACTCGTGCATTACCAGACACAAGTCGACCTGCATCTGCCGATGGAGGCGTCGATCGAGTGCACGCAGCGTGAGTTGTGGCGGACGCTCCGCGAGGGATTTGATTTCCGCCGTCCGGCGGCGGAAAGATTCCGAAGTCGTGCGTACGCTTGGGCTTACGTTCGGCTTCTCCGGCGGCAGATTATTGACGCATTGGCGCGCTGTCGCCTTGCCGTGACCGCTTCGAAAAAATAGAATGCCCCTGTCGTTACACGTTACTCCTTGACGCACAGAGAAAGGGGAACATCATGAGTGCGGCGCGAAGGAAGCTCCGAACGATCGGTGCATGTAGTCTAGTTGCACTGTCTTGTCACATTTCTCTAGGCGAGACCTGCGATGCTGATTTGAATCGAGATGGCCAAGTGAACTTCACGGACCAAACGATCCTTCTGGCGGATTACGGTCTCTCGGCGGACGATGCGCAGAACTGTCATCTGTTTACTGGCCGAGGTAATATCAATTTGGGTCCAACGGCGGTTCGTGTCGATTGGGTGGGTATTCATCTATTGCACTATGGTTTGGCGGGAATTCGATTTCCGGACCGTACCGAGTTTCGGGTGTATAACGGAAGCCAGCAGGTCTTGACGGATTATGTTGACACCAGTGAGCTTAGCTGTATTTACCTTCCCGTTACTCAACATGATAGTGAATGGCTTCTACAAAACCGCTGCCCGTGGGGTGTCGAGTGCACTCGTATCGAGATCAGCTTTGAGACTGGATGGTGGATGTGGATCGACGAGATCGAGGTCATCGATGATGAGTTTCATCCACCTCTTGGCTTTGGATGTGAATACTATCATGAATCTCACCAAGCGTGTCGGGCTTGTCAGTAGTCACAGTTCAACCTCTCGTGCCGGTCGAGACCACAAGCAAAGTGGACGAGCATGTGATCGTAGAGTGTCGCGCGCGATACGACGTCGGCCCCCGCTTTGCGGAGCAGTACCTCGCCTTCTGGGCCGAGGAACGGGGCAAGATGCCGCGCAGCCTGGCCGAAACCCTCTCCGGACCCGACCCGGAGCCGATGTGGTTCGACTACGCCATGTCCACCAACTCGCGGGCGCGGCAGATCGTCGAGCAGTGCCGGCCACATATCCCACCTGCCGGCGGGCGATATCTCGACGTCGGCTGCGGCTTCGGCGGCTGCCTGGTCGCATTCGCCCAGCGCGGCCTGGAGGTCTGCGGAATCGAGATCGACCCGCCGCGGCTGGCACTCGGACGGGCCAACTGCGCCGACCACGGCCTGGGCGATTGCATCCACGACCTGAGCATCCTGGACGAGCAGATCGTCGCCCGGCTCGGCCGCTTCGACCTGATCACCTGCCTGGACGTGATCGAGCACGTGGACGACGCCGCGCAAACGCTCGTGAACCTGTCCGACCTGCTCGAACCCGGCGGCACGCTCGTGCTGAAGATTCCCAACAAGGACAGCGTCGCCTTCGTCGCCAGCGACGGGCACTTCAATCTCTTCGGCATCACGCAGCTCCCCCGGCCGCTGGCCACTCGGTATCACGAGCGATTGATCGGCGGGCCGTATGACGTGGGCGAGTATTACCCGCGCGAGTTCTACGAAGATCGCCTGCGCGCGCTCGGGCTGCACGTGACCAGCGGCATCTCGCCGCAGAACCCGATCCGCGTGCCGGACGGTATCCTGCCGCCGCTGCGCGAGCTGGCGGCCGGCTATCGCGCCTGGCGGCGGCAGACGGCGGGGCGGTTGCCGCTGGCTCTGCGCTGGCGGCTGCGGGCCCGTGTGGCTCGCTACGCGGCGAGTCTGGCGTACAATGCGGCCCGTCACGCGGCCGGGCGACTGCCGACGGAAGACTACGATCTGCGCTTCCGGGCGGATTTCTGGCTGCTGACCGCCCGGAAGCCGGGCCGCGGGCCGGCCGAGAAGGAGCTCGAATGAGCGCAATGACCGAGTCGCTGCCGCGGAGCACCAATCAGGAGAAGCACGAGTCGGGCAACCCGATTCTGCGCTACCTGATCGGCCGTTTTCATCGCAGAATCTGCGACTGGATCGGCTCGCTCGACGTGCGCAGCGTTCTGGACGTCGGCTGCGGCGAAGGGTTCGTCGCGCGGGACGTGCTCGCCGCGCATCCGCATCTGCAATACACGGGGCTCGATCCGAGCGAGGAGTCGATCACGCTGGCGCGGCAGCGCTGTCCGCAGGCGAGCTTTCACGTGGCCGGCGTGGATGATCTGCCGCTGCCGGGCCTGGAGCCGGTCGACCTGGTCGTCTGCATCGAAGTGCTCGAGCACCTGGCCGATCCGCACGCCGCGCTCGAGCGACTGGCCGGCGCGACGCGCCGCTACGCCCTGCTGACCGTGCCGTGGGAGCCGTGGTTCATCCTGAGCAACCTGATGCGCGGCAAGTATCTGCGCACCTGGGGAAATCACCCGGAGCATGTGAACCACTGGAGCGCCCGCGGCTTCGGCCGCTTCGCCCGGTCGCGCTTTGAGGTTCTGCGGCTGGCCACCAGCTATCCCTGGACGATGTGCCTGTGCCGCCGGCCGCCGTAACCGGCCGTCGGCAGCGGCCGGCCGGCCGGCCGGGGGTTGCGGCCGACATCCGCCGCGGGCCGCGTCATTCGTCCGCTCTCGCCGTTTCGGCGGGGTTGCTCTTCCCGTTCTCAAAGCGCATTCGGAAAGTGCAGAGGAAAGCGATTCGAGCATGACGGTCACAGGTGATTCAGCGAGCTCGCAGCGTCCGGCGGCAGACCAGCCGCAGCCGACGACGGCGAAGCGGAGCAGGCTGGGAAAGTTCGCGGTCGCGGCCGTCATTGCCGCGACGCTCGGGGTGTGGGCATTTCATGCGACGTTTCGGCTGAACGAGCCCGAATGGGAGGCCGGGCATCAGGGATATGTATACTCGGAGTACCCCTACAACTCGCTCAACTATCTTCGCTTCGGTTATTTGCGCACGGGCCTGGGCCTCGTCCTCAATCCGGACAGTGCCGAGAGGCCCGAGAAGCTGATTGTCCGCTCCGACCACGGCCCGATCCTGTCGCTTCTGATGTCCTTCTCGTACCGCCTCTTCGGAGTCTATCCGTGGAGCGCCCGCATCGTCCCGCTGCTGCTCTCGCTGGTCACGAGCATTTTGACGGGCTATCTCGCGTGGCGTTTCTCGGGCAACCGCCTGGCCGGTCTGATCGCGTTCGTGCTGGCGTGCCTGGCGCCCTACAGCCTGATCTATTCGCGGCTGCCGAACCCGCACGCCGCGTCGGCCATGTTCGCGCTGGCGACCTTCGCCTGCTACTGGCACTGGCTTCACTGCGAGGGCCGGCGGCGGGTGCTGTGGGCCGCCGGCGTGATCGTCCTGCTGATCCTCGGCGTCTGGACGGATTGGATCGCGTATTTCTCCGTACCGGCGATATTGGGGCACTACATATTCGTGAGCGGCCGGAAGGTGAACTATCTCCTGGCGGCGGCCTTCGCGGCTACTCCGTTTCTGCTCTTCGGGTCGTTTCTGGCGTGGGCAACCTGGCTCGACGGACCGGACGGCGCGCAGAAGCTGCTGAAGATCTTTCTGATCCGCACCGCCTCCGTATCCGAGCATCGGGAGGTCGTCGACGCCGGATCGTTCACAGCGAATGAATACTTCTGGCGAAGCGTGCGCTGGTTCGACTACTACCTGACAGGCGTCGTCGGCGGGTTCGGTCTGATCTGTCTCGCCTTCGCCCTGATTGCGTGGCTGTTTCGACGGCGGCTGCCGGGCGCCGGCCTGCTCCTGCTGCTCGCGCTCTACTGGCTGCCGCACAATCTGATCTTCCACAATCGCGTCTGGCATCACGACATGATCATGGTGGGTCACGCGGCGCCGTTCTTTCAGGCGGCGGCCGCCTGCCTTGTGGCGCCGGTCCTAATCTGGCTGTGGCGGCGGGCGCGCGTGCTGGCGCTCGTGCCGGCCCTGGTCTTCGGCGGAATCTTCCTGGACGAGTCGCTGGGGGCCTTCGCCTGGGCCCGGCAGGGGGCCTTTCTTCAGCACACGCCCTACTCGGTCGCGGCCGCACTGAAGGAAGCCACGCCTCAGCGCGGCTCGGTCCTGGCGCTGCACAGCTTCTCGGTGCGGGCCGCGATGGGCGACATGCGCCAGATTCTCTCCGTGGTCGACCGGAACATCCTCCTGCTGGCGCGGACCGAATCAAGCGAGCGCGACGGCCGGCCGAGAACCGTACACACGCTCCGCGAGATGGGCCGCGCGAAGACGGTTCGATGCGAAAGCCTGGTGGAGCTGCTGGCGAGCCGGCCCGATATCGAGGCCGTCGTCGTCCTCAATTCCGAGGCCGCAGAGCATCAAGATTTCGTCCAGCATTGCCTGCGCAACTACCCGCGCCAGGACCTGTACGGCTACTCCATCTTCCGCACGCGCATCGACGGCCCCGTCGCGCTGCCGGCGGAATCGCCGGCGATCCAGTTTCCCAGTGCACTGCAAATCTCGAACTCGCTCGAGTATCTCGGCTTCGACGCCAAACCGGTGACGACCGTGATCCAGGCCCCGGGCGGCTGGTGGCGGCGGCACATTCAACCCTTCATCGATCAGCTTCCGCGGTACACGACGCGCTTCGAGGTCACGCACTACTGGCGGAAAACCGCCCCAGACGAGCGAGATCTTTCGATCGAGCGGCGCATCCGCCCCGTGCTCGGCGGATCGTCGCTGACGATGCCTGACCCCGGCCTGGAGACGCTCTTTCCCACTTCACGCTGGCCGGTGGGGCAGGTCGTCCGCGACCATGCGCTGATCGACGTGCCGCCCGCAGCGCGGCCGGGCCACTTTGCGGTCGAAGTGCGCGTGCCGCAGATCCGACCGACGGGCGAGCCGGCCGGCTTCGGGGACATCGTCCGGACCGAGCGCCACTACCAGCAGGGCTTGCGGCTCGATCAGGTCTCCGTCCGCCGCAGCGGACTGCGATTCTGGCTGGCGGCCGATGGGCCCGTCGAGCAGAACTACAAGGCCTACATCCACGTTCACTCCGCCGACGACCCGGGCAGCGGTGCGATCATGCTCGCGGATGCCTACCCCTCAACGCCCACGTCGCAGATGAAGCCCGGCCAGACCTACGAAACCTCGGCCGCGTTCCCAAATCCCCTGCCACCCGAGGGCGCCGTGATCCGCATCGGCCTGTTCGACGAACGCGATCCGGACTATCGCCAACTCGTCGACCAGCACGGCGAGACCGGCGTCTGGCTGCACGTGCGGCCGGTCGGCGGGACGGGCGCGGCGTCAGAGCCGCTGGCCCCGGCCGGCGCGGCCGTGCAGCCGGCCGGCGACGGATTCATTCCCGTGGGCGTGCTGACGCTGGCGCCTCCTGCGGCGGCCGCGCCGGCCGCTCGCCGATCCGTCGCAGGCCTGCACACGACGCTGGGAATCGAGACGGCCGTGGGTGTACGGGTCGAGGACGTAGTGATCCAGACGCCGGCCGCCGGGCCGCGCATCACGGCGGGGCTGTGGATCGCGCAGCCCGTCACGCAGGATTGCCGCTTCAGCCTGCGCGTCGGCCACGGGCCGGACGCGTTCGAGGTGCCGCTTGATCTGCCTTCGCCGCTGTTCTGGCAGCCCAACCGGAGGTATTCGGCGCAGGCGACGCTCTCGCGCTGGCTTCAGGTTAACGATTACCCCCTCGCGCTGACGGTGCACACCTCCACCGGCGAGCATCGCTACAACCTTCCGCTGCTCAAGTGGTTTCCGCACGAGCCCGCTGAGATCCTCGCGCAGCTCGGCGCGCCCGACACGCGGGGCGACGACGTGGATACGCTCCGTCCATGGTCGCCGATGCGGGTCAGGTTCTCGCTGGATCGGCCGCGCGAGCTGGAGCTGATCCTGAGCTGGACCGGCCGATCGCAATTCGAGCAGACCCGCGTAACCGCGTGGGTGCCGTACGAGGGGCCGGGGGCCCGGCACGTGTATGAGTACGACCGCTGGTTCGCGCGGTTGGCGATTCTCGAGCTTGGGCGGGGCAAGCCGCGGGAAGATCGCATCCGTGTGCCGGCCGAGGTCACGCAGGCGGGCGAGAACGAAATCTGGCTGATGGTGCGGCGGCCGACGTTCGTCGGCTGGCGGCGGCTGCTGGTGGAGTGGCTGCCGCAGCTCGGTCCGCACCTGCGCGACAGTTTCGTCCCCTACGCCGGCTGGATCGATCTGGATTTCGTGCAGGTTCGCACGCGGCAGTAGCCCGGCGCCGACGCCAGGCACCGTGCTCTGCATCATGACTCGCGGCGGACGACCTGGGCGATGCTGTACTCACGCTGCCGCCGGTCCGTCACGGTGACCAGCTCGGCGATCAGCCCGGTCGCGAAAAACTGCACGCCCATGACCAGCAGCAGCACACCCAGGCTCAGCAACGGGCGGTCGCCGATCTTCTCGTGCATGTAGCCGAGCGCGGTCATGAGCCACAGAAAGCTCAGGTACGCGCAGATCACGAACCCGGCCCCGAAGAAGATGACGCCGAGCTTGCCGAAGAAGTGGCTCGGCTTCTTGCTGTAGCGCAGCAGGAACGTGACGGTCATCAGGTCCATCAGGCCGCGGAAGAAGCGCGACACGCCGTACTTGCTGTGTCCGTACTTGCGGGCCCGGTGGCCCACCTCGATCTCGCCGACGCGAAACCGCCGCCAGTGCGCCAGCACGGGAATGAAGCGGTGCAGCTCGCCGTAGACGTCGATCTCGCGGATCACCTCGCAGCGATAGGCCTTGAAGCCGCAGTTCACGTCGTGCAGCGCCAGCCCCGTCACCTTGCGGACGATGTAATTGAAGACCCGGCTCGGCAGCACCTTGTGCCACGGGTCATACCGCACCCGCTTCCAGCCGCTGATCAGGTCGTACCCCTCCTCGAGCTTGGCCAGGAAACGCGGAATCTCCGCCGGGTCGTCCTGAAGGTCCGCATCGAGCGTGAAGATGATCCGCCCGCGGGCCAGCTCGAACCCGGCCGACAGCGCCGCCGCCTTGCCGAAATTCCCCCGCAGCCGTACGCACACCACCCGCGGGTCGCGCTCCGCCAGCTCGCGCGCCCGGGCGAACGAGTCGTCGCGGCTGCCGTCGTCCACCAGGATCAACTCGAACGGCTCGCACCCGGCCGACGTAAGCGCGGGAACGAGCTGCTCATAGAGCTCCTGAATCGACGAGCTCTCGTTGTACATGGGCACCACGACCGACGTCGCGAGCGCCGGCGCTGAGCATGTGGCTGCCTGATCCGACATGCGGCGAAACGTATGAGCAAGGCGCGGCGATTGCAAGCGGCCGAGGCGGCCCGGCCGTCGCGCGCGGCGGCCGCCGCTCAGGGTGCCGCGGCGGCGGCGGCCGGCTTCTCGTACTGCCACTCGTCGAGCGTCTTGCCGTTTACGTCGATCTGCCGCAGGTGCAGCGTCCGCCCGTCGATGCGGATGTGGGTAAAGCTGTGCACGGCGTTGTTCAGCACGGCCAGCTCCGGCCCGCGCTGCTCGGTCGGAAGCGCCTCGTAGAGTCGCGCCCCGCCCGCGCCGCTGATGATGTAGACCACGCCGCGGCCGGGCTCCACCACCGATCCGCCCAGAAGCGGATGCGTCCGCTCATAAAGATGATCGTGGCCGCTGAAGACGACGTCCACGCCGCCGGCCTCCAGCACTGGCACGAGCGTCCGCTGCACTTCGCCGCGCGGCTTGTGCGAGCCCCAGGTGAAGGGCGGATGGTGGAAGACGACGAACCGCCACGGCGGGGCGTCGCTGAGAACCTGCTCGAGCCACGGCGCCACACGCTCGCGAAGGGCCTCTTCTTGCACGTTCGAGTCGATCACGACGAAGCGCGCATCGGCATAGTCGAACCAATAGTCGTTCTCCGGCGTGCTGCCCTGCGGGCCGTTGGCAGGCAGCTCGAAGACCTCGCGATAGGGCGAGCCGAAGTCCGGCTCGCTCACGTCGTGATTGCCCAGGCTCGGCCAGAAGCTGACGCGGGCCAGCAGCGGCGCGTAGGGCTCGAAGAAGCGCCCCTTGTAGCGATAGCGCTCGCCGCCGCTGTAGACCAGGTCGCCGGTGTGCACGACGAAATCCGGATCGAGCGCGTTCATCCGCGCGGCCAGCGTGAACTGCGCTTTCGTGCCCTTTCCGCTGTCGCCGAAGACGACGAAGTGAAACGGCTCACCCGGCGGCACCGCGGTCCGCAAAGCTCCCTCGAAGACCGTCCGTCCCTCGCCGATGATTCGATACTCCACCGTCGTCCCGGCCGACAGCCCGGTCAGCGTCGCGACGAAGTGGTGCCCATCCTGCCGCAGCTCGGCCGGGACAAAGACGCCGCCGCGCTCGTACTCCAGCCCGCATTCGCCCGCCCGCGACGTGAACCAGACCACCCGGGCCGATTTCTGATCCGCCTGCTGAACGAGCGGCCCCTCCTCGATCCAGACCGGCAGAATCCACGGAGCCGCCAGACGCATCGCCGCAGCGGACGCGATGACCGCCAGCACACACACCAGCACACGCCGCCGCTTCCAGACCGTTGGCGAGGCGCTCGACTCGACCTGATCGTCCCTCGTCTCTTCCATGAATCTTCCGCAGCTTGGGTAAACGATCGCCCCGCCCGTGCTCAGGGCGCCGGCCGCCTCGAGCCGTCATCCCCCGACTTCGCCGGCTGCGTGGTCGGCGCGCCGCGCTCCGACGCGGGTTTGCCGGCATTCTCGCGGTGCCACGTCAGAAACGCCGTCCGCGCCGCGACTCGCTGCGCTTCGTCCGCAAAACCGACGAAGACGCCGAAATCCTTCAGCACGACCAATCCAAGGCTCTCCGGCGGGACCTTGAAGATGCGGCAGAGATTCCACAGCGCGACGTCTCCCACCGTCGACGTCGCCCGCCGGCCGTCCGGCGCGGCCCGAAAGCGAATCACCTCCGTATCGTTGAGAAAACCGAGCAGCACCTGGGCCGCCCGCTCGTCACCGATCTGGCCCAGTGCATTCATCGAATCCGTGACGGCCGTGCGATCGATCCAATACGGAGAGCGGCCGAAATACTCGAGTGCGTCGATGATCGTCGGCACCGCCTCCGCATCCCGCGCCTCGCCCAGCACGTGGATCGAGCGGGCCACGAACTGCGCCACCGTCAGCGCGATCTCCTGTTCGGAAGCCGAATAATATCCCGATCGAATCGCCTCCGTCGCGCCCTGCACATAGAGCGTCAGCCGCCGCGCGACCACCGGGTCATGCAGCTTCAGCGCCACTTCCAGAGCCGCGGCCGCCACCTGTTCGTCCTCGTCGTTGACGCGGGCCGCGATCATCAGCCCCGCACCGGAGTTCGGCTCCAGCGGAATGCGGGCCAGGCTCGCCTGCCGCACGAGAAAGTTCGGATCGAACAGTTGATGCGAAAGGTCCGGGTGCTGCCGCACGAACTCATCCAGCAGCTTGCGCTCCACCTCGCTCAGCTCGGCTCGATAAAGCTTGAGCCGCAGCGCGGCCGAAAGCCGCGAAAGCAGACCGCGCAGCCGCCGCTGCTCGGCGGCCGGCCGCGATTCCAGCGCCCCCAGCGCATCCGCGACCGGCCGGACGAGCCGCTCCACGAGCTCTTCGGTCGCCGCGGCCGCCTCCACCTCATCGCCGCGCGCGATCTGGTCGACCAGCCGCTGAAGCTGCTCCTGATCGAGCACCGCCGGCGCCGGTCTCGGCGAGTCCTGCCCGGATGATTCGCTCTGTCCCCGCGCCTGCCGCAATGTGCCGGCCAGCGTGGCCAGCGCGACGGCGGCCGCCATCGTTACCGCCCGCGTCCTGCTGAACCGAGGATCGATCATGAAGACCTCCGCCTCCTGCGCACCGGCCGGCCGAGCTTCTCGGCCAGGGCCCGCGCGGCGTTCGCGGGAATGAGCCGCTCGAGCCGCGCTACGTCGCCGCCGCCCAGCTCGTAAATCTGTTTGACGTATGTGCTCGACGTGAGCACGTGCTGATCGCTGGTCAGCAGAAAGACGGTCTCGACGCCGCCGATGGCCAGGTTCAGATTCGCCTGCTGCACCTCGTCGCTCAGGTCGGCCACGTCGCGTATTCCGCGCACGAGCACCTGGGCGTTGCATTGCCGTACGAAATCGATCGTCAATCCGTCGTAGGCCTCCGCCCGCGTATTCGGCAGATTCGCCAGGTGCGGCTTGAGCAACTCGATCCGCTCGCGCTGCGTAAAGGTCGACGCCTTGTCAGGATTCAGGCCCACCCCGACGATCAACTGGTTGAACAGCCGCGAGGCACGGCGGATCACGTCGAGATGTCCGTGCGTGACCGGGTCGAACGACCCCGGATAGACCGCGATCACGCCCGGTCCCTGCTGTGCCGACTTGGCCGTCCGCGTCCTCAGGCGCTGCCCTCGATCGATCGTCCGCGTGCTGGCCGCTCACACGAGGCACCCTGATTCATCCCCAGGAACGCCTCCCAGTCCGCGTGAATCGTACCGTCCACGCCCGCCTGCCGCGCCCGCCGCTGAAGGTACATCTGAAGCGTCAGCAGCATGTCGTTCTCATCCAGTTCGTCGAATCCCTCCGGCCCGCTCCGGCGAAGCTGCCGGAACAGGGCCACGTAGAGCCGCTTGAGCTGGCTGAGCGAGACGCGAAGCTCGATTTCGTCCGGGTTTCTTTCCTGAAGCAGCATGTCGCCCTCGCCTCTTGATGTTAATCCTTGATACTCCACATCTTATCGCTGATCGCGACGGCTGTCCAAAACGCCGCGGCGCGAGCCCTATCCGCCCAGAGGCACCGTCGCGACGACACGATACTCCGCGCCGCCCGGCCGCAGAACGCTCTCGAACAGCACGAGCTGATCGACCATGAAGCTCGCGGCCGTCAGCTCCGGCCGGTCTTCGAGCACGCGCCGCAGCGCAAGCATGCCGCGCTCGTCGCGCGCGCGGGCCAGCGTAACGTGCGGCGTGAATGCGCGGGCTTCGCGGGGAAAGCCCAGCGGCGCGAGCCGCGGCTGCGCGGCAGCGAGCCAAGCGTCGCAGCCGCGCGAAGGGTCCTCGACGCCCGCCCAGAGCACGCGCGGCCGGCGCCCGTTCGGAAAAGCGCCGACCCGTCCGACGCGCAGCTCGAAAGGGACCACGGCCGCACTCGCCCCCCGCAGGGCGTCGCACAAACCGGCAACAGCCGCCTCGTCGACCTCGCCGAAAAACCAGAGCGTGGCATGAAGCTGCGGCCTCGAACACCAGCGCACATCCGACCGGCCCGCGCCACGTCGCGCGGCGATGAAGCGCTCGAGCGGCGCACGCACCGACTCCGGAAGCTCAATCGCGACGAAGCACCGCACCGCGCTCTCCGCTGACCGACCGTCGCGCCGCCGGCCTCATTCCGATCGCCCCTCGCCGCTCCGCTGCCACGCCAGACCGATCTGCCGCAACTCCCGCTGAAGCTCGTCCAGATTCCAGAGCAGCACCGACCGGTCCGTCGAGATGACCGCCAGGTGCGATCCGTCATCACTGAAGGCGAGCTGCATCACTCCCAGCAGCTTCGGATTCGGCAGCGTCGCCAGCGCCCGCCCGGTCGGAATCTCCACCAGCCGCACCGAGTAGCGCGAGTGCATCACCGCTGCCATGCGGCTGTCGGGCGAGAAAAAGCACGGACCGGCCGCCCGCGACTCGCGATGCCGCCGCGGCAGCACAAGAGCCGGTTTCCACGTTCGCGTGTCGAGCAGCGTGTGCGCTGCGCCGGTTCCGATCAGCAGCCAGCGGCCGTCCGGACTGAACGCACCGCGGACGCTGTCTTCATCCAGCGACCAGACGGTCTCGCCGGTATCCCAGCGCCGTACGCGGGCCGCCTGACCGCGCCAATTGCCCGTAAAGACAAGCCGGCCATCCGGCGTCAGCGACGGCCGCTCCATCCCGCGATAGGAATCGAGGGACGCGATCGTCTCGCCCGACTGCACGTCGATTCGCAGCAGTTGCGGACCGATCGCCACGACGCTGCGGCCGTCCGGAGACAGCGTCATGGTCCGCAGCCGTGCATCGCGCCAGATGTTTTCACCCGGCCCGGCCCGCACGCCGTCCGCGGTTTTCTCCAGCGTCCAGCGCCACAACCCGCTGGCCGCCGACGCCACGAGCACGCGGTCGCCGGGCAGCAGCAGCGCCTCCTCGGCCGGCTCCTCCAGCAGCACGGCCAGCTCGCGGCCGGTCTTTCCGTCCCACAGGCGGACGCCGTTTTCGCCGGCCGTTGCGATCAGAGTCGCGTCCTGGTTCACGTCGCCGGATGCGAGCACGTCCATCGGTTCGTCGGCCACGATCTCCAGGCACGGAGACCGCTCGACGAAGGACCACAACTCGAGCCGTCCGCGCTCTTCGCTGCGAATCGCCAGGACGTCCGCAAAGCCAGTGGCGCGCGACTCCTGAATCGGATCGAAGATTTGCTTTCCGCTGCGCAGATCCCACAGCCGCGTGGTGCCGTCCCAGGCCCAGCTCGCCAGCAGCGTCGCATCCGGATTGAAGTAGGCCTCGATCGCCGCGCCCTGATGACCCGCAAGCTGCTGAACCAGTTCGCCCGCGTCCGTCTCCCACACATACACATTGCGGTCATAGCTCGGACACGCCAGCAGCCGGCCGTCGCGGCTGAACGCCGGCGTCACGCCGCCCGCTTCGACCGGCAGCGAATGCAGCAGCCGTCCGGCGGCGATATCCCATACGTCCACCGTCTCCTGGCCGTATCCGGCCGTCGCGATGCGCCGCCCGGCGTCGTCGACCGCGATGAAGGTCATCGTCTCGCCCACCGGGACGGTGCGCAGCTTTTCGCCGCCGGGCAGTCCGTAGATGTCGATGCCTGCGGGGCGGGCCGTCACCGCGATCCATGCCTGCCCCTCGCTGCGGCCGAAGGCAGCGCCGTCGACGCGGCATTCGCCGGAATCGCAGCGAAAGACGCACTGGCTCGACTCCAGGTCCCACACCCACAGCTCGGACGAGTCGGAACGAAAGAACCGCGCCGCCAGGTAGCGGCCGTCAGAACTGAAGAAGGTGTTGACCGCGGCGGCCTGCGGTCCTTCGAGTGTCGCCAGGACGGAATCGCCGGGGATCCGCCGCACTTCGATCGATCCGCCGCCGCGGCCGACCGCGTAGCGGTCCAGCGTGTGCAGGCCCACCGTGCTCGCGCCGGGCGCCGCTTCAATGACCGCCTCCCGCCGCAAATCGCTGAGCAGCAGACAGGCGATGGCTTCGTCGCGCAGCGCGAGCGCGGGCCGGATCTCCGCCGCGCGCTGCAGGGCGCGCAGACTCTCGAACCGCCGGCCGACGACGCGGCTGGCCGCCCCGGCCTGCGCCTGGACGAGGTACGAATCCCAGAGCCGCTGCGTCGCCACGGCGCGGGCCCGCTCCGCCTGAACATAGAGCGACCAGGCGACCACGGAGGATGCGACCAGCAGCAGCACGAAGGCGCTGCCGATCGTGATCGGCACGCGATGGCGGCGGAGCTGCTTGCGGATGATGTAGAGCCGGCTGTCGCGCTTCGCCTCGACCGGTTCGCCGGCCAGATAGCGGCGCAGCTCGCGGGCGACCTCGCCGGCCGATTGATAGCGCCGTTCGCGATCCTTCTGAAGACACTTGAGGACGATCGTTTCGAGCTCCTCGTCCACCTCGCGCTCCAGCCGCGAGGGCGGCTTCGGCGCCGCGTGCACGATGTTCTCGACCGTCTGCCGAATGCCGTCGGTGACCGAGTACGGAAACGTGTTGGTCAGCAACTGGTAGAGCAGCACGCCCAGCGAGTAGACGTCGGTCCGCAGGTCGACCTGGTCGAGCCGTCCTTCCGCCTGCTCCGGGCTGGCCCACGGCAGCGAGCCGACGAACTGGCCGGTCTGCGTCATCGATTGCCCGTCGGTCGAGTCGTCGAGGATGAGTTTGGCCAGTCCGAAGTCGAGCAGGTGCGGGCGGCCCTCTGCGTCGACCAGGATGTTGCCGGGTTTCAGGTCGCGGTGGATGAAGCCGCGCAGGTGGGCGGCGTTGACGGCTTCACAGATCGTGGCGAAGAGCTCGAGCCGCTGGCGCAGCGGCGGCCAGCCTGTGGGTCCCGCGACCCAGCGGTCGAGCGGCAGGCCGGGGATGTAGTCCATCACGAAGTAGGCTTCGCCGCCGGCCAGGCCGGAGTCATGCAGCGTGACGATGTGCGGGTGTCGCAGGCGGCTGAGGACGTGGACCTCGCGTTCGAAGCGCGGGCGGTTCGTCTCGGAGCCGAAGGCGTCGTTGTGAATGACCTTGATGGCGACGTCGCGGCCGGTGGAGCGCTGGATGGCGCGGTAGACGACGCCTTGGCCGCCGCGGTGGATCTCGCCGAGGATGTGGTAAGCGGCGAGGGCTTCGCGGAGGGAGTCGGGGGGCTGGCCGATCTGGCTGCGGACGGCCTCGATCTGCCGCAAGGCGGAATCGATGAGATTCTGCTGCGTGCGGGCCGGGTCCTGGGCATTTTTCTGCGCGTCGAGCATTGCTTCCGGCCATCATGGCGAGAGTTGAGTGTGCGTGTCCAGGGGAAATCTACGTGCTCGACCGGTGCATCGGGGCGGTTTCGGCGCGGCGGGCGGTAGCCGAGGCTGGTCGGGATCAAGGGGGTCAAGTGCGGGCATGATTTTGACCCCCTGGATTGTGGTGATCGGGGCTTGACTTTCTAGGGGGGACGTACCCAGGTGCGGGCGCGTGGGGCCGTCGAGGGATTGAGGGATTGAGGTATTGAGGGATTGAGGGGCCGGCGGAGGTGGGATTCGTCTGCTGGCCTGGCGTTCGGAGCTCGAGACCCCGTGCTTGGCGCACGGGGTTCTGAGGCGGGACGCCCGCGATCAGAACCCGCCGCGCCAAGCGGCGGGCCCCCTGGCCAGCAAC
>CAZXUI010000030.1:0-45300 GCA_964643885.1 uncultured Planctomycetales bacterium
GATCATCGCCGAGGACCTCGAGGGCGAGGCGCTGGCGACGCTGGTCGTCAACAAGCTGCGCGGCATCTTCCACTGCGCCGCGGTCAAGGCCCCCGGCTTCGGCGACCGCCGCAAGGCCATGCTGGGCGACATCGCCACGCTGACCGGCGGCACCTTCATCAGCGAGGACCAGGGCATCAAGCTCGAGAGCGTCACGCTCGAGATGCTTGGCCGGGCCAAGCGGGTCGTCATCACCAAGGACGACACGACGATCATCGAAGGCGCCGGCAGCAAGAAGGACATCCAGGCCCGGATCAGCCAGCTCCGCCAGCAGACCGACAAGACGACCAGCGACTACGACCGCGAGAAGCTCCAGGAGCGGCTGGCCAAGCTGACCGGCGGCGTCGCGGTCGTGCACGTCGGCGGCGCGACCGAGATCGAGGTCAAGGAGCGCAAGGACCTGGTCGACGACGCGTTCCACGCCACCAAGGCCGCGGCCGAGGAGGGCGTCGTGCCCGGCGGCGGCGTTGCCTATCTGCGGGCGATCAAGCCGGTGCTGGAGGCCGCCAAGAAGGCCGAGGATGACGAGGCCATCGGCTACCGCATCGTCGCCAAGGCGCTCGAATACCCGATCCGCCAGATCGCCGAGAACGCCGGCGTCGACGGCGGCGTGGTGGTCGACGAGGTGCTCTCGCGCGGCAAGAACTTCGGCTACGACGCGGCCGCGGACGAGTACGTCGACATGTTCGAGGCGGGCATCATCGATCCGGCCAAGGTCTGCCGCGTGGCGCTTCAGAACGCGGCCAGCGTGGCCGGCCTGCTGCTGACGACCGACGTGCTGTGCACCGAGTTCAAGGAGGACAAGCACGAGCGGATCGAAGGCGCGACGCACTGAAGCCGGCGCTGATGTGAGACGGTAACAGCGGAGGGGCGAACGTGACGAGCGTTCGCCCCTCGGCGTGAATTTCCAGACCGGGCGATGCGCATGCCGAAGCAGCCGAACTGGCTCGTGGAGCTGCGGAAATTCTCGATCCGCAAGGCGTCGCAGCTACGTGAGAAGAGCAATCAGCTTTTCGAGGACGCTCAATTTCTGTGCGAGGCCGAGCGCTGGTCCACCTTCGTGTACCTCGGCGGGTTCGTGATCGAGCGTCTGCTGAAAGCCGAGCTGTGGCCGAGACGACATGGGCCTCGGATCGCGCGCTTGATCTACTCGTCGCATGATCTTGCCGAGATGTTGGAGGCATGTCCGCAGTTGCAGAGGGGACTGGAGCGCCCAACGAAAGTTCGCGTGGACCGGTGCTTCCGCGGATTGTGCGATTGGGGTGTGCGTGTCCGGTATAATCCGAAAAAGCCGTCTGCGGAAGATGGAAATCAGTATCGGGTCTGGCTCAGAGAGCTGCGTGCATGGCTGATTGGAAGGAACTGACGCCCGCACAACAGGCGCACCTGAAGCGCCTGCTCGAGACCGGCCTCCAGGAGCGCGGCATCCAGGTCGAGTCCATCGACCTGGACCCGTCCGGGCTCGCCGGTCGATACCGGCTGTACGTCGTTGCCAAGGACTTTGAGCGGCTCGATTACTCGGAACGGCTCGAAATGCTGGACCGAGTGCTTCAGGAACAATGGGATCGGTTCGATCAACCGCGGTTGACCCTCCGCTTCCCGCTGTCCCCCGACGAAGTCCCGGAACAGGATGCGACGCAGACCACGCGCAGGCGTCGCACACCCGCGGCCCAGCGTCGCGTGAAACGAGCCTGATTCGAGCGGAGGTCGCTGCGCGTTGGCAGGCAGACGCGACTACTACGATATTCTCGGCGTCGCCCGCGAGGCCGACGCCGCCGAGATCAAACGCGCCTATCGCCAGGCGGCGCTCAAGTTCCACCCGGACCGAAATCGCGAGCCCGGCGCCGAAGAGCGCTTCAAGGAGGCCGCCGAAGCCTACGAAGTCCTCAGCGACCCCGAGAAGCGCGCCCGCTACGACCGCTACGGCCACTCCGGCCTCAACGGCGTCGGCATGCACGATTTCTCCGGCATGGGCGCCGACGACATCTTCAGCATGTTCGGCGACCTGTTCGGCGATCTGTTCGGCGGCCGCGTCGCTCCGCGGACCGACCTCGGCGTCGACGTTCAGACCGTGATCGAGGTCACGCTCCGCGAGGTCGCCACCGGCGTCGAGAAGACCGTCTCCTACCGCCGCCACGAGCTGTGCGACCACTGCGAGGGCAGCGGCGTCGAGCCCGGCGCCCGCAAGAGCACCTGCCGCACCTGCGGCGGTTACAAGTGCGTCGAGCGGCAGACCTCGATGGGGCTCTTCGTTACGCGCACCGTCGTCGAGTGCCCCACCTGCCGCGGCCGCGGCGTGACGACCGACCAGCCGTGCCAGGCGTGCGGCGGCGGCGGGCGGACGACGCGCGAGCGGGCCATCTCGGTCAAGATCCCGCCCGGCGTGCACGAGGGCCAGAGCGTCCGCGTCCGCGGCGGCGGCGAGCCGAGCCAGACCGGCAGCCGCTACGGCGATCTGCACTGCGTGATTCGCCTGCGGCCGGACACGCTCTTCGAGCGCGACGGCGACCACTTGATCTGCCGCCTGCCGATCAGCTTCGCGCAGGCCGCGCTCGGGGCACAGATCGAGGTGCCCACGCTGACCGGCATGACGCCGCTGCGGATTCCGCCGGGCACGCAGCACGGCGCCGTCTTCAAGCTCGACGGCAAGGGCTTGCCGAACCTGCGCAGCGGCCGGCCGGGCGACGAGATCGTCCAGGTGCTGATCGAGGTGCCCAAGAAGCTGACGCGCGAGCAGGCGGAGCTGCTGCGCAAGTACGCGGCCACCGAGGACACGAGCGTGATGCCCGAGTCGAAGAGCTTCTTCGAGCGGGTCAAGGAGTATTTCACGGGGCCATCCCAGACAGGACGTGAGTGAGGCGTGAGTCGTGACGAATCCAGCCGGACCAGACGAGATGAATGAGCAGCAGACGCCGGAGACGCGGGCCGAGGGCGAGCCGCGCGTCGGTCTCGAGCCGGGCTCGCCGGCCGACGAGCTGGAGGCCGCGCGGCGCGAGATCGAGGAGCTGCGCGACAAGTACCTGCGCGCCCTGGCCGACGCCCGGAACATCCAGCAGCGCGCCCAGCGCGACCGCGAGCAGTTGCTCCGCTACGCCGAGCAGGAGTTTGCCCGCGACCTGCTGGTCGTGCTGGACGACCTCGAGCGGGCCCAGGCGTCCATCGCCGGCGGCGCCCCGCCCGAGACCATCGCCGAGGGCGTCCGCATCGTCTGCGAGCACTTTCAGAAGGTGCTCTCGGCCCGCAAGGTCGAGCCCATCGAGGCGCTCGGAAAACCCTTCGACCCCGACGTGCACGAGGCGATGATGCAGCAGCCCAGCGACCAGTACCCGGCCGGCACCGTGATGCAGGAGCTGGCCAGGGGATATCGAATGCACGAGCGGGTCATCCGGCCGGCCCGGGTCGTCGTCAGCACCGGCCCGGCCAAGTAGGTCTCCGCGGCCCGCCGCGAACCAGGAGTGTGTCAGCGATGCCGACGTACGAGTATGCCTGTAGCCGTTGCGGCCATCAGTTCGAAGAGTTTCAGTCGATCACCGCCGCGCCGCTGCGCAAATGCCCCAAGTGCGCGCAGCGCTCGCTCAACCGGTTGATCGGTACGGGCGCGGGCATCATCTTCCGCGGCTCGGGCTTCTACGAGACGGATTATCGCAGCGAGTCGTACAAGAAGGCGGCCGAGGCGGAGAAGAAGGCGGCCTCCGGCGGCAAGTCGTCGGGCGGCGGCTCATCGTCCGGGCGGTCGGGCGGCTCGAAGTCAGGCGGCGGCTCGAAGCGCAAACCGGCGGCTGACTGAGCGCGGCGCGCGGCGGCGCAGGCCTGCTTGACCGGTCCGCGGGCGGGCTGTAAAAGGGCGGGTCTATGGTGGCTTCGAAGACACTCAGCGTCGTGGTGATCACGCCCGAGCGGCAGGTGGTTGAGAGCCCGGCCGACTCGGTCGTGCTGCCCGCGCACGACGGCGAGCTTGGGGTTCTGCCCCGCCGGGCCCCGCTGCTGTGCGAGCTGGGGACGGGCGAGCTGCGTTATCGCTCCGGCGGCGAGTTCGTCAGCCTCTTCGTCGACGGCGGCTTCGCCCAGGTGGTCGATAACAAGGTCATCGTGCTCAGCGATTTCGCCCTGTTGTCTGAAGAGGTGACCACGGACGCGCTGGCCGGCGCGAACGAAGCGGCGCTCCGCCCGGCCGCCACGCCGGAGCTGCACGAGCGGCTCAAGCGGCGTGCGGCGGCGCTTCGGCGTTACAACGCGCGCGTGAACTGAGGCCGAGAGCCCGCTCGATTCTGATACATCCAATTGAAAAGAAGAACGCCGGACAGCGGTCATCCGGCGTTCTGTGTTGATAGCCGTTCCGCCGCCCGCTCGGCGGCGCCGTCGAACTTGATTCAGGCGCTGATCAGTACAGCAGCCGGAAGCCGCCCCAGCGGGCGAAGAAATAGAGAAACACGCCCAGCACCGCCACGCCGACCCAGCCGATGCTCCCCAGAAAATCACCGATGGGGTCCGTGCCGTTCTCCTGGGCCAGCGCCGGCAAAGCCAGCGCCAGCGACATCACCACGAGCGAAACGAGATTGCGCGTACGCATCGAGAGGTTCCTCCTCTGTCTTTCCGCCGGCGGCGCATCCACCGCGCCGATGAATCTTCCCTGAACCGGCGTGCGAAATCCTACAGTCAACTCCGCCCCGCGTCAGCAACTGATTCCTATCGGCCACCCGCGCCGCCCGGCCGCACCGGCCCGCGGCACACGAGTACCAGCTACCCGCCCGCTTTCGCAGCTCCCGCCTTCGGCAGGATCAGGTGGTGATACAGCAGCCCCGCCACCACGCCGCCGAGGATCGGCCCGACCCAGTAGACCCAGTGCTGGCTCAGCACGTCGGCGTCCATCGTGATCAGCCCCGTGCCGAGCGCTCGGGCCGGGTTCATCGCCGCACCCGTCAGCGGCCCGCCGATCAGAATGTCCGCCGTCACGGTCAGACCGATCCCGAACCCGCCCACGTTCGGGTGACGCGGGTCGACGGCCGTCCCGAACACCGCGATGATCAGGAAGAACGTCAGGATCGCCTCGATCGCTACCGCCTTCATCGCCGCCCGCCGGCCATCGGCAGCCGCCTGCTGCCCGGCGTCATCGCTCGGTTCCGCGCGAGTGTCCGCCCCGAGCTTCTCGACCATGTAGAACGGCGTCCCGTTCTTCGTCTCCGTGATCACGCTGCGGCCGTCCGGCGTCTGCACGTCGGTAAAGATGAATGAGAACAGGATCAACCCGGCCAAGAAACCGCCCGCGCATTGCGAGATGATGTATGCAACCGCGCCGGGCAGCGAGATCCGGCCCGTCACCAGAATCGCCGCCGTCACGGCCGGGTTGATGTGCCCGCCGGACACGTTCATGAAGGCCGTGACCATGATCGAGAGGATCACGCCGTGGGCCAGGGCGATGCCGACGAGCCCCGGTCCGGCGTCGCCGAGGTGGGCGTGGGTCATGATGGCGCCGCCTCCGACCAGGGAGAGCGCGAAGGTGCCGATGAACTCGGCCAGCAGTGCAGCGGCAGACATCGAACGGTCTCCAGAGGTAGCCAAAGGGCGTCCGGGAGGGGCCGACACGCGCCTCGCCGGCAACAGGCGCCGCAGACGACGGGCAGCTACCCTAAGCAAGTCGGCGTCGTCCGCCAAGAACCGGGCTGCAACTTTTTATGGGCACCGCGGTGTGGTCGGATAGCCGTAGGGGCCTGCCTGCCCGCCCGATGTGACGGCTGATCGCCACACTGCGTCCGGGCGACGAATGTAGCCATCATACGTAACGTGTTTGCCATAAATATCTTACGACGATTCATTGCGACTATCGGACGGTTGGCCGTCAGATTTCGGCCTGTCTGCGGCCGATCGAGCGGAATTGGCATGATCGTAACATGTTGTCGTTGCTTAGGTTGTGATTAGTGGACGGGCGGCGCCTTTGGTACGTGGTTTGCACCATGGAAGGCGGGTAAGGGTGCGCGCTAGGACGGCGCGCTCTGTCGACGGACTTGGCTCGGTTCGTGGCGCGACCGGCCGGATTCGTCGACGGTTTTGTCATTTCGAGCAACTGGGAGAGGTACATGAGACTATTCGGGTTGCGAGGGTGTCTCTGCGGACTGCTCGCCGTCGGCGTGTTCTCCGCAGGGGCGTACGCGGACGATCCGCAGACGTCCGCGGGCTCGCCCGACGACAAGGTCACCAGACTGGAGGCCTTGCTCGAGGCGCAGCAGCAGCAGATCGCCGAGCTGGAGCGGCAGGTTGCCACGGCCAGCTCGCAGGACATGGACGCCGCGCGAGTGGAAGAGCTGAAGCGGCAGATTCGCGAGATTCTCAGCGAGCAGGAGTTTCGCGAGATGCTGATGCCGTCCGTGCTCACGGCCGGCTATGACGACGGGTTCTACATTCGCAGCAGCGACGACAACTTCATGATGAAGTTCAACGGTGTGGTTCAGTTCCGCTGGACGCACTACGGCACGCGCAGCGGGAACCGCTACCTGGCCCCCGGCCTGCTGCGTGACGATCGCACCGGCTTCGACACGCAGCGCGTCCGCTTCAAGATCTCCGGCAACGCCGTCAGCCAGGACCTGACCTACATGATCGAGTTCCGGGCCGACGCACCGGACCGCTACGACGCGGTCATCAACCAGGCCTGGATCAATCATCGCTTCGTCGATGAGTTCCAGGTCAAGGCCGGTCTGTTCAAGCTCGCCTCCACGCGTCAGCAGGGCATGAGCGACTTCAACCAGCAGTTCGTCGATCGCACACTCACGGACACGGTCTTCGGACTCGGCTACTCGATCGGCGTGCGCTTCTGGGGTCAGGCGTTCGACAAGAAGCTGGAATATTTCCTTGATATCGCCAACTCGCTCAGCGACGGCGAGAACGCAGCCTTGAATCGGACCATCACGCCCGATCCGGCCGAGCTCGACGGCAACCCCGCCGTCGCGTTCCGCACCGTCTGGCACATCCTGGGCGAAGATCCGGCCAAGGACTTCGCGGCCGAGGGTGATCTGGACATCCGCGAATCGCCCGCCTGGGACCTCGGATTCCACTACGCCTTCAACGAGGACCGCAGCGACGCCCGTACGACGCGCATCCCCGTCCCGCGGCTGCGCCTGTTCGACCGCGGCGGCGGGTACGGCCTCGTCAGCACCAATGGCCTTCAGATCCACCAGGTCGGCATCGACACGGCCTTCAAGTGGATGGGCTTCTCGGCCACCGGCGAGTACATCCTGCGCATCGTCGACGTCCGTCGTACCAGCATCTTCAACGACAACGTCGTCGCGCCCTGGTTCTTCGCCTCCGGCGACAACTCGACCACCGCCCAGCACGGCGCGTACGTCCAGCTCGGCTACTTCCTGCCGATCCCCGGCATGGAGAAGAAGCTCGAGGCCGTCGCCCGCGTCGGCGGTATCTCCGCCCTGGCCGAGGATCAGGAAGGCACGTGGGAGTACGCGGCCGGCCTGAACTACTACATCGACGGCAACCGCGTCAAGCTGCAAACGGACTTCACCAAGATCTACGAAGTGCCGATCAGCAGCTCCTACGCCAGCCTGGCCAACGTCAACGACGATGCGCTCATCTGGCGCGTGCAGTTGCAGCTCGCGTTCTAGATCGCTCGGATCATACGGCGGTCCGGAGCTCCGTTCCCAGCGGCTCCGGATCGCCTCGGTCTGCTCAAAACCTGAACCTAAGGGATCAGCAAAGGAATCTCACTCATGACTTCCAAGTACGTTCGCAAGATGGCCGTGCTCTTCGCCGTCGGCGGCTGCACGTTCAGTCTCATGCTCGCCCAGGCCGAAGGGTGCCGTCAGGGCTTCTTCCGCAACCTGCTCGGCGGCATCGGTGCGGCCGGAATCGCGGCCGGTGTCAACGCCGCGGCGGAGCCGATCGGCTCGGACTTCCAGGAGTTCGTGGCGCCGCCGATCGAGGACTCGCTCCAGGCCACGTGGTCGGATTTCATCCGCGTGTTGTTCCCGGCGCACACGGCTCAGCGGCCGGTCTTCATCGACTGACGCCCAGCCGCATCACGGCATCACACGCTTCGCGCCAGCCTGAGGCGCGGCGCGCTACGAAACCGGGCGGGCCTCTCGCAGTCTCTGCGGGGCCCGCCCGGTTCCACTTTGCACGATCTCCGACCGCTGACGGACCACACCCGGTGCGGCTCCGACTCGGCCGGCCGCCTAGTACCCCGCCGCCTGACCGTCCTTGCGCGACTCCGACGCCCCGTAGTACACGTCATTCTTCGCGTCATACAGGATCGCCTGGTACCCGCCGAACGGGCCGACCATCCGCTCGATCCGATGCCCCAGCTCGCCGAGCTTCTCGCGCGTGGCCGCGTCGACGCCCGACTCGAGCGCGACCGCCCCGCCGTCGCTCATCCGCTCGCCCGTCGGCTCGCTCGAGCGCGTGTGATACCAGCGGGCCGCGTCGCCCGCCTCCTGGAGGTTCATGCCGAAGTCGATCATGTTGCAGACGATTTGCACGTGCCCCTGCGGCTGCATGTCGCCGCCCATCACGCCGAAGCTCATATACGGCTGGCCGTCCTTCGTGATGAACGCGGGGATGATCGTATGGAACGGCCGCTTGTGCGGCTCGTAGACGTTCGGATGCCCCGGCTCGAGCGTGAACAGCTCCCCCCGGTCCTGCAAACAGAACCCCAGCCCGTCCGGACAGAGCCCGCTGCCAAAGCCGCGATAATTGCTGTTGATCAGCGAGACCATGTTGCGGTCCGCATCCGCCACGGTCAGGTAGATCGTGTCGCCGTCGCGGAGCTTCTCCTCCGCCTCGATCAGCCGGTCCACCGGCGGTTGCGGCCGGCCGTCGCGGGCCCACTCGAGCTCGCCGGCCGGAAAGCTGGCCGCGGCCTTCTGCATGTTGATCAACTTGCGCCGCTGAGCCGCGTACTCCTTGGAGATCAGCACGTCGACCGGCAGGTCGGCGAAGTCCGGGTCCGCGTAATACCGCGCCCGGTCCTCGAACACGACCTTCTTCGCCTCGATCATCAGGTGCAGATACTCGGGGCTGTTGTGCCCCATCTCCTTCAGGTCGTAGCCTTCGAGGATGTTGAGCATTTGCAGCGCCGCGATCCCCTGGCCGTTCGGCGGAAGCTCCCACACCTCGAAACCGCGGTAGGACGTCGAAACCGGCTCGATCCACGTGCTGGTGTGCAGCTCCAGGTCGCGCTTGCGAAGATAGCACCCGGTCCGCTGGAAAAAAGCGTCCATCCGCTCGGCCAGCGCGCCCTTGTAGAACGCATCGCGCCCGTCGCGGGCCAGCGTCTCGAGAGTCTCGGCCAGCCCCGGGTTGCGGAAGATCTCACCTTTTCGCGGCGCCTTTCCGCCCGGCAGAAACGTCTCCGAGAAGCCCGGATAGTCCTTCAGCACCCGCTCGCCGCTGCGCCAGTAATAGGCGATCAGCTCCGACACGGGGAACCCCTCCCGGGCGTAGCGGATCGCCGGGGCGAGCACCTCGCTCATCGGCAGCTTGCCGAAACGCGCGTGCAGCTCAAACCACCCGTCCACGCAGCCCGGCACCGTCACCGGCAGTGGGCCGAATTTCGGAATCTGCTTGCCGTCGCCCAGCTCGCGAAGCAACTGCTCACGCGTCAGCCCCAGCGGAGAGCGGCCGCTGGCGTTCAGTCCGTGCAGCTTGCCGCCCTTCGCGTCCCAGACGATCGCGAAAAGGTCCCCGCCCAGCCCGCAGCCCGTCGGCTCCATCAGCGCCAGGCACGCATTCGCCGCGATCGCCGCGTCCACCGCATTGCCCCCCTTGCGCAGAATCTCGATCGCCGCCTGCGTTGCCAGCGGCTGGCTCGTCGCGGCCATCCCGTGCCGCGCGATCACCTCCGAGCGCGTCGCGAACGGCAGCCCGCTGATGCGGTCGCCGCCCTGCGCCAACGCCGTGCTCACAATCAGGATCAACACGCCCAGTCCGCCGCAGATGATCTGGCTCGACATGCGTAGTCTCCTCAAGGAAGGGGCCCGCGGCAGTGTAACTCGCACCCGCCCGCCGCCAAAGCCGACCGCCCCGACCGCCCTCCAAACCGCTGCTGCAAGAGCGGCCGTTTCCCTGTACCATACCCCGCTCCGCGCAGTTCCTGAGCGGAACGCGCGCCGGCCGGGCTCTCCTCTTGTATGCGGGCGACTCGGCCCGGGGCGGACCGCGCTCGCGGCGCCGGCCGCGGCGGCCGCGGCCGGGGAATGACGAACCATGAAGGGCGGGTACGAGATGGCGATGCGATCGAGTCATGCGGCCGCGCGGAGCGCGGCATTCTGTGCAGCAGTTCTGGCGGCCGGGCTGGCGGCGGCCGGCGGGCTGGCCGGCCGGCCGGCCCTGGCTTCTGAGAAGGGAGTGGGCGAGTTGATTCCTCGGCAACTGATCTTCGGCAATCCGGAGCGCAGCTCCCCCAACATCAGCCCCGATGGCCGCAAGCTTGCGTTCCTAGCTCCCGACGAAGGCGTGCTGAACGTCTGGGTCGGCCCCGCGGACGACCCGTCGGCCGCCAAGCCGGTCACCAAGGACCGCCACCGCGGCGTGCGCATGTACTACTGGGCTTACACGAGCAATCACATCCTTTATCTCCAGGACAAGGACGGCGACGAGAACTGGCGCGTGCACTGCGTCGACCTGGTCAGCGGCGCGATCCGCGACCTGACGCCCTTCGAAGGTGTCCAGGCCCGCATCCAGGAGCTGAGCCACCGCCGCCCCGAAGAGATCCTCGTGGCCATCAACAACCGCGAGCCGGCCCTGCACGACATCCACCGGGTCAACATCACCACCGGCGAGATGACGCTCGTGCAGAAGAACGAGTTCGGCGAGGGCGGGTTCATCGCCTTCCTGACCGACAGCGATTTCCGCGTCCGCTTCGGCCTGACGATGGAGCCCGACGGCGGCCAGCGAATCATGCAGCCCGCCGGCGAAAGCTGGGAGGTCTTCCAGACGATCGAGCACGGCGACACGCTGACGACGTCGCCCGTCGGCTTCGACGCCGGCGGCCAGACGCTCTACATGGTCGACAGCCGCGGCCGCGACACGGCCGCTCTCACCGCGGTCGATCTGAAGAGCGACGAGACGAAGGTGCTCGCACAGGACCCGCGGGCGGATATCGACGACACGCTCGTGCACCCCACCGAGCACACGGTCCAGGCGGCCGGCTTCAGCTATGAGCGCAAGCAGTGGGTCGTGCTGGACCAGTCGCTCAAGGCGGACTTCGAGTATCTCCAGACCGTCGTCGACGGCGACTTCGACATCTCCAGCCGCTCGCTCGACGACCGCCGCTGGGTCGTGACCTACTCGCTCGATTCCGGCCCGGCCCGCTTCTATCTGTATGAGCGCGACTCGCGCAACGCCAGGCTGCTCTTCACCGCCCGGCCGGCGCTCGAGAAATACACGCTCGCCCGGATGCACCCGACGACGATCCGCAGCCGCGACGGCCTGGACCTGGTCAGCTATCTGACGCTTCCGCCGCAGCACGATGCGGACGGCAACGGCCGGCCCGACAAGCCGCTGCCGACGGTGCTGCTGGTGCACGGCGGTCCGTGGGCCCGCGACCTGTGGGGGTTCGATCCGGAGCATCAGTGGCTGGCCAACCGCGGCTACGCGGTGCTGAGCGTGAACTTCCGCGGCTCGACCGGCTTCGGCAAGAAGTTCACCAACGCCGGCGACCTCGAGTGGGCCGCCAAGATGCACGACGACCTGGTGGATGCGGTCCGCTGGGCGGTGCGCGAGAAGATCGCCGATCCCGATCGCGTCGCCATCATGGGCGGCAGCTACGGCGGCTACGCCACGCTGGTCGGCCTGACCTTCACGCCCGACCTGTTCGCCTGCGGCGTCGACATCGTCGGCCCGTCCAATCTCGTCACGCTGCTCGAGTCGATTCCGCCCTACTGGCAGCCGCTGGTCGAGCTCTTCGCCAAGCGCGTCGGCGATCATCGAACGGAAGAGGGCCGCAAATTCCTCATGTCGCGCTCGCCGATCTCCTTCGTGGACAAAATCCGCCGCCCGCTGCTGATCGGCCAGGGGGCCAACGACCCGCGCGTCAAGCAGGCCGAATCGGACCAGATCGTCACCGCCATGCGCAAGAAGAGCATCCCCGTCACCTACGCGCTCTATCCGGACGAGGGTCACGGCTTCGCTCGGCCGGAGAACCGGCTCTCGTTCTTCGCCGTGGCGGAGGCGTTTCTGGGTGAGCATCTGGGCGGGACGATCGAGCCGTTCGGCGACGACCTGGAGGGATCGAGCCTGAAGGTGCCTACGGGTGCGGACGAGGTGCCTGGTTTGAAGGACGCGCTGGGCGAGTAGTCTTCTAGCCGGGTCCGGCGAGCCGTTCGCGACGTTGCTCAGCGCCGCGACGGTAATTCCGCTCGTGCGAGAATCCCTTCTCGCACCAGGCGGGTGGGGCGGGCCTCTGTGCCCGCCGAGCACCTTGCCGCGCGCGAACCCGGCCCGCGCTGCCGATCTGCTCCGAGCCGCGACCGTGAGGGAGCGGGCCAACCGAGCAACCGCCCCCCGCGTAGACGCGCCAAGACGCGCACACCTGAAGACAACGAATCAGCGCATGAGATAGGTGAATGTCACCAGGCGCTTGCGCGGGCAGCGCCTCACCCCCCGCCCGCTCGCTCACGCTCGCGGCTCCGATCATGCGGGCGGAACGCCCGCGCGCCCCGACCGGGCGGCCCGCCCCCTCACTGCCCCCGATACTCGCACGCGCTCGTGCACGTCTCATGCACGATCACCGCCGCCAGCAACGGCAGCTCCGGCCGCAGGCGCTGCCAGACCCACCGCGCGACGTTCTCCGCCGTCGGGTTCTCCAGCCCCTCGATCTCGTTCAGACAGTAATGGTCCAGCCGCTTGCGCACCGGCTCGCAGGCGGCCTTGATCTCGCCATAGTCCACGAGATATCCCGCCGCCGGGTCCACCTCCCCCTCGACCACCACGTCCACGCGAAAGCTGTGCCCGTGCAGCCGGCGGCACTTGTGCCCCTCGGGAAACGTCGGCAGCCAGTGCGCCGCCTCGAACGAGAACGATTTGCTCAGCCGAACCCGCATCGTCTCTCTGTCGTGCACCGGCCGCGCCGCCCGCCGGACGCCTCGCACGGCCCGCCGCGCGCGGTCCGCCGCGCCGCTACACGCCCCGCATCATCGCCGGCCAGATCACCTTGTGCAATTGATACCCGAAGCGCACGTTCAGCCGATCCTCGAGCATCCACCCGGCCAGCTCGGCCGGCTCCAGGTGCCCGCGATAAAGCGCCAGGTCGCCGCGCTCCTCGATCCCGACCACCGGCGCGAAGATCACCGCGCAGCGCCGCGTCAGGTCATAGCGGCTGACCACCTCGCGGCTCCACTCGTAATCCTCGCGCGTGCCGATCACGAACTTCACCTCGTCACGCGGCGTGAGCAGCTCGATATTCTCCCAGCAGTTCCGCTCGCTCTCGCCGCTGCCGGGCGTCTTCAGATCGACGATCCGCACGACCCGCGGGTCGACCTTCTCGATCGATACCGCGCCGCTCGTCTCGAGCAGCACCGTCTCGTGCCCGGCCAGCAGCCGCTCCAGCAGCGGATAGACGCCCGGCTGAAGCAGCGGCTCGCCGCCCGTCACCTCGACCGCCGGACAGTCGTACGCCCGGACGCGCTCGATCACCTCGTCGAGCGACATCCACTGCCCTTCGTAGAACGAATACTCCGTGTCGCAGTAGGTGCAGCGCAGGTGGCAGCCCGTCAGCCGCACGAAGACACAGCGCACCCCCGCCCGCGTGCCTTCCCCCTGCACCGAGTGAAAGATCTCGTTGACCCGCAGCCGCTGAGATTCCATCTGCTCGTCGTCTCTGTCAGGTTGCCGCCCGACCCCGCGCCCCTAGAACGCGAACGGTCCCTCGCGCGAAATCTCCTCCACGCGCTTGCGCCCCGTCGGCAACTCGCGTTCCCGCAGCTCCGCCGGCAGCTTCTCCGGGTCGCCCGGCCGGCCGACCGCCACCATCGCCTCTACGCCGAAATCGTCGGGCACCTTCAGCGCCGTCCGCGCCTTGTCGGCGTGAAAGCCCGCCATGCCGTGCACGACGAGCCCCATCTGCGAACCCTGAAGCTGGAGGTTTTGCAGCGCCGCACCGGTATCCAGCACGTGCACCGGATTCGGCTTGCCGTTCATGCTGAACACGCGATGCGCCAGCACCACCAGCAGCACACCCGCATTGCGGCACCAGACCTGGTTCGCCTCCACCAGCAGGTCGAAGAACGTCTTCCAGTGCGGCCCGTCGCGATGCGCGTACAGGAAACGCCACTCCTGCTCGTTGTACGTCGACGGCGCCCAGCGGGCCGCCTCCAGCAGCCGGTCCAGCTCCGCCTGCGACACGGGCTCGCCCGTCATCGCCCGCGGCGACCAGCGCCGCCAGAAAATCGGCTCGATCTCGTGCTCCGGCCGGCGGTGCGCGGCCGGGTCAGGCAGTTTCGCCATGCTCTGCATCTCCCTTCGGCCTGAGGCCCGCGGCCGCGGGCCCGTTATCGGAGAGTATATGCGCGCGAGGAGGATGGCCGTCGCGTCAGGGCGCGCGGGCGTCGTCGATGGGGAGCGCGGGCGTCCCGGCCGCCTTCAGAACCCCGTGCGCCAAGCACGGGGTCTATTGACCGCCGACCGGCCCGCCCGCCATCAGAACCCCGTGCGCCGAGCACGGGGTCGATTGACCGCCGACCGGCCCGCCGGCGTGATCCGCGCAACCTGTTTTCCATAAATCAGTTACGAACGGGAGTGGATGGGAATCGAACCCACCAGAGGCTGAGGGTACAGCCTCTCAACGGCTTTGAAGGCCGCGGGACCCACCAGGCGTCCGGACACTCCCAGGCCGCGTCGCGGACGGGTAGTGTAGCAGACTCGCCCGCCGGCCGCGCCGGCCGCCAGTGACTCCGGCCTGCCTCTGGCGGACCTCCCGGGCGGCGACAGGTGGCGGTTCAGCGTGCTCAGGGCCCGCATGCGGGGCCGGCCGCGGACCCGCACGCCCCACCGGGAACCCCGCATTGCGTGCGCGATTTCTGCGCGTATAATGGAACCGCGAGTCCACGTTCACGTATCCGGCAAGTCTGCCTGACGAGGTGACTTTGAAGAACCTGACGCCCGTCCTGCTGATCGCCTTCATACTGGGGTGCGGTCTGTGGCTGTTCTATTGGAATGCGTCCAAGCCCGCCCCGGGCGAGACGGTCGCCCACATGCAGCCGCTGGCCTGTACCTCCTGCGGCAAGGCGTACGCGGACAAGGTCGGTGATCCGCCGGTCGAGTGCCGCTTTTGCGGCGAGCGGACGGTCTGGCGGGCGCAGAAGTGCGCCAAGTGCGACGCCGTTTTCCCGATGATCCGCCAGGGCGCGACGGAAGGCGCCAAGCGCGAGGGCGTCGCCTGCACGAAGTGCGGCAGCACGCGCTTCGGCGATCCGCTGCCGGAGGATCTCTCGCCGCTGCCGTGAACGCCCCCCTTACTCGCTCATGCCTTCGAATCGTCGCCTCAGGCGGCGATGAACTGCTCGCGATAGTGACGCATCCGCGTCGTCGGTACGTCCTCAGACTCGTTACGGTACATTTGCAACCGGCAGGGACTCTCGTTGAGGCCGAATCGAGAGTCGGGGAGTACGACATCTCCGAGCAAGCTGCCCGCCGGACGGGACTCCAGCGATCGCGATTGATCGGGACCTCTCCGTGTGTGAATAGTCGCGGGACAATTGCGTAACCGCTCCCGAAGGTTACATCAATTCGGCGGAGTCCCGAGCTCATGGAAGCCCAGTTCGGGCGAATCCAACACGGCGACCCAGCGATACGTGACAATTTTCTTCTTGACACTTGTTGAACGTGCGGCTAGCGTTCGATGTTATCTGCCCGCGGGTGCCCGCGGGGGGTCAGCTCGGACTCGCGACTCGCAGGGAGACATTCAATGCTGCTAAGGATCGGAACGTTGCTTCTCGCCTGGAATCTAGTGTCAGGAGTTGCAGGGGAGATCTGGTGCGTGGGCGGGGACTGCTCAGGCTTCTACGACCAGGCGCCGCTCGACTCACGGGCATCTGTCGAGTTTTCATTTGAAGGTTGTACAATCTCGAACTTGAGTTCGTGGTCATCTGTAATCGTGAGCGCCGTCTCGATGACGCGCGCGGTGCCGCCAGAGTGTGACCATGAGCATCTCGACATCTGCCAGAAGTCGTGCTACGACAACAATGAAACCGGGCTGTCGTCGAGCGCTACCAGCCAGTGTGGACCACCCGTCAACCACGCCGCGTACTGGATGATTTGTGGCCATGCCAGCACATTCTCAGTCGGTTCGACCTCGCGGATCGTGGCCGGGCCATTTCCCGGAGCCTGTGGAAAGGAGGAGATCCCTCCGGGCGGAGTCGTCGGAGGCGTGACCAGCGTGTTTTTGGGTTACTCCATCAGCGGAAACTGCTCATCCTGGTCCGCAGAGTACGAGATCGTACTCGTAAACAACTACGACTCCGTGTACTGGGCAACTCCCTTGCTTCGCCGAGACGCGTACGTCGTTTCGCTTAACGGAACCATCGAGGCTGTTGCTGGCGTAGTTGCGGCGAACGGAAATTTCGCGCCGATCAACACGACGTACGATTCCCAGTTGGGAGCTTGGGTCGCATCACCGGTGATCTCCGGCGGTCTCGGCTCTCAAGCGCTCTGGACGCAGCAGATCTCCGTCGAGGACAGCTACTTCGATGTGAACGAGGACGGCCGGTTCAATGGGCTCGACCCGGTGGCGCTCGGTTCGGCCGCGTACGATGAGCGCTGGGATTTCGATTCAGACGAGGATATCGACCAGGACGATATCGACTTCATGCAGCAGATCGTGGACGCTGGGCTTCATTCAGGCGGGCTCGGCGATTTTGACAGCGACGGCGCGGCAACCTGCTCCGACCTTGACGGAATCGATGACGAATTCGGCTATGTGCTTGGGCAAGCCAGCTATCGCGTCGAATTGGACGACAATCTCGACGGAATGACCGACGACTGGGATCGGCACTGGGTCTATCAGGCCGTCCACCCGGGTGACATCGATGCCGACGGCGACGTGGATTTTTCCGACCTCACGGCGCTATACGCCGCGTACGGAACTTCCGAAGGCGATCAAGACTTCAATCCGTATGCCGATGTTGACCGAGACGGCGACGTCGACTTCGCCGACCAGACAGAACTTCTCGCTCACTACAACGATAGCTGCGAGTAAGCTCACGGCTTGATCGTCGCGATCAGCGGCGGGGCAGCATTCGTAAGCGGATGTGCTCCCATCGGGGTAGCAGTGAAGATAGGTGGCGCCGCGGCCTGAGCAGGCGGCCATTGCGCCATCGGTCTCGCTGTGTCGACGGCAGCGCCCGAACCATGCAGCTCAACCAGGTCGACGTCGGCTGGCCGAACTCGCTCGGAAACCGCCTCCGCTGGTTCAGCGTCCCGCCCGAGCAATACTGGTAGATGCGACAGTTGTAGCCGGCCGCCGCGGCCACCCGAGTCCGGCCCGCCGCCGCCCGAAGGCTCGTCGGAAACCAGAGCGAAACCAGCCCGAAAGCAACCCGCGGCCTCAACCGCCGGCCGCCCGGCCACCCCCGCCCTTCCGATAACCGAAAACCGGACTCAATCCCTATGGAATTTCCGCCGGATAGGATGTATAAAGGAGGCATCTGATCCGCCGCGATCTCCGCGGCGATGCCGGACGCCCTCTAACGCGTCGTTTCGTGCAAGCGCCCCGCCCGCGGGCTCTTGCGCTTCGTGTGCGGCCGAGTCGCATTGCGATCGGCCGGCGCGACCAGGTCGGGAACATGTACAGAAGTCTCGCCAGTCGTCATTCCTCGCGCGCCCGCCGGGGCGCCGCGCGCGTCCGCGCTCTGACGCTGGCCGAGCTGCTCGTCGTCGTCGGCGTGATCGCCCTGCTGATCGCCATCACGCTGCCCCCGCTTCAGCTCGCCCGCCGCCAGGCGCAGCAGACCCACTGCGCCGCGCAGCTTCAGCTCCTCGGCTTCTCGCTGGAGCACGCCCGCTACGACTACAAGTTCTATCCCCTCTGGGACGACGGCGGCGTACCCATTCGCTACACCTGGATCGACCTGCTCGTGCAGCGCGGCTACCTCGAGACGGCCGGCTCCGCCGAGACCCGGCCGCCCGAAGGCGGCGCATCCAGCGGCGACCTCAAGCGCTCGCCGCAGGACGGCGTCCGCATCGGCTATTGCCCGGCCGATCAGCTTCCCGATCCGCTCAACGAGGCCCGCCACAGCAATCTGATCTATCCGCTCGACCGCAGCCGCAACGGCATCGACTACAGCTACGGCATCGGCGTGCCGCTCTCGGCCGGCGGCTGGGCCTGGCGGCCGAATGCCTCCGGGCTGTCCGACAACCGCTCGCGCCGCTTCCGCGATGCGGAGCGCGACACCTCCGGCCGCGTGCTCGTGGCCGACGCGAACTCGTCGGCCGTCTACAACCTCAGCGGCAACGCGGTCCGCAGCTCGATCTGGAACGACCCGACGCAGTATGACAACACCGTCTCCTGGGGCCGGCATGGATACGCCCAGGGCTCGCGGCCGTCGGCCAATGTTCTTTTCCAGGACGGGCACGTCAGCACGAACGCG
Organism: uncultured Planctomycetales bacterium; assembly: GCA_964643885.1. Taxonomy (GTDB): domain Bacteria; phylum Planctomycetota; class Phycisphaerae; order UBA1845; family Fen-1342; genus CAADGL01. The sequence continues at coordinate 18,624 of CAZXUI010000030.1, forward strand.
TATGACCTGGGCCGCTCCTATGCGGTGAACACGGCCCGCACGTTCGTCTGGTACCCGGGCGAGCCAGTGACGGTGAACCCTGAGGATCAGTACGACGGCTTCTGGTACCCGAACGTCCCGCCGCCGTCGGCGCTCGATTCGCCGCCGGGCGATGTCTTCCCCAATGAGTTGCTGCCGGCCTGGTACACGCTGAACCGCGGCTGGTCACGCATCACGCACAAGTAATCCGACACATTGTGATTCGAGCCGCGCGCGAGGCATCCGAGCCGCGAGCGTGCGCGTGATCCGAGCCGCGAGCGTGCGCGTGATCCGAGCCGCGAGCGTGAGTGAGCGGGCCAGTTTTGCACGCGTCCCCGCGCAGCGCCGGTGAGCGTTCAGCTTATCCGATGTCCGTTGGAATTGGCGGAAACAGGTGGATGTGCTCCGGCGCTTCGCGGGCAGCGCTTTCGCGCTCGCCCGCTCCCTCACGGTCGCGGCTCTGAGCAGATTGACGGTCGCGGCTCGGTGCAGATTGGCGGTGGTGGCGCTTAGCGCAACTGCGCGCGAAACACCCGCGCGCCCCGCGGCGCGCTCAGGACGTCGGCGGAGATGTGCTTTCCAGTTCGAAGAATTGCTCGGTCCGCGAGACCTCCAGCAGCCGCCGCACCGCCGGGCTCGCACCCGCCAGCGGCAAGCGCCCCAGATAGGGCCGCAGCGCCTTCTGAAGCGCCAGCATCACGCCGAGCTGCCGGCTGCTGATCGCCGGCGTATCCTGAAGGTCCAGCAGGTAGCGCTCCGGCGGCGACGCCGCCAGCACCCGCCGCACCTGCTCGGCCAGCACCTTCTCGTAATCCGCGGGCAACTCCGTGTCGATCTCGCTGGGAACCGACAGCCGGAAGCGCACGAACGCCCCCGTCCGCTCAATTGTCAACGGCCCGACCTGCTCCGACTTGCCCACCGTCGTGTCCTTCCCAGCCGCCGGCCGCAGACAGGCCGGCCGGCGCACCGGGTATTGCGCGGCCGCCGCCGCGGCGTGTCAAGGGGCGAGCCGCCGCGGGCGTGCATGATTCGCCCGCCGGGCGCGTCGGCAGCGGGGCGGTCGATCAGCGCCCGATCGGCGTTATACTCTGCCCCGGCCGCGATTCAGCACGCACTGCCCGCAGCACCAGGAGCCGCGATGAACCCGATTCTCAAGATCGCCCGCCGGGCCGGCACGGAGGACCTGCCCGCGCCGCGTTACATGACGGACCATTCGGCCGGCCTCGATCTGCACGCCGCCAACGAGCAGCCGATCACCGTCGCGCCGGGCGAGGTGAAGCTGATCCCCACGGGCCTGTTTCTGGAGATTCCGCCGGGCTATGAGGGACAGGTGCGGGCCCGCAGCGGCCTGGCCCTGCGAAACGGATTGATGCTGCCGAACGCCCCGGGCACGATCGACGCCGATTACCGCGGCGAGTTGCAGGTCATCGTCGGCAACTGCGGCCGCGAGCCATACACGATCGAGCGCGGCATGCGCTTCGCCCAGCTCGTCATCACCCGCGTCGCGCACGTCGAAGTGGTGCAGGTCGACCAGCTCGGTGAGACGCGCCGCGGCGAGGGCGGCTTCGGCCACACGGGCCATTGACGCCGCCCGCGGCCGCGCCGCTTCAAAACGAGTCGCACTCGACATACGCCTGAATCAGCGCCCGCTCGCCTTCCTTGCCGCTGCGCGACAGGCCGTGCTCCATGCCGACGATGCCGTCGAACGCCTTGGCGTGAATGTGGCGAAAGACGTTGCGATAGTTGATCTCCCCCGTGGTCGGCTCCTTGCGGCCGGGGTTGTCGCCGACCTGGAAATAGGCGATCTCGCTCCAGGCCGCGTCGATGTTCGGGATGAGGTTGCCCTCGCTGATCTGCTGGTGATAGAGATCATCGAGAATCTTGACCGACGGGCTGTTCACGCCGCGGCAGATCTCATACGCCTGGGCGACTTTCGTCAGAAACAGCCCCGGATGGTCGCGGAAGTTCAGCGGCTCGAGCACCAGCACCAGGCCGGCCGGCTCGCACACCTCCGCGCAGATGCGCAGGCAGTCGATCACGTTGGCCGTCTGATAGCCCCAGTCCAGCCGCGGATCGAACGGCCCCGGCACGACCGTCGCCCAGCGGGCCTGCACGCGCCTGGCCACCTCCACCGCCTTGCTCATCTGCTCACGCAGCATCGCGTGCGTCTCGCGCCCGCCGCGCACCATCCGCGGCTCGCGCCACTCCGCGTACGCGACGAACACGCCCATGGTCATCTTCAGCCGCTGCATTTCGGCCGCGATCCGCTCCTGAAGCGGAACTTCGCGGTCCATCATGCCGTTGTCTTCCCAGGCCGTGAAGCCCTCGTCCGCGGCGAACTTCAGCTCGTCGACCGGGTCCTCGCCGGCGTGGTTGCGGAACATGCCGAAGTGCGGGGCGTACTTGAGCTTGAACCGCCGCCGACCGTCACCCGCCGCCGCCTCCTGTGCCATGCTCATCCCCACGGCCGACGCCGCCAGCGATCCCGCGGCGCCCAGCGCCAGGCCCGAAGCCAGAAATGTGCGACGATCCATGATGAGTCCGTCCTCGCAGAGAAGGGTGTCGCGGCCGCCCGCGCGCGGCGCAGAATCGGTCGCTCCGGATGCGTGCTCGGCCGCATGGCGGCAGCGTAGCCGCGCCACGGTGCGGCGGCAACGCCGCGGTCTGGACCGGGCCGGCCGCCGCGGGTACACCACGCGGCGGGTCGACTCGCGGAGACGAACATGGGGCGGGAACCGTACTGCGGCAACTGCGGCTATCAGCTCACCGGCCTGACCGAATCGAGCAAGTGCCCGGAGTGCGGCCGGCCGCTGGTGGACGTGCTTGAGCGCGGTCCGCGCATGGTTCTCGGCCGCCGCTACAAGTCCGACATCGTCCTGTTCGGGTTGCCGCTCGTGCACATCGCCCTTGGCCCGAGCGAGCGCGACGGTGAGCGGATCGGGCGGGCCCGTGGGATCATCGCCATCGGCGACGAGGCGGTCGGCTGGTTCGCGTTCGGGGGGTTCGCCCGGGGGCTCTTTGCGGCCGGCGGGTTCGCCCTCGGCGTGGTCTCGATGGGGGGCTTTTCGCTGGGGCTTCTGTCGGCCGGCGGGATGGCGCTGGGGGGTGTGGCGCTTGGCGGGGGAGCGGTGGGTCTGATGGCCAAAGGTGGCGGGGCGATCGGGTATATCGCGACGGGCGGCGGTGCGGCCGGCCACTGGGTGCACGCCGGCGGCGGCTGGGGCACGCATGTGCACGCGGGCAATCGCTCCGACCCGCGGGCCAAGGAGTTCTTCGATCGTTATCACGAGTTCTTCGGCGCAGCGCCGCAGGAGGGGCTGAGGTACCAGATTCTGGCGCTGGTCTGGTTCGTCGGCCTGGCGAGCGTGGTTCTCGTGCCCGCGGCGTTGCTCGTTCTGATGGCGTACATCCGCAGGCAGCGTGATGCGCGGGCGCCATAGCGCAAATTGCCGGAGACGGGCACTGCATCACGGTTCGCAGGTGCGCGAATCGGAGCCGCGAGCGAATGTCTGCACCGAGCCGCGACCGTGAGGGAGCGGGCTGGGGGTGGCGCGCCGCCCGCGCAAGCGCCGGACGACATTCACCTACCTCGGACGCGCGTTCGTGGACTCCAGGTGTGTGCGTTTCGGCGCGTGTCCGCGGAGGGGCTTCCCCAGATGGCCCGCTCCCTTACGGTCGCGGCTCTGTTTCGCGCTCCGCGAGTATCGCTCCCCGATGCGCGCGGCTCGGTGCCATCGGCGGGCGAGACGCCCGCGCTCCCCAATGCGCGCGGCTCCGATCAGGACCGCGGCCGGGAACGGCGCTACGATCCCAACAGCGCCAGCACCGTCTTGCGATTGTGATTGACGATCTGCAACGTGCGGATGATCGCGGCCGTCTGGACCTGCGCCCGCGACAGATTGCTCGCCTCCTGCGCGAAATCCGCGTCGACGATCCGGCTCCGCGCGGCCGACAGGTTCTCCTGCTCGACCGCCAGCGACGACACCCGCGAATCGAGCTGATACTTCTGATGCGCGCCGACCTGCCCGCGCGCCTCGGCGAAGACGCTCGTCGCCTCGCGAATGATCTCCTGCGCCGCCGCCGCATTCCCGCTGCCCAGGCTGTTGGCCCCGCCGCTGGTCAGGCTCGAAAGCGAGTTGATCGCCTCGCGGACACGCTCGCCCAGCGCGGCCGCTTCATCCGGCGGCAGCCCGAGCGTGTCGAGCGACTCGAGCGCCTGGTTCCCGAAGCGCTGCAACCCGGCCACGATCTGGTCCACCTGCTGCTGGTTCGCGGCGATCTCGGCCTCGCTGAAGGCGCCCGTGTTGGCGCTCTGCACGGCCAGCGCCTGCAAATCTCCCGCGATCGACGAGAGCTGCGAGAAATGCCCGTCGGCGATGGCCGCGTTCGAATTCAGCCGCGAGAGCACGCGGCTCTCCGCATCGAGCGCCTCGATCGCCGCGTCCAGATTCGTCGCCGCGATCAATCCCGCCGGGTCGTCGCGTCCGCTCAGAATCCGCCGCCCGGATGCCAGCCGCATCAGCGCCTGGTCCTCCTCCGCCCGGCTGCGTTGCAGCCAGTGCAAGGCGCGAAACGGCGAAATGGGTCCGACCGCCGGCAACATCGCTCAAAGCCTGCAATTCGCCGCCGCCGGCCGCAAACCCTGCCCGGCAGAATCTGCCGCCCCGTACACGGGGTCTCATAACCGCGGCTACAATGCCCGCGTCGGCCGAGTCCTCTACAGGAGGCGCCCGTGCAGCCGCGCCGCATCGAGATCGATCCGGACATTCGCCGCGCCGCCAGCCCCGCCGGCTGGCTCTACGGCGACCCGCAGCTCTATCAGTTGCTGCTGACCTGCGCGTTCGTGCCCTCGTGGCAGCTCGTCGCCGATCTCGATCACGTCCGCGTACCGGGTCAGGTATACCCGCTGACGATGCTCGAAGGCTCGCTCGATGAGCCGCTGCTGCTGACGCGCGACCGCGACGACCGGCTGCACTGCGTCTCCAACGTCTGCACGCACCGCGGCGCGCTTGTCTGCGAACACCCCGGCGTCGAGAACTCGCTCCGCTGCCGCTATCACGGCCGCCGCTTCGCCCTCGACGGCCGCTTCCAGCAGATGCCCGAGTTCGACACGGCCGAGAACTTCCCCTCGCCGCGCGACAACCTCGCCGCCGTGCCCTTCGGCCTCTGGGGCCGGCTCGTTTTCGCGTCGCTCCGGCCGGGCCGGCCGCTCGAAGAATGGCTGGCTCCCGTGCAGCAGCGCGTCGGCTGGCTGCCGCTGGCGCAGATGGTGCTAGATCCGTCGCGCTGCCGCGACTATCTCGTGCGGGCGAACTGGGCCCTGTACTGCGAGAACTACCTGGAGGGCTTCCATATCCCCTATGTGCACGCCGGGCTGACCCAGCAGCTCGACTTCTCGCGCTATCGCGTGGAGCTGTTCGAGTCCTCGTCGCTCCAGATCGGCGTCGCCGCCAGCGACGACATCTGCTTCGAGCTGCCGGCCGACTCGCCCGACCGCGGCCAGCGCGTCGCGGGGTACTATTTCTTCCTCTTCCCGAACCTGATGCTGAATTTCTATCCCTGGGGCCTGTCGATCAACATCGTCAAGCCGCTCGGTGTGGACCGCACGCGCGTCTCGTTCCTCACCTACGTGCTCGATCCGGCGCGGCTCGATACGGGCGCCGGCGCCGGCCTCGACCGCGTCGAGCGCGAGGACGAGGCCGTCGTCGAGTCCGTGCAGCGCGGCATGCGCTCGCGGCTCTATCCCGGCGGCCGCTACTCGCCCACGCAGGAGCGCGGCACGCACCACTTTCACCGGCTGCTGGCAGAGGCGCTCGGCCGCGAGGCCTGATTTGACGCTGCCGGCCGGTGCTCATAGATTCAATAGACGGGTCTGTTGCCGCGCGACGGCTGCGAATCCCGGCCCTCACGGGATATCCGGGTCGCGCAGGCGAATACGCCCCAGGTCGGGGAGCCGTCATGAATCGAATCTTGCGGCCGCGCGTCTCACACCGCATCGCCGCCGCGGCCGTCGCCGCCGCGTGTCTGCTCGTCCTCGCCACAGCACCCGGCTGCCGAGCCCCGGCCGCGCGCTCATCTACGGCCGAGCCGGCCCCCGCCCGCATCGACGACCAGCGCCGCGCCCTGCACCTGCGATCCTTCGACGTCATTTGGGAGACCATCCGCGACCGGCACTGGGACCCGGCCATCGGCGGCCTCGACTGGCAGGCCGTCCGCGACGAGCTGCGCCCCCGCGTCGAATCCGCCGCCACCGACGCCGAGGCCCGCGATGCCATGCAGTCCATGCTCGGACGCCTCGAGCTCAGCCACTTCGCCGTCATCCCGGGCGACGTCTACGAGCAGATCGACGAAGACGAGGACTCGCACGAAAGCGCCGCCGCCGCGGCCGACGACCGCTCCACAGCGACCGCACCGTCCGCGGCGGCCGCGCCCGGGGCCGCCGGCTCCCAGACGGCCGCTTCATCGAGCGACAAGGACGAGGAGCGTGGCGAGAGCAACGCCGGCGACGACGGCGATATCGGCATCGACGTCCGCGTTCTCGACGGGCGGGCCGTCGTTACTCGGGTCGATCCCGGCCCGGCCGGCGATGCGGGCGTTCGCGCCGGCTGGATCGTCGCCTCCGTCGACGAGGTCGACCTTTCCCGCCGGATGGAATCCATCAGCCGCCGCGTTCCCGGCGGCGAGTATCTGCCCCTGCTTCAGGCGGCCGCCGCCCGCCGCGCCCTCCGCGGCCCGGTCGGCAGCACCGCCCGCCTCACCTTCATCGACGCGGACGAGCAGACGATTGAGCTCGCGCTGACGCGCGTACAGCGCTCCGGCCGCACCGCCCGCTTCGGCAACCTGCCGCGCATGTATGTCGATTTCCGCTCGCAGCGGCTCGACGAGAACGTCGGCTACATCGCCGTCTCCGCCTTCTTCGAGCCGGGCTGGATGATGCCGCGCTTCCGAGACGCCGTGCAGAGCTTCCTCGACTGCGACGGTGTCATTCTCGATCTGCGCGGCAATCCCGGCGGCATCGGCGCGATGGCCATGGGCATGGCTTCGTGGTTCGTCAGCGAGCGAAACCACCGCCTCGGCACGCTCACCACGCGCGACAGCTCGCTGCACTTCAACATTTCGCCGCGCCCCCGCACTTTCGACGGTCCGCTGGTCATCCTCGTCGACGAGCTGAGCGCCTCCACCGCCGAGATTTTCGCCGGCGGCATGCAGGACATCGGCCGCGCCCGCGTTGTCGGCACACGCACGCTCGGCGCCGCGCTGCCCTCCACGGTCGAACGGCTCCCCAACGGCGACGGCTTCCAGTACGCCATCGCCAATTACGTGAGCAGCAGCGGCCGCGTCCTCGAGGGTAACGGCGTCGCGCCGGACGAAGAGGTGCGGCTCACGCGCGAGGCGCTGCTGGCCGGCCGCGACCCGGTGATCGACGCGGCCGTGGCCTGGATCCGCTCGCACGCCGCCCGGGCGCAGATAGAATGACGCATCGTCGCGTGGCGTCCGGGTCTGGTCGGATCAACCCGCGAGTCTCAGGAGGTTCCCATGCACCGCAACGCATCGTGCCGCAGGTTCTGTCTCAGTACGCTTGCCGCGCGCTTCGTGCAACCGGTCCGCAATCCCGCAACCTGGGAAGCGCGGGCGTCGTCGCCCGCATGCGTGAGTCAGGCATCGCCCGCATCGGTGGGGCAGGCAGCTTGCCTGCCATCGTCGGGTGGTACGGGCGTCTCGCCCGTACGCACGTCTCCAACCGGCGCAGCCTGGGGAGCGCGGACGTCTCGCCCGCAAAGCGCCCGGAACTGCGGTGGACGCGCGACGCGCGCTTCCCGAGCCGTGAGGCAGCATTCACGCCTCACCTCGCTCGTTGCCACCTGCGCCGCCCTGTGGCTCGTCGCCGGCCCGCTCGCCGCGCAGGACAAGCCGTCCGCCCCGGCCGGCAAGTCCGAGCTCCCGCCGGCTGAGCAGATTCTCGACCGCTACGTCGAGGTCACTGGCGGCCGCTCCGCGTACGAGCGGCTCAAGAGCCGCGTCGCCCAGGCGACGATCAGCATCGAGGCGGCCAACATCAAGGGCTCGTTCACGATGTACCAGATGGAGCCGAACCTGATGGCCGCGGAGTCGCGGATGGAGAACCTGGGCGTCTCGCGCGAGGTTTTCGACGGCAGGATCGCCTGGGAGAACAGCGACCTGATGGGCCCGCGGCTGAAGGAGGGCGAGGAGCTCGCCGTCGCGCGCCGCAGCGCCACGTTCAACTCCGAGATTCACTGGCGCAAGCTCTACAAGAAGGTCGAGACGGTCGGCCAGGCGGAGGTCGAAGGCCGCAAGGCCTGGAAGCTCGAGCTCACGCCGCACGAAGGCCGGCCCGAGCAGCAGTTCTACGACCAGCAGTCCGGCCTGCTGATCAAATCGGAGATGATGCTGCCCACGCAGTTCGGCGACATCCCGGTCGAGTCGATCGTGGCCGACTTCCGCGAGGTGGATGGGGTCAAGCTGCCGCACAAGCTCACGCAGCGCGTCGCCGTGCAGGAGGTCGTCATCACGATCGACAAGATCGAGCACAACGTGAAGATCGACCGCGCCCGCTTCGAGCCGCCGGATGAGATCAAGGAGCTGATCGCCAAGGCCGAGAAGCCCGAAGGCGACGACGCCACCAATAAACCCGCCGATAAACCCGCTGAGAAACCCGCCGACACGCCGTGACCAGGGTATGTCGCGCTTCTGTGGCCGTCGAGTGAGGCGTCCCGCCCGCAAGCTCTGCTCCGAGCCGCGACCGTGAGGGAGCGGGCGGACTCGGAAACTTCCCCCGCGTCCGCCCCGGACACTGTGTGTCCGGGGCGGACGCGCCGACACGCCCACACCGGACACGACAAACAAGCGCACGGAGTAGGTGAATGTCGCCAGGCGCTGGCGCGGGCGGCGCGCCACCGTCAGCCCGCTCCCTTACGCCGCGGCTCGGATTAGGCGGTCGCTGCGCCACGCCTGCTCCGTTACCCCGGACACGTTGTGTCCGCGGCGCGCGGTCGCGGCTCGAATCTCGCGGGCACTGCGCTCGGGTGCCACTGCGCTTGAGCCGTGCAATTCAGCCCCGCGCGGGTGCCAGGCCGACGGCTTTTCTCGCCGGCCGAGCCTTGCTCTGCACCGCTCGCGCCCCATCACCCCGGCCGTGCCCGTTTTACGGCCCGTGGACCGCCCCGCTCGACCACCTCGAACACCGCGAACGACCGGCCCCCGCGCACCTTGCACCCCAGCTCCTCCAGCCACGCCGCCAGCATCGTGTTGCAGTTGCGCACGCCGTGCCAGTACACAGGCCGGTAGGGCACGAATGACATCCCCAGTGCCGGGTTGTAGACCTCCTGCTCCTGCTTCTCCGCGTACTCCCGCGACAATCGCCCGCGCAGCCGCTCTGCCGCCGCCCGCTCGACAGGCACCGTCAACACCTTCTCACACGCGACCGCCCGCCGCAGCGATTCGGCTGCATCGACCATCGGGTGCTCTCGCGTCCCCAGCGTCCCCGCCGCGGGAAACAGCGCCAGCCCCAGCGCGTTGTACCAGCGGTCACGACCCAGCGCGAACCAGTCCCACTGCCCATAGGCGAACTCGACCAGGCTCTCCTCGTCCGCCGGCAGGAGCAGGCTGCCATGCAGCCCGTAGTCGACGATGTATGCAGTGACGGCGTCACGCGGCTCGTGCGGCGGCTCGATCCGCATCGAACAGCCCGCCGCGGCCGCGAGCGCCAGGCAGACGGCCAGCGGAAGCGGACGCCCGCCCGGCCTGAGACCCACCCCTCGCCACCTCACCGCCCGCACCGAGAATCTCCTCGCCCCGCCCCGCCGCCGATCCGGCCCGGTTCCGCGCCGGGCGGCCGGCGAATCGGGCGGTATTCAAACCGGCCCGCGTTGCGCCCGAAAGCCCGCGGAGCGATGCCGTCGGCCGCAAGCGCTCCCGCGGGCGACCGTATCGAGAATCCGTAAAGCCCCTGAAATAAGCGGTTTATGGAAAACCACCCGCGGTCGGGCCGCCCCGTTGGCGATTTTCGGCTTGCCAGAATTTTTTGACCTGCTACTATGTCCATAGTAGTCTTCCGATATGTCTCGTAGAGAGGCCGATTCGTGACCAAGTCCAGAATCCCGAACATCACGGCCGCCGAGCTGCGGGTGCTGAAAGCCCTCTGGAAGCTCGGCTCCGCCCCGGTCCGCGAGGTCAGGTCCGAGCTCGAGGCGGCCGGTGAAGAGCCCGCCTACACCACGGTCATGACGCTCATGAACCAGCTCGCCGAAAAGGGCGTGCTCGACGTCGACCGCGACCGCCAGCCCTATGTCTACACGCCGCGGCTCCGTCGCGAGCAGGTCCTCCGCGACCGCCTGCGAGACTTCCTGAGCACCGTCTTCGACGGCCAGGTCGGTGAGCTCGTGCTCGGCCTGGTCGAGGAGGACGAGCTGACGGCCGAGGAGCTTCGCCGCATCGAGGCCAAGATCGAAGCCCGCGAGGCCGCCTCTCCGCAGCGAAAGCCGCCGTCAAAGCCGCGAAATCCGGAGGACAAGCCGTGAACTCGCTGCTGCCCACACTCTGGCTCGCGCCGGCCGCCTCGGCCGTCGTCTCCTGGCTGCTGGCCGGGCTGCTTTATGGCAGCGTTCTGGCACTGATTACGTGGGCGCTGATCCGCTGGCCGCTGCGACGCCTGCCGACGGCCATCCACGGGCTTCTGTGGCTGATCGTGCTTGTGAAATTCATCGTTCCCGACGCGCCCGGCGTGTCGTTCTCGCTGGCCACGCTTGTGCAAAGCGCGACGGGCTGGAGCCTCCCGGCCGCACCGCCGCCGCGGGAAACTCCGCCGCCGCAGATGGTCATGCTGCTGCCGGGCCCGGACGCATCCGCACCTTCCGTAGCCGGCCAGCTCGCGCCGGCCGAGCCCCAGAGCCCCCGCACATGGGCCTGGATCTCTCTGCTCGGCGGTGCGTATCTGCTCGCGGTCGTGATCGTCGCGGCCGCCCGCGTCCGCCGCTTTCGGCGCATGGCGGGCGAGATTCGCGCTCTGATGCCGGCCACGCCCGCCGTCCGCGCCCTGGTCGCGCAGGTCTGCCATCGCGTCGGCGTCCGCCGCGTGCCGGAGCTGCGCGTCAGCGTCGCCTCCGCCGCGCCCTTCGTCTTCGGATTGCTTCGCCCCGTGCTCGTGCTCTCGCGGCGCCAGCTTCGCGACCCGGCCGAGCTCGAGGCGGTGATTCTGCATGAGATCGCGCACGTTCGACGCGGCGACATGCTCGTGCGCCTGTTGCAGTGCGTCGCCACGACGCTGTTCTTCTTCTGGCCGGTCGTCGCCTGGGTCAATCGGCGGCTCGATCTGGCGCGCGAGGTCGCCTGTGACGAATGGGCCCTTCGTCACGGTCCGCTCAGCGCTCCGGAATACGCCCGCTGCCTGCTCCGCGCCGTCCGGCACGACGCTGCCGACGAGGCCGCGCTCTATCCGGCCGCCATGGCAGCCAACCCTTCCCATGTCGAGAGGAGAATCGAGATGATTCTTGAGTCCGCTGATTTTCGTCGTCTGACAGGCCGCCGCATCGCCCGCGGGACCGGCCTGCTGCTGGCCGGCTGGTCCGGCTTTGTTCTCAGCGGCGCGGCCGAGCCGCCCGCCCAGGACACACCGCCCGCCGAGGCGCCCGCCGTCATCGCCTTCCAGTGGCAGGACGCCGACGGCGTGAACGTGGAGTGCGAGGACATCCTCATCCACACGTTCGATGAGCTTCCGGGGCTCGACGGCGTCGCGTTCGGCGAAGGCCATACGGCCGTCTTCATCGCCGACGGCGAGGGTTCTCACAACTTCAGCTTCCGCCTCGAGCCCTCCGCCGCGATGCTCGAGCACTTCGCCCAGAATCACCCGAGCGCCGACGCCAACGGCGACGGTCTGGTGAGCGTGGCCGAGCGCGATGCGTACCTGGTCGCGATCGCGCTGGCCGACCCTGCCCGCGTGCTCGAGCAATACCCGGCCGCCGACCGCAACGCCGACGGCCTGCTCGATGCCGACGAGGCCGTCCGGCTCGTAACCGGCGACCTGCCCGTCAAGCAGATGCTCCGCTTCCGCCCGCACGTCGTTTCGGGCGAGACGCCGGTGGCGATCGCGGAGGCCGGCGATCATCACATTGTGGTGCATCGTATGAACAACGCCGGCGGTGAGGCATCCGCCACGCTGACGCCCGGTGTGCGGATTGTGCGCAAGTCGACGAGCGACGAGGGCGCGACCATTGAGCTGGAGATGCACATGAACGACGCCGCGGAGTCGACCGCCGGCGCCGCAGCCGTCCCGCCGATCCCACCGGTCCCGTCTGCCCCGCCGGCGCACTGGCTGCCGGCCAACATCGACTATCGCCCGGCGGCCCAGGAAGTCGCCCGCTATGTTGACCTGGCCGCGGCCGCCCCGCTGAAGGCGCTGTTGGAGCGCCATCCGCAGGCCGACACGAACGGCGACGGTGTGCTCACGGCGGCGGAGCGCGACGCGTTCGTCGAGCAGCAGTCGGCCGGCATGCGCCGAAAGCTGCTCGAGCGCTTTCCCGAGGCCGACGCGGACGGCGACGGCAACCTCACGCACGAGGAGCTGATGCAGCACTTCAAGTCGCGCGGGCCGCAGATTCGCGCCCGGGCCGGCGGACCCGAGTCGACGAGTGACAGCACCTTCGAGGTGGAGATCCGCACGGCCGGCCCGGAGGGTCCGGATCGCTGAGCCGCTGACTTGCGACTGACGACCGGCAACCGACGATCGTGAATCGGCTGCCACGTGGCACCCGGTGCGCCCCGACCCGCGCCGGGTGCTCTCTTTTCTACACCGCCCCCGACTTCACCGCCGCCGCCGCGCCGGCCGACTGCTCGCGCGGCTCCGTCCGCACCAGGCACAGCACCACGCCGATCAGCGTCAGCATCGCCGCACCCGCGATCCACGCCGGCGCCGGCATGCCTTCCACGTTCGGTGCAAAGCCCGCCGCCCGTAGCCACGGCCACAGCCCCTGCTCATGCGCCGACAGCAGCGTCAGGCTGTTGTGCATGCCGTGCGCCAGCATCGCCGGCCAGATCGAGCGATAGTGGATCGCCAGCAGGCCGAACAGAATGCCCAGGCCGGTCGTCAGCACGAGCCGATGCGCGCTGTAGTGAAACAGCCCGAAGGCGAAGGCGACCAGCAGGATCGCCCCCCAGCGGCCGATGCTGCCCCGCAGCCCGCTCAGCACGTAGCCGCGGAAGAACCACTCCTCCGTCAGCGCCGGGATCAGTGCCAACAACAGTACCAGCAGCCAGGGGCTGGCCGTGTCGATCGCGGCGAACTGCTCGCTGATCATCCGCGCCGCCTCCGGGTCCATCGGCAGCCACTCTTGCTGCGCTACGTTCCACGCCCGCCCCAGAACCCACGTCGAGAGCCCCAGGCAGATTGCCGCCACGTATCCCAGCGGCTCGGCCGAGCGCAGCGAGAAGGCCGTCGGCAGGCGCACGCGCGTGTAGTAGGCCGCCACCAGCGGACCCATCCCCAGCAGCAGCACCAGCGTCAGCGCGATCGCCACCAGATAGCCGATGCTGCCGCCCATCCCCGTCCGTCCCAGCGCCGTCTGCACGTAGAAGTTGAGCGTGTAGATCACCGCCAGGCACAGCAGCGCCGCCGCCGCCGTCGGATGATCGGCCGGCTTGAAGAACCGCCGCTGAAAGAGCGTCTTGACCGACCCCGCATCGGAGAAGAGCACGGCTTCCTGCCCGAAGAGCCGCGCCGCGATCGCGATCGCCGTCGCCGCGTAGAGGCTGGTCGACATCAGCACCCACAGGATCGCGCCCGGATCGAACCGCCCCATGAACAGATCGCGCGTCAGTACGACGATGTTCGCCACCGGCATGACCAGGATCGGCCCCTCCAGCCGCGTGCCCGGCAGAATCCCGACCACGGCGGGAATCAGCGCCGCGATCATCACCGGCATGACGTAGTTCTGCGCCTCCTTGAAGCTGCGGGCAAAGCTGCACACCGCCAGCAGCAGCGCGCTGAACATCACCGCCAGCGGCACCAGCAGCAGCAGCACCCACGGCAGCGCCGCCAGCGGAAAGACGAGCTGCGAGCCCTGCGTCAGCACGTCCCCCAGCCCGCCCAGATAGACCGTCCCACCGATCGACAGCAGGTTCAGCAGCGCGCTCATCAGCCCCACCGCCGCCACCACCACGAACTTGCCCGCGATCAGGTCCACCGTCGGCACCGGCGCCGCCATCAGCGTCTCCAGCGTGCCGCGCTCGCGCTCACCCGCCGTCAGGTCGATCGCCGGATAGATCGCCCCCGTGATCGTCATGATGATCAGGATCAGCGGAACGATCTGCCCCAGGATCGCCCCCGCCATCTTCTCGGCCGAGGCGACGTTGTGCTCCACCAGCGCCAGCGGCTGGATGAACGACGGATCCAGCTCGTACTGCGCCAGCCGCTCCATCACGAGCTGCGCATTGGCCCGCTCCAGGATGCCCTGCAACCCGGCCGCCGCGATGCTGCTGCGAATCTCGCTCTCGTCGAAAACGAGCTGCACGTGGGCCGTGGCGAACGTGCCCGGCTGTGGCGGCTGGCCGCCCAGCAGAATCCCGACGTGCATCTCGCCCGCGCTCACCGCCGCCGCCACGTCGTCGACCACGAACACCTTGAAGGGCGGCGGCTTCTCACGCACATTCGAGCGGGCCGTCTGCGTCCGCCGACCGTTCGGACCCTCGGCCGCGTCCGCCGCGTCGCCGCCCTCCGCCGCCGGCCGTGTGGCCGACTCGCGCCGCAACGCATCCCGGTCGATCACGTGCCGCAGCCACACCTGCGTCGCCTCGTCGGCGACCGCCACGTCGTATTCCTCGCGGATCAGAAAGCTGTGCTGAAGCTCGATCGCCTGGAGCGACCCCAGCATCAGCGCCGGGTAGAGCACCATCGGCACCAGCACCATCGCGATCACCGTGCGGCGATCACGCAGCGTGTCGATCAGCTCCTTGCGCCAGATCGTGTTAATCCGCGAGAACCGGCTCATCCGCGCCTACCAGGTGCAGGAATATCTCGCTCAGCCGACCCCGGCCCGTCTGCGACCGCAAATTCTCCAGCTCTCCCTCCGCCACCAGCCGCCCGTTGTGAATCAGCCCGATCCGCCGGCACATCACCTCGATCTCGTCCAGCGCATGCGTCGAGAGCAGAATCGCCTTGCCGCCCGCGGCCTGCGTGCGGATCAGGTCGAGGATCAGCCGGTTGCTCAGCACGTCCAGCCCCAGCGTCGGCTCGTCCATGATCAGCACCGGCGGGTCCGCGATCAGCGCCCGGGCGATATTCACCCGCTGCTTCTGACCCGTCGACAGCGACCCGCACCGCAGCTTCACGAAATCGCCCATCCCCAGAAACTCGATCAGCTCCGCGATCCGCACCCGCGCTTCCGCGCGCGACAGCCCATACAGCGTCGAGAAATACTCCAGCAGCTCCACCGGCGTCAGCCGCACGTACAGACCCGTGTTCGCCGTCAGATACCCGATCTGCCGCTTCACCGAGTCCGGCCGGTCCGTCACATCCACATCGTTGATGAACACCCGCCCCGACGTCGGCCGCAGCAGACCGCTTACCATCCGCAGCGTCGTCGTCTTGCCCGCCCCGTTCGGACCCAGCAGCCCGTAGATCTCCCCCGGTCGCACCTCGAAGCTGATGCGGTCGACGGCCGTCTTCTCCGTCCCATCCGGGTTCGGAAAGACCTTCGTAAGCTGCTCCACTCGAATCACGCTCGCTCCGTCGACGCTGAGGGGCGTCCCCGTCCTGCGGGCAGGCACGGACGCCTGCCCCACCCAACACATTGCCGCCCTCGCCAACTCATTATCAGAACCGGCCGCTCCCGGCCAGCAGACCGCCCCCCGTTCCATCGGGCATCGCACGTGCCCTGGTTGCTTGCGGGGCCGGAATTCCGCCCCGCCGCACCGGACCACCGGCCGCTGCCGCCCGCTATACGAGCGACGGCCGCGGCAGTTCCTGCGGCTCGGAGACCGCCACCGGCAGCTCGACCCAGAACGTCGCCCCTTCGCCCAGCACGCTCTCCACGCCAATCTGTCCACCGAGCAGCAAGGTCAGCTCCTTGGCGATCGCCAGACCGAGACCGGTTCCGTGGTGCTCCCTCGTGGCCGACTGGTCCACCTGCCGGAACTTGTCGAAGATGATCTGCTGGTACTCCGGCGAGATGCCCGGGCCCGTATCGCGCACCGCCAGCCGCACCCGCTGCTCGCCCACCCGCCGGGCCGACAGCTCCACCAGCCCGCCCTCCGGCGTGAACTTCACCGCGTTCGAGAGAAGGTTGAACAGAATCTGCCGCAGCCGGCCGCGGTCGATGATCATCACCGGCAGCCCGCCGTGCGTGATGAACCGCACGTCCTGCTTCTTCTTGTCGCACAGCGGCCGCATGAAGTCGATCAGCGTGCGGCACGCCTGCTCCAGGTCGACCGGCTCCAGATGCAACTCGACCTTGCCGGCCTCGATCTTCGCCAGGTCCAGCAGGTCATTGATGATCTCCAGCAGAATCCGTCCCGAGATCAGGATGTTCTCGGCGTAGCGGTGCAGCTTCTCATTTCCGTCGCCGGCCGGGCCCTCGCGCAGCAGCTCGGCGAAGCCGATGATGCTCGACAGGGGGGTCCGCAGTTCGTGCGACACGTTCGCCAGGAACTCGCTCTTGACCCGGTTCGCCTCGTACAGCGCCACGTTCGTCTCGGCCATCTCGCCCAGCTTCTGATCGAGCAGCTTGTTGGCCCGCTGGAGCTCGTCCTGGCTGGCGCGCAGCTTCTCGAGCATCGTGTTCAGGCTTACCGAAAGCTGCTCGAACTCGTCGCCCGTCTGAAGCTGCGAGCGGACCGTCAGGTCGCCCTCCGCCACGCGCGTGGCCACGCCCCGCAGGTCGTGGATCGGCGAGAGGATGAACTTGCGCGTGATCACGTAAAACACCAGGATCGCCAGAAAGCTCGCCAGAATCCCCGCCCCCAGCAGCCACGCGCGATAGTAGAGAATCAGCTCGTCGCTGAACGGCAGCGAGACGGTGATGATCCCCGTGAGCTGCCCCTCCTGGTAGGGCGTCGCCCCGCGCCCCTCGTCGTGACACGACAGGCAGCTTCGCGTCGCCCGCACCGCGTGGGCATACTCGAAGCGCCGCACCTGCCCGTCGCGAACGTGCTCCCAGTGGTGCGTCTCGGCCGGCCGGCGGATGAACCGCCGCACCGCCCGCCGCGCAAACGCCGGCATCTCCGTCGCCAGCAGCGAGTCCTCGTCCGTGATGTCGAAGTTTGCCCGGATGAAACGCGGCTCCTCGGCCGGCTGCACGCGCTCGGCCAGCAGGCTGAACTCGCGGCTGTGCACCTCGCCGGCCGACGCGATCACCGACTTGGGCGCGGGCATCACCAGCCGGAAGTAGTCGTCGACCAGTCGCTGTGCCTCGCGGTAGGGCTGCTCGTAGACCAGAAACGCCGTCAGCACCCACGGCACGGACAGGGCCGCCGAGATGATCAGCAGAACCGCCAGCCCGAAGAGGATGCGATACTTGGCGGCCAGCGAGATGCGAATCCAACGCATGCAGTCAGGCTCCGCGGTCGGCGCGGGGGTCGAGAGGATTATAATGCCCGCTTGGCGCGGCTGGGGCGGGGCGGACGCGCTTTGGCTCGAGATTCCGAGGAGACTCGATGATCTGCCCGACCTCTGCCCGCAGCACTCGGCTCGCCGGCCTCACGATTCGCGTCCGCGCCCTCGCGCGCCTGGCCGCCCTGTCGGCCGCCTGCGCCGCCGCCGGCGGCTGCGAAGGCCCGCTCGTCCGCACCACCGATCGCCAGATCGAGCAGCTCATCGCCCAGCGCCAGCAGACCGCCATCGGCATCCAGCGGCCGGCCGCGATCGAGCCGATCGAGCCCGACGAGGCGCTGCCGAGCAAGCAGGCCTACTCCTACGCACCGCAGCCGATCCCGCCCGAGATTCCCGCGGGCTTCGAGCCGCAGCCGCGAATCGAGACCGAAACGCCCCAGCCCGCCACGCCGCCGGCCGAAGTGCAGCCCGCCGCGGCGCAGCCGGCCGAGTCGGAGTCGATCCCGGCCGAAACAGTCCCCGCGGAAGCCGATTCCACCACGACTGAGCCCAGCGCGACTCAGCCCCCCGAGACGCAGCCCACCGGCGCGGCCTTGATGCCCTCGACCCAGCCGGCCGAGATGGACTCGCAGGAAGCCCTCGCCTCCGCCCCCGCCTCCGCTCCTGCGAAACCCGAGCGCCCGCTCGAGCGCTATCGCGACCGCCTCTTCGCCGTCACCGACGCCCTGGCCTACGCCCAGCAGCACCGCCGCGCGTTTCACACCGCCCGCGAAGACCTCTACCTGGCCGCCCTCCGCCTCACGCTCGAGAAACACCTCTGGACGCCGCAGTTCTCCGGCCAGCTCCGCACGGTCTACGGCAATTTCGGCGAAGATCAGAACTTCGACCAGGCCATGCGCTTCGTCGCCGAGCTCAACGCCGCCCAGCGCCTGCCCTACGGCGGTCAATTCACCGCCTCCGCCATCGCCACGCTCATCCGCGACGTCGGCCAGTCCATCACCGCCTCCGAGGGCAGCGCGATCAACTTCGGCCTCGAAATCCCCTTCCTCCGCGGCGCCGGCCACGTCGCCCGTGAGGACCTCATCCAGCTCCAGCGCGCGCTCACCTACGCCGTCCGCGACTTCGAGCGCTTCCGCCGCGAGCAGGTCGTGCTGGTCGCCACGAACTACTTCAGCCTGCTCGCCTCAAAGCAGAGCGTCATCGACGCCTACGACAGTCTCATGAACGCCCGCGCCGACTACGAGCGCGCCGCCGCCATCGAGCAGGCCGACCCCACCGGCGCCAGCGCCTCGCTCCCCCTCGACACCCGCCGCGCCGAGCAGCGCATGCTCAGCGAAGAGAGCCGCTACGAGCAGCTCCGCGAAAGCTTCCGCTTCGCGGCCGACCGCTTCAAGCTGCTGATCGGAATGCCCGTGGACGAGCCCCTCGGCATGGACGACCTGGAAGACATCGAGTCGATCGAGCAGGGCATCATCGCCGGCCGCTACCCGCTGCTCGCACCGCCCGCGGCCGCCGACGACGTCGACCGCGCCCTCGACGTGGCGATCATGTACCGCCTCGACCTGCTCAGCGTGACCGACCAGATCGAGGACGCCCGCCGCGGCGTCGACATCGCCCGCAACGCGCTCCTGCCCGACCTGAATTGGAACTCGTCGCTCACCTTCGACACCGACCCGCTGCACTACAACATCGCCGCGCACGAGTTCGACCGCGCCAACTGGCGCTCCGAAGTGATCCTCTCCATGGACGACCGCTTCACCGAGCGGACTCAGTACCGCGCCTCGCTCATCGACGTCCGCCGGGCCCAGCGCGCCCGCACCGAGCTGATCGAGCAGATCCGCGTCGACGTCCGCCGCGCCGTCAACCAGCTCGTCCTCCAGACCCGCGTGATCGTGCTCCAGCAGCGGAACGTCGACGTGGCCGATTTCCGCGTCGAATTCGCCCGCATCCAGTTCGAGGACGGAGAGCTCAGCAACCGCGACCTGATCGAAGCCCAGGACGAGTGGGTCAACGCCCGCAACGCCCTCAATCAGGCCAAGAGCGACCTCTGGTCGGCCGTGCTCGAGTTCCGCCTGGCGACCGACACGCTCCGCGTCGGCGACGACGGCCGGCAGTATGACCCGCCGGTTCAGTAGGCGGGCTCCGCCCGCAGCGCCGCTGCGCCTACGGCCGCGTGGGCGACGCGTCGATCGTGTTCTTCTTCAGAAAGTCCTCATACTTTCGCCGCAGCGACGCGTCGATCACGCGAATGCTCGCCTTGCGGAAGAGCTTCTCCAGCAGCTTGCCCATCTCATCGATCTCGACCCGCTCGCGCATCCGCCGCAGCACGTCCTCACGCACGTCCTCGAACCGCACATTCTGCGGCGGAATCCGCCGCTCCAGCTTCAGAATGTGGTAGTAGCGGTCCGTCTGCACCGGGGCCGACCGCTTCCCCTCCTTGAGCGAGAACGCCGCCTCGCGCATCGCTGCCGGATAGCGCGCATCGTCGAACGTGAACGGCTCCAGCCGCCCGCCCCGCTGCGCGCTCTCCGGGTTCTCGCTCTCGCGCATCGCCACCTCCGCAAAGTCCGCCCCGTCGTTGAGCTGCTGGATCACTGTGTTCAGTTTCCGCAGATCGCTCACCTGGATGTGACGCACATCCACCCGCTCGCCGTACGTCCGCGCGAATTCCTCCCGTAAGGTGGCTTCGTCGACGTCGAACTCCTGCTCGAAGCACTTGCGCAGATGCGCATTGCGCTCCATCGCCACCATGTACTCCGCCATCGAGATCGAGCGCTGCTCCAGCACGACCTGTAGCGCCTTGAGCTTGTTCTCGCGCGTCGCGTCCTCCCCCTTCAGACCCGCGCTCAGCGCCACCTCCTCCAGCGACCGCTCGAATTCGGCGTCGATATCCCCGGCCGACACCTTCATCCCCCGCCGCTCCGTCTCCGCCTTCGCCAGCTCCAGCAGAACGAGCTGCTGAAGCACCGGCAAACCGCGCGACTCGATCAGCAGCGAGACCAGCTCCTCCCGCGTCACCGTCCGACCGTCCACGATCGCCACCGCATCCCCGTCCTGCCCGGCCGCGCCGGCCGCCACCACCATCGCCAGCAAGCCGCCCAACAGCCGCTTCCGCCGCCCGTCTGCTCTCATCGCCGCACCCTCTTGTCGTCCCCCGCCCCCAACGCCCGCAGCGGAGCCGCGTCCGCCCGCGAGATCATAACCCGCAACCCCCGTACACAGCGCCGAAGCTGCTCGGCCACCACGTCCAGCACCGGCCGCTCGCTCGCGTAGTGCCCCAGACACACCGCCGTCACACCCCGCCGCAGCAGCTCCAGAGCCTCGTGATGCTTCAGCTCCCCCGTCAGCACCAGCGAGTGCGGATCGCGAAAGGCCCGCGGCCCAAACGAACCCGCCGCCGCCGTCACCCGCTCGAACCGCCGCCGCAGATCGCCCACCACCTGCGCCGCACGCAAATCCACCCGACCCGCCAGCCGCGCCAGCAGCGCTTCGCCCGTCGCCGGCCGCCGCAGCTCGCCCACGCGACCCATCCCCACGCGCCCGCGCTCCGGCATCGCATGCACCGGATAGAGGTCGAACGCCGGCTCCTCGTACGAATGCTCCGCATACAGCGCCCGCACCACCGCCGCCAGCCGCCCGCGCGGAACGACCATCTCCAGCCGAAGCTCCTCGGCCGTCTCCAGCCGGCCACGCTCGCCGATCGTCGGGTTCGTGCTCTCGTCGCCCCGAAACGTCCCCCGCCCGTGCAATTCAAAGCTGCATTCCGAGTAGTTGCCGATCACGCCCGCGCCGGCCGCACTCAGCGCCTGCCGCAGCGCATCCGCCTCGCGCGGCGGCACGAACACGACCAGCTTGTAGCTCTCCTCGCGGGCGATCAGCGGCTCCAGCGGATGCCGCGAGCGCAGCTCGAAGGCGTCCAGCAGCACGTCATTCGTCCCGCCCACCGCCGCATCCAGCGCCGTGTGCAGCGCGTAGACCGACGTCCGCGCCGCCAGCAGCTCGGCCAGCAGCCCCGTCGGCGCTTCGGCCTCCGCCGTCACGCGGCGAATGCCCTTGAAGATCGGCGGGTGATACGCCACGACCACGTCCGCCCGCTCCGCCAGCGCCTCTTGCGCCACCGCGTCCGTCAGGTCGATCGCCAGCAGCGCCTTCGCTGCCGGCCACGCGCGGCTGCCCGCCAGCAGGCCGACGTTGTCCCACTCGGCCGCCAGCCGCAGCGGCGCCAGACGCTCCAGCGCCGCGCACACCTGCGCCACCTGCCGCGACCCGGAGCGACCGGCCCGCTTCGCCGCCGCCGGCCGCCGCGCTCCCGCTCGCTTGCCGCGCCGCGCGCCGCCTGCCGACTTAGCCATCCGCACACTCCCGCTCGATCTGCCTGCTGTAGGCTTCCGCCAGCTGCCGCGTCAGCTCGCCCGGCTTCTCCGTGCCGACCGCATCCCGCGCGATCCGCACCACCGGCATGATCTCCATCAGGCTGTTGGTCAGAAACAGCTCATCGGCCGCCCGCAGCTCATCCACCGTGATCGCCCGCTCCTGAAGCGAAACCCCCGCCGCCGCGGCCAGCTCGATCACCGTCGCCCGGGCGATGCCCGGCAGCACGGGCGTATCAAGCGGCGGCGTGTGCAGCCCGTCGCCCGCCACCATGAAGACCGAACTGATCGACCCCTCCGCGATGTTCCCCTCGTCATTCAGCCAGATCGCCTCGAACGCCCCCGCGTTGTGTGCCTCGCGCAGTCCCGCCAGCCGCCCGAAGTAGCTCGTCGTCTTGTGGCCGGCCGTCGGGTCGCTGCGGCTCTGCCGATAGCTCGAGATCAGCGCCGTCACGCCGCGCGTGTACAGCTCGGCCGGGTACTTTTCCCCCGGCACCGCCGACGCCACGATCGTCAGCGCCGGCGTGTCCGGCGCCGTAGCCCGCAGCGAGCCGGTCGTCACCGTCAGCCGCACCCGCGCCTCTTCCGCCTCCGTCGCGCCCACCACGCTCATCACCTGGCTGCGCAGGTCCTCCTCGTCGGGCACGACCGTCCATCCCAGTGCTGCCGCCGACGCCCGCAGCCGGTCCAGGTGCCGCTCCAGCCGAAAGACCCGCCCGCGATACGCCCGCATCGTCTCGAACAGGCCGACGCCCTGCATGAAGCCCGAGTCGAAGACCGACACCCGCGCCTGGTCGGCCGCGAACAGCTCACCGTTGATGCTCACCCACTCTCGCACGCCCGTTCTCCGTTCCGCACCCGCCGCGCCGCCGCCTACGCGTCGAAGTAAAGGCAGAACTCATACGGATGCGGACGCACCCGCAGCGCCTCCACCTCGTTCTCCATCTTGTAGCGGATCCAGTAGTGAATCACATCCTCCGTGAACACGCCGCCCTTGAGCAGATAGGCATGATCCTCCTCGAGCGCCCGCAGGGCCTCGTCCAGCGAACCGGGCGTCTGGCCGAACTCGCTCAGCTCCGCCGCTTCCAGCTCGTACAGGTTGCGGTCGGTCGCCGGCCCGGGATCGATCCGGTTCTCGATCCCGTCCAGCGCCGCCATCACCATCGCGCTGAACGCCAGGTAGGGGTTGCAGCTCGGGTCCGGACAGCGAAACTCGATCCGCTTGGTCTTCGGATTGTGCTGGTACATCGGGATGCGGATCAGCGCCGACCGGTTCCGGCTCGAATAGATCAGGTTCACCGGCGCCTCGAAACCCGGCACCAGCCGCTTGTAGCTGTTCGTGGTCGGATTGGTCAGCGCCACAAGCGAGCGGGCGTGCCGGATCAGCCCGCCGATCGCCCACAGCGCCGTCTCGCTCAACTCGGCGTATCGGTCGCCCCAGAATAGCGGCGACTGCCCCTTCCACAGCGAGAAATGCGTGTGCATGCCGCTGCCGTTGTCTCCCAGCAGCGGCTTGGGCATGAACGTCGCCACCTTGCCGTGCCGCGCCGCCACGTTCTTGACGATGTACTTGTACGTCATCACCTTGTCGCCCATGCGCACCAGACTGTCGTGGCGCATGTCGATCTCCATCTGGCCGCCCGTCGCCACCTCGTGATGGTGCGTCTCCACCTCGATTCCGCACTGCTCCAGCACGGTCACCATCTCGCTCCGCAGGTTGTGCATGCTGTCCGCCGGCGGCAGCGGGAAGTACCCCTCCCTGGCCCGAAGCTGGTAGCCCAGATTGTCCGGCTCGTCCCGCCCGCGCCGCCAGACCCCCTCGCGCGAGTCCACCTTGTAATGAGCGTGGTTCATCCCCTGGTCGTAGCAGGCCTGGTCGAAGACGAAGAACTCCAGCTCCGGCCCGAAGTATGCCGCGTCCGCGATCCCCGTGCTCCGCAGATACTCCTCCGCCTTCCGCGCCACCGAGCGCGGATCACGCGAGTAGCGCTGCCGCGTGATCGGGTCCTGGATGTTGCAGATCATCCCCAGCGTCGTGTGCTGATAGAACGGATCGATCATGGCCGTCTCGGACACCGGAATCACGAGCATGTCCGACTCGTTGATCGCCTGCCAGCCGCGGATCGACGAGCCGTCGAAGCCGAAGCCGTCGACGAAGGATTGCAGCGTCAGCTCGCGGGCCGGCACCGTCAGATGCTGCCACAGCCCCGGGAAATCCAGGAATCGCAGATCCACGAACTCCACCTGCGATTCCCGAATCAGCTTCAGCACCGACTCCGGCGATTTCATGCCGCGTCTCCATCCAGCCCGGTCTCAAACGGCCGCCGCTGCTCGGAAAATGGGGGACCGGTCTCCTCAACAATGGTGGACCGGTCTCCTCAACATTGGGGGACCGGTCTCTGACCGGTCACCGGGCGACAGGTCTCCGACCTGTCGCGCTTCCCCAAGACTGGGGATCGGTCTCCTCAACATTGGGGGACCGGTCTCTGACCGGTCACCGGGCGACAGGTCTCCGACCTGTCGCTCTCTTGCCCGTCAGGGCTAACGACCGTAGCCGGTGGCTTGAAGCCACCGGAAAGCTCATCCCCTTACGTCGTCCGTGGGGCCTTCGTCCCGGATCACAGCACAAGAAGACCAAACCCGCACCGCATTCTCATCCAGAATGGCGAACGGTCCGATCGTGTCGTCCTGGTGCGAGATTCCTATCCCGCACCAGACCGCATCATCTCGACCCACCCCGGTCCCGGACGACGCCGGCCGGATACTTATCAGACGTCCGCATAGCTCAAACCGCTCGAACTCATCCATTATTCCTCGCCGATTTGACATTGACGACCGATGATTTATATTAAGTATCATTGGATTAACGCTAACCGCCAGGTGGCCAACGCTTGCCGACCAATCCCACGCGACCGAGCCGTTCAACCCGCTGCACCGCACCCGCCGCCCCGCGACTCAGGCAGCACAGCCTACCGGCCGCTCCGCCCGACAACCACCGCCCTGGCCGATTCTCGCCGTGCGCCGTCGCGCCGGCCGGCCGGCGGTCAACATCCGCGAGGACTCCCCGTGGAACATAGCCCGCTGCGCGACTTCTTGGAAATCCCCTACGGCCAGCTCGAAGACCTTAACGTCTCCGCCAAGGAAAAGCGCGCCCAGCGCGCCCCGGCCGAGCAGATCGAGGAGGACCTGCGCCGCTACCTGAGCGACGAGAAGCGCCTCAAGGCGGTCACCGTCTGCTTCTCCGACGTCGAAGGCCGGCTGCACATGCTCGACTATGACAAGAAGTTCCTGCTCAAGTCGGCCGACAACCTCACCTTCGACGGCTCCTCGATCCGCGGTTTCACCGCCCAGGCCGAGAGCGATCTGAAGCTCGCCATCGACTGGCCGGCGTTCTACTGGCTGCCCTCCGACATCTTCGGCCCCGGCAAGGTGGTGACCTTCGGCCTGGTCCAGGATCGCGACGGCTCGCCCTACAAGGGAGACTTCCGCGGCAAGCTCAAGCTCTACACCGAGGAGCTCTTCCGCCGGGACGGCACCGTCTGCAACGTCTCCAGCGAGATCGAGGGCTTCCTCTTCCAGGGCCGCGACGCCGAGCGCCGCTATCACGAGACCGGCAAGTTCGAGTTCATCAGCACCGGCGGCTATTACCACTCGCTGCCGCAGGACCCGCTCCGCCAGTTCATCGACACCGCGGCCGAAGTGCAGCGCGCCATGGGATTCATGAACGAGAAGGATCACCCGGAGGTCGCCCCATCGCAGTTCGAGATGAATTTCTCCTACAGCGAGGCGATGATCGCGGCCGACCAGATGCAGCTCTACAAGCTGATCTGCCGCCAGGTCGCCGCCCGCATGGGCCTGACCGCCAGTTTCCTGCCCAAGCCCGTCACCGGCGTGAACGGCAGCGGCATGCACACCAACATGTCGATCTCGCGCGACGGCAAGAACCTCTTCTACGACCGCAAGGGCCAGGACGGCCTCAGCCGGCTCGGCTGGGAGTGCATCGACCGCCTGCTGCACAACGCCCAGGACATCTGCCTCATCCTCAACAGCAGCGTCAACGGCTATCGCCGTCTCGATCCGCACTACGAGGCGCCCAACCAGATCAAGGCCTCGCCGGTCAACCGCGGCGCCATGGTCCGCATCCCCTTGGCCAACGAGCGCAGCGCCCGCATCGAGGTCCGCTCCATCGGCCCCGATGCCAACCCCTACCTGCTGATCTACACGCTCTTCCGCACCGCGCTCGAGGGGCCCGCGCCGGATACGAACGACGAGGAGAAGCGCACCCGGACGCGCTTCCTGCCCGACAACATCTATGACGCGATCCGCCTCTTCAAGAGCAGCCGCTGGGTCACCGACCTGCTCGGCGAAGAGCTCCAGACGCGCTTCGCCGAGGTCAAGCAGCTCTCCGCCGACCGCTGCCCGAAGGAGCTCGGCTCACTCGTCAAGGTCCCGGAGATTCAGTTCCACCACGAGGTGACGAACCAGCACCTCTGGAGCCGGTTCTAACGCGCGCGGGAATCGTCACGATGTGCCACCCTCTGTGCCACCGTTTGTGCCACTGCTCTTGAGCAGTGGCGCCGGGAGGGCATGGGCGAGCGCCGGGTGGCATGGGCAAGCGCAGCTTGCCCGTGTTCCGCTGCTCCGAGTATGGGGGACCGGTCTCCTGAACATTGGGGGACCGGTCTCCTGAACATTGGGGGACCGGTCTCCTCAACTTTGGGGGACCGGTCTC
>CAZXUI010000031.1:0-44953 GCA_964643885.1 uncultured Planctomycetales bacterium
ACAGACCGGCCAGAGGCCGGTCCCCCATACAGACCGGCCAGAGGCCGGTCCCCCAATTGGCGAGCGGCGGCGGAGGTGGGGCCGGCGGTCAGCTCGTCAGCGAGCCGAAGTTGGGGCCGACCGGCTTGCGGCCGGAGAAGCCGCTGTACAGCTCGTGCCAGTGCTCGACCTTCGGTTCGCCGAGTTTCCAGCAGAGCCAGACCTGGCGGCCCTCGTGGATGGCGGGGAAGTCGACCAGGCCGCTGACCCAGTCCTTCAGTTCGCAGCCGACGTCGGTGAGCTCGTCGTTGAGAGCGCGGAGCGCGTCGGCGAGTTCCTCGATCTCGCGGGCGAGCTCATCCAGGCGCGTGCTGCCGGCGCTGGCGGCGGCAAGCTCCTCGCGCTCGGCGCGGAGCTTCATCAGCCGGGCGTAATTCGTGACGATGTCCTGCACCACCTTGCGGACGAAGACGAGCGAGCGACTGGCGGACTCGACAGTAAACAGCCGCGTTGTCTTCCCGGACGAGACGTCCGAGGTGGACGCGGCGTTGTCGCGTTTCATCAGGATGCCCCTTGCACGGCGGTCGCCTACTCCCTCCAGGCTAGGAGCGTAGGGCAGATTCGGCGGGGGTGTCAACTGCCGCGGGGCGGATCGGGCGTGCGGGCCAGGCCGGGGCCGAGCAGGACCTCATTGAGGCTGCCGGAGCGCAGGCCGCGCAGGTCGACCGTGACGTAGGCGAAGCCGAGGCGGCGCAGGGCGGCGTCGAGGGCGGCGCGGGTCTGCGGCTCGACCAGGTGCGCGAGCTGGCCGGCAGGGATCTCGATGCGGGCGATGCTGCCGTGATGCCGGACGCGGCATTGGCGGAAACCGAGGCTCCTGAGCAGCGATTCGGCGCGGTCGACCTGCGCAAGCTTTTCGGGGGTGATCGGCTCGCCGTACGGCACGCGCGACGAGAGACAGGGAGAGGCCGGCTTATCGTGCGCGGAGAGGCCCAGGTGCGCGGCGAGACTGCGGACGGCGTCCTTGTCGAGGCCCGCTTCGGCCAGCGGGGCGCGGACGGCGTGCTCGTCGGCGGCGAGCAGGCCCGGGCGGAAGTCGCCGAGATCGTCGGCGTTGACGCCGTTGAGTACGGCGGCCAGGCCGCGCCGGCGGGCGAGCCCGGTCAGGCGCGAGTAGAGCTCGGTCTTGCAGAAGTAGCAGCGGTTCGTGGGATTGCTCAGGTAGTCGCTGCTCTCGAATTCCTGCGTGTCGACGAAGACATGCTCGGCGCCGATCTCGGCGGCGATGCGGGCGGCGTCGTCGAGCTCGGCCGGGGCGACGCTCGGGCTGCGGGCGGTGGCGGCCAGAACGCGCTCGCGTCCGAGCGTGAGCACGGCGAGCTTGAGGACGAGGGAGCTGTCGACGCCGCCGGAGAACGCGACGACGGCCGAGCCGAGCGGGCGAATCACCGCTTGCGCCGCGGTGAGCCACTCGGCGGGCGATGGATGGCGCGTGGCCGGCTGTTCGGACATTGCTGGCTTCATCGGTGTATGGCGGCCGGTTGCTGCACACGAGCCGGCGCTTTCCAGGCTGCGCCGCGCTGCGATTCTCGGTCACTTATTCTAGCACGTCGTCCGCTTCGGCGTACGCGTCGGCGGGGATGTGCTCGGCGCTTTCGCCGGCGGCCGCGGCCGAGATGAAGCGGCGGCGGTGGCCGATGTTGAGCACGAGACCGCTGATCACGTAGGTCCAGCTCAACAGGACGATGAGGACCTGGGGGCTGAACCAGGCGATGCCGGCCGCGATTACGAGCCAGACGAGGTGCGTGGGCGGGTGCTCGCGGCGGACGTAAACGTTGAAGACGTGGACGTAGTCGAGGCGGCTGATCATGAGCAGCCCGAGGCCGAATGCGGCCGGGAGAATCGTCCAGAGAATCGCGCGGGCGCTGAGCGTTCCCCAGGCGTCGAAGAGTCCTGAGGCGACCTGTTGGTGCAGGATGATGAGGGCGACGAAGCCCGCGGCCGCGCCGGGAGCCGGCAGTCCGCTGAACTTGGTGTGGGAGGTCTCGTCGCGGGTGTTTTCGGCGTTGTAGCGGGCGAGCCGGATGGCGGCGCAGCTTACGTAGACGGCGGTGGCGAGCAGGCCGAGCCGCCAGAGGGCGTCGTTGGCGGGGGAGGCGTCGCGGGCACCGGTGCCGCCCAGCAGGAGCGTGACGAGGAGCAGGGCGGGGGCGGCGCCGAAGCTGACGATGTCGGCGATGGAGTCGAGCTGGGCGCCGAATTCGCTGGTGCGGCGGGTCATGCGGGCGAGTCGGCCGTCGAGGGCGTCGAAGATCATGGCGAGGATGATCAGGTACGCGCCGCTGGCGACGTAGGTGGGGAAGAACTCGAGAATATAGGGCGAGCGCGTGGTGGGAGCGGCCGCGTCTCCGCCGCGCATGGCGATCAGGCAGCAGACGACGGCCATGACGCCGCAGAGCAGGTTGCCCAGCGTGGCGGCGCTGGGGAGCAGGGAGATGCCGATCAGCCGGCGGCGCTGGCCGTTGAGGGGCGGCAGGCGGTCCGGTGCGTGGTTCATGCCGGGTTCTCTCCCGCCGAGAGCTCGGCGAGGATGGTCTCGCCGGCGCGGACGCGCTGGCCGACGCGGACGCAAAGGCGCCAGCGCGGATCGGCCGGCAGACGGAGTTCGGTTTGTGAGCCGAGCTTGATCATTCCATAGCGCTGGCCGGCGGCCAGTCGATCGTCGGGCCGGACGGCGCAGACGATGCGGCGTGCGAGCACGCCGGCGATCTGGCGGACCTGGACCGGGCCCGGAAGCGGCGCGGCCGGCTCGATATGAATTGTATTCGACTCATTGGTGTCGGTGGCTTGCGGGCGGAGGGCGTTATGGAAGGCGCCGGGGCGGTAGTCGACCCGGGTGACGCGGCCCGCGCAAGGGCTGCGGTTGATATGGACGTTGAAGACGCTGAGGAAGATGACGATTCGCAGGTGCGCTGGGCCGGCGTCGTCGGGCTGAGTGGATTCGGCGAGGATGATGCGGCCGTCGGCCGGCGCGAGCAGGATATTCGGCAGGCGCGGGACGCGTCTCGGCGGGTCGCGATAGAAGGAGAGCAGAGCGAGGGCGACGAGGGCCGGGACGAGCGCCCACCAGCCGGCCAGCGAGGCGACGAGCACGACGAAGATCGCGCCCATAAAGGCGATCAGGTTGACTTCCAGTCGCGCGTAGCGGCTCATGCGGGTCTCGCGGGGCTCAGGCGGCCGGCGGGCTGGGGAGCTGCCGGCTGGACAGAAGATTCTCTATCAGTTCGGCGACTCCGTCGTGGTTGTTGGCGGCGACGCGGACGCGCGCGGCGCTGAGTACTTCGGGCACGGCGTTGGCGACGGCGGCGCCCAGGCCGGCGGCGGTGATCATCGGCAGGTCGTTGACGTCGTCGCCGATCGCGACGGTCCGCGCGGGGTCGATCTCGTAGCGCTCGCAGACGCGCGTGATTCCGTACCACTTGTTGACGCGGCCCTCGAAAGATTCGATGACGGTGAAGCCGTAGCCGCGGACGGCGATGACGTTGTGGGCCATGCGCGTGCCGAAGGTGTCCGCGAAGCGAAGGGAGACTTCGTGCAGCGCGGCCGTCTCGTCGACGATGGTGAGGCGGACGGGCAGGCGGCCGTCGTCGGGCGCGAGGCGCGCCGGACGCATCCGGACGGGAGCCATGCTGAGCCAGCGGTCGACGGCGGCGTGGCGGCGCGGGCCGTCGATGACGTAGCCGTCGAAACCGGCCTCGTCGGCATCGAGCAGCCAGAGGACGGGATAGCCCAGGTCCTTCAGCCAGTCGACGACTTCGTGGGCCAGCGGACGCGGAATCGTCGCGCGTTCGATCGTGCGGTTGCGGACCAGATCGGTGACGATGGCGCCGCCGACGGTGATGCTGGCGTCGAGATCGAGGCCGATCTGCTGAATGATCGGGCGGGTTTCGGTGAAGCTGCGCCCCGTGCACAGGACGATACGCAGGCCGGCCTCGTGGGCGCGATGCAGGGCAGCGCGGTTGCGGGGGGAGATGCGGCCGTCGGTGTTGAGCAGCGTGCCGTCGAGGTCGATCGCCAGAAGCTGGTACTGCATGGACTCTCTCGTGACGGCCGGGGCGTTGCTTCGGGCATCGGCCGGGTGAACGATCGTATTGAGCAACGGGCCATTGTCGCGGGTGGGGCGGCGGATGCAAATCGGGCGGGGGGTGGATGAGAGGCGAGGCGGTCGCGCGGGGGAATGCGTTTTCGCGCGGCGCGGGCGGGGTCTACAATGCGCACATCGGCGTGCGACCGGCCATCGGGTTGCCGGGGGATACGAGGAGACGCGCATGCTTCGCGTCGCGGTCATCGGCTCGCCTGAGAAAGAGACCGTTCCGGAGACGATGCGGCGGACGTGCCGCTGGCTGGAGCGGCGGGCGGAGGTCGTGCTGGCGGAGGTGGCGTTTGCGAGCCCGCGGCTG
Source organism: uncultured Planctomycetales bacterium (assembly GCA_964643885.1). GTDB lineage: Bacteria > Planctomycetota > Phycisphaerae > UBA1845 > Fen-1342 > CAADGL01. Next base: position 4,440 of record CAZXUI010000031.1, read on the forward strand.
CTGGGTTTGAATCCGGACCTGCTCTTCGTGCTGGGGGGCGACGGGACGCTGATCGCCGCGGCACATACGCTGGGAGAGAAGCAGATTCCCATCGTCGGCGTGAATCTCGGCAAGCTCGGCTTTCTGGCCGAGTTCACGATCGAGCAGCTCGAGCACAACGGGGACTTTCTCTTTCGGCCGGACCTGCCCGTGACGCGGCGAGTGATGCTGGATGTGCGGATCGAGCGCGGCGACGGGTCTTCGGACCGCACGCTGGCGGTGAATGACTGTGTGGTGCTGTCGGGGCCGCCCTACCGGATGATCGAGCTCCAGGTCGAGGCGGACGGGGACGAGGTGGCGGAGATGCGGGGGGACGGGCTGATCCTGGCGACGGCGTCGGGGTCGACGGCGCACAATCTCTCAGCCGGCGGGCCGATCCTGGAGCCGACGGCCCAGGCGTTCCTGATCACGCCGATCTGCCCGCACGCGCTGACGTTCCGGCCGGTGGCAATGGATTCGTCGCGGCGGGTGACGATTCGGGGGATTCGGGTGAATGAGGGGACGACGGTTGTTGTGGATGGGCGGGTGCGGTCGGGCTTGTCGGCCTCGGACCGGGTGACGATCTCGCGTTATCCGGCGGATTTCCAGCTTGTGAGGAATCCGGAGCGGTCGACGTGGTACGCGCTGCGGCGGAAGCTGATGTGGGGGGCGAGCCCACATAACCATATCTAGGTCAAGGTGTTACGCACGCGCCAGGGCATCGGCACCGGGGCGATCCAGAGCGCGCAAAGCACACCTGGCCGGCTCCGTAAGGCCGTTTCGAGTCGTCGCACGGCGCTGGCCCGTGGGCCGGTTAGCGCGAAGTGGTGACGATGTGGTCGATTTCGGTGATGACGACGATCATCTGATTCGGCTCGCTTCGCAGGTTCAGGTGATCTGGTCAATGATGGCGACGATGAAGCTGAGGACGTCGTCGAAGACGGTGAGCAGATCCATGAGATGACCTCCTGCCGAGGGCCGATAACCGTGAAGGGCGGCCCGCGGACAGATGAGTTGAAATCCGCGCTCGAAAGGCGGTATGCTGGGTGCGCAAACCGCCCACGTTCACCCGTGGCGCGTTAAGCACGGGAACGGACGAGTTGCCAAGTTTTCGCGGAGGCCCCTGTACCTCGCTTACTAGAACACTACCGATAAAAGATGAGATGTCAAGGGGAATTCTGAGACCGTGCCCGAATTGGTGAGCCCAAGCTTCTTGTCCGCCTCAGAACCCTTCGCCCGGCCGGAGCTCGGAACGGAGACGGCGTGCCCCTATTGCACGCGCCCCGGCGGCGAGCCGATCGGCTCCGAGGGCGTCGTTCTTTGCGCGGCGTGCGGCTTCGTCTATCCCCTGCGGGCAGCGCGGCAGCGGCTCGCCGATCGCCAGGCGCTGGCCCTGGCCAGCGTGATCGCGCCGGGAACCGTGCTGCGCGAGCGCTATCGATTGCTCGAGCTGCTGGGGCAGGGGGCGCACGGCCTGACCTTCCTGGCACAGCACGAATTCCTGAGCAGCCCCTGCGTCGTGAAGGTGCTGCCCTACACCGTTGTGGATGCGCAGGACAATGCAGTACGCCGGCTGCGGAATGAGGCGGCGGCCGGCTTTCTCGTCAACAACCGGCACGTGGTCCGCGTGGTGGATTGCGACTCGATCCGCGGCATCTGGTACCTGGTGATGGAGTACGTGGAGGGGGCGGATCTGGGCTGCATCGTGCGGGCGGGCGTGCGGATCTGCTGGCAGCAGCTCGTGGGGCTGGCCACGGATGCGGCCGTGGGCCTGGAGGCGATTCATCGGGCCGGGCTGGTGCATCGGGACGTGAAGCCGGGCAATCTGATTCTGGGGATCGACGGGCGGGTTTCGGTGGCCGACCTGGGCGTGGCGGCGTTCATCGAGCGGCACCCGGGCATGTCGGATGCGACCTCGCACGAGCGTGTCGGGACGCTGGCGTATGCGGCGCCGGAGGCGCTGGAGGACCCCGCGGCGGTCAGTCCGCGGACGGATCTGTATTCGCTGGGCGCGTCGCTCTACGAACTGCTGGTGGGCGAGCCGCCGCACGGGCGGAGCCTGTATCGCTCGTTTCTGACCCGGCAGAGCGAGCGGGTGAGCTGGCCGGCGGCCGTGGCGGCCGGCGCGCCGGCGTGGCTGCTGGAGCTGATCTCGCGGCTGCTGGAGCCGGAGCCGGGGCGGCGGTTCTCATCGGCGGCGGAGGTTCGGGAGGCGCTTGAGGCTCGCAACGAGCCGGCCGAGCATCGTTCGGGGGTGATGCAGCTCGACGTGTGGGAGCCGCGTGGGCTGGTCGTGCTGCCCTTCCGGAACGAGTCGGGACAGGCGGCGGACGACTGGCTGGGTCATCACCTGGCGGACTGCCTGATGCGGACGCTCTCGGTGGTTCCGGGCGTGTACATGGTGGACCAGGAGCAGTTTCACGCGACGCTGGAGCGTGTCTCGCAGCGCGGCCCGGCGGCGCGGAGGGAGCAACTGCTGGATGCGGGGCGGCTGAGCGGTGCGGCCAGCGTGATCGAGGGGGCGTTCCGGCGCTGGGGCGACAAGATCGAGCTGTCGCTGGAGGTGCTGGAGCGCCTGCCGCGCGAGGAGCCGGTGGTCGCGCCGGTGTGCGGGCCGCTGGCGGACCTGGCGAACCTGGAGCGGAAGCTGGGCGAGGCGCTGATGCGGGCGCTGCGGCTGTCGCCGGCGAGCGAGGGCCGGCCGGTTTCGACGCTGCCGGTGGTGACGCTGGCGGCGCGGGAGCGGTTCGTGGTGGCGAAGCGTGCGTTCCTGCGGGGGGACTACGAGCAGGCGCTGGCGCTGACGCGCGAGGCGATCGAGCACTCTCCGGATTTCTGCGAGGCGATCGGCTTTCTGGGCGTGTGCTGCGCGCGGATGGGGCGCTACGAGGAGGCGCAGGCGTTCAACGCGCAGCAGCGGGGGCTGGCGGAGCGCAGTTCGGACCTGCGGCAGATGGTCGAGGCGCACGCGAACCTGGGGACGATGCACTATTTCCGCGGGGAGTATGCCGCAGCCAACGAGAGCCTGACGCGGGCGGTGCAGATCGCCGAAAGCCTGGGGCTGACGACGGACGTGGCGCTGATCCGCAACAACCTGGGCTTCATTCTGCTTCAGCTCGGGCGGGTGGACGAGGCGGAGGCGATGTTCCGCCAGGCGATCGAGACGCACCGGCGCTATGGCGCGATCGTCTCGCTGATCGGGCCGTACAACGGGATCGGGCACGTGCTGCGTGAGCAGAAGCGCTACGACGAGGCGCGGCGGCAGTTCCGCCGGGCGCTGACGCTGGCGCACGAGGCGGAGGACTTCGTCAACATCGGCGTGGCGTACATGAACCTGGGTCACTGTGCGGCGCTCCAGGGGCGCTTCTCGGAGGCGCAGCGGGAGCTGACCGCGGCGCTGAACATCCTGGAGCGGACGAGTTTCTGGAACGGGCTGGGGCGCGTCTACGAGTACATGGCCGATCTGAACCTGGAGCTGGGACATTACACGGAGGCGGCACGCTGCGCGGACCTGCGGATCGCGCTGGCCCGGCGGCATGCCAATCTGCGGATGGAGGCGGCCGCGTGGCGGCAGAAGGGGTCGGCGCTCGAGCGCGCTGGGCGACTCGAGTCGGCCGCCCTCTGTTACGAACGTGCGTCCGAGGCGGAGCAGGGCCGCTTGCCTGACTGGCCGCCGGGCGCGAACGTGGGCGGAGGTCGCGAATGAGATGGTCCATCTATGCGCGCGACGGGCGTTGCCTGACGGTGGGCGGACGCAGTGGGCCGGAAGAAGGCGGGTTTCCGATCGGGCTGTCGGCGGGGCAGTCCGCGGAGCTGCGTCGTGTGCTGGAGCGGGCGTGCGACGCGGGTCAGGGTCATTCGCTGACGCTGGCGTCGGGGGGGAAGGCGCGGCGTCTGACGGTGGAGCCGATCGTGTCGGGCCCGCTGGCGGGGCAGGCGGCGCTGGTTGTGCTCGCGGAAGAGGGCGAAGAGAGGGGTTCAGAGAAACCAGCGGGGGGCGGCGGCACTCATCCGTCGCGGGTCGCTGGGTCGACTGGGAGGGCCGGGGTGCCAGAAGGGAATCTCGCACCAGCGGGTGACTTGGCGGGTGCATCCGCGGGCGGGCGCCCCGCGGCATCGGAGAACGAGCAGCGGCTGGCGCTGCGGAATCGGGCCATTCTGCGCAGCAGCATGGACGGCTTTTTCGTAGTCGACCACGACTGCCGCTTCCTGGAGGTGAACGAGGCGTTCTGCCGGATGACGGGCTACAGCGAGTCGGAGCTGCTTTCGATGCGGATCTCCGACCTGGAGGTGGCGGAATCGCGGGTGGAGGCGGGGGCGGTGTATGGGCGGACGGGGCTGCATCACTTTCCGACGGCGCACCGGCACAAGGACGGGCACGTCGTGCACCTGGAGATCAGCATCAACGTGGTGCATGACGGCGGGGCAAAGGTGCTGGTCGGGTTCGCGCGGGACGTCAGCGAGCGTAAGCGTACTGAGGAGGCGCTGGCACTGCTGACGTGGCAGCATAAGCTGATCCTGTGCTGCGCGGCGGAGGGAATCGCGGGGCTGGACAGCAACGGGGACGTGACCTTCATCAACCCGGCGGGAGCGGCGATGCTGGGGGCGTGGCCCGGGGGGCTGATCGGGCGGCCGGCGCACGAGGTGTTCCTGCACGAGGAGAGCCGGGCGGGACGGTGCGCGCGGACGGACTGCGGACTGTGCGACGTGCTCTCGCGGGGGACATCGGCCGTCCGCGTGGAGAGGGACTTCGTGCGGGCGGACGGGACGCGGTTCGCGGCGGAGTTCTCACTGTCGTCGATGTGGGACGGGACGCGGCCGATCGGGGCGGTGATCGTCTTCAAAGACATGAGCCAGCGGCGGCGGGCCGAGGAAGAGCGGCGGCAAATGGAAGCGCACAGCCAGCAGGCCCAGAAACTGGAGAGCCTGGGGCTGCTGGCGGGCGGCATCGCACACGACCTGAACAACATGCTGGTGGGAATTCTGGGCAACGCCTGCCTGGCCCAGGCACAGATCGGCGACGACGAAGCGGTGCGCGACCGGCTGTCACGCGTGGTCGGGGCGTGCGAACGGGCGGCCAAGGTGATCCGCCAGATTCTGACCTACTCAGGGCGGGTGACGTGCGACGCCGAGCCGTGCGAGCTGAACGCACTGGTCGAGGAGATGGCCGAGTTCATGCGGGCGGCCGTGCCGAAGCACATCCAGCTTCAGATCGAGCTGGAGCGCGAGCCGGCGACGATCGAGGCGGACAGCGGGCAGTTTCAGCAGATGCTGATGAACCTGCTGGTGAACGCGGTGGAGGCGATCGGCAGCAAGGACGGCTGCGTGACGGTGGCGACGCACACGTTGGTGATGGACGGGTCGGCGCCGCGGCGGCTGTTTGCCGGGCAAACGGTGCCGCCGGGCCGGTATGCGTGCGTGAGCGTGTCGGACGACGGTTGCGGAATGTCGCGCGAGACGCTGGCGCGCGTGTTCGAGCCGTTCTTCTCGAACAAGGGTGCGGGCCGCGGGCTGGGGCTGTCGGCGATGCTGGGCGTGGTGCGGGCGCACCGCGGATTCGTGCACGTCGAGAGCGAGCCGGGCAAGGGGACGCGCTTCACGCTGGCGTTTCCGATCTCGACGCGGGTCGCGGGCGGATCGGAGCGGCCGATGCCGCACGTGCAGCGGATGGACGGGCGGACGGCGCTGGTCGTGGATGACGAGGCGGAGGTGCGCGAGGTCGTCGAGGCGATTCTCCAGATGCGCGGGTTCCGCGTGCTGCTGGCGCGTGACGGGCGTGAGGGCGCAGAGCTCTTCCGGCGGCGCGGGGGGGAGATCGACGTCGTGATTCTGGATATGACCATGCCCGGCAAGAGCGGCATGGAGGTTTATCGCGAGATCATGGCGGTGCGGCCGGACGCGCGGGTGGTGATCGCCAGCGGGCACAGCGAGGAGAGCCTGCCGGAGGATATGCATCTGTCGAGCCGGGTGACCTTCCTGCGCAAGCCGTTCTCGTCGGATGCGCTGGTGGAGAAGATCGCGTCGGTGTTGCGGTCGGGCGGGCCGGCGCGGGCGAAGGCGGGGGTGCGCTGAGGCGGCGCGGTGAGCGGCGTGGGCGTTTTGCGGCGCGAGCGCTCGACAGGCTCCGGGCCGCGAGCGTGAGCGACACGCGTTTTCACTGGGCTCCGGGCCGCGAGCGTGAGCGACACGCGTTTTCACTGGGCTCCGGGCCGCGAGCGTGAGCGGCACGCGTCCTCACTTTGCTTCGAGCCGCGAGCGTGAGGGAGCGGGCGAGCGCAGCAGCGCTGCCCGCGAAGCGCCGAAGCACATTCACCTCGTTTCGGCGGCGGATAGGGTGATCAGATGAGTTGGATGCGAGCTGGCGCTGGCGCGGGCGCGCGTGCGAAAATGGCCCGCTGCTTACGGTCGCGGCTCTGATCACGCGGGCGGGGCGTCCGCGCTCTGCGAAACTCGCGAACTCGACTAGTGGCCGAGCAGCGCGGAGATCAGCTCCAGCGTCAGCTCGGCCGTGCGGCCGTCGGGGTCGAGCATCGGGTTGTATTCGACGAACTCAGCCGAGCCGATTGCGCCGCTGCGGCCGAGTGCGGCCAGCAGCGAGCGGGCCTCGCCGGCGCTCAATCCGCCGGGGACGGGGGTTCCGGTTCCGGGCACGAACTGCGGATCGAGCACGTCGATATCGAAGCTCAGGTGAATGTGATCGCAGCGGGTTCGCAGCGTTTCGCACGCCCGCATGGCCGTCTCGACGATGCCGGCCTCGCGCCACTGCTGCGTGGTCCGCAGGTGGACGCGGCTTTCGGCCAGGTTCTGCTGCTCGCCAGGGTCGATGTCGCGCGGGCCGAGCAGAAAGACGTCTTCCTGTTCGACCATGGGGTCGTAGTCGGAGATGAGCCGCAGGTCGCGGTGGCCCAGGCCGCAGACGACGGCCAGGCTCATGCCGTGGATGTTGCCGGAGGGGCTGGTGGCGGGGGTGTTGAAGTCGGCGTGGGCGTCGATCCAGAGCAGGCCGAGCCGCTGGCAGGCATCCGAGAGGCCGGCGAGCGTGCCGATGGCCAGGCTGTGGTCGCCGCCGACGACGAGGAGGAAGGCGGCGGGCGCCTTGCGGCGCGTGCCGAGGACGCAGGCGTGCGTGTGGCGGTTGACCTGGAGCACGTTGTGCAGGTGATTGACGCTCTGGCCGGGGGCGATGGCGAAGCGGGTCTCGTATTCTCCGGGGATGTCGCCGAGGTCTTCGACGGCGTGGCCGGCGGCGGTGAGGCGGAGAATGAGGCCGCGCTCGCGGAGGGTGAAGGGTCCCTCCTGGGCGCCGGGCGTGGGGGCGCCGCGACCGGCCTGAATACCGAGCAGTTTAACGGCGCGGCCCATTGCGGATTCCGGGTCGGGTTGCTGCTTTGAAAGCCCCATCCAGCGGGGCTACAATTCTATCGACCGGAATGCGGTCGTTCCACGATTGCGAATCCACAGACGGACAGGAAGCCCGATGCAATTCGATCTGCCGGAAGAGCTCGTGCAGTTGCGCGACATGGTCCGCAGGTTTGCGGCGGAGGAGATCCGCCCGCACGCGCGCGAGTGGGATCGGGAGCAGCTCATTCCCGACGAGCTGATCGCCCAGATGAGCGAGCTGGGGCTGCTGGGCACGCTGGTGCCGGCGGAGCTGGGCGGGGCGGGGCTGAGCTGCCTGGGCAACTGCGTGGTGATGGAGGAGATCGCGCGGCAGGACGGCGGCGTGGCGCTGATGCTGGCGGCGCACAACGGGCTGTGCATCTCGCACCTGCTGCTGGCGGCGAGCGACGCTCAGAAGCAGCACTATCTGCCGAAGCTGGCGTCGGGCAAGTGGCTGGGCGCGTGGGGGCTGACGGAGCCGGGCTGCGGTTCGGACGCGGCGGCGCTGGCGACGCGGGCGGTGCCGGACGGCGACGGCTGGCGGCTGACGGGGCACAAGATCTTCATCACGAACGGGTGGCGGGCGCACGTGTTCGTGGTGATGGCGCGGACGGACGCCGACAAGGGGGCCAAGGGGATCTCGGCCTTCATCGTCGAGCGCGGCGCGGAGGGCTTCTCGATCGGCCGGAAGGAAGACAAGCTGGGCATGCGTTCGAGCGACACGGTGACGCTGGATTTCGAGGAGGTGTTCGTTCCGGGCGAGGCGATGGTCGGGCCGCGCGGGGGCGGATACGTGGATGCGCTGCGCGTGCTGGAGCGTGGCCGGGTGGGGATCGGGGCGCTGTCGGTCGGGCTGGCCCGCGGAGCGCTGGAGGAGTCGCTGGCGTACGCGAAGGAGCGGCAGGCGTTCGGCAAGCCGATCGGCGAGCACCAGGCGATCTCGTTCATGCTGGCGGACATCGCGACGGAGATCGAGGCGGCGCGGCTGCTGGTGCATGACGCGGCCCAGTCGCTGGACCGGGGCGAGACGCAGCCGGTGAAGGCTTCGGTGGCCAAGCTTTTCGCCAGCGAGATCGCGACGCGGGCGTGTCTGAACGCGATCCAGATTCACGGCGGCTACGGCTACACGAAGGACGTGCCGGTCGAGCGCTACATGCGCGACGCGAAGCTGTGCGAGATCGGCGAGGGGAGCAGCCAGATTCAGCGGATTCTGATCGCGCGGCACGTGCTGAACACGCTGGCGGCGTAGCGCAGCGGCGGGACGGCCCGGGGCGGCGCGACCGCGGCCGGGAGGCGCGCAGCGACAGGAGCGCAGCTTGGACTTTCGATTCGACGAAGATCAGCTTCAGTTGCAGCAGGCGCTGCGGACATTCTGCGACAGGCAGGTGGCTCCCGGGGCCGAGGCGCGCGAGGCGGCCGGGCGGTTCGAGGAGGGGCTGGCGCAGCAGCTCGGCGAGATGGGGCTGTTCGGGCTGTATGTGCCGGCGGAGCTGGGCGGGGCGGGGCTGGATGTCGTCTCGTACGTGATGGCGGTCGAGGAGCTGTCGCGGGCGTGTGCGGCGACGGGGATTCTGATCTCGGCGCATCATTCGCTCTGTGTCGACCCGATTCTGAAGTACGGCACGGACGAGCAGAAGCGGAAGTATCTGCCGAAGCTCGCCAGCGGGGAGTGGATCGGCTGTTTCTCACTGACCGAGCCGGGCAGCGGCAGCGACGCGGGGGCGGCGCGCTGCGCGGCCGTCGAAAAGAGCGACGGCTGGCACATCACGGGGACCAAGTGCTTCGTCACCAACGGCGTCGAGGCGCAGGTGATCATCCTGTTCGCGGTGACGGATGCGGATGACGCCAAGCGGCGGCTGAGCGCGTTTATCGTCGAGAAGGATTCGCCGGGGCTGCGGATCGGCAAGGTCGAGAAGAAAATGGGGCTCAAGGCCAGCAGCACGGCCGAGCTGGTCTTCGAGGACTGCGTGGTGCCGAAGGCGGCGCTGCTGGGAGAGCGCGGGCGGGGGCTGCGGATCGCGCTGAGCACGCTGGACGGCGGGCGGCTGGGCGTGGCGGCGCAGGCGGTGGGGATTTCGCAGGCGGCGCTGGAGGCGGCGGCCAGGTATTCGACCACGCGGCAGCAATTCAACCGGCCGATCGCGGATTTTCAGGCGATCCAGTGGAAGCTGGCGGACATGGCGACGGGGATCGCAGCGGCGCGGCTGCTGATGTTGCGCGGGGCGTGGCTCAAGCAGGCCGGCCGGCCGTACGAGCCGGAGGCGGCGATGGCCAAACTGTTCGCCAGCGAGCTTTCCAGCCGGGTGACGAACATGGCGGTGCAGGTTTTCGGGGGGTACGGGTATATCTGCGACTATCCGGTGGAGCGGTACCTGCGGGATGCGAAGATCACGGAGCTGTACGAGGGGACGAGCGAGATTCAGCGGCTGGTGATCGCGCGGAAGCTGCTGAACGAGCCGGAGTGGGTGGTGCGGTGAGGGGCCGAGGGGCGCGGGGGGAACCGGTCGCGCACGCGGCCGGTGACTGGATAGCCAGGCGTTACAGACTCGTTACGGGGGGGCATGGGCGCACGTCGTCGTTGCGCCAGCGGCGACAGACTCGCGCCGAGATGGCCCCAGCCCGGGAAACCACGCCGATTTTTGCGGCCGCCTGAGATTTTTATAATTTCTTTCGCTTCAACAGGTTACGAGCGGTCTCCGGGGGGGGGGCAGCAAAGAATCTGCTTTACTTTTTGCGAAGTTCGTCTGTACATTGCGTACATCATTATCGGGTGCCACGGGACGTATCCGCGTCGGGAGGCTGTGATGGCGGATGTGCCTGCTGTTCTGACGATTCACGAGCGCGACATTACCTCTGATGTCTGCCGGCGATGTGCGCGTTGCTGCGAAGTCGATATCGCGCTTCCGGGCACGAACAGCCGCTATCGCAGGTTCCTGCGAGCCATCGGCTATCGCCTGTCGCCGCCGGCGGCCGAGGGGCAGGCGGACTGCTGCGACAAGGTGCATGACGCGACGCTGCACCTGGGGCCTTGTCAGCACCTGAAATCGGAGACGGTCGCCGGGGAGGTCCTTCATTCGTGCGGCCTGTATGGCGACCCCCGCCGGCCGCAGCTCTGCGACGAGTATAACTGCGTCTCTTGGGCGAAGGCGCAGGATTCGTACAAGCTGACGAATCCCCACTTAGCAGCAGCTCAACACGCATGGCAGCGAGTGAGGTTCGTTGCTCCCGCTGGAGTGCTGACATGACTGTCGAGAGAATGGATTCCGCAGACGAACGAGCCGGTGGTACGCGGACCGCCAACATGCGTGCGATCCCCGAGGACGAGCCTACAAATGTTGGTGGCTTACCGGTGCTCGGAAGACGCGAATTTTTCGGCCTCTTCGCGTGGAGTGCTGTGTATACTGCTATGGGCTGGATATTGTCGGGAGAGCGAGCCGAGGCAGCTATAAACTGCGTGAGCCTCGCGTGCACGTCGACGAACCCGAACACGTGTACAGGTCCCGACCCAAATGAGTGCACCGCGGCGACGATCGGCAATACCTGCACGGGCGGGAAGACGGGCGGTACGGCGAATCACTGTGGACTTCCATCGGGCGCTAATAGTTGCCGAGGAGCAACTGGGACGTGGAATGAATGCACGGGTTCGACGTCCGGGTCTATCAATTTCTGCAGCGGCGCAGCGGGCAACGCATGCGTGTCCCAGTCAGGAACGGGAACGAATACATGCTTCTCCTCGACAGGGGGTGTCGCGAATTGTTGCACGGCGCCGTCAGCAAATCAATGTTTGACAACGTCGGGCAACGCTAATGTATGCTCGCCGGCCTCTGCCAATAGCAATAACTGCACGGCTACGTGATGCTCGACGACTAAACGTTCAAGGAGCCGAGAAATGTCGAAGAGGAAGTTGTGTGGCGTAGCTGGCGTGGCGAGCGTACTCACGGGGAGTTTTCTCCTGCTTCCTGCGCCGAGGGGAGATGCCATGTTGCGGAGCGATGGGACAGTATGGGGCGGCACGGACATTGGCGTTCGAATTCCCCTTCCACTATCGCTTGACTCGTCGAGGATTGTCGATCGCCCAAGATACTCCCCGTCTGGTCGTTACTTGGCGATCAGGTTGGACGCTGGTCGTCCCGTGCTCCTGGATCTGGTCTCCGGCGCAGTTGTGGATATCTATGATCGCGTGGCTGTCGATCGTCCAAACATGCAGTGTGCCCAGGCCGAGTGGCTGAGTGAACAGGAGCTTTGGGTACTGGAACTGTCCGCGTCGACAGAACAGATTATTCAATCTGAGGTACAACACCCACTGCAACACGGCGGTTGGCGCTACCGAGTTATCGATTGGGGCTCTGGCGCTGTTCTGCACGAGCAGTATCTGGGGAACGATCCCGAGTTCGCTTTCGTGAAGGCGGAAGTTGGCGGGGCGTGGGTCGTTCGGAACCTTCGAGAGTCGGATTACAAACGTCGGTTTTGGATGTTTCACGGGCCGTCGTCGTTCGACTGCGTGCTGTTCGAGTGCACGGACCAGGAAAGCCTTCGCTTCGATCCGATCCATAGCTGGATCCCGAAGCTGCTTGTGCCGTTGGATTCGAATCCGGGTGCGGTCGAAATCGATATTGAATTCGTGAATTACCAAACTGGTCAGATCATTCGTGTTGATCATGTGCCGCCCCTTCCAGCGTGGGGACCTCAGATTGCACCCGACGGAGCCTTCATCGTGACCTCAACCTATCATGAGGTTGACCGCCGGTGGATGCCAATTGTTATTGAAGCCGAGACCGGCGCCCGCTACGAGCTAAGCGAGCGCGAGTCCTGGATACCGGTTGCAGCGTCGGAGAGTCGGCGCGTGATGCTTGTCGCGCTTATCAACGTTGCGTCGGATGGCTCCACCTCAACCGACTGGGCAGAAATCTCCTTCGATGATCTTATCATACCGTAGTTCTCAGAGTGCCCGGTGACCCGATCGGAGTGCGAAATGCCAGTCGACGAAGTCATTCGACTTGACCATTCCACCGCTTACGGTTGGTTGACTTGGGTTGATGGATCGCCGCCAAGAGTTACAGTATCTGATACTCAGCAGTCCCGCGCGGACCGCATAGAGTTGGATATCAGCGCTGATCGCACCAATGCCGGAGGAGCATTCGCCGCGAACCGGCGTGTGCGCGTCACCTTGCTCGATGCTCCTTCGCGTTGGCCGGCTCCGGAAGATCTCTTAGCGTCAGTGGCCCGGCCTGGCACAGAGTTCGTAGAGGTTGATTTTTCGCTTCGCTGCGCCCCGTCTGATTGGTTTTTCATCCGGTCGTGGATTACATCGATAGAGAAATTGCTTCACAGAACGTTCGCAATGCTAAGACTATCGTACGTAATTCGTCTCACAGCGGATACTGAGTTTCCGCGGTCTGTAGCCGACTTATTGACTGATAGATTGCCAGCTGTGGAGATTCGGATCTGGGATCCTGGCGAGATGGAATCGGAGTCGTCATTGTTGGTTGACCGTGCAGCCGACCTCGCGAATCGCGGGTTCCGCGTCCGTCCTGCCGTGTCGCTGAGCAGTTCTAATCAGCGGAGATGGGGATACTGGGGCTCGATGTGGCGCATTGCCTGCCACAGCGACGGCGTAGGCTTTGTGCGACCACGTGTCGCGGGCGCATACTCTGCGCCATCGAGTGAGGCGATAGCAGAGTTCCTCTGCGACGCGTATGACAGCAAGGAATTTGACATCCGGAGTTCGTATCCATTTTCGATACTGGTAACTTGCTTACGCGATGGTGTGATGTCTGTCCCGCGCTGCGGCTCATTGACGAGAATGGCGATCGACTGCCATGGGCGGCGCTATGCCTGTCGACATCGTTCACCGCCATCGTATCGATTCAACGGCATTCGTGGCTGCGGTTACACATCGCCCCTGTGTTCATTGTTCTGTGAGGTGTGTCCCGGCTTGCGCTCGATAATGTGCGCCGAAGCAATCTCCGGGTGGCAGATGTTGTTTTGTCCTGCCATCAGCCATTTGGTAACTCGAATGGCGAGCGATATTGCACGGGCGGCGCGTTACGAGCGGTTCCTAGCATCTGTCCCGCCAAATACACGGTTTCGTGCGGTTGCTCGAAGCGGACAGGTCATAGTCTGGATGGACACAGTAGTTACCGATCACAGGAATCGATTTGAGGGAGGTCAGCGTGGGGACAACGAACACGATCTCTCGTGGGTCAGGGCTCGCCCTGCCGGTGCTGCCGACGGCGCCTCAAACGGCGCGGCCGGACAGGCAGAGCCGCCCGCCATCGGCGGCTGACCATAAGCTGAGCCACTGGTCGAAGCGGCGGACGTTCCACCCGGGGTCGCTGCCGCAGCACATGGCCGTTACGGTCCTGGATCTGGATACGACCAAGAACTGCAACCTTCGCTGTGGCTACTGCTTCAAGAGCGAGCACGTGTACCCGGGCGCGTCGCGGATGAACCTGGACACGGCCGTCGCCGCGATCGACTGGCTGATTGCAGCGTCGTACAGCGCGTCGGAACTCTGGGTGAACCTGTTCGGCGGCGAGCCGCTGCTGCAATTCCCACTGATCAAGCAGATCGTGCCGTATGCCAAGCGACGCGCGGCCGCACACGGCAAGTCCATCCAGTTCGGCTGCACGACGAACCTGACGCTGATCAACGAGGAGATCGCCTCGTTCTTTCGCCAGTGGGGGATGGGCTGGCATTGCTCGATCGACGGCCCACCGGAAGTACAGGACAAGCAGCGCCCCGGCGTCGGCGGCGCGAAGAGCTCGGAAAAGGCCGAGCAGGGAATCCGCTACGTCCTGGCAGACCGTCCGGGTGCGATGGCGCGAGCCACGCTGACGCCCCGGTTGGTCAACAGCATGTTCGACAGTATCCTGTACTTTGAGCGGCAGAGTTTTGTCAGCATGACCTTTGCGCTCGCCGACGAGAACGAGTGGACCGACGATGACCTGCGCGAGTATGACCGCCAGATGGGCCTGATACGCGAGCACGTTCGCGACAACTGGTATCGCAAGGGAATCGACCGCGAGTTCGGTGCGTTCGATTACATCGTCAGAGCGCAGATTTCGGGCGAGCAGGCGCAGCAGCAGTGCGGCGTCGGACGCGGGATGGTGCTGATTGACGAGCACGGGGACATCTGGCCGTGTCACCGCATGGACGGAGCCGACCTGGATTCCGGCGGCCGGGGCGCGTGGCGCTTTGGCAACATCTTCGAGGACGGCTTCAACCACCTGATGCACCAGGCGTTTCTCGACAAGGATCGCTGGGCGGCTTACAAGCCCGGCTGCTCGCTCTGCCCGATGCAGAAGATCTGTGCGGGCGGCTGCGCCGCGGCGAACCTGGTGCATACCAACAGCCTGTACTACCAGGATTACACGAGCTGCGAAGCTGCCCGGATCGCCTACAAGCACGCCGTGCTGCTGCACGACGAGCTGGTGGCAGAGCAGAATCCGCTGTTCATGAAGAAGTTCTACAGCGGGACGTATTCGCCGCTCGATTCGTTCAGCACGCCGGCGGGCGAGTAGCCCTGCACTGGCACGGCAGGCGGGGCCATCCAGAGCGAAACCGCACAGCAGCCCCGGCGAGTGACCTGCGACTGACCCGGCCGGCGGCTGGCGCCGCATCTCTTCGCATCCCGGCCGCGGTTGCCGAAGGGCCGCCGCGTGCGTTATCCTGCCTCTGCGTTCAGTTCAGATCTTCGCTGGACACCTGCAGAGCGGGACAGGACGGGATGGACCTTCGCACGAATATCAAGACCGTGGCCGTGATCGGTGCCGGCACGATGGGCTCGGGGATCGCCCAGACCTTCGCCCAGGGCGGCCGGCGGGTGCTGATGCACGACGCGCTGGCCGGAGCGGTGGAGCGGGGGCTGGCGGGGATCGAAAAGTCGCTCGATAAGCTCGTCAGCAAGGGCAAGCTGGCGGCCGATGCGGCTGGCGCGACCCGCAAGAACCTCGTGGCGGCGAGCCTGAGCGAGTGTGCCGGGGCGGACCTGATCGTCGAGGCGATCTTCGAGGACCCGAAGACGAAGAGGGAGCTGTGGGCGGGTCTGAACCGCTCGGCCGCGGCGGACGTGATCTTCGCGAGCAACACGAGCAGCATCTCGATCAGCGAGCTGGGGGCGGCCAGCGGCCGGCCGGCGCAGTTCATCGGCATGCACTTTTTCAATCCGGTCCCGCTGATGAGCCTGGTGGAGATCGTGGTGGGGCTTCAGACGGGCGAGCCGGTGGTCGAGGCGATCAGCGGGCTTTCCCGGGAGCTGGGCAAGACGCCGCTGCGGGTGAAGGATCATCCGGGTTTCGTGAGCAACCGGGTGCTGATGCCGCTGATCAACGAGGCGATTCAGTGCTGCGCGGACGGGGTGGCGGACGCGGCGACGATCGACGAGGTGATGAAGCTGGGCTGCGCGCACACGATGGGTCCGCTGGCGACGGCGGACCTGATCGGGCTGGATGTGTGCCTGGCGATCATGGAAGTGCTGCATCGCGACCTGGGGCAGGATCGGTATGCCCCCGCGCCGCTGCTGAGGACGATGGTTCGGGCCGGGATGCTCGGCCGCAAGAGCGGAAAGGGGTTCTACAGCTATGAGCGCTGAGACGAAGGCCACGACGCGGATCGAGCTGGAGAAGAGCGGGTCGGTGGCGACGATTCGCTTCGTCTCTGAGAAGGGGCCGGCGATTCTGTGCTCGGCGGCGCTGGGGGAGCTGACGACGCAGCTCGAACGGCTGAAGGATTGCAGCGAGACGCGCTTCGTCGTGTTTCGCAGCACGGGCAAGGTGTTCATCGCCGGTGCGGACATCTCCGAGATGGCCAGCATGAACGAGGATCAGGGCTACGCGCTGAGCCAGCACGGTCAGCGGGTGTTCAATGCGATCGAGTTTCTGCCGCAGATCACGTTCGCCGCGCTCAACGGGCATACGCTCGGCGGCGGCTGCGAGCTGGCCATGGCGTGCAGCTTCCGGATCATGGTGGCGGGGGCGAAGATCGGCCAGCCGGAGGTCAAGCTGGGGCTGATACCGGGCTGGGGCGGGACGATGCGGCTGCGGACGCTGGTGCCGCTGGGGTGGGCGCTGCGGATGCTCTATTCGGGCGAGCCGATCAGCGCGGAGCAGGCGGCGGCGATCGGGCTGGTCGACGAGGTCGTGCCGGGCGAGGCGGATCTGGACGCGGCCCTGGAGCGCTGGTTCAAGCTGTTTCAGTCGGCCGCGCCGCATGCGATCGCGCGGGTCAAACGGGCATTGCTGAACGATGACGAGGCGCGGCAGTTCAGCCTGTGCTTCAGTTGCTCGGATGCGCACGAGGGGATGCGGGCCTTTTTGGAGAAGCGGGCGCCGAGCTGGACGGGGTGCGCGGGGAAGACGTAGAGGGAGTTCAGAGTTAAGAGTTAAGAGTAGCGAGTGTCGCGGCTCGGTCAGATGGGCGGTCGCGGCCCGGTGCAGACAGCCGGTGGCGGCTCGAAGCCGATTGTCAGCGGCTAGCGGCTGCTGGGCCCGTAATTGAAATTCACATGCCGCACGCCGTGGCAGGTCAGCGTGCAGGTGCCCGCCCGCTGGCCGAGGTCCACGAACAATCGCTCCCCCTGCACGATCGACACGTCGAAATTGATCAGGTGCGAATGCTGCGAGCGGCTGCCGTCGACGCCGTGGGCCGTGTGGCACGAGCTGCACGGCGTGTGGCCGCGGACGACGTGCTCGCGGTGGAAGGGAAAGCTCTCGTTGTTCAGGATCGAGTTGCGGTCGTGGCAGCGGTAGCACAGGGCATAGGCCTGCGGCGTCTCGGTCGTGAAGTCGGCCGTCTCGTAGCGGTCCAGCAGCAGGAAATCGTATCGCGAGCCGTGCGGGCCGTTGGCCGAGCTGCCGCCGAGCTGGCGGGCGTCGGCGTTGTTGTGGCAGTCCTGGCAGCTCAGCGGCGCGCCGAGCCGCTGCTCGGGCACAAGGCTGGGAACGTCGTCGCTGCGCAGCGAGCCGGCCGCGATCGGGTGGGTCGAGGCGGCCGTGGGCAGGAACTGGCGGCGGATGTTGCCCCAGTCGTCGCGCTGCCGCTGGATGCGATTGGCGATCGGCACGGGATTGTCCGCGTGGCAGCGAAAGCAGACCTCGTAATAGAAGGTCGCCCGTTCGACCGGCACGCCGGCCAGCGAGACGCCGGGCACGTGCTCCATCGCGGGCGGCACGAAGACGGATCGCCGGCCGGCCGCGGGGGCGACGAACGCGAGCGGGTTCTCGCGCACCGCGTGCGGGTTGTGGCAGTCGACGCACTCGACGTGCGGCCGCATGGTGAGCGGGTTCTCGGCCGGGTCGTGCACCTCGCGCAGGCGATGGGGCTGGTGGCCGCTGCGCTGATTGCTGGCGGAGAGGACGTCACGGGCGCTCAGGCCGTCGTGGCAGCCGATGCACAGGTCGTAGGAGCGGGCCCGCAGGAGGCGCTCGTTCTGGGTGGCGTTGTGGGCGGCGTGGCAGGTGGCACAGGCGTTGTCGCGCAGGGAACGATAGGGGAGCGCCTCGCCGTTGGTGACGTGGATGGGGACATTCGCGCTGCTGAGGGCGTGCGCGCTGGTCCGCCAGCCGTTCATGTCGTGGCAGGTCACGCACAGAGCGCTCTGCCGGTCGGTGATGCGCAGGAAATCGCCCAGCTCGTTGTTGTGCGGGTCGTGGCAGGCGATGCACTCGAGCTCGCCGCGGCGGCCGAGCTGGATCGCATGGCTGACCAGCTCGGGCGGGCGGAGCTGCGGGTCCCGGTTCGAGAGGGCGCGGTCGTAGCGCAGGCCGATGGGGTGGTCGTCGGAGAGGTCGTTGGTCAGGTTGGACGGTCCGCTGGGCAGCAGCGGGTGATTCATGGGGATCGGGTCGGTGGGCGGGCGGCTGAGGACGAGGCCGACGGCGATGCTGCCGTCGTGGCAGCTCAGGCACATCTTGCTCGATCCGCCGGGCTGGTCGATGCGGGCGTCGGTGGTGCTGCTGTCGTAGATGCGGTAGTGCGTGGTGGGTTGATAGCGGTTCCACAGCGGCGTGGCCGGGTCGGTGTTATGCGGCGCGTGGCAGAAGATGCAGACCTCGCTTTCGGTCAGCGCGCGGACCGGGCCGGGGCCGAAGGCGGAGAGGTCGTGCTTGGAGTTGACGACGCTGTCGTCGGCCGGCGCGGCCGCGGCCAGGGCGGCCGCGAACAGGGCGACCGCGACCAGGATCGCGAATAGGTGCGTGGTTTGCGGACGCATTCCCGAGCGGGTTTCGGGCGCGACGCATGCGCTGCTCGAGGGGCGCGGCCAGCTCCGTAACGGGCGCGGCGCGCAGGGGCCCGTACGGGCGGGACGCCCGTACCACCCAGAGGCCGCGGGCGAGACGCCCGCACTCCGCACGTTGCGGTCGTTTTGGCTGCCCACACCAGGCTGCGTGCTCACGACTCCGCCTCCTGCTTGAGATACTGAAAGACCTGGACGCGGCGATTGTAGGTGTCGGCGATCCAGATGCGGTCCTGCGCGTCGATCGTGATCCCCGAAGGCAGCCAGAACTCGCCCGGGCCGTTGCCCTCCCGGCCGAAGGCCAGCAGCAGCCGGCCCTGCGGGTCGAAGATCTGCACATTCTCGAACTGACTGTCGAGCACGTAAAGGTGATTGTCGGAGTCGTAGGCGACATCCCGCGGCAGGGAGAAATCGCCCGCGGCGTCGCCCTTGCGGCCGAAGACGAGCCGAGGCGTGCCCTCCGGCGAGAGTACCTGGATGCGGAAGTTCATCGAGTCGGCGATGGCGATCGCCTCGTCGCGGGCGGCCAGACCGGCCGGGTAGTTGAACTCGCCGGCGGCCGAGCCGCGCGTGCCGATGCGCAGCGGGGCCAGCGAATCGCGGCCGAGCAGGATGCAGGCGTGAGCGCCGGCGTCGACGACCCACAGGCGGCGCGACGGCGCGTGCCAGGCGACGGCGGCGGGGCGGATGAATTCTCCCGCGCCGGTCGATTCGAGGTGGCGGCCGGCCAGGTCGAACCAGTGCACCGCGGCGGCGCGGCTGTCGGCGACGACCAGGTGCTCGCCGGCGATGGCGACATCCGAAGGCCACAACAGCGGCGAGCCGCCGGCGTTGCTGATGGCGTCGATTGTGCGGGCCTCGAGATCGAGCACGTGCACGCATTGCATCTGCCCGTCGGCGACGTAGACCCGGGGCCCGTCGACCGCGACGGCCGTCGGCGTCGAGAAGGCGCGCTGCGGCGGCGGCCCGGCGATCAGGGCGCGCAGCGGTGACCAGCCGGGCGGGTGAGCGCCGAGCTCGCGCCCGCCGGTGAGCTGGCCGACGTAGCGGATGCGCGGCGTCTCGGGCGGCCGCGGCCAGACGATGGGCGGGTCGATGGCCGGGAAGACCGGGCCGCGCGGCGCCTGGCAGCCGCAGAGGGCGGCCAGCGCGAACATCGCAGGCGTGATGAGGCTCGATCGCCGTCTCATGGCCGCCTCGCGAGAACCGGAATCGAGCGCCGCAGCTTGAGCCACACGGCCACGTCGCTGTCGCTCGATTTCTCGAGGTCGAGCAGGTCGTACTCGACCTCGAGCGAGAGACTGAACAGCCCGATCTTGTACGACACGCCCGCGGTGACGTCCACGCCGTGCGTCTGGCCGTAGAGGCCGTCGTTTTCATAGCGATAGCGGGCCGCTGTGCTGGCCTCAAGGTCGCGGCCGAGCAGGTAGCGGTAGCTCATGCCGGCGTCGAAGAGCGTGGTTGAGCGGGCGTCGAGGTCGGTGTTGCCCTCGAAATCGAAATAGGAGAGGGCCGTGTTGGCGGCGAGCGTGCTGCGCGCGTCTTCGAGCAGGGTCGCGTCGGCCGTGGCGTGCACCGCCTGGTAGGGGTCGATCGAGTCGTCGTTGTACTCGTACTCGATGCCGCTGGACCAGCGCCGCTGGCGGTAGCGCAGGCCGAGGCGGTGGCGGTTGACGTTTCGCTCGGTGAAGGTCAGGAAGCGCGTGCGGTCGATCTGCTCATTCTGGAGCGAGCCGGCGTAGTAGGGCGTCAGGCCGAAGCTGAAGTCCTGCTGGAGCCGCAGGTCGGCGCGGTCGCGCTGGGCCTCGAAGTCGTCGAACGCGCGGTAGGTGTAGCTGACGTAGACGGTCTGCCCGTCGGCGATCTGCCCGCTGCGGACGCGCAGCAGGGCGGTGAAGTCGCCGTGCCGCAGGACGACGAAGTCGCGGACGGGCAGATAGGTCCGCGTGCGGGCCTGGTTGGTGACGACGATGCTGCCGATCTCGACGTTGCGCTGGGCGAGGTACGTCGCCAGGGGGTCGCGCAGCGTGACGGCCTCGGCGATGACGATGCCGCCCCGGCCGCCGTCGGAGGTATTCACGTGCGAGTGGGCGTAGGAGAGGTTGCCCGAGAAGCGGCCGGCCGAGTTGTCGAAGGAGAAGGACGCGTTGGCCGTCGCGCCCCAGTCGGTCGTGTCCGGGCTTCCGCCGAGCCGCCCCTGCTGGACGCTGGTGTTCTGGTGCAGGCCGTGGAGGTTGAGCGTGGAGGTCAGGTGCTGGCCGAGCTGGTGGACCAGGCCGATATCGCCGCGCCACTGCTCGAGCTCGAGCTGCTGGAAGCGCTCCTGCAAGTATTGCAGCCGGTAGGTCGTTGCGAAGGAGGGGCTGTGCTGGAGCCGCAGGTGAAGCGCGGCCTCGTACTGATCGCGGGCCAGGTCGCCCGTCTCATCCTGGAATCGCAGCAGCGTCTGGGCCTGGCTGCGGTGGTCCAGGCCGAAGCGGATCGTATGGTCGAGCGTCAGCTCGTTGCGCACGGTGTCGAAGCGCGTGCCGCTGCCGGAGTATTTCTCCTCCTGGTCGACGTACTCGTACTGGAGCCGCAGCGCGTGGAACGGATCGGGCTGCCAGGTGGCCTCGTAGGCCAGGCGGTCGCGGCCGCGGTCCTCGTCGTCCATGAGGCGGTCGGACAGGTCGGAACGGCTCTCGAGCCGCTCGAACTCGTGGTCGAAGGTCAGCCGCATCGGCAGGATCGGGTCGTTGTAGAACAGGCCGCCGCCGAAGCGCTCGCGCCGCCGGTCCAGGCTCGGCAGAAACTGCCGCGGGATGCGGTCTTCGCCCTGCGAGGCGTAGGCCGTGGCGGAGATGCGGCCGGCGGGGAAGAGCGTCATGCGCACGTCGTATTCGAGCAGGTTGCCGCTGCGGTCATCGCTGAGGTCCTGTCCGGGGCGCTGCTCGTAGAACGACTCCTGCGTCAGCCCCCAGCGGGCGGCCAGGTCGTATTGCAGCACGCGCTCGCCGAGGATGGAGCCGTCGCTCGTCAAGCCGAGGGTCTCGTCGAAGCGCGTCGCCTCGTTGACCTGCCGGTCGCGAAAGCGATAGCGGCCGACGTCGTCGGTGATGACTTGGCGGCGGCGATAGGACGCGTCGAAGCCGAGCTCGAAGCTCAGCTCGTCGATGTCGAGCAGTGAGGGCGTGCGCGGGGCGTCGTCGGTGGCTTGATCGGTGGGCGCGGATTCCTGCGATGCGGCCGGCTGCGAGGCGGGCGGCGGAGCGGCGTCGGCCGGCT
The DNA here is from genome assembly GCA_964643885.1 of uncultured Planctomycetales bacterium. Lineage (GTDB taxonomy): Bacteria > Planctomycetota > Phycisphaerae > UBA1845 > Fen-1342 > CAADGL01. The sequence continues at coordinate 26,338 of CAZXUI010000031.1, forward strand.
GCGTGTCCTGGCCGCGCAGCGCCGGGGCTCCGGGGCCGAGGGCAATCGAGAGGGCGGCGCCGATTGCCAACCAGCGATGTCGCATGAAATGGCTCGTAGCAATGTGCCGCCGACCGCAGGCGGACCGATGATGTCGCACCGTAGTGAGGCGGCGCGCGGCTGTCCAGAGAACTTTTGCGCGCGGCGCGAATGCGACTTGTGGCCGACCGGCGGCGGCGCTATATTCGGCATGATCGGTGCTCGGCCGATCCGCGCGTCGACGCACAACGATGGGATGTGCTCATCGCCATGTTCTCTCGTCTCGTCCTGCCGGCCCTGGTTTTTCTGCCGCTTGTGCCGCTGCTGACGTCGGCCGAGCCGCCCGCCGCGTCGCCCGTCGCGATGCAGTCGCAGGCGCCGGCCGCGCCCGCTTCTGCCGGAGATCGCTACACGAGCGGTCTTGTGGGCAGCCCGCATGACTTCACACAATCCGAACCGCCCGCGTCCGATTTGTGCCTGCCGTGTCATGTCGCCCATCTGGCCGGGCCGCCGGCGCAGCTCGCCGAGCGACAGCCCGCCGCCACCCAGCCGCTGCGGCCCTACCAGACGCTGGCGGCCGAGCTGGACGCTGCCTCGCTGCTGTGCCTGAGCTGTCACGACGGCGTGATCGCCAGTGACGTGTTCACCGCCGCGCATGCGACGCAGTTCAGCTCGCAGCTCGGTACTTCTGGCAGCCGCGGGCGGCCGCTGGCGGGGCACCCGATCGGTGTGAAGTACCCCCTGTCGGATCCGAAATATCACCCGCCGGCGGCCGTGACGAGCTCCGGCCGGGTCAAGCTCCCGCTCGGGCGGGTGCAGTGCACTTCCTGCCACGATCCGCACAACACGGAAGATCACGACGGCATGCTCGTGATGAGCAATCAGCGAAGCAACCTCTGCCTGACGTGTCATCGACTATGAGAGGCCGGCGGGCGATCTGCGCGAGGCGGCGGAGCGGGGCCGGGCTCGGCTGTAGCCTCGCGGCGTGGGCGCTGCTGGCCGCGCTCCCCCTGGCCTGTACGGACCGTCGGCCGGGCGGCGCTGCGCCGCGGGCGGAGCGCGATGCTGCGTCGTGGCATGTCGCGGCGCTGGGGAATCTGCAAATCGGCCGCCCGCCGACGCCGGCAGAGGTGCAGCTCGCGACGTTTCTGTTCGGCGTCGAGCCGGAGCGGCCGCTCGGGTTGATCACGCCAGGCGGTCTTTGTGCGCGCGGCGGCCGGCTGGTCGTGTGTGATCTGGCGCTGGCGGCGTTGCTGGAGCTCGCTGAGCCGTCGGCCGGGTTGCGTGACCTTCGGTTTGCCGCGGCTCCGTCGCGGCCGGCGCTCATCCGGGCGGCGCCGGACGGTGGCTTGCTGTGCGTCGATGCGGCCGCTGCGGCGGTGATTCGCTACGACGGGCAGAACCGCGAGCAGGCCCGCTATGCGCTGCGCGATTCTCCGCTGCGCCCGTCGGGCGTGCTTCAGGTCGGCCAGGAGGTATGGGTCAGCAATGCCGCCGCGCATCGGATCGAGGTGTTCGACGCGGCGGGCGGGGGGCATCTGCGGTCGATCGGCGGCCCGGGGCGCGGGCCGCTCCAGTTCGGCCTGCCGCTGGCGATGGCGCAGACGCCGGACGGCCGCGTGCTGGTCGTCGATATGCTCGGTTGCCGCGTGCAGATTCTCAGTGCGGCCGGCGAATACCTGGGACAGCTCGGCGGACCGGGGGATCGTGTCGGCCGTTTCGGCCGGCCGAAGGATGTGGCCGTCGGGCCGGACGGCATGGCTTTCGTTCTCGATGCCGCGTCGCAGCGGATTCACGTGTTCACGGCCGACGGATCGCCGCTGCTGGCGTTCGGACAGGGCGGGGCGGAGGGGAATCTCGCGTTGCCGGCGGCGCTGGCGGTCGCCGCGCGCGACGATCTGAATCGCGATCGGATTCCGGCGGATTTCGCGGCGGACTATCTCGTTCTCGTGTCGGAGCAATTGCGCGAGCCGGGGCTGCGCGTTTTCGCATGGCGCAGTGCCGGTCCGCGGGCGGAGGAGCAGGCCGCGGAGGCGCCGCCGCGCTACAACGAGGCGGGAACGTCGAATCCGCACTGGGCGGTGGACGGCTGCCGCGAGTGTCACGCGGGCGAGGGGGAGCGGATCGAGCCGATTCCGGCGGAGCAGGTCGATCAGCTCTGTTTGAGCTGTCATGATGGCGTGCGGGCGGGGCGAGATGCACACCCGATCGGCCGGCCGGTGACGGGCGAGAATCTGCGGCTGCCGGAGGGCTGGCCGGCGGTGGACGGGCGGCTGGGCTGTCTGACGTGTCACGACATCGCGCGGCATTGCGACGCGGAGGCGATCCGCCCGCGAGCGAATCCGCTTCTGCTTCGCGGGACTGTCGCCGGCGACGCAGCGATGTTCTGCACGTCGTGCCATACGCAGCAGCAGCCGCTGCGGCTCAATCCGCACCAGGCGCCGCAGCTCGCGGCGGGGCAGTGGCACGCGAGCTGCGACGTGTGTCATGCCGAGCCGCTGGCGTGGTCGCCGGCGGGGCAGCGCCGCGGCGAGCCCGCGCTGCGAGCCGAAGCGGACGTGCTGTGCCTGTCGTGTCACGTGCGGCATTGGGATTATTTTCCGGAAGGGCACCTGGGCCGGTTCATGCCCGATGAGTCGTCGCTCGCCTCGGCGGGCGCGCGACGCTGGAGTCGCCCGGCGGAGCTGCCGCTTGTCGACGGCCGGATCGCCTGTCTGACGTGCCACAATCCTCACGCGCAGGGATTGTTCGCGGCGGGTTCGCCGCTGGGGCGGGTTTCGCAGGCGGAGACGGACCGCGGGGCGTCGCTGCGGCTGGCCCGGCCGGAGCTTTGTCAGGCGTGCCACCTGCGTTGACCACCACGGTGGCTCGTGTGGAGGAGAGTCGCATGGCACATTGTACGCATCGCTCGCGGCCGTTACGGGGTCGAATCATTCGTTGGGCGGTGTGGTCGGCCTGTTCGCTGACGGTGCTCAGCGCCGCGACCGGTTGCCCGAACCTGTTTCACGCGGCGGACGACGGGCTGCCGCCGGGCTTTGCGAATATGAGCGACGCGACGAACGGCGGGGCGGCGCATGTCGGCTCGAGTTCCTGCGTACAGTGCCATGCGGAGGTCGCGGAGCGGCACGCGCTGCACGGCCACTCGCAGATGCTCAAACGCATCGAAGGCGCGGCGCCGCAGTATCCGCAGCAGGCCGCGCGCGCGGGCGTGGTCGACCCGCCCGCGGGGTTCGGCTGGAGCGATATCAGCTATGTCATCGGCGGATACACGAAGCGGGCGCTCTTCATCGATCGCGACGGGTTCGTACTGACGGACGGCACGGCGGGCGTGCCGACGCAGTGGACACTGGCCTTTCCGCCGAACGGAACGGGCGCCGGATTCGTCGCGTATGAGCCCGACGCGAGCGAGCCGACGCCCTACGCGCCGAACTGTTTCGAGTGCCACACGACGGGTCCGATGCGGCGGCATGCCGGCAGCCCGGGCTTTCAGGAGAACCGGCCCGGCTTCATGGGAACCTGGGTCGAGGCGGGGATCCAGTGCGAGTCGTGCCACGGGCCGGGCAGCGGCCACTTCACCAGCGTCGGGAGCGAGGTGCGCATCGACCGCACGCGCATCTTCGTCGATCCGACCGGCGAGGCGAGCTGCGGCACGTGCCACAGCCGCACGCCGGCTCAGGCGGATCAGCCGATCCTCGCGGCCCGCGGATTCGTACAGTATCAGCAGCAGGAGAGCGAGCTGCGGGCCAGCGGTGGCCACGCCGGCTTCACCTGCACGACCTGCCACGATCCGCACGCTTCCGTGACCGCGGATCGAACGAACGCCATCCGCAACCAGTGTTCGGTCTGCCACAGCGACCAGAATCTGGCCCGCCACGAGGGTCGGACCTACGTCGCGGCCAACGGGCACGTCGAGACACTTTCGTGCGAGAGCTGCCACATGACCTACGCGACCCGCAACGCGAGCCGCGCCGTGATCGACTCGTTCGACGCGGCCGACGGGCGTTTCCTCGGCCAGGGCCGCATCGGCGACACGCGGACGCACATCTTCCGCATCAACACGAACCCGGTGGACTACACGGCGATGTTCTCGGAAGACGGTTCTCAGGTCGCGCGCGACGCGGAGGGAATGGCGGCCGTGACGGTCGACTTCGTCTGCCTGCGCTGCCACAACGGGCAGGGCAGCGTGTTCGGGCTGTCGGTCGAGCGGGCGGCGGAGATCGCCGGAGAGATTCACAGCGAACTGCCGTAGAGCCGGCCGGCTCTACGGGCGGCGCGAGCGCAAGCAGATGGGGCGGGCCCGACCGGCCCGCCCCATCGCACATCGGAAGCTGTCGCGCGGGCTCGCTTAGAACCCGTTCTCATCCAGCAGCGATGCCGCCTTGGCCAGCATCGCGTCCACGTAATTGGGATTGTGCAGACCGAGGCTGCCGTCCGACTCGATATACGCGACCAGGAAGCGGGCCTGCTTGACCCAGTCCGGAATGCCGGACTGATCTGCCGGGCCGCCGTCGGCCGTGTACTCCCAGTCGCCCCAGGCATCCAGCCGGCCGCGCAGGGCCGTCAGCGCCGCCTGCACATCCGCCTGGTAGGTCTCGCCGCGGACCTGGATCTGGTCGGCCGAGGTCGAGTGGCAGCCGGAGCCCAGGCAGCCGCTGAAGTTCACCTGGAAGGTGTGGCCCGCGATCGCCGGGGCCTGCTCATCCTGGAAGTCCTGCCGATACAGGTGGCAGGTCGCGCACTGTTCGGTCGCCAGCACGTGCGGCGACTGGAGGCTCTGGACGAGGAGCGTCACCTCGTCGCCGTCCGGCAGCGGCATCTCGCCGATGTAGACGTTCGACTGCACGCTGTGGTGCGGGCCGCGCGACGTGGCCGTCCAGTCGCGGCCGCGGCTGTGGTGGCACTGGCCGCAGATGTTGAAGCGGGTCGGGTTGGTCGCGGCGGCGACGGTGTTCGTGGGCGTCGAGACGACCACTTCGCGGTAGCGGAGCTGGTAGTCGCGGCCGTCCTCGGGGATCGTCGCGTTGCCCGTCCGGCCGTGCGGGTCGTGGCAGACGGCGCAGGTGACCGCCGCCAGGCTCGACGCTTCCTGCCCGGCGAAGGCATCGTTTTCGACCGCCTCGTTGTTGACGTTGATGGCGAGAAAGACCGCGCCGGAATGGCACTGGCCGCAGCTTGTCGTGGCGCTTTCACCGGCCACGATCTCTTCGGCGACATGCTCAGTCACGTGGGCATGCAGCGAGGTCGACCACTCGTCGAAATTGGGATGGTGGTCGCCGGTGTGGCAGCGGCCGCAGACGTTGGCCGAGATGTCGACCGGCGGGCGGAGCGAGGCGTCGTTGACGTTCATGACGTGATCGCGTCCGGGACCGTGGCAGGACTCGCAGCCGACGTTGGCCAGCGAGTTGGTCGTGGCGCGGTCGACGAAGCCGCCCGGCTCGCCGAAGCCGACCGTGTGGCAGCCGACGCAGTTCGCGTTCGTGTCCTGCCCGATCTCCTCGAGCGACTCGAGTGCGCGGGCGTGCAGCGTACCGGTCCACTCGAAGTGCGTGTTCGCGTGACATTGCATGCAGACGGTGGAGCCGACGAACTTGCCGGTCAGGCCGGAATCACCGGTGTTCGGCTCCATGTCGTTCGGGTCGGGCATCTGCGGACAGCCCAGCGTCATCGCCAGCCAGATGCTCGCTGGGAGCATGAGCAACGCACTGCCCACGGTCCCACCCCACGGCGCTCGTATCAACCGCATTGCAGATCCTCCTTGCTTCTAGCCGGTCCGGCCGGCGCAAAGTCACAGACACAGGTCGAAGTGAGAACGAGATGCCGCGCCCTTCGCAGGGCCGCGCGACGCCGCCAATACGCGCGCCGCGATGTCATCCGCATAAAAGGCTACAGCACAGCAGCGGCGCTTTCCAGTGCATCGGCACCCGTTCACGCAAATTCAAATCGTACTGCGGTAGTCCTATTGAACCTCTTGTTGATCTCACAAGCACGCGGCGCGCCACTGCGGCTCGCTTTCCGCAAGAACGATGCACATGTCGGCTTCAACCGCGATCGCGCCGCACGGGGCCGATAGGCCGATCGCGGCGCAGCGCGCAGCGAATGCTTTCAAAAATGAGCGCGCCGCCCCCGCGACCGCTGCATGAAGGCAGCCTGACGCACTATCATGTGCCACGCCGCCCGCCGCCGGGCGAGTCGGTCTGCGACGGTGGCCGGTGGCGAGCACTTTGGCTGGAAGGCGCTCGCATGCCGCATTTCCCTGCGGTCAATCCATCCCGTCTCAGCGCTCCGCCGCCGCAATCCAGCGCGCGTTCGTATCGAACGGCCGCGGGACTGATTCGCATGATCTTCGCGGCCTGGCGTGGCCGGAGTGTGATCCTTCTGTCAGTGGCGGCCTTGCTTTCGACGGGATCGCCGCCCGCCCGTGCGGACGACCCGGACAACTGCCTCTTCTGCCACCAGTATCGCGGCTTGGGCATCTATGACGCCCAGGACGACCGCGTGCGCCCCTTCTACGTGGCGCCGGACTACGTCCACGCCCGGCTCGGGCCCCACGCCCGTTTGGCGTGCACCGACTGCCACGAACGCAGCGAGGTCTCGGTCGTTCCGCATCGGCCGACGAGCAAGGTCGACTGCTCGCGGGCCTGCCATCTCCAGAGCCCGACCGGCCTGGAGCGGCGCTTCAGCCACGCCAACGTGGCCGAGATGCTGACGCTGAGCGTGCACGCTCCCGACGTGCTCTCGCGGACCGAGTCCTCGCATGGCGAACTGCTCCAGCCCAACCAGTCGGCGTGCCTGTACTGCCACGATGAGCCCGTCTTTCGCGACCCGGCCGGTGCGATCCCGATGCTCGAGAAGCTCGGCTCGCGCACTTTCGACCGCTGCGATACGTGCCACCGCGACCAGATTCATGCGGACATCGCCTACTACCTGCGGCACGTGGCCTCGCGGCTACAGCATGCCCGGCCGCCGCTCGAGCTGGCACAGGTGTGCGCGGTCTGCCACAGCGATCCGCACGTGCTCGATCGCACGGGACTGCACGACGCCGTCGGCAGCTTCACGCGCAGTTTTCACGGCAAGGCTGCCCTGCTGGGTGACGAGAGCACGGCGAACTGCCTTTCCTGCCACGTCGCGCCGGGGGAGAACGCGCACCTGATGCTCAGTGCGGCCGATCCGCGCTCGAGCGTGCACCCCAACAACGTGCCCAACACCTGCCGCACGACGGCGTGTCACCCGGGGGCCGACCCGGCCATCGGCGTCGCGGCCGTGCACGTGAATCTCCAGGCCGCCCGCGGCACGGTCGAGTTCGCGCTGGCCGCGGCGTTCATTCTGCTGACGATCCTCACCTTCGGCCCCTCGATGCTGATCGTCGTGATGGAGCTGCTGGCGCTGGTGATCGGCCGGGTGCACAAGGTCGAGCACGAGACTCACAAGCTCGCCGAGGACCTGCTGGAGAAGCGTGCCGGCCGCCGGCTGCTGCACCGCTTTTCGGTCACGCAGCGCGTGCAGCACTGGGTGCTCGTCCTTCTGTTCACGCTGCTGGCGCTGACGGGGTTCCCGATGAAGTTCGCGGACCAGGCCTGGTCGCGGGTCGTGATCGACCTGTTCGGCGGTCTGGAGATGGCCCGCAACGTGCACCACTGGGCCGGCGTCAGCCTCGTGCTGGGCTTCATCTTTCACGTGATCTACATCGTCCGCTCGGTTTTCAAGCGGCTCGGCGTCGCTGCGGACGGCCGGCGGTCGACGCTGTTCGAGGCGGTCACGTCGCTGCCGATGTGGATCGGCCCGCAGGACCTGCTCAAGATGCGCGACCTGATGTCGTACCTGTTCTTCCTGCGGACGCATCCGCCGACCTTCGGCCGCTTCAGCGTCAAGGAGAAGTTCGAGTACGTCGGCGTCTTCTGGGGTACGACGCTGCTGGGTATCACGGGCGCGATGCTGTGGGGCGAGCAGCTCGCGACGCACCTGGTCAGCGGCCGGGTGTTGAATCTGGCGCTGATTGCGCACACGTATGAGGCCTTTCTGGCGATCATTCACGTGGGCATCCTGCACATCATCAACGTGGTGCTCTCGCCGAACGTCTTTCCGCTCTCGCCGGCGATGCTTACCGGCAGAACGCCGACGAAGGAGCTGGTCGAGTCGCACAGCGAGTTCGTGCGCGAGGCGGCCGAGAAGCTCGAAGCTCAGCGCGGCCAGGGAGGTGACGCATGAGCGCCGGAGGAACGCCGGCTCGCGGTTCGGGCGCCGCCGGCGCGCGGCCGCCGTGGCGGAGCGTCGCCGCCTGGCTGTGGGCGCTGGCGCGGGTCGTCTTCGACATCCTGCGGCGCATCTACGCGCTCGCGCTGATCTCGCTGGTGCTCTACCTGAGCTGGCTGGCGTTCGATTATCTGCTGCGGGCCCTGGTTCTGCCGCCGCGGCCGCCGTCGCAGATCACGGAGGTTCCGCTGCGGCTGGACGGCCGCGTGCTTCAGGCGACGCGCGAGGAGTTTCCCGGCCTGGCGGCGACGGAGCATCCGCGCACACCGCTGGCGCACTACCACCGCCTCGACGGCTGGCTCCAGCCGGACCGTTTGAACGACTGCACGCGCAGCGGCTGTCATAACGCCATGCCGCACTCACGCTTCAAGGAGACGCGCGCGTTCCTCAACATGCACGCGACCAGCCTGCACTGCGGCGTGTGCCATTTCGATGTGGATCAGCGGCCGCTGCCGCTCGGCTGGTACGACCTGCACAGCGGCCAGGTCGTCGGGCCGCCGGCGCTGTTGCGGGCCTACGCGTGGCTGATCGAGCACGCGCCCGAAGCGCAGCCGCCGACGGCGCCGCCTGCTGCGACGCAGCCCGGCCAGGCGGCGGCCGGCAGCGCCGGGCAGAGCTACACGCTCGAGCAGCAGCGCGAGATCACCGCCCTGATGCGCGGAGCGGTTCGTGCGGCCGACAACGAGCCGGCGCTCGACCAGCTCACGCGGCACATCGCCGCCGTCCGGCCGGAGAGCGAACAGTTTCGCCAGTTCCTGGCCGTCGCGCGGGCGAGTCTGCCGAATTACTTCCGCGGCGAGTATGGGGCGAAGATCGCGGTGCTGGGCGGTGAGCCGCGCGGGCCGATGCTGGCGCACCCGGAGACGGCCCAGGCGGTGCAACGCTGGCTCGAGCGCCCGGACTCGCTGACGCAGGCGCAGCGTGACGAGCTGCTGGCGGCTGTGCACCCGCTCCGCAGCGACACGCCGCGGACCTGCACCGACTGTCACCGCCGCGAGGACGGCGCCATGGACTTCGCGGCCCTCGGCTATCCGCCGCAAAGGGTCGAGCAGCTCGTCGGCTCGGTGCTGATGAAGGCGATCGAGGACATCGCAGCCGGGCGGCCGCTCTATCTGCCGGGCTTCATCTCGCCGCAGGAGTGACGTACGTGTCGCCCGCCGCCCGGTTCCGGTCCTTGCTCGCGGCTGCGGTGTTGGTCGTGGCCGCCGGCGGTGCCGCCCAGCAGCCGCCGGCTGCCGAGGTGCCATTCACCGGCGAGGCGGTGCTCGACTTCGTCGGCCCCGACGAGGCGCCGCTGCGCATGCCGACCGACGTGGCCGTCGCGGACGGCTCGGTCGTGTGTGTCGCCGACGGCGTGAACGACCGCTTGCTCATCTTCTCGGCCGACGGCGGGCTGCTGCGTGTGATTGATCAGGCCGGCGAGCGGCCGCTGTCGCGCCCGGTCGGCGTGGACCTCGACGCGTCGGGCTCGCTCTGGATCGCCGACACGGGCAACGGGCGGCTGGTCGCGGTGGGGCTCGATGGAGTGTTGCGGCGCGAGCTGGCGATTCCGGCGGGCGATACGAGACACCCGCGCGACCTGACCGACCTGGCGCTGAGCTCGGAGGGGGCGGTGCTATGGGCGGTCGACAATGAAAACCACGAGCTGCTGCGATTCGAGCTGGCGGGCGAAACGATGCGCCGCTTCGGAGGCGAGGGCGACGCGCTCGGACGGCTCTTCTACCCCTTCATGCTCGCCACGCATCCCTCGGGCGACGTCTTCGTCTCCGAGGCGATCAACGCCCGCGTGCAGTATTTCGGGCCCGACGGCCGCACGGCCGCCTGGCTGGGGACGTACGGCGTCGACCTGGGGCAGCTTCACCGGCCGAAGGGTGTCGCGGTCGATGCAGCGGGCCGCGTCTGGATCGCCGACGGCACGATGGGCGTGATCCAGGCCTTTCGAGCGACCGGCGGCGTGATCGACGTGCTCAGGGATAGCGCCGGCGCGCCGCTCAAGTTCGCCGCGCCGTGCGGCATCGATTTCGACGCCGCGGGAAATCTCTACGTCGCCGAGCTCGGCGCAGACCGCGTCCGCAAGCTGCGCATCTCGCTGCGGCCGGAGCAGATCGGCGCCACCCGCCGCCAGCCTCCGCCCGCGCCAGAGCGCCAGCAGCCGCGGGCCTGCACCGCCTGCCACGTCGAGTGGCTCGATCCGCTGGTCCGCAACCTGCCGACGCCGCTCATGCAGCCGCCGGCGACCTCGCCCGAGCATCCGGCCGTCAGCCGCAGCGGCTCGTGCCTCTCGTGCCATGATTCGTCGGTGGCCGACTCGCGCGCCAGCGTCTGGGTCGAGCACGGCCACACCATCGGCCAGGTGCCTGGCGAGGAGATGCTCGCCCGCACGAAACTGCCGCTGCCCGATCAGCAGATCCAGTGCCGCACCTGTCACTCGGCTCACACGCGCGGCGGCGCCGGCGTCGGCCCGCAGGGACACATCTTCCACGAGGCCGTTTTCCTGCGCGTCAGCAGCGAGCCGTCGGAGTTGTGCATCTCCTGTCACGGCTCGATGGGCGGCGGCGTGGCCGCCGGCATGCATCCGCTCACCCGGGCCGAGATTCCGACACCCGACGTGCTGATCGCCGCCGGCGCCCGGCCGGGCACCGACCACAATCTCGTCACCTGCCTGGTCTGCCACACCGGTCACGGCGCCACTGACGACCTGATCCTTCGCCTGAACGTGGCCGGAAACGAGCTGTGCCTGGCGTGTCATACGGAAATGCGCGCGGACGCGCCGCCGCCGCATCCGCTGGATGCGGGGCTCTCCGATGAGCAGCAGGATTTTGTCCACGGCCTGGGCCGCCGCGTTGGGCCGGACGGAAGCTCCACCTGTCTCTCCTGCCACCGCATGCACCATGCCGCCGACGAGCACCACTTGCTCGATTTTCAGCTCGCGTCGAGCGAGGGCTGCGTTGGCTGTCATCGTCAGCAGGGCGGGATGCTCGGCGCGTCGCACGATCTGCGCGCCAGCCGGCCGGACGTGTTCAACGCCCTCGGCCTGACGGCGGTCGAGGGCGGGCCGTGCAGCGCCTGCCACATGGTCCATAACCTGGCCCGCGCGCCGCAGCCGGCGCCGGCCGACGCGGCCGGGCACTGCCTCTCCTGTCACCGGCCCGAGCAGATGGCGTCGTCGCACGTGCTCGGCTCGCTGAATCACCCCGGCGACCGCTGCACCGGCTGCCACGATCCGCACGAGACGCGCTTCGACCATTATCTCAGCCAGTCGCCGGCGCAGCTCTGCATCGGCTGCCACGCAGAACGCGGTGAGCTGGCCGGAGGTCCGCATGACGTGCAGGCGGCGACCGCGGCGCAGAGCGACCCATCCTGGCCGGCGGCCGCGCTTGCGGCAGACGACGCCTGCCTGGCCTGCCATCGGCCGCACGGCGACGAAACGAGCACGCTCTTCCGCGCGGGGGTCGCGGCTGGGTTGAACGCGTCGGACGGGGCCTGTGTCGCCTGTCACGCGAATGCGAGCTGGAACGCCGGCGAGCACGCCGCGCTGCACACGCGCGACGCGAGCGCGATCACCGGCGGCGAGGGGCTGCCCCTGGTCGAGCAGGCGGACGGACAGGCGGCGATCGGTTGCCGCACCTGCCATGACCCGCACCGCGGCGGTCCGCACGCGGCCGCCTCTTCGCTCCTGCGCGTGGCCGAGGGTGCCGCACCCGAATCCCTCTGCATCTCCTGCCACGCCTCATCCGGCAGCATCGAGTTGACCTCGCACAGCGCCGCTTCGCTGGCGGCGGCCGGGCTCGAGAGCGGCGGCTGCCGCCCGTGTCACGTCGTCCACGCCCCGCCGGAGCGCGTGCGTCCAGACCTGCTCTGGCCGCAAGACCTCGGCGGCGCTCGCGCCGCCGCCGACGCGACCGCCGTGAACGACCCGTACTGCACGGCCTGTCATCGCAGCGACGGCCCGGCCGTCGCGCCGGCCGTCTCGTCGCACCCCGAGGTTCCCATGTCGGCGGCTGCGGCCGGCGGCGATCCCGGCCTGCCGCTGTTCGACGCGGCCGGGCGGTGTGACCCGCGGGGGAAGATGACCTGCCGCACCTGCCACCTTCCCCATGGCCGGCCCGGCCTTTCGTCGGAGCAGCTCGCGGGGCTGACGCCCGCGGAGCGAAGCGCACGCAAGATCCAGCTCCGCCCGTTCGAGCCACCGAACGCGTGCACGGCCTGTCACGGCTTCGACGGGCTGCGCCGGTTCCTGTATTTCCACGACCCGAAGCGACGGGGTGGGCCGCTTCAGCGGCCGGCCGAGCCGCTCGACCGTCTCACGCTCCAGGATTAGACCCGGTTCCCGCGAGCGCCCCCTACTGGGAGGCCGCAGAGAGCGATTTTCGCGCCAGCCAGGTTTTCTGCGAGCGCTGCGACGGGCATTCATCGAAGAACACATTAGAGGACCGCGAGACGCCCCGTTCGCCTCGGGTGTCCTCCGGGGGGCGAATCGAAGGTGCCTCCGGCGTACGGGGGGGCGCCGGCACCTCGATCCGCCCAGCGCGGGAAGTGCGCAGGGGCCCGATTCGGCCGGATCGAGCCCGCCTGATGCGTGCGAGAGGAGTCGCAATGCGACTGGGCAAAGCCTCGGCGTATGCCATTCTGGCTGCGGCGTACATCGCCCGCAACAACGGGAGCGAGCCGGTCCAGGGGCGAGTCATCGCCAAGGCATTCGATATCCCCACCGAGTACCTCCTGAAGGTGCTCCAGGTTCTCGTACAGGCCGACGTTCTGGACAGCGAATCCGGCCGCCGCGGCGGCTATCTGCTGCGCAAATCCCCCGAGCGGACGACTCTGCTCGAGCTGATCGAGGCGGTCGAGGGGCCGATCGAGTCGGGCATCATGGCCGACGCGGGCAACCGGGAAGCGGCTGACCTGCACCGGCTGATCGAGGCGCTGTGCGAGGATGCCGCAGGCTACACTCGAATGATCCTGTCGCGGACGACGCTGCGCGAGTTCGCCCAGGCAGTCGCGGTCTGACGGCCGTAAGCGTTTTCTTCTCCTCCACAAGCGCCGGGTCCGCGGTTCCTGCCCGCCGCGCCCGGCGCTCGCTTCACACCCACGCTCATTCGCGTACCATGTCGGCCGGCAGTGTGATCAGGACAGCGATCCGTATCGCGCACGCCGTCGGGCCGGCCAGTGTAGTTGGTCAATACTCCCGCAACATGGGGAGCGCGGGCGTCGCGCCCGCAACCGGCCCCGAGCTGCGGCAGACGGGCGCCCCGCGCTGTCCGATCCGTGATGCGGTATTTGCAACTGACATCACCATCAGGTTTTCCGCAGCGCGGCCAGACCGCGCGGGACACGAGAATTCTCTGGGAGGGTTCAGATGCCCTGTGACACCGTTCGCACGCCGTACGCCAGCACGTTCAGCCAGTCCGTCGGCCGGTTCGGCCGCACCGCTGCGTTCATCCTGGCGGCCGGGTTCGTCGCCTTCGCCGCCGCGGCCGAGGGGCTCTCGCCGGGTGATATCTTCCGCCTGCGGGAGGTCTCGTCGGTGGCGATCTCGCCGGACGGCTCGCAGATCGCGTACACGCTGCGCGTCTCGCGCATTCCGGGGCACGGGGAGGACGGGCCGTCCTACTCCGAGCTGTACGTGACGGACCTCGAGGGCGATTCGCGCCGCTTCGTCACCGGCAAGGTGAACGTCAGCCGGATCGAATGGACGCCCGGCGGGCGCGGCATCGCCTTCGTCGCCAAGCTCGGTGACGACGAGCACGCCTCGCTCTATTTCATCCCGATCGACGGCGGCCAGGCCCGCCGCATCGTCTCGTACGAGAGCGACATCCGCGATTACTCGTTCAGTCCGGACGGCGAGCGCGTCGCGTTTCTGGCCACGCCGCCGGAAAGCGACGAGCGCAGCAAGCTGCGCGACAAGGGCTTCAAGCAGAAGGTCTATGAGGAGGAGTTCCGCAACGCGCGGGTTTTCGTCGCGGCGCCGGACTACGACGGCGACGGCCACACCAATGGGGGACCGGTCTCTGACCGGTCTGAAACTAATGGGGGACCGGTCTCTGACCGGTCTGAAACTAATGGGGGACCGGTCTCTGACCGGTCTGAAACTGATGGGGGACCGGTCTCTGACCGGTCTGAAACTAATGGGGGACCGGTCTCTGACCGGTCCGGCCCCGCCGCGCCGCGCGCCCTCGACCTGCCCGGCTCGGCCGTGAGCGTCGCCTGGAGCCCCGCGGGCGACCGCCTCGCGGTCAAGCTCGCACCCACACCGCGGATCGACGACGTGATGATGAAGAGCCAGGTGCACATCGTCGATCTCGACGGCAGCGTCATCGGCAAGGTCGAGACGGTCGGAAAGCTCGGCGACTTCGCCTGGTCGCCCGACGGCCGGCGGCTCGCGCTGATCACCGCGGCCGACATCCACGACCCGCGCGAGGGTCGCCTCAGCGTGGCCGACGCCGGCGGCGGGCCGGCGCGCGATATCCTGCCCGACCTCGCCGCGCACGTCGTCTCGATCGCCTGGCGCGACAACGATTTCGTCATGTACCTCACCCACGAGGGCGTCTGGTCGACCTTCGAAAGGGTGCGCCACGACGGCAGCGAGCAGCGCACGATCGTCGAGCCCGGCGGCCCCGTTCTGCGCGGCCTGCACCTGGCCCGAAACGAACTGGCCGGCGCGTTCGTCGGCTCCTCGCCCGAGCACCCGGCCGAGGTCTTCACGATGAAGCACGGCGAGGCCGCGCCGCGCCGCGTCACCGACAGCAATCCGTGGCTCGCACACAAGCGCCTCGCCCGCCAGGAATTGATTCGCCACAACGCCCGCGACGGGCTCGAGCTCGAGGGCATCCTCGTTTATCCGCTCGACTACCAGACCGGCACGAAGTACCCCCTCGTCATGATCGTCCACGGCGGACCCGAAGCGCACGTCTCCAACGAGTGGCTGACAACCTACAGCCGCCCGGGGCAGGTCTTCGCCGCCCGCGGGATCGCCGTCTTCTACCCGAACTATCGCGGCAGCACCGGCCGCGGCGTCGAGTTCAGCAAGCTCGGCCAGGCCGACTACGCCGGCCGCGAGTTCGATGATCTGGTCGACGCGGTCAATCATCTGGACCGAATGGGGCTGGTCGCGCCCGGCAAGGTGGCCGTCACCGGCGGCTCCTACGGCGGCTATGCGTCCGCCTGGTGCGCGACGAAGCTCAGCGAGCATTTCGCCGCCGCCGTCATGGCGGTCGGCATCAGCGACAAGATCTCCGCCTGGGGCACGACCGACATTCCCAACGAGAAGTACCTGGTGCACGCCCGCTCGTGGCCGT
Organism: uncultured Planctomycetales bacterium; assembly: GCA_964643885.1. Taxonomy (GTDB): domain Bacteria; phylum Planctomycetota; class Phycisphaerae; order UBA1845; family Fen-1342; genus CAADGL01. The sequence goes on from CAZXUI010000031.1 coordinate 41,901, forward strand.
GGGAGCGCTGGGAGTTCTATCACGACCGCAGCCCGATCTACCACGCGGACAAGGGCCGCACGCCGCTGCTCATCCTGCACGGCGAGGAGGACACGCGCGTCCACCCCAGCCAGTCGCTCTCGCTCTATCGCTACATGAAGCTTCACGGCCGCACGCCGGTGCGGCTCGTTCTCTATCCCGGCGAGGGGCACGGCAATTCGCGGGCCGCCGCCCGCTATGACTACTGCCTGCGGCTGCTGCGCTGGATGGAGCACTACCTGACCGGACCGGGCGGCGACCCGCCGCCTCCGGAGATCGACTACGAGCTGGACGCCCTCGTCGGCGCGAGCTCGCGGCCGGCGGTCGAGGATTGACGCCGTCCGCGCCGCGGCCGCGTATGCTCCTGCGACGGAACGTGTGTTCGCGGCCGTCGGCCGCCAGCCGGATATGATGCAATGAGCGCGGCGCAGCGCTGCACGATCCTTGGTATCGAGACCTCCTGCGACGAGACGTCCGCCGCCGTCGTCGTCGATGGCCGCGACGTGCTGTCGAACGTGGTCAGCTCGCAGGTGGAGCTGCACCGCCGCTACGGCGGCGTCGTGCCGGAGATCGCCGCCCGCGCCCACGTCGAGTGCATCGACAACATCATCGCCGAAGCGCTCACCCAAGCCGGCGCAGGCTTCGACAAGCTCAGCGCCGTCGCGGTTACCGAGGGACCCGGGCTCGTCGGCTCGCTGATCGTCGGACTCACCGCCGCCAAGACCATCAGCATGGTGAGCAATCTGCCGCTGGTCGGCGTCGACCACATCGAGGCCCACGCCGTCAGCGCCGCACTCGCGGCCCCGGACGAGCCCTGGCCCGCCGTCGCGCTCGTCGTCAGCGGCGGCCACACCTCGCTCTACCTCGTGCGCGATCCACTGAGCATCGAGCTGCTCGGCCAGACGATCGACGACGCGGCGGGCGAGGCCTTCGACAAGATCGCCGCGATTCTGGAGCTCGGCTTTCCCGGCGGGCCGGCCATCGACCGCACCGCCCGCGGCGGCTCACCCACCGCGGTCCGCTTCCCGCGGGCCATGCTGGAGGCCGACAAGCTCGACTTCTCCTTCAGCGGCCTGAAGACCGCCGTGCTCTACCACGTCTACGGCGCCGGCCGCAAGTACGGCGATACGAAGCACCTGTCGCCGCAGGCACTGGCTGACATCGCCGCCAGCGCCCAGCAGGCCATCGTCGAGCCGCTGGTCATCAAGACCATCGCCGCGGCGCGAGAGACCGGCGTGCGGACCGTCGTCGTCGGCGGGGGGGTCGCGGCCAACTCGGCCTTGCGAAGTGCGTTGCTTGCCGCGTGCGATGCGGCCGGCCTGCGCCTGATCACCACGCCGCTGCAATTCTGTACCGATAATGCGGCCATGATCGCCGCGCTCGGATACCATCGCCTGCGGGCCGGGCGGACGGCCACGCTCGATCTCGAGCCGCGCAGCGGACTTGTGCGGCCGGATCGGCCGCCGCGTAACCACCCGGCTCGCGGCCGCGCTGTGCCGTCGGCCTGAGCCGCGCGGATCAGCGCTTGTCCGGCGGCGGCGCGTCGCCTACAGTGTCAGGCAGCGAAATCGAACGAACCGACCACGAACGGAGTGCACGCAGCATGATTTTCGGCGAAGACGACTCCCAGATTCCGAGCTCGCAGGGTTCGCACGGCCAGCCCGGCGGCCATCAGCAGCAGCAGATTCAGCTCGACGCCTCGCAGATGCAGACCGTCTACGCGAATTTCTTCGCGCTGGCCGGTGCGCCGGACGAGATCACCTTTTATCTCGGCACGAACATCCAGTTGCCGGGGATGAAGGCGCCGGCCATCCGCGTGTCGCATCGCGTGATCCTGCTGCCGGCCAACGCCAAGCGGCTGATGATGGCGCTTCAGCAGACCGTCAAAGCGCACGAAGACCGCTTCGGTCCGATCGAAATCGCGCCGCCGCAGCGTCCGCCGGGCTCGAACGCCTGACGGCGGGCTGATCGGCCGCGATCAGGGGTGGCGGATGGGCGGGACAGGCAGTCGGGTCTAGTGGAATGCTGATTCGAACCCTGCTTTCCAGGGAACTGTTCGCGCTGGGTCTGCGCGACCTGCACGCCCACAAGCTGCGCTCATTCCTGACCGCGCTCGGAATGATATTCGGCGTCGGGGCCGTGATCTGCATGCTCAGCATCGGTGAGGGCGCCTCGGCCGACGAGCTCCAGAGCATCAAGCTGCTCGGCAGCCAGAACATCATCATTCGCAGCGTGCAGCCCCCGGCCTCGCAGCAGCTTAGGGATCAGAATCAGGGCATCAGCGAGTACGGCATCAAGGCCGCCGACATCGAGCGCATCGCCTCCCTGCCGCACGTCGCCGAGATCGTCAAAATGCGCGAGGTCGCCGAGACCGTCACCCGCGGGGCGCGCAAGTTCGAAGGCAAGGTGCTCGGCACGACGCCCAACCTCTTTTCCGTGATTCACATCGAGGTCGCCCGCGGCCGGCCGCTGGTCGACGCCGACCTCCAGCTCGCCCAGAAGGTCTGCGTGATCGGGGCCCGCGTGGCCGAAGCGCTCTTCCCGGCCGAGGACGCGCTCGGGCAGGAGCTGACGGTCGAGAGCCGCTCGACCAGCAACGTGCCCTACAAGATCGTGGGGATTCTTCGGGACGTGGTCGCGGCCGGGGCTCCGGCGAAGGGCGTCGGCGCTCGTAACGTCAACGAGGACATATACATACCGTTCACGACGGTGGACCTGCGCTACGGCGATCTCAAGGTCCGCTGGGGACGCGGCACGCGCGACATCCGGCGGATCGAGTTCAGCGACCTCTATGTCGCCATCGACGACACCGAGAACGTCCTGCCGATCTCCCGGCTGGTCAACCGCGTCATGGATTACGGCCGGCGGGAGAAGGACTTTCAGATCACGGTTCCGCTGGAGCTGCTTCAGCAGGCCGAGCAGAGCAAGCGTCGCTGGCAGGCGGTTCTGGCGAGCATTGCGGGCATCTCGCTGCTGGTCGGCGGCATCGGCATCATGAACATCATGCTGGCGTCGGTGACCGAGCGGACGCGCGA
>CAZXUI010000032.1:0-1481 GCA_964643885.1 uncultured Planctomycetales bacterium
CGCCCTACGACGCTTCCCTGGTAGCGGACCAGCAGTTCCGGCCGGCCGCCGGCGGCGTGCCCGAAGGTGCCGATCACCGTCGCTTCGCACTCCTCCTGCTCCATGATCCGCATCAGCCGCTCGATGTTCTCCGCCGGGACGGCCAGCACCATCCGCTCCTGAGCCTCGCTGATCCAGATCTCGTCATAGCGCAGCCCTGCGTACTTGAGCGGTACTTTCTCCAGCTCGACGGCCGCGCCGACCGCCTCACCCATCTCGCCGACCGCGCTGCTGAGTCCGCCCGCGCCGCAGTCCGTGATCGCGCTATAGAGGCACCCGGCCGCGTCGTCGCGGCAGCGCAGCACGGCGTCGAGCACGCGTTTCTCGGTGATCGCGTTGCCGATCTGCACCGCGTGCGAGAATTCATCCACGTGCGAGTCGGTCAGCTCCGCCGAGGAGAACGTCGCTCCATGAATGCCGTCGCGGCCCGTCCGCCCGCCGACCAGCACGACCAGGTCTCCCGGCCGGGCCGCCTTGTCGATCTTGTCGATCGGTATCAGCCCCACGCAGCCGCAATAGACGAGCGGGTTGCCGATGTAGCGCGGGTCGAAGCTGATCGCCCCGTTGACCGTCGGAATGCCCATCCGGTTGCCGTAGTCGGCCACGCCCTGCACGACGCCCTTGAGCACCCGCGCCGGGTGCAGCACGCCGCGCGGCAGGTCTTCCAGCGGCCAGTCGCCGGGGGCCACGCAGAACACGTCCGTATTCGCGATCGGCCGCGCCCCCCGCCCGCAGCCGATTACGTCGCGGATACACCCGCCGACGCCGGTCGCGGCCCCGCCGTAGGGCTCGATCGCCGACGGGTGATTGTGCGTCTCCACCTTGAAGGCCACGCCGTACTGCTCATCGAGCGCGATCACCCCGGCGTTGTCCTTGAAGACCGACAGGCAGCGCGGCCCGCGACCCTCCGCCATCAGCCGCTCCGTCGCCGCCGCGATCGTCTCCTTGAGCAGATTCCCGTACCGGCGTTCGATGGTGCCGCCGCCGTCAGCCGCCCCGAAACCCGCCCCGCGATAGGCCACTTCGCTCTTGAGCGTCTTGTGGACGCAGTGCTCGGACCAAGTCTGAGCCAGCGTCTCCAGCTCCAGGTCCGTCGGCTCGCTGCCACGCTGCCGAAAGTGCGCCTGAATCGCCCGCATCTCGTCGAGCGAAAGAAACAGGTGCCCCTCGCGCGAGAGCCGCTCCAGCCCGGCGTCATCCAGCTCGCGAATCGGCACTTGCCGGAGCTTGAACTCGAACACCGGAGGCTGCGGTGCTTCGCGCACTCCGGCCGTGCCGAGCACGACCTCCTCGATGCAGTCGTTTGCCAGCGTACGCCGGGCCGCCGCCAGCAGCGCCTCGCGCTCGATCCGCCCCGCGACCACGAACCGCCGCGCCGTGCGGACCCCCGTCACCGCGTGGCCCTCCGCCCGCAGCTCCGCCAGGGTGCTCTCGGCGACGGG
>CAZXUI010000032.1:1581-4109 GCA_964643885.1 uncultured Planctomycetales bacterium
CCGTCACCGCGTGGCCCTCCGCCCGCAGCTCCGCCAGGGTGCTCTCGGCGACGGGGTCCATTACGCCCGGCCGCAGATGCACCTCGAAGGACGCTCGGCCCGCCGGCGGATCCGGAACAACCTCACCCGCGACCAGGACGTGCGCGGCTTCGGTCACCGGGTCGACCAGCAGGCTCTGCGCGACGCGCTGGGCCCGCTCGGCGTCCAGATCGCCGTCGATCAGAAACAGCCGCGACGGATAGACCGTTTCCAGCCCGTCCAGGCCGGCGTCGCGCAGAAGGGCGGCGGTCTGTGTGTCCGCGCGCGGCTCCCGCGCCGCGGGAGACACCGGCACGATCTCGACTCGAACGGTCGCCATGCTCCCTCCATGAAGTCCCCCACTTCCTGCCAGCCGGCTTGTAATCCCATCTGGCGGCGCCGAATCATATCCGTGGGGACGGGCGGCGCCGCGACGCATTCGCGGCCGGGCAGCTAGTTCCGAGCCATACCGCCGGGCCGGGAGTGACCCGCCGCGGCCGACGGTCGCGCCGCCAGCCCGCCCCATTTTGGGGATTCGCAGGGAAGCAGAGGACCGCCGCAAGAACCGTAACATCCTGTAAATAAGAGCTTTACGTTCTTATTGGCACGAACAAGGTGTAACCTCGGCGACATTTGGCCGCCGTTTGCTCTTGCCCGCTCGGGTCCATTGCGCTTACAGTTCCCCGTTTAAGGGGTTGTTGTAGGCATGGATGCGGCGCGGACAACAGGCCTGGATGGCGAGGGTCGTAGATGAGTGCACAACCGACTGCGTCGGGTTCTGCAAACGCTTCGTTCGGACACGTCCTCGAGTTTGAGAAGCCCATCGTCAAAATGGAGCAGGAGATTCTCCGGCTCGAAGCCAGCCAGGCGGAATCCGGCCGCGATTATTCGGCCGTCATCAAGGGCATCCGTGAGCAGCTTAGCGCGGCCCTGAAGCAGTCTTACGGCAATCTGACCTCCTGGGAGAACGTGCTGGTCGCCCGGCACCCGAAGCGTCCGCTGCTGCGCGACTACATCCGCATGATCTGCCAGGATTTCTGCGAACTGCATGGCGACAAGCTCTATTCCGATGATCGCGCCCTGATCACGGGCTTCGCCCGGGTGGCCGGTCATCGTGTCATGCTTATCGGACATCACAAGGGCCGCGATACGCGCGAGAAGATCGAGGCGAACTTCGGCTGCGCCCATCCGGAGGGCTACCGCAAGGCCCTTCAGAAGATGCAGCTCGCGGCCAAGTTCAAGGTCCCGATCGTCGCGTTGATCGACACGCCCGGTGCCTATCCAGGTGTGGAAGCCGAGGAGCGCGGCATCGCCCGCGCCATCGCCGTCAATCTGATGGAGATGAGCCGGCTCCAGACCCCGATTATCGCGTGCGTCATCGGCGAAGGTGGCAGCGGCGGCGCTTTGGGTATCGCCGTCGCCGACCAGGTCGCCGTCATGGAGCACGCCTATTACTCCGTCATCAGCCCCGAGGGCTGTGCGGCCATCCTCTGGAAGTCCGGCGAGCACGCCGCCAAGGCGGCCGAGGCGCTCCGTCTGACCCCCAAGGAGCTGCTCAAGCTGGGGCTGATCGACGCGATCGTGGAGGAGCCGCTCGGCGGGGCGCATCGCGACCCGCAGACCGCGGCCAAGAGCCTGGAAGGCTGGATCGGCCGTACGCTGCGCGATCTGCGCCGCCTGAAGACGGACACGATTCTCCGCCGCCGCTCGGAACGCCTCCGGGCGATCGGCAGCTTCGTGGTCCGGACGGCGGAACAGGCCGCGGCCGCGGCGGCCAAGCCTGCTCGCAGCCGTTCGCGCCGGACGAGCGCGGCCCCGGCGGAATCGGTCCCGAAGGTCGAAGTCGCGTCCTGAAGCCGTCGCATCGAGGTCAGCTCTGTCGCGCTACAATCCTGGTGCGGGACTTGCGCCCGGTTCGTACCCTCTCCGGCCCGGAGAGGCGAGCCGCCCCATGAGCGTGTCTGAGTGTGGGGGCCATGAGCAGCTCCGAGTCTGCCGCCTATCCGCTGGAACTCGACTTGGACCGCCGCCGCGAGCTGCGCATCCGCTGGGACGACGGCGGGCGGAGCACGATTCCGCTGGTAGAGCTGCGACGGGCGTGCCCGTGCGCGGCCTGTCGGGCCGAACGCGAGCAGCAGAGTGCCAATCCGCTGCGCGTCGTGCCCGCTCTGGCCAACCCGGACGACCAGGTGGTCGTTCAGTCGGCCGAGCTGGCCGGCACCTACGCTCTGCGGATCACCTGGCAGGACGGCCACGCGACGGGCATCTACAGCTTCCCGCTGCTGCGTTCGCTGGGGCGGCTGACGCTGCCCGGCCGGCCGGCGGGCGGATGAGAGCCCGCGCCGCTGCGTGTCGCCAATCGGTGCGGTGGGCTCATAACGTGGCGCCGGAGCAGGCCGCGGATGGGTTTCGCGGACGCGAACATGCACCCGCGAGCGTCGTAGAAAGGTACAACGGTGGTAGAAACCCGGGAGTTTCTAGGGATTTGCCGTGGACCGCGCGGCGGCTGT
>CAZXUI010000032.1:4209-36646 GCA_964643885.1 uncultured Planctomycetales bacterium
GGTGGTAGAAACCCGGGAGTTTCTAGGGATTTGCCGTGGACCGCGCGGCGGCTGTTCGTTATAATTCTGGATTCAACTTGCGGCCGACATGGCGGCCCATGGAGTGAGGTTGATGGGTCAGGATTTGCGAAAGAGTGAGCCAGGGATGGTCGCCTGCCAGGCGGCTGATCTGAACCTGTTCCTGTACGATCGTCCGCTGCATCCGGAGCTCTTCCGGCATTTCGTGGATCGGTCGGTGGTTCAGGCGCGTTACCAGGCGGACGCATGGATTATCGGACTTGGCCACGCGGTCACGGTCCGGGCGGGCAACCGCTGCATGACGGAGCTGATCGCCCCGGAGAGCGACTCGCTCCCGTCGCGCGGGATTCTGACGCGTTTCCGCCTGAAGGGCGAGCGCGACCTCGACCGCCGCGGCGACGCCGGCTGGCACTACATGGTCAGCAGCCAGGTCGAGCAGATGGACGAGCCGCTCTACAAGTCCGTTCACGTCGAGCTGGTCCGCCACGCCGCCAAGCGGGGCTGGTTCCAGGCCTACGACCAGTGGGCCGACGGCGACCTCGTACCGTTCTCCTATATCGACCACGAGGCCCGCGACGGCGAGTTCCACGTGCACGCGTTCCATGCCTTCCCGCATGAGCGCACCATCGTCAAGACGCAGACGATCTTCGAGCTCGCCCGCTAAGCGATACAGCGAGACAGCGAGACAGCGAGACAGCGAGTCAGCGAGACAGACCGCCCCGGTTCCTGATTCGGCCGCCCTCGCGGCCGGCAACGATCAGCAGCCGGGGCGTTTTTCTGCCCGGATCCGCTAGCGATGTCAGCCGCAAAGGCTGCCTCAGGGCTCGGAGAGCGCGGGGCACCACTCTGCCGCAGTTCGGGGCGAGTTGCGGTCGAGACGCCCGCGCTCGCCAGGTTGCGGGAGTATTGACCAGCTACACCAGGCTCGCCGCACGGCGCAGCCCCGCCTAAGATTCCTGCGATGGCCCGACCCGACCAGAGCGAGATCCGCGTCGCCGGCGCGCGCGAGCACAACCTCCGGGACGTGACGCTCACTCTCCCCAAGGGCAAGCTCATCTGCTTCACCGGCGTCTCCGGCAGCGGAAAGAGCAGCCTCGCCTTCGACACGCTCTATGCCGAAGGCCAGCGCCGCTACATCGAGTCGCTCAGCTCTTACGCCCGCCAGTTTCTCGGCCAGCTCCCCAAGCCCGACGTCGACCAGATCAGCGGCCTGGCTCCGTCGATCTCCATCCAGCAGAAGACCAGCGGCTGGAACCCGCGCAGCACCGTCGGCACCATCACGCAGATACACGACTACATCCGCGTGCTCTACGCCCGCGCGGGCACCGCCCACTGCCCCGACTGCAACAAGCCCATCACCGCCCAGACGCGCGACCAGATGATCGCCCGCCTGCTGGCTCTGCCGCCGGACACGGCCGTCCTCCTGCTCGCGCCGGTCGTCCGCGCTCAAAAGGGCGAACACCGCGACCTGCTGGCCGACCTGGTCAACCGCGGCTTCATCCGCGCCCGGATCGACGGCGAAGTCGTCGACTTGTCGCAGGCTCCCAGCCTCGACCGCTACCGCCGCCACGATATCGAGGTGGTCGTTGACCGCCTCGTGCTGCGCGAGGGCGTCCGCGCCCGCCTGGCCGAGAGCCTGGACCTGGCTCTCGAGACCGGCAGCGGATCGGCCATCGCTGCGCTGCTGAGCGACGAGCCGCCGGGCGAGGCGCCCCAGTCCTCGCGCCGTCGCCGAAGCGCCTCGGCCGGACGGGATATTCTGCTCTCGGCCGGCTACACCTGCGCTTCCTGCGGCCGCGGTTTCGAGCCGCCCAGCCCGCAGCTCTTCAGCTTCAATAGCCCGCAGGGCATGTGCACCTATTGCGACGGGTTGGGCGACCGCTTCGACTTCGATCCCGCGCTGCTCGTGCCGGACGAGTCGCTGAGCTTTCTGTCGCCCTGCGTCGTGCCGATGCGCCGTCCGCCCGGGCGCTGGCGGCGGCACATCTACGAAGGCGTGGCCCGCCACCTCGGCGTCGACCTGCGCCGCCCGTGGCGCGAATTGCCGCGCGAGGCCCGGCACGCTCTGCTCTATGGCACGGGCGATGCGCACATCACGTATGAGTGGCGCACGCGGCAGGGCGTCTGGAAGCACGGCGGACCGTCTGAAGGCGTCGTGGCGGAGCTGAACGCCCGCTATCGCAAGGCGACCTCCGCGATGGTCCGCCGCTACTACGAGCAGTTCATGCGGCACAGTCCCTGTCCGCAGTGCCACGGCTCGCGCCTCAATGCCTTCGCGCTGGCGGTCACGATCGACGGCCGCACCGCCGCGGGCCGCGTCGAGCCGTTGAATATCGACCAGGTCTGCAAGCTCTCCATCGTCGACGCGCTGCACTTTTTCGAGCACCTGCGGCTCGCGGGTGTGCGTGAGATCATCGCGGCCGAGCCGCTGAAGGAGATCCGCGCCCGGCTGCGGTTTCTGGTCGACGTCGGGCTGGATTATCTCACGCTCGACCGCTCGGCCCCCACGCTCTCCGGCGGCGAGTCGCAGCGTATCCGTCTGGCCAGCCAGATCGGTTGCGGCCTGGTGGGCGTGCTCTACGTGCTGGACGAGCCGAGCATCGGCCTGCACCCGCGCGACAACCAGCGGCTGCTGGATTCGCTCCGCCGGCTGCGCGACCAGGGCAACACCGTGCTCGTCGTCGAGCACGACCGCGACACGATGGAGGCCGCCGACCTGATCGTCGACTTCGGCCCCGGCCCGGGCGTCCGCGGCGGGCGGGTCGTCGCGCAGGGCACGGTGGAGGACCTCAGCCGCGCGGATGAGTCGCTCACCGGCGCCTATCTGGCCGGCAAGCGCAGCATCGAGGTCCCCGCGCAGCGCCGCCCCGTCTCATCGCCGCCGAGCGCTGAGCCGGTTCGCGCTGCACGCGGGAAGCGGCCGGTCAAGGCCCGGTAAGCGGACGGCGAGACGCGCCCGCAATTCCTGCCGATCTTCGCACTCTCTCGCTTTTTTTACGCGGATAGCCTGCCCAGCATCGCGCGTCAGAAGCGCCCATTTTGCCAGCTCAGATTTTTTGCGCGTGCTCACGGATTTCCTCGCCGCCGCTGCACGCTTGCCGGATCGCGGCCGCTCGCCGCGGCGCTGCCCATAAAGCAGCGGCCGCCGGCTCGCGTCGGCCGCCTCTGCCGCACGTTGCGCCCCGCGCCTGTGTTCGTTTGCGCCCGGCGGTCAAGTGCCGGCTGGCCGCGGGCCGGGTTGTGCGGTCCGCGCGGCGCCCAAACATTTGACATGCTTTGGGTGAACGCCGACGGTCCGGCGGACCGCGACGTAGGACCTGTCGACCCGACAGGCCGACCGTGCGAGGTGACGCACGCAGGCACCCGCCGGTTTTGTGGGGAGAGAACGGCGTCCGGCCATGAGCGCGAAGACAGACACACCCGTGGTCACCATGATCTGTCCGAACCTCGCGTGCGGACACACGGTCAGCACGCCTGAGAGCATGCGCGGCACGATGGTGCGCTGCCCATACTGCAACGCCACGTTCCGCGTACCGACGCGGGAGCAGAGCATGCCGCCCGCGGTTGGAGACGAGAGAAACCGGCAGTCCGCGAAGCGCGGCGCCCGCCGCTAGGCGGCCGCCGAACACGGCCTGCCGTGCCTGGAATGCATCTGGTTCGAGGGGGGGACCATGAGCTACCTGCTGGAAAGTCTCGGGCGAGGACTGCTCGGACGCCTGTTCGACGCGTTCTCGCCGCAATTCCCGCCCAATGAGCGTGACGATCTCGAGCAGCTCCGCAAGCGGGCCGCCCTCTCGCCGACCTCGGTCGACCTGGCGGTTCGCATCGGCTGTGCCCTGCTCGCCGACCAGCGCTATCAGCCCGCCCGCGAGGAGTTCGAGCGGGCGCTGCGCATCGACCCCGGAGCGAAGCTCGCCCTGCTCGGGCTGGCCGCCGCGCAGGATGCCCTCGGCGACGATGCGGCCGCCATGCAACACCTGCTTCGCGCCGAGCAGCTCGACGCCGGCGACCCGGCCATCGCGTTCGCCATCGGCCTGCTGCACGAGCGCCGCGGCGACCAGACTGAGGCCCGCCGCCGCTACGAGCTGGCCACGCACCTGTGCCCGCGGCTGCGGAACGGTCATGAGCGGCTCGCCGCGCTGGCCGTCCGCGATGGCCGCTGGGAGATCGCCCTGCGGCACTACGACGCGCTCGCGGAGCTCGAGCCCGGCGACCTGGACGTGCTGCTGATGGCGGCGGCGATCCGGCTGAATGCCGGCGCGGCGGATGCAGCCGTCGAGGCGTTTCAGAACGCATTGCTGGTCGAGCCGGAATGCACGGACGAGGAGATCGCGGGGGCGGACTCGCTGGCGGAGGCCGGCGCGCTCGACCAGGCGATCGACAAGCTGGCCCGCATGATCGAGCACTACCCCGGCGTGCCGGAGTTCCACGTGCATCTGGCCGACCTCTATGTGAAGGCCGGGTCGGATATCAAGGCGCTCTCGCACTACGGACAGGCGCTGGCGCTGCATCCGTCCTTCCTCGAGGCGACGATCAAGCTCGGCACGCAGCATTTGCGGCAGGGGCGGCACGACGAGGCGGCCCGCTCCTTCAACCGGGCCGTCGAGCTCAACGACCGCCTGCTGACCGCCTTCGTCGGGCTGGCCGTCGCACAGAAGCGGGCCGGCCGCCTGCACGATGCCGCTGCGACGCTCGAACTGGCCGTGAATCTCGAGCCGAACAGCACGCTGCTGCTGTGCGAGACGGCGCGGCTGCGGCTGCGGCCGGGTGACGGCGAACGCCGCGGCGAGTCCGCCGATCCGCCGCCGGCCGGCAGTCTTTCGGACCTGGGCACGCTCGGCGAGATCATTCGCCGCCACCGGCAGGCCCTCGTTCTGTGTCCGGAAGATGCGGAGCTGCACTTCCGCTGCGGCGTGCTGCTCAAGCAGGCCGGGCGGTTCGACCAGGCGTTCGAGGCGTTTCAGCGGGCCGTGCAGATCAACCCGGCCTTCGCCAAGGCCCAACTGCGCCTGGGCCTTTGCCTGAGCGAGCTCGGCCAGGACGATGCCGCGTGGGAGGCGCTGGAGGCCGCGCTGGGGGCCGACCGAAAGCTGCTCGAGCTGCACTACCAGCTTGGCCTGCTGTTCACGAGCGAGGCCCGCTTCAATCTCTCCGTCGAGCGCTACGAGCGCGAGCTCGGCAGCGTCGCGGCCGCGCGGGCCTTTCGCCGTCATGTCACGCTGGCGTTGCAGAACGTGGGCACGCTGGACCGCGCCCAGGCCACCTGGCAGGCGATGGGGGAACTGACCGGCCGGCTGGACCTCAGCCGCCGCATCGAAAGCGGTCTCGGCTCGCTGTCGGGCGGCTGATTCTGCCGCGAGCCGGCTGCGTCCGCCGGCCGGCCCGTGCCCGGCGACGCCCCGCCCTCTACCATCCATCGCCACGCAACCGGCGGGCTCGCGGGGGCTCGCCGGCAGCTCGGCTGCACTCGCGGTGAGGGAATCATGAAGACGGTGATCGCACTCGGGCACGATGGGATGGGGCACGGCGACGCGGAACTGGGCCGCCGCGTGCTGGCGACGTTCCTGCGAAAGTCCGGCGGGCTGCGCGAGCTGACCGCGGTCGTGCTGTTCAACAGCGGCGTATTGCTGGCGGCCGAGGGCTCGCCCGTGCTGGTGGAGCTACATCAACTGCACGATGCGGGTGTGGATATCCACCCCTGCGCGACCTGCGTCGATCACTTCGGCGTGCGCGACCGGATCGCCGTCGGCGCCATCTCGACGATGGACGAAATTATCCAGGAGCTGAACCGGGCCGAGAAAGTCATCACGCTGTAGCCGGTACGGGTCCCCGGTCCGCGCGCGTCGATATCTCCGCCTTTGGCCGCCCGCTCAGGCGCCCGCCGCGACGCGTTTCGCGGCCGGCGTCGCCTCGGTTGTGCCCTCGCCGGTCGCCGGCTTGGCAGCAGGCACCGGTCGCAGCCGCAGCGCCTCCATCGGTGGCAGATCGTTCAGGTCCGCCAGCCCGAAGACGTCCAGGAACTTGCGCGTCGTGCCATAGAGCAGGGGCCGGCCGACGATCTCCGCCCGGCCGACGACCTTGACGAGGCCCATCTCGCGCAGCCGGTTGATGCCGTCCGAGCAGGAGACGCCGCGGATGGCCTCGATATCGGCCCGGATGATCGGCTGGCGATAGGCGATGATCGAAAGCGTTTCCATCGCCGCGTCGCTGAGCCGCGTCTCCGCCCGCTGGCGGTTCAGCTTCTGAAGCCACGGACGGAAGGGCGGCAGGGACATCATCTGGTAGCCGCCCGCGATCGCGTCGATGCGAAACGTCAGCCCCACCTGCTCGTAGCGGGCGTTGAGCGTCTCGATTGCGGCTCGAACGGTGCGCACGGAGCCGACGCCGCTCAGGTCTGCCAGCCGGGCCGCGCTCAGCGCCGTATCGGACGAGAACAGCAGCGCCTCGACGATCTGCTCGAGCGTCACGCCGCTGGCGTCCAGCTCAATCTGTGCCGCGGCCGGATCGGGCGGGCCCGAGTCGTCGTCGCGCCGCACCTGAAGCACGGCCCGCGGCTCCGGGGTGTCGAGCGCGGCCGCGTCGCCCGCCGGGGCCGCCGCAGCGGCAACCGAGACGGGTTCACTCATCCCATCAACGCTCGGCGAATGGTCCATCGCACTCTCGTATTCGTCGGGAATTGAAACATGTGCAGAATCGGCAAGGCGGGTGTCATCCATGACGAGCCACTCCTTCCTCGATCGAAGACCCGGGAACATCCTAGCCGCGCGGCCCGCCGTCTGTCCAGTCCGCGCGGCGGTTTGCAGTCGGCCGCCCTCTGTGGCAGAGTACGTTTCTGAGCCGCCCGCCGGCCCTTCGGCCGGCCGAAAACCGCGGCGGCCCCGCGAGAAACCTCATGGTACACGCACGACGTGTCGATCTCGGCAAGGCGCAGCTCCTGCTGATCGACATTCAGGAGCGGCTGCTGCCGCATATCTACGACCACGACCTGATCGTCGAACAGACCCTGCTGATGATCCGGGCCGCGGCCGAGATGAAGCTGCCGATCACCGTTTCGGAGCAATATACGCAGGGTCTCGGCCCGACCCTCAAGGTTCTCAAATCGGCCGCCACACAGGCCGGTGCCCGCGCCATCGAGAAGATGCACTTCAGCGTCTGCGGCGACGAAACGGCCCGGGAGCGGCTCTCGTCGCTGCTTCGCCCGCATGTGATTATCTGCGGCATCGAGGCGCACGTCTGCGTTCAGCAGACGACGCTCGACCTGCTCGACGCACAGATGCAGCCCGTCGTTCTCGCCAACGCCGTCGGCTCCCGCCGCCCCTTCGACCGCGACATCGCACTGGAGCGGATGCGTGCGGCCGGCGCGGTCGTGACCACGGTCGAGTCCGCCATCTTCGAGCTGACCGGCAAGTGCGGCACGCCGCTGTTCAAGCGCATCCTGCCGCTGGTCCGCTGAGGAGGCCCCGGTGCCCCGAACGCCACAAGAGTCGTGGGAGCCGCCGGATTGGGAGCAGGAACAGTGCGGCGAACCGGACGACGAAGGGGACGAGGACGAAGGCCCCAGCGACCGGGACCTGGACGAGTTCGCCGCCGATGATGAGGGCGACGCCACCGACGACACCGAGCCGTGCCCCGTCTGCCGCCGACCCGTCTGGCACGATGCCGAGCAGTGCCCTCACTGCGGCCATTGGCTCGCCCCCGGCTGGCGATCCTCCGGCCGCCGCCGCCCATGGGTCCGCCACGTCGCCGTTCTGCTGCTGGTCGCCTTCGGCGTGAGCATCCTGCTGTATCTGCTCTGACTCGGCCCCGCTCACGCCGGCCGGAACCGTCGCGCCGGCCGCCGGCCGCTCCGCTCGGAATCCGTCCGCTTCGGCCCTGGCGCTGCCGCGGCCGGTGGTGAGGGGCGGTATAATATGGCGTCGTCGCAGGTTCCGGCGCTCCGGTGCCCGCGGGGGATATATCGACATCGCGGGCCGGCGGCCGCCGAAAGTTTGTTCTCGCTGTTTGCGGTGGGAGGTACTCGATGATTCGAAGGGCCATGCTCGTCACGTCCCTGCTGGGCCTGTTTCTGGCCGGCGTCGCCCGGGCCGATCTGGAGGAAGGTAGCTACGCTCCCGACCTCGAGGCCAAGGACTGGCTGAACACCGAGGAACCGATCTCGCTCAAGGACCTGCGCGGCCTGGTCGTGGTGCTCTATTTCTGGGTCTCGTTCGAGAAGAGCGGCGAGGAGCTGCTGAAGGAAATCAACATCATTCACAATCACCGGGCGATCGGCCGCAATCGCGGCGTGATGGTGATCGGCGTGACCGACGCCAACCGCAAGCTGATCGAGGGCGCGATCAAGCGTGAGAAAGCGACGTTTCCGGTCGCGCTCGAGTGCGAGGCCTACAAGGAATACGACATCGAGGAGTTCCCCCGCATCGTCGTGCTCGATCCGCAGGGCCGCGTCGCCTTCTCCGGCCCGCCCAGCCAGGACGTGGCGCAGAAGATCTTCGACGTTCTGGCCGACAACCCGCCGACGCGCACGCGGCCCGACCAGGCCGAGCTGGTCCACCGCCGGCTCGAGGAGGCCCGCAACGCTCTGCGCGACCGCAATTATCGCCACGCCTTCCGCGCCGCGCGCGACGCCTTCGAGCACGCCGTCACCGGCGACCCGCTCAAGAGCGTCTGCCAGGACATGGTCGAGCTGATCGACCTGATCGGCCGCGACCGCCTGGCCCAGGCCGAGGTCGCCGTCGACGACCGCAAGTTTCGCGATGCGATGAGCCTGCTGCGCTCGGTGATCCGCGAATTCCACGGGGCCGAGGTGGCCCGCGACGCCAAGAAGCGCCTGGCCGCGCTCAAGAAGCAATACGACGAGTTCGACGACCTGATGAAGGGCCAGCAGTCGACCATCGAGGCGGCCAAGCTGCTCGGGGCGGCCCGCGAGGACCTGCTCTCGCAGCGTTTCGGCCCGGCGACCGACCGCCTCGAGCAGATCGTCAAGGATTTCAAGGACACCGAGGTCGCGCCCATCGCCGAGGGAATCCTCAAGCGGATGTCACAGAACGAGACCATCATGGCCGTCGTCCGCGACCACAAGGCCAGCCGCGACTGCGAGATGTGGCGGGCCCAGGCCCGGGTATTCATGCAGTCCGGCCGCAAGCAGGAAGCCGAGCAGGTCCTGCGTAAGATCATCAGTGAGTACCCGAATACGTCGTACGCGCGCGAAGCGACACAGATGCTGATCGACCTTCGCTGAGGCCGGGCGATCAGTGCCGCCGCGCGCCGCACTGCACACGGGCAGGGGCAACGCCGAATGAAGAACAAGGATCCATACAAGATCCTCGGAGTTTCAAACAGCGCTACGCAGGACGAGATCAAGCGGGCCTATCGCCGGCTCGCCAAGGAATATCACCCCGACCGCAACCCCGGAAACAAAAGCGCCGAGCAGCGCTTCAAGGAAGTGCAGGCCGCCTACGAGGTCCTCGGCGACCCGCAGCGCCGCGCCCAGTACGACCGCTTCGGCTCCGGCGGCCCCGCGCCAGAGTTTCGCACCTGGCGCACCGGCCACACCCCCGAAGACGTCGACATCTCCTTCGATTTCGGCTCGATGGGCGATCTGAGCAGCATCTTCGAGCAGTTCTTCCGCCGTTCCTCCGGCCCGCGCGCCGCGTCGCACGGTGTTCCGCGCGGCCGCGCGCCTAAGGGCGCCGACATCGAGCATTCCGTCACGATCGGCTTCGAGGAGGCGGTCCGCGGCACGCATCGCGAGGTCGTTCTCCAGGGCGCGGACGGCCAGGAAGAGCACATCCGCGTGCAGATTCCGGCGGGGGTGAGCGACGGACAGCTCGTCCGCGTCCGCGGGCGCGGCCAGGCCGGCCCCGGCGGGCGTGGCGACCTGCTCATTCGCTGCCAGATCCTGCCGCATCCGCGTTTTCGCCGCCACGGTCTTGATCTCGAGCTCGATCTGCCGCTCAGCTTCCCGCAGGCCGCGCTCGGCACGACCGTCGACGTGCCCACGCTCGAGGGAACGGTTCGCCTGAAGGTTCCCGCCGGAACCTCCAGCGGGGCGCGGCTGCGCCTGCGCGGCCGCGGCGTGCACGACCCGCGCAGCGGAAACACCGGCGATCTGTTCGCGATCGTCCGCATCGAAGTCCCGCGCGAGCTTTCCACCCGCGCCCGCCAGCTCATCGAGCAGCTCGAAGCCGAGCTGCGCCCGGCCGGGCAGCCCGCGAGCTCCGGACAGGCATGATCCGAACGAGACGACCCGCCGCCGTTCGCCGGTGCGGCCTGCCCGCACCGCGTGGCCGGCTCGCCGCCCGCATCGGGATCAGTCTGCTGCTTGCGCTGCCCGGTCTGGCGGTTGCGCAGTCGGTCACAACTCAGACGGCGACGACCCAGGCCGCGGCCGCGGCCGCACCGCCGCCGGCCCGCAAGCTCTACGTGCTCGTTTCCCTCCTGGCTGTCTCGGCCATTGCCGTCGTGGCCTTCGTGGTCGGCTCCTACCTGATGATCCGCGCGGGCCGGGCGCTGACGCGCCGCCAGCCGCGCAAGACCCCCACCAGTTACGTCGACGCCTGGGCGGGCTACCGAGTGACCGAGGAGCAGATCGACGCGGCCACGCGCGAGTCGGACTTGCCGCCCGACCCGCCGCCCAGCGACAATCCACAGCGCGGCGACGAGCCGCCCAAATGAGAACAACCGAGGCACGAAGGGGCCTACGATGCCGGATTCCCCGCAACGCCCAGGGCAGCCGTGGACTCAGCCCATAGAGCGGCTCTACGTCCTGTGGATCTTCAGCACCATCGCACTGCTGCTCCTGATCATCATCCTCACGCTGCTCGCCTCCGGCCGCGTCAGCCGCCAGTCGGAGGCCATCCGCGAGCTCGGCCAGCGGCTCGTCGATCTCGAGACCTCCGTTCAGAAGCTGACCGACGAGCTTCAGAAGCGACCGCAGCCGCCCGCACCGGCCACGCGCCCGCGGACGACGCCCGACAGCCGCACGCCGCGCGACAACGGCTCGGCCGCGCGCCCGCCGCGCCAGCCGCCGCTGGCCAGGACGCAGCCCGCCGCGCCGATCGAGCCGGTCGAGCCCGCACCGCCGCCGCGGACCGACTACGCCGCCCGGCTCGACCGCGTCCTGCTCCCTGGCGTGCAGGCACCGCTCGTTCTGGGCGATCCGGATCAGGCCGCGCGGCTGCTGGCCGATGTGATGAGCAACGCCGGCGATCCGGCGCTTCCCGCCGACACCTGGGACCGCCTCGCCGCGCTGGCCATCCTGCTTGGTGAGCGGCAGACGGCCGAGGCGCTCGCCCAGCGGGCCGTCTCGGCCGGCCGCGAGCCGCTTGCGTTTCTCGATACGGCCGCCCGGCACGGCATCGACACGCAACAGCGCGACCTGGCCTTGCTCGCCGCCCAGCGACTGGCCGCCGTTCAGCCGGAAAACTCCGCCGCCCGGTTGCTGCTGGCCCAGGCGCTGATGCTCCCGCCTACGCCCGATCCGCCCGCGGCAGAGCAGCAGCTCGCCGAAATCGACCAGCCCGCTCAGCTCAGTCTGGCGGATCGCGCCCGCCTCGGCCGCATGCTGATCCGGTTGGAGATGTGGGAGCGTCTGCCCGGCGTGATCGAATCGCTCGACCGCGCGCCGGCGGATTTCGCCTTCGAGCGTGACCTTCTCAAAGCGGTCGCGGCCGTGCACGAGAATCGGCTGGTCGAGGCGCTGGCCGTGCTTGATTACCTGGTCGAGCAGCGGCCGGGGGACTACGACGCCCGCGTGTGGCGCGCGGCGGCGCTGGTGATGGCTCGTTCCTATGAAGCGGCTCGTGCCGCGCTGCAAATCGCCTCGGAGCAGCCGAGCCGCCCCGAGGCGTGGTACTGGCTCGGCGTGCTGGAGCTTCAGACGGGAAACACCGAGGGGGCCGAGAGCGCATTCGATCTGGCGCTGGTGGCCGCGCCGCGCTATGCACCGGCATGGGAGGCCAAGGCGACCTTCGCGCTGGAGAGCCGGGATATCGATCTGGCGGTGCAGAATCTCTCGACCGCGATTCAGGCAGCGCCGCGGCGCTCATCGGCCCACTTTCTGCTCGCGATCGCCCACGCCAAGATGTCGCGCCGCGAGCCGGCGGCCGACGCCCTTCGCACGGCGCTCTCGCTCGACCCGAGCTGGCTCGAGCGCGCCCTCGAGGCGGACGTGCTGACGCGCCTGATCGACCCGGCGGAGATGTCGCAGATGGCCGCCGGCCCGCAGACGCAACCCGCCAGCGGCGAGGCTCAACCCGCCGGCAACGAATCGCAGCCCACCACGGACGAGTCGCCGCCCGATTCGGGCGACGCCGCGCCGCGCTCCGACGCCCCACGGCCCTGACGGCGTCCGGCCGAATAGCATCACCCCGATGACCCGCCGGGTGCCGTGGGCAAGCGCAGCTTGCCCGTGCTCACTCCGCCGCGCGTCCGGCCGCATACAATCCCCCCGATGGTCCGCCTCACACGCGAAGTCCGCTTTAGCGTCGACCGGGACTGGGCCGGCCACATCGAGTTCTCGCGCCCCGTGACGAACTCCTGGGCCGGCTGGCCCAGCGCCGTCGGCCTCGTGCCCTACCTGCGGCTGCGCG
The DNA here is from genome assembly GCA_964643885.1 of uncultured Planctomycetales bacterium. Taxonomy (GTDB): domain Bacteria; phylum Planctomycetota; class Phycisphaerae; order UBA1845; family Fen-1342; genus CAADGL01. Next base: position 16,818 of record CAZXUI010000032.1, read on the forward strand.
TCACCGTCTCCGGCCGGCCGGACCCGCGGACCGGCTACCTCTGCAACATCAGCGTGCTGGACCGGCTATTGCGCGAGCACGCCATCCCGCACGCCGCCGGCGAGCTGCGCCGCCGCGGCTGGCACCTGAGCGCCGAGCAGCTCCTGGCGGCCGTCTGGCCGGCCATCGGGCCGCGGGTGCCGCCGGGCGCAACGCTCGAATCGCTCGAGCTGCTCGCCACGCCGTTTCTGCGATACGAAATCCGCCGCGAGGACCCGGCCATGGTGCTGATGACCCAGCAGTTCGAATTCTCCGCCGCCCACCGGCTGCACTGCGACGAGCTCTCGGCCGAGGAGAACCGCCGCATCTTCGGCAAGTGCAACAACCCCAGCGGCCACGGCCACAACTACGTGCTGGAGGTGACGGTCGCCGGCCGGCCGGACGGGCAGACGGGTGCGGTCCTGCCGCTGCCGCGGTTCGAGCAGCTCGTCCGCGAGCGAGTGGTGGACGTGCTGGATCACACGCATCTGAACGTGGACACGCCGCAGTTTCGCGAGATGAACCCGAGCGTGGAGAATATCGCCCGCGTGATCTGGGGGATGCTGGACGGGGCGATTCCGGCGCCCGCGCGGCTGCATGCGGTACGGGTCTACGAGACGCCGAAGACGTGGGCGGAGTATGCGGGGGGATAGGTTGTCGACGCGGGCTCGCTAGCTCGTCGTCACCGTCACGCGAATATCGTGCTCCGGCAGCTCGCGCACGAATTGCTCGGCCGGCACGCACAACTCCAGCGGCCGGGCGCCGGGATCGATCAGCCCCCGCGCCTGCATGCTCGCCACCAGCGCCGCCGGAAAACCCGTCGTCCGCTCCATCGCCGTCAGGCCCGTCGCCTTGTCGTGATAGTCCAGCACGTCGTACTGCACCGTCCGCGGCCGGCCGGCGTGCTGGCCCATCACCGTCACGCGCAGCACGACCAGGTCGCGCACGTCGGGAAACGCCAGCCGCTGCTCCATCAAGCCGCGCAAAAGCGCCCGCGGCTCGGCGATCGTGCCGTCAGCTAGCTCGACCCGCGGCTCGAAAAGCCCCAGCTCGAACAGCGCTTTGATGATCGCCCAATGCCCCGGATAGCGCACGGTCTTGTAGTCATACGTCTGCACCCGCCCGGCGAATGAATCCGGACACGTGCTCGTCCCGCCGGATGTGACCGCCGCCTCGCACAGCCCCACCGGCGGCGGAAACTCGATCGCCTCGATCTCCGTCAGCGTCGGCACCTCGACCCGCCGCCTGCCGCGCAGAAACTCGCCGACGCCGCTGTACTCGTTGGCCAGCCCCTCGAAATTGAACAGCAGCTTGTAGCCCAGCGGCCCCACCGGCCGCTGCGGCAACCCGCCGCAGCGCACGTGCACATGCTGCGGCGTGTCCATGGCGGCGATGCCGTGCGCGGCCAGGTGATTGCCCAGCCCCGGGGCCAGGCCGCAATCCGGCACGATGCTCACGCCGGCCGCGCGGGCCGCTTCGTGCCGCCTGAGCTGCGCCCGCACGACACCCGTGTTGCCGCCCAGGTCGCAGAAGCTGCTGCCGGCGGCGATGGCCGCGTCCGTCAGCGCCTCGTTGAAGCGGTAGGGCACGGCCGAGATGGTCACGTGTGCCCCGCGCATGGCGCCGGTCGCCGAGGCCGCGTCGCTTACGTCGCAGCGGGCGGTTTCGATCCGCCCGTTTGCATCCGGCACAAGCCGGGCCAGGCGCCCGGCCGCCTGCGCCGCGGCCTGCGGGTCGAGGTCGGCCAATGTGACGCGCTCGGCCTGCCCGGCACGCAGCAGGTCGTAGGCGATCGCGACGCCCTGCCGGCCGGCTCCGAGAACCACGTAGCGATAGCTCATCGACATATCTCCGACGGGCGAGCGATCAGGCCCGGCTGTCCCAGAGCGGGTCCTGCATGCCGCTGCGGTGATTCTGATAGCGGGCCATCACGAACAACGCATCCGACAGGCGGTTGACGTAGCCGAGCACCTCCGGCCGCAGCGGCTCCTGTGCATGCAGCGCCAGGATTGCGATCTCCGCGCGGCGGCAGATGGTCCGGCAGGCGTGCAGCGCCGCGGCCACCGCCGACCCGCCCGGCAGGATGAAGTTCTCCAGCGGCGCCAGCGACTCGGAAAGCGCGTCCATCAGCTTTTCCAGCCCGGCGACGTGCCGCGGCTCGATCTTCGGCACCGGCATGGCCGCCTTGTCCGCATCCGGCACGCACAGGTCCGAGCCGAGATGAAAGAGCTCGTTCTGAATGCGGCGCAGCGGCTCGGCCACCTCCGCCACCGGGCCGGCCGCCAGGGCCATTCCGATAAACGAGTTCAGTTCATCGACGACGCCATATGCGACGATGCGGGCCGAGGTTTTCGGGACGCGCTGGCCGGTACCCAGCCCCGTGGTTCCGTCGTCGCCGGTGCGGGTATAGACGCGAGTAATTCTCGGCACGTTGGGCTCCCTTTCGCCGGCCGGGCGCGGCCGGGCGTGCGCCGAAACTGCCTTCGAGCGGCCGGCCGGTCGCTCCGGCTGCGGCGTCGCGGGGGCGATTTTGGCGCCGCCGGCCGACATTTTCTAGACTTGAGTCGTGATGCACTGCGCGGCGGGTGCGGTCCGGGGAGTGTCGGTCCCGGCGCTGCCGGGGCAGGGCCGCTTGGTTGACGCCCATCAGCAAAGGGGGATTCTCGTGGACAATTGGCAGAAGAGCTTCCTGGACAAGCTCAACAAGGTTCAGTCGCAGTGGGTGCGCAGCTTCGAGGAGACGATCGAGAAGGCCGTCTCGCCGGTTTTCGATGACCATTCCGCCTTCGTGCGCGACAACGGCTTCCGCGTTTCGACGCCGCTGCACGACGAGGGCCGCCGCTCGTTCAAGTTCGAGCTGTCGGAGAACGCCTACCTGTTGCTGATCATGCGCTTCACGGGCGTGGGCGAGTTCGAGCTGCGAAGCGAGTGCTTCGTGCCCGGAAACGAGCCGCGGCTGGAGAAGTCGATCGTGCGGCTCAGCGACGTCGACAACGACTGGGCCGACAAGCAGTTCCGCAGCGCCCTCGACGAGTTCATCGACCAGCTCTCGGGCTCGAAGTTCTCGGCCGAGCGAAACGCGCAGCCCGTCTCGGTCTGACGAGCGGCGCGGCCGGCTCACGCGCGGCACGCGCGGCGGGCGAAGATCGCGATCAGCGCGGCAAGCGTGACGGCCGCCAGGACGGTCGGTGCGACCGCGGCCGCTCCGGCGGGAAGGCCCACGGCCTCGGCCGTGCGGACAGCCCAGCCGTAGCCGAGCTCGAGCGGCAGTGGCGGCGCCTTGCCGGGCTCGGCGCCGATGCTCTGGTAGAAGACGACGCCGGCGATGACCACGCCGAGCAGCCCCTCGCCGCCGACCAGGCCGGAGCCGATCAGCACGCCGCCCTCGCGGCGCGACTCGCGCTGCGCATCGTCGCGCGCCCGCCGCTCCAGCCACCACCGCAGCATCCCGCCCAGAAACACCGGCACCATCGTCGAGACCGGCAGATAGACGCCGACGGACAGCGGCAAGGAGGGCAGGCGCAGGGCGGCCGCGACGATCGCGATGCCCGCGCCGATTCCCACCAGCGCCCAGGGCAGCTTGGCCGCCAGCACCCCTTCGATCACGAGTTTCATCAGGTTCGCCTGCGGCGCGGGCAGTGCGCGGCTTGGGTCCTTGCCCTCCTGGCCCGCGAAGCCGTATGCCTCGGACAGCAGGATGACGGTGAGGCAGACGAACGTCGCGGAGGTGATCACGCCGAGCAGCTCGCCCACCTGCTGTCGCCGCGGCGTGGCGCCGAGGATGTAGCCGGTCTTCAGGTCCTGCGACGTGTCGCCGGCGATGCTGGCCGCGATCGCGACGACGCAGCCGACGGTCAGCGCGGCGGCCATGCCGGTCGCGTCCGTCCAGCCGATCAGGCGGAAGAGCACGGCGGTACCGATCAGCGAGGCGATCGTCATGCCGCTGGTCGGGTTCGAGGTGACGCCGACGAGGCCGACGATCCGCGACGCGACCGTGACGAAGAAGAAGGCGAAAACGACCACGCAGGCGGCCGCGACGGCGCGGGCAGGCAGCGTGCCGACTTCTCCGAAGACCTGCGGCACGAGCGCAAGAACGCCGGCGACCACCAGGAGTCCCGCGCCGACCAGCGGCAGCGGCAGGTCTTGCTGCGTGCGGGGCTCGCCGCTCCCTCGGCCGGCTTCGCTGAGCCGCTGGCGAAGCTGCTGCGTGCCGATGCGGAAGCTCTCGATCATCGTCGGTATGCTGCGGATGAGCGTGATGATGCCGGCGGTGGCGACGGCGCCCGCGCCGATGTAGCGCACGTAGCTGTGCCAGATCTGCGAGCCGGTCATGGCGGAGATGAGCTTGTCGGTCTCGGGAAAGAGCGGCTCGGTGCGATCCGCACCCCAGAGCGTGATGATCGGGATGAGCACGAGCGAGGAGAGCAGCCCGCCGCTGACCATGACGGTGGCGATGCGCGGGCCGAGAATATAGCCGACACCGAACAGCGCCGCCGACAGGCTCGCGCCGATCGACGCGTTCAGCCGCGGGGCGACCGGCAGCGTCAGCGTGCCGGGCACCAGCTTGAGCCAGCTCACCAGGAACTTGAACAGCGCCCCGAGGGCCAGGCCGAAGAAAACGTGCCGCGCCCGCCCGCCGCCTTCCTGGCTGGCGATCAGCACCTGGGCACAGGCCGTGCCTTCGGGGTAGGGCAGCGTGCCGTGCTCGCGAACGATCAGGAAGCGCCGCAGCGGGATCATGAATAGCACGCCGATCAGCCCGCCGCACATCGCCAGCAGCGTCATCTGGAGCAGCGAGGGCGGAAGATTCCACATGAACAGCGCGGGCAGCGTGAAGATTACGCCGCTGGCGACGGAGCTGGAGGCCGAGCCGATGGTCTGGGACGTATTCGCTTCGAGAATCGTGCCGTGCACGCCGGCGCTGCGCAGGGCGCGGAAGGCGGCGACGGTCATGACGGCGACGGGGATCGAGGTCGAGATCGTCAGGCCGGCCTGGAGGCCCAGGTACGCGTTGGCGGCGCCGAAGACGATGCCGAAGAGAATCCCCGGGATCGCGGCCTTGGCGGTGAATTCGAGCAGCGACTGCTCGGGGGCGATGTAGGGGCGGAAGTCGGCCTCGCCGGCCGCCGGCGCGGCCGAGCGAGCGCTGTCGACCGGCGGCAGATCGTCGCGTTGGCGGTTCATGCGGTTCCAGAGCCTGATTGAAGCGAGATTGCCCGATCCCGGCGGCCGAACGTGGGCAGGGTAACGGATCCGCCGCGGCGGTCAAAGCTGTTACGGTCGTGTGGGGCAGCCGCAGGTTCGGAAGAGGAGATCTCGAACGACCGCTGCGCGGGCCGCGCAGCGCCCCCGGTCCGCCTTCTGCTCCGCGCCGCGACGGTGAGGGGAGCACAGAGCCGCGACCGTGAGTCTGCACAGAGCCGCGACCGTGAGGGAGCGGGCGCATTCGCCAAGCCCGCCCGCGTAGACGCGCCGAAACCCACACGCCTGAAACCAGACAATGGCGCATGAGATAGGTGAATGTCACTCGGCGCTTGCGCGGGAAGCGCTGCACCCCCAGCCCGCTCCTTACGGGCGCGGCTCGGATCACACACTCGGTTACCGCTCGGATCCGGCAGGCAGGATCCCGACGCGCAGCCGTGTCGCGTGCGGCCGGCCGAAGTAGATCCGGTGCGTCGCCTTCACGAAATCGTCCTCGTCGGCCTCGAAGATGTTCGGCACGAAGCGCTGCGGGTTGCGGTCCATCATGTGGAACCACGTGCTCTGAATCTGCACCATGACGCGGTGCCCGGGCTCGAACGTGTGCAGCACATCCTGAAGCGGCAGGTCGACATAGGTCGGCTCATTCGGCACAAAGGGCTCCGGCCGCTCGTAGCTGTTGCGAAATCGGCCGCGGATCGCCTCGCTGCGGACCATCATCTGATAGCCGCCCAGGCGCTTGCCGGGCGTCATGTCGGGATAGTCGCGCGCATCCGGCGGGTAGACGTCGATCAGCTTGACCACCCAGTCCGCGTCCGCCTCCGATGTGGACACCCACAGCTCGGCCAGGATCGGACCGGCCAGCGTCAACGGCTCGGTCAGCGGCGGCGTCTGAAAGACGAGCACGTCCGGCCGGCGGGCGGCGAAGCGCTGATCCTCCGTCATGTACTCGGCCGACATGCCGATGGTGATCGCCTCCGTGTAAGGGACGGGCCTGGCGGGGTCGCTGATGAACTCCTCGTAACCGGACTGGGCCGGCGGCTCGAAGGAAAGCCCGCCGGCCGGATGCAGATGGAGATCGGCCGATTCGATTTCCGCCGGCGGCCAGTCGTCGAAGGTGCGCCAGCGGTTCGCGCCGGTTTCGAACACGTGCGCTTCGCTCAGCCCGTGCTCCCCTTCGCCCTTGAGGTAGTGGCGGAAGAAGGGCAGCTCGATCTGCTGCTGGTAGTGCTCCGAGGTGCGCGCGCCGAAGTGGATGTTGCCGAGCCGCTCGCCCGTGCCGCGGGCCCAGCCGCCGTGCCGCCAGGGCCCCATCACCAGGATGTTGAAGATGCCGGGATTCTGCCGCTCGATCGCCTGGTAGGTATTGAGCGCGCCGTAGAGGTCCTCGGCGTCGAACCAGCCGCCGACGGTCATCACGGCCGGGGCGACGTTCTTCAGATGCGGCAGGATGTTGCGCGCCTGCCAGAACTCGTCGTAGTTCGGGTGCTGCGTGATCTCGGTCCAGAAGGGTACGTCGCCTTTGAAGTGCAGCGCGTCGGCGTTCTTCAGCGGCCCGAGGTCGAGGAAGAACTGGTAGCCGTCCGGCGTGCCGTGGTCGAAGCGCGGATTGCGGCTCGTGGTCGGCTCCGGCCGCGGCCGGCCGAAGCTGGAGAAGAAATTGAACGCGTGCGGCAGGAAGAACGCGCCGTGGTGATAGAAGTCGTCGAAGAACCAGTCGGCGATCGGGGCCTGCGGAGAGACGGCCACGAGGGCCGGGTGGGCGTCGATCATGCTGGCCGAGCAGTAGAAGCCGGGATAGCTGATGCCGAACTGGCCGACCTTGCCGTTGTGGTTGGGTACGTTCACCAGCAGCCACTGAATCGTGTCGTAGGCGTCGGTGCTCTCGTCGACGTCGCCCGGGTGCTTGTCGGCGATGTGCGGCCGCATGTTGACGAACTCGCCCTCAGACATGTAGCAGCCGCGCACGTCCTGGTAGACGAAGATGAAGCCCTCCTCCGCGTAGGCCCGGCCGTTGCCCAGCGAGCTGCGGTAGCGCTCTTCGCCGTAGGGGGCGACGCTGTAGGGCGTGCGCATCATCAGGATCGGGTAGGTCTGCGAGGCGTCCCTGGGGCTGTAGATGCTGGTGAAGAGCCGCGCTCCGTCGCGCATGGGAATCCGCACTTCGCGCTTCTCGTAGTGCTCGCGAATGTAGGCGGCGTCGTGGTCGCGCTGGGCGCTGGCGGCGGCGCGGCGCTGCTGCGGGTCGTCGGGCGGCGCTTGGGTCTGTGCGCCGCCCGGCGGCTGCGTCGGCGTGCTGGAGGCGCCCGCGGGCGCGTTGGCCACGGCCGAGCCGCGCGGCCGCGGCGAGGAGGAATCACGTGCGTCGGCCGGGCCGGACCGCGGCTGATTGCGCTGCGTGCAGCCGCCGGCAATCAGGCCGAGCGAGACCAGAATGAACAGAGCAATGCCGCCCAAGTGCCGTTTTTGCATGTCGCTCACCGTACCGAAGCGAAGACCGGCCCCCGAACACCGCCGCTGTGGTAGCCCATCGCGGTCTCGGCTTCAAGGCGCTTCGACCCGGCGGCGGGCGGACCGAAACGCGGCCACCGGCGGGGGCCGGGCGGGTATAAGTTCGCGGCGGACCGCAGGAGGACCCGGCGGGCCGAAGCGGCCCGCACGTGAGCGTGGTGAGCGAGGGCGTCTCGGCCGCAGTGTCTGGGTGTTACGGGCGTCTCGCCCGTGCGCCTGATCTGAGCCGCGAGCGTCTGACTGCACCGAGCCGCGACCGTAGGGGAGCGGGCGCATTGGGCAACCCTGCCCGCGTGCGCCGAAACGCACGCACCTGAAACCAGGCGATGGTGCAGGAGACAGGTGGATGTCACTCGACGCTGGCGCGAGAAGCGCTGCACCCCCAGCCCGCGCCCTTACGGTCGCGGCTCGGAGCATGCGATCGCGGCGTGGGGCGCACATTCGCGGGTCGCGGCACGCACCATCGAGGCTTTATGCCGGTGCAGATGAGAATCAACTTTCTACGAACGGAGAGAACCGATGAATCCGAATCGAAAAGCATGGCTCGTTGCGTCTGCGGCGATGATGTTGTTCCTGACTCTTCAGAACCCGGTCGCTGCGCAGGCTCCCGGCGGCGGCCAGCAGCAAAAACCGCAGCCGGCCGCCCCGGCGCATCCCGGCGAAGCGCGGGAACTGAGTGCGATCCCCCTGAAGCACATCCCCGCGCACGATGCCGCGGCGCTGGTGCACCAGGCGGTGCGCGGCGATTACGACGTCGCCGTCGACTCGCGAAGCAATTCGCTCCTGGTCTCTTCGAGCGAGCAGATGGCCAGGCAGATCTCCGAGATGCTTTCGATGGTGGACGTTCCGTTGGATGCCGGGCCGCGCGTCGCCTACTTCACGCCCGAGGTGCCGATCCACGACGATCTGATCGCAGCGGCGAAGGCGGTATGCTCGCGCGACGCGCGCATTCTGCCGGTCGGGAACGTGCTCGTCGTGCATGGCAGCGCCAAGGACACGGACGCCGTCGGCGAGCTGCTGGAGCGAGTGCAGCTCGGAGCGTCGCTGCGTCGCCGGCCCGCGAACGCGGTCGACATCTCGTTCCACTTCATCAGCGCGCGGCTTCAGCCGACGCAGAATGCCCAGCCGGGCGCGAGCCTGCCGCCGCCGCTGGCCGACGTGGCCGATGCGCTGGCCGCCAACGGCTTTCATACACCGCGGCTGCTGGCGCCGGTCGTCGTGCGTGCGAGCGCGACGAATGAACCGTTCAGCGTCCGCGGGACGGCGTCCGGCGACCTCCAGATCGAGATCGAGGGCAGCGTCTCGCCGGCATCGGACCCGCACGCCGTTCAGCTTCGCGTGGATTCGCGCCTGGTGGACAGGATTCAGCGGCCGGTGGGACCGGCCGGTGCGGCCGGTGGCCGGCCGGCGACGGCGCTCGTGCCGGAATCGGTCTTCGAGCTCGAAACGTCGATCACGGCGCGGATGGGCGAGTATGTGGTGCTGGCCGCCTCGCCGAGCCGGGCGAGCGACGTGGAAGCGGTGATCCTGGTGGTCCGCGTCGATCCGCGCGTCGAGCAGAAGCCGTAGCGACGCGTCGTTCGCGGAATCGACGTCTCATGTGACAAGCCCTGGCTCCGCCGGTGCCCTGCCGATGCACAAAGCCGTCGGCAGGGCGCCCGCGCAGTCGATCCCCATGTGCAGAGCAAGACCGGTCAGAAACCGATCCCCCAGGGTCTTGCGGGCCGGAGAGGAGAACGGGGGAGCAGGAGAGCAGTCGAGCCGAGCATGCTTACGCCTTCGGCGAAAGCATGCCACCCGCCGGTCCCCCAAAAAGGCTCGGACCGGTCGGAGACCGGTTCCCCAAAAAGGCTCGGACCGATCAGAGACCGGTCCCGCAAAAAGGCTCGGACCGATCAGAGACCGGTCCCGCAAAAAGGCTCCGACCGGTCAGAGACCGGTCCCCCAAAAAGGCTCGGACCGGTCAGAGACCGGTCCCCCACCTGCCCGCCGACTGACGTCGCTTTCCAACGCGCGCGGCTCACGCTACAACCCGCCTCGTGCTCGCCGAACCGCACGCTACGATGGGCGACATGCTCGACGCCGCGGCCGCCTTCATCCTCGAACCGCTGCGCTCCACACCCTGGACCGACTGGGCCAGGTTCTGGATCGGCCAGATCCTCGACGACCGCTTCGTCGTTGCCTGGTTTCTGCCGCTGCTGCCGGTTCTGCTGCTCGTCCCGCCGCGCTGGCTGCGGCCGGCCATCATCGCCACGGGCCTGGCCTTCGTCGGTTACGTCGTCGGTGCGTTCTACCTGGCGTTCTGGCTGGCGATGTGCCTGGCCGTCTACGGCATCACGCAGAAGCTGGCCGTCGATCCACAGGACCCGGCGTGGCGGCCGTGGCCGGTCTGGTCGGCGTGGCTGCTGCTGGGCGGCGGGCTGCTGCTGGCGTTCTTTCTGGACGAGATCGAGCTGCCCGAGCCGCTCAATACGCGGCTGTGGAACGAGTATCCGTGGCTCTTTCCGCTCGGCTGGCGGCGGCTGGCGTGGGAGCCGTTGCTCAACGAGCGGCTGGACCTGAATCTCGGCGGCGGCGCGCCACCGCTGTTTCTGACCGTCTTCTGGAACCTGCACAACATCGGCTTTGCGTATCTTTCTGCGCGGCTGCTGCACTACGTCAGCGAGCTGCGCCGCGGGGCGATTCCGCCGGAGCGGCGCACGCTCGGCCGCTTCATGGCCTACGCCTGCTACGCGCCGAGCCTGATCCAGGGGCCGATCGAGCGCTACGAGCTGTTTCAGCAGGAGATCGACACGTGCCACGAGCGCCGCGGCGGTGTGAGCACGGCCGTCGGGCTCTGGCGGATCGGCCTGGGGGTCTTCAAGAGCGTGGTCGCCACGCTCTACTTCTGGCCCTTCATCCGCACGTACATCATGTCCGGCCGGTACTACAACCAGCCTGAGCAGATCGAGAGCACGTGGCTGCTCTATTTCGGCGTGTACCTGCACATCTTCTGGCTCTACCTGGAGTTCAGCGGGTATTGCGACGTGGCGGCCGGCTTCTCGCGGCTGCTGGGCTACCGGCTGGTCGAGAATTTCCGCATGCCGTGGATCGCCCGCAGCCTGCGCGAGTTCTGGCACCGTTGGCACATCAGTCTGTCGACGCTGCTGCGCGATTACATCTACATCCCGCTGGGCGGCAACCGGCGGCACGTGACGCTCAACCTGTGCGTTACCTTCGCGGCCGTGGGATTGTGGCACGACTTGCAGGTGCAGCTTGCGCTCTGGGGGGTGCTGATGGGGCTGATGCTGGCGGTCAACCAGCGCTGGCACCGCTACGCGCAAAGGCTGGACGAGAGCGGGACGGGGGCGATGGCGGCGCTGCGGCGGGCGTGGCTGCGGCTCTGGCCGTTGCCGCAGGTATGCGCCTGGGCGCTGACGATGCACGCATTCGCGCACTCGCTGCTGGTTTTCTTCGGTGGGAATGCGGGCTGGCGCGTCACGGCCGAGCTGTTGCGTCGTGCGGCCGGAGCGGTCTGGTAGGCGCGCTCGCCGGTTCGGTCTCGAGCGGGCTCCACTCCAGGGTCGCTTTGCGCCGCGCCGCCACGGGTTGCGTTGCACACCTCGCCCGCTCCCTTACGGTCGCGGCTCTGTGCAGTCAGACCGTCATGGCTCTGTGCCATCAGCGGGTGGGACGCCCGCGCTCCCCGATGCGCGCGGTTCGGTGCAGGCAGATGGTAGCGGCGCTGCTCAGGCAGACGGTCGCAGCGCCGGACCGTCGCTCAAATCACGATCGGCCGATGGCGGCGACGCTTGGGCCACGTCATCAGCATGAACGCGAACAGCAGCAGCGCCGCCGCGGGCACGAGCACATTCGCATGCTGCGCGATCACGCGCACCCGCGCCCCGCTCTCCGAGATGTCCGCAATCGCGCCCGCGCCCGGACCCGCGACCAGACCGGCTGCGAACAGCCCAAGCAGGCACGCGGCCGCGCCGCGCAGAATGTGTGCCGCTCCGTCGCCACGCCGAGCAATCAGCAGGAGCACCGCCCCGGCGATGATCGGAGCCATGAACGCCGGCCGCGGAACGTTCCAGCGCTCGTGCTCGCCGCTGCCCTCGAATTTCTGCACGCTGCCGGAGTCGATCGTCCAGACCGTGTCGCCGCGGTGCAGCGTCACGCCGCGCACGTGATAGGCGAACGCCAGCGCGACGCCCGCCAGAATCATCAGCTTGGCCAGAAACGACAGACCCGCGTTCGCCGTGCGGCCGACGAAGGACGGCTGCGCATCCTCATACACGACGGTCGCCGTGGCGGCCTGCGGCAACGGCGGGAGACCGGCTCGCGGCGGCTCGCTCCAGCCGCCGGGCTGACCCGCCCGCTGCTCCGCGCTCGGCGGCGCGCCGCCGGCTTGCGGACCCGCTCCGGCGCCCTGCGGCTCGCGCCGGCCGACATATTGATCCACATCCAGCGGCGGCGGCATGGTGATCGGCGAGCCGCGGTCGCCGCCCGAAACGGTCGGCCAGGCCGCGGCGGTCGCCTGTGTCAGAATCGCCAGCGACGCGCACATCCCCGCCCCGACCCACACGTAAGAATCCGCCCCAGCCATCGCAGCAATGATCAGTCCGGCGATGCCGGGCAGAATCGCGTCGCCGCCGCTGAGGCGCAGCCGCCGGCCGGCCTCGATCCGCTTGTACCAGTCGAAGAGGAACAGCACCGCGATCATCGGCACGATCAGGTGCGAGAAGTCACCACTGATTTCTTCCTCGGCGACGGCGAACCCCGGCATCATCGCCAGCGCGCCGGAGCCGGCGTAGACGATCCGCTCGAGCAGACCGTTGCGGACCGGGTTCTTCATCACGGCCACGAAGTGGGCCACGAGCGGGCCGACGATGCCGCCGGCCAGCATGAGCATGAGCGCGACGACCGCCTCGATCCTGCTCGAGCTCGGCCCGCCGATCAGCCCGAGCCCCGCCGCGATCGCGAATGCACTGAAGCCGACCGTCAGAATCTGCGGCCAGCGGCTGATCCGCGGCGAGCCGGAGTCCGTCGCCAGCAGTCCGCCGAACTGCTGGCCGATGCGCTGTCCGAGCTGACGCGCCTGAGCCGCCTGCTCGGCCAGCTTGCGCTGGAGCCGCTCCGCCCGCTGCTTGGCCCGTCCGGTCAGCTCGCCGGGAATCGGCGGAATCTCCGGAAAGCCCGGCAGCGGCGCCGACGGCGGCAGGCCGCGCACATCGAGCGACGGCGGCGGCCCGACCGGGCCGGGCCGCGTCAGCGTGCGATCCGGGTCCGGCGCGGCCTCGCGGCCGATCTGCGAGAGCGTGGCCGGATCGAACGAGGCGACGCTCTGGCTGATGGAGGCGACCTCCATCAGCGCGTCGACCATCTCGTTGACGTCCTGGTAGCGGCCGGCCGGGTCCTTGACGAGAGCACGGGCGATCACCGTGGCGAACGGCTCCGGGATTCCCGCCAGGTTCGGGCGGTCCGAGACGTGCTTCATCAGCACCTCGGCCATGCTGGATCCGGTGAACGGCAGCCGGCCGGTGAGCATCTCGTAGAGCATCACGCCGAGGGCGTAGATGTCGATCGCCTTGGTGTAATTGCCCGAGCCGATCTCCGGAGCCATGTAGTGCACCGTGCCGACGCTGACCGTCTGGGCGCTGTGCCGGCTGACGGCGATGTGCTTGCTCAGGCCGTAGTCGCCGATCTTGACGTAGCCGTCGTCATAGAAAATGTTCGCGGGCTTCAGGTCGCGATGAACGATGCCGCGGTCGTGCAGATAGGCCAGGCCCTTGGCCATTCCCAGCGTGAAGAACGCCGCCTTCTGCGGGCCGAGGCCGCTCGGCGCGGCCAGCAGCAGCTCGCGCAGCGACGGCCCGCTGATGTATTCCATCACGACGAAGGGGTCGCCCTCTTCATTGCGGCGCACGTCGTAGATGGTGATCAGGTGCGGGCTCTTGAGATTCATCACGTGCGAGATGCCGCGCAGCTCGACTTCCGGGTTGTCGCGCAGATACTTCAGCGCGACCTGTTTGCCGGAGTCCGTGAGCGCGTAGTACACCTCGCCGAAACCGCCGCGGCCCACGGCGCGCTGCACCGTGATGCCGTCGATCGGGCGGTCACCGTATCTGAACGTGTATGCCACGGCCGCTCACCTCCCCGGCTCGAGCCGGTCCAATCACTCAGACCGCCGAACCGGCGCTGCCTGCCTCATACTCCTTGGCCGTCACGCGGACGTCGCCGAAATCGCACGTCTGTCGCAGCGGCAGCGGCACGCCGCCGTCGCGGGCGTGCCCGCCCCGGTCGGTCCGCACGAACAGCCGCCCCTCGCGCTCGAAAAGCACCAGCCGCGTCTCCCCCTCACGCGTCTGGATGTGGCTGGTCGGCTGCGGCCCGATCAGAGCCGTGCTCTGAAAGAGCACCACCAGATTCACGTCGTGCGGCAGCCGGCAGCGATCGGAGAGCTTCAGCACGGCCGACTCGCTTCGCGCGCTGGGCTTGTGGAAGACGAACTTGCCGCTGTCGCCCAGGACCACGCGATCGCCGTCCCGCAGCAGCGCCCGCTGCACCGGCTTGCCGTTCACCCGCGTCGGTCCGCGCGCCACCAGGAAGTAATCACTCCCGTGCCGCATCACTTCCGCGTGCAGAGACTGGATGCTCGCCGGCATCGGCACATCCACCTCGCCCCCGCTGCCCACCCGCCCGATCCGCACAATATCCCGATTCGTCAGCAGCGCACTGCCCGTCCCGTCCACCAGCAGCAGCAATCCGCTGCCCCGCAGCGAGGCCGCGTCCACGGCCGACTCGCGGCGGATGCCCACTCCTCTATTGTGCAGCGCGACGCCGCCCTCTGCCGTTCGAAATCTCAGCGATTCTCGGAGCGCCGGGTCCACCAGACCCAGAGGCCCCGCGAGTAGATGCGCCTCGGCCTCCAGGATCGTCGCAACGCTGCCCAGCGAATCCTGGACCCACTTCGCGTCCGGCCGGGCCGCCCGCATTCGCAGCAACGCGTCCCGCAGCGCCTCGAACGAGCCGGACGCGAGAGCCCCGGCCGCCTGGCGTGCCAGGTCGCACAGACGCACGTGCTCGCCCCAGTGGGCGTCATACGACCGCAGCGCGCCGGCCGCTTCCACCGCGCCGGCCAATCGATCCAGCCGCCCCTCGCTCACCCACGCCTCAAAGCTCTTCTGGAATGCCGAGACCAGCTCCGTGGCCAATGCGTCGCTCGCCCGCGAGCGGCCATGCCGCTGCACGCTCTCGCTCCAGAAGCGGCACCCGGCCAGGACATTTCCGCCCCGCAGGGCCTCGGCCGCCTGCTCCAGGAGCTGCTCTGAGCGCTGTACGCGGATGTCCAACTCTTCCCGCAACTGCTCGCGGGCCTTGGCGTCCTCAAGCTGGTCGATGGCCAGCCGGCCGGTCTCCAGCCGGCCCGCCCGCAGCTCCTCGCTGGCCCGGTCGATCGCCTCGCGCTTCTCCGCGTGCCGCTCGGCCCGGTGCCGCAATTCCTCGGACACGCGCTGCCGCAGTGCGGCCGCTTCGGCGTCGCTGCGGCCGACGGACTGGAGCCGGTCGAGGTCGTCGAGAGCGTCCCGATAACGGCCCGCCTGGGCGTGAAGCCTGGCACGAGCCAGCAGGGCCTTGGCCAGCTCGCCGACGAGCTTCTCGGCGTTGCGATTCTGATTCGGGTCGGCCGCCTGGAGGTGGACGAGCGCGTCGTCGATCCGGCCGCTGTGAAGAGCGTTCTCCGCAGCACGCAGGCGGGCGAAAAACCAGCGAGAGAACATTTCCCGACCTCAGAACGGCGGATTGCGAGCAATATCCGCGTTTTTATAAGACTCGGTGCGATGTCAGTGGGCCGCAGCGGGCGGCGCGAGACGCTCCGAGTTGCTCGCAAACGCAACTGTGTCAATAGCTTACAGCAAGGGCGGGGCGAGCGGAACGGCTCCGTCGCCCTCGGAAGCCGCTCTCGCCAGCCGGGCGAGCCGCGGTTTCCGTGCGCCGTAGTATTCTGGTGGCTCGGGCGTTTATTCAGGAGGGAGAGTGCTCCTGGCGGGCCCCCAGCGGGCCTGACGCCCGGGGAGCGAGTTTCGGGCTTTGACGCTCAAGTGGGTATGCGTTATAATCCGAATAGAGAGAGGTAGTGGTCTGCCTGCCTCTCTGGCTTGCATGGATTGATTGGAAGGTGTCCCATGCCGCCCTGGCTGGCCGAACTCTGGCGAATCCTGATGGGATTGATCGATTGGGTGGTGCTCGGCGTCGAAGGCTAAGCGATGCCACGAGTACTGCTCGAATCCCGCTTCACGCACAGTGAGCGGAAAGCCAGTGCCTGCTTAGCTGCGGTTCTGTGGCTGCTGAGCGCAGCGCTGTTAGCCGCGGCGGTTGTGTAGGCCGATCCCACGAACCCCGATTCTCCTCCTGTTGCTGATTCGCGCGCCGCTTCGGTTGCGCGCTGAATGCAGCCCCGCGCGCCGCCGGCCGACCGACCCGCGTGGCGAGCCCGCCGGTCGCGCGGAACATCGCACCGATCCTCAGTGGGTATCGTCGGTGGGTCCCGGCGGGCGAGCAGAATCGTCTCGCGGCGGCGACGCTGCGCCCTCATCCTCCTTCTGCTGCGCTTGCTGCGGACCGACCGGCGGACCCAGACGCCGCACCACGACCGTCCGCGCGAAGATGTCCCCGATCCGCTGTCGATTCCGCGAAACGATCACCAGCACCGCCATGATCCAGAACTGCGGCAGCAGCTCGATCGGCCGCAGCGCGTTGCGCAGCAGCACCTGCCACGCTTCCGGCCGTAAGCCGCTCTCGCTCAACAGATGCACGCGCATGGCGAACTTGCCGATCGAGCGGCCGGCGGTCAGCTCCATCACGGCGGCATAGATCGAGATCAAAGAGACGCTGACGGCCCACCAGACGAGGATGTTTTTCGCCGGCAGGTCGCTCTCGGCCGAGTTGGCCAGCCCCCACGCCGCCAGCGCCCCGAGCGACTCGCTGATGTCGACCTTGAGCCACCACGCGATCGGCACCGCGAACAGGGAGAAATCGATGACGGCCGCGCCGACGCGCTGAAAGAGAAACGCCAGCTCCGTGTTCGCCGGGAGCTGTGCGGGCGCGACAAGGCTCGAGCGGCGGAAGATGACGAAGCCGATCAGCAGCAGGAAGAGCAGCAGGAGCGTGAAGAGCTGCACGAGCGTCTGCACGGCCCGCACGCGGCCGGGCTCGGCAAACGCCGCTGTGAGATCGACGGTCGACTCGGGCGGCGGCTGACCGACGCCGAAGAACTGGAGAAACCGACCCGCACCCTGCGTTTCGACCAGCGCCGCGACGCACTGATTGAAGCCGACGACGCGCTCGATGCGCGCGATCCGCTCGCCTTCCGGCAAGGGCGACGGCGTGATCTGCGAGTGCGACCAATCGAGCGTGCCGGGCGCGCCGAGCGAGCGATAGACGGTGAGCTGCTCGCCGCCCGCCGCCGCGGTCTGGGCGACGGCCAGCGCCGGCACGCGGCTGACCGAGAAGAGCCACATGCCGGTCGCATCCGGCACTTCGACCGTGCTCACTTCCTTCCAGCTTCGCAACGCGCGCAGCAGGCGAAAGGAGATGATGCGGGCCGGCTCCGTTTCCCGCGCCGCCACCAGCCAGATATCCTCGTCCTGAATCAGCAGCCGCGGGTTCATTCGCGCATTGCTCTGTGGACCGACCGCCGGCGGACAATCCGCCAGCAGCGTCCATTCACGCCCGTCGCAAACCACCAGGCTGACGTCGGCCGGCGTGCGGATCGCGCTGGCCGGGCCGCTCGTCGGCTTCAGCTCGCGCCCCGTGGCCGCCGGCACCAGCGCGTAGATGAGCCCCTGGTCGACCACCATGTCGTACGGCCGCGGCCGGCGCGGGAGCTTGAGCTCCGGCACATACGTGTCCTGCCCGAAGCGGTGCGGAGAATTGTCCGAGAAGATCGCCAGGACGTCGTTGCCGGCCGCGTAGAGCGAGACGATCCGGCCGTTGATCGTGCGCACCTGCTGGAACTCGGGCGTGACGCTGGTGCGCATGAGCAGAACCGAGCTCTCGCCGCTGACGCGCGTCAGCCAGAGGAAGTGCTCGCCCGCGGCCAGGTCGACATGCGTCGCCGGCCGGCTGGTGGCGCTGACCGGCTCCTGGGCGGCGGACGGCGCAGCCGAGGCGAGCGCGGCGCACAGCAGCCAGACGAGGCGGGGCGACGGGGCCGGCCGGCGGAGGCTCATTCGACCCGCGGCCCGGGCTCGGCGTCGATCTGCTCGACGTCGCCCATCCAGTTGGAGGGAAACGTGCAAAAGTCCTCCAGTCCGGTCCGCCAGCGGGCCCGGTCGATCACGACGCTCAGCTCGGCGTCATCCAGCGGCCAGCTTACGCGGTAGCGGCGGGCGGTGTAGGGGCCGTCGGTTTCGACCCGCTGGTAGCCGTCGAGCACGGCCGACATGAGTAACTGCCCGCGCGCGGTCCAGTCGCTGATGCGCGTGGGCAGATAGGGCTCGTCCGGCTGAAGCTGAATCTCGCGCCAGCCCTCCGGCACGCCTGCGGCGCTCAGGCGCATGAGCAGCAGACGCTGGTCCGCTCCCTCGATCCGCAGCAGCGGCGCCAGCCCGCCGGCGAGCTGCATCGGAATCGGCCGCAGCATCAGGGCGTCCAGCAGATCCGGCGGTGGGACGGGCAACCGCCGGACGCGCGCGCTGTCGACCAGCTCCCACGAGCCCCACCAGAGCTTGCGCAGCTCCGGCTCGATCCAGACCCAGTAGCGCTCATCGTTCGAGCCGAATTGGGCGATCGTGCCGGCCAGCGAACGCACGTCGAAGATCAGGCAGCGATCCGGCCGGAAGATCAGCCGCGCATCGTGCTGAAGGAAGTTTCGCTGCACGCCCTGGGTGTCGCGAAAGCGGAAGCTCACGCGGGCGGCGCACGAGAGGGTCCGCGGCTGCTGCGAATCGCCCGCGTCGAAGCGGCCCAGGTTGCGGTTGATCCGCTCGATCGCCTCGAAGGCGTCGCGCGGCGGCACGCCGATCTTGACGTGCTTGTCCGGGCAGCAGCCCGCCAGCCCCGCCAGCAGCAGCATCGGCAGCGCGGCCGAAAGCACCGCCGCCCCGCGCCTGATGCGCCGCTCACTCACTGGCCGCCTCCGCCCCGCTGGCCTGCTCGCTGCCCTCCGCGGCGAGCGGCGTATTGAACAGCTCCTCGAGCTGGCGGCTGAGCAGCTCGACCCGCTCCTCGTCGATCTCCGGCCGTGTCAGCTCGTGCAGCTCGCCGCTGGCTGCGCAGCGGAAGCTCCAGATTTCCGCCTCGCCCTCGCGCCGCGTGCCCTCCAGCTTGAGTCCCTTCTGACGCCACAGCAGCAGCGCCAGGAAGAACCGCAACTGCCGCCGGTCGTCGCGCTCCTCGGCCGCCAGGGAGTCATAGATCGCCCGCAGGCTGGCCCGGTTCGGGCCGGCCGCCTTCTTCAGTGTCGGCTCGGGCATGCGCGTCTTCCACGAGCCCACCGCCTGGTCGACGTCGGGCGGCGTGCAGGTGAGGCAGTAGTCCCGCCGCTCGTAGCCCTCGGTCGTTTCGAACAGGTAGGTGCGGAAGACGTCGCCGGGCTGGAATTCCCGATCGCCGGCCGCACAGCGGCCCTGCGCGCGCGGCATCTGCCAATCCTGAGCCACGTCAACCTCCCACTCGTTTGCGCGCCATCTCTGCGGCCGCCGATTATAGAGGTCCTGATGCGGACCGCGAGCCCTCGCGGCCGCGCGGGGCCGCGTCAGAGGCGCGACCGCCCTTTTGCTTTGGGAGACCGATTCGGACCGGCGGGTGGCATGCTTTCGCCGAAGGCGTAAGCATGCCACCCGGCTCGGCCGGCGCCGGGCTCGCTGCACCCGTGGCTACGCACCGCGGTCCCTTCGGGGCCGGCATAAGGGGCCGGCATGACGGGGCTGCCCAGTCGGGCGGTTGACGCCTGCGACCGTGCACGTGCGGCGGCCGAATCAGAACCCGCCGCGCCAGGCGGCGGGTCCCTTGGCGATCGAGTGACCCCGTGCTTGGCGCACGGGGTTCTGACGCGCCGCCACACTCAGAACCCGCCGCGCCAGGCGGCGGGTCCCTTGGCGATCGAGTGACCCCGTGCT
>CAZXUI010000032.1:36746-44166 GCA_964643885.1 uncultured Planctomycetales bacterium
TGGCGCACGGGGTTCTGACGCGCCGCCACACTCAGAACCCGCCGCGCCAGACGGCGGGTCCCTTGGCGATCGAGTGACCCCGTGCTTGGCGCACGGGGTTCTGATTGCGGGCGAGACGCCCGCGCTCCCCAAAGGGGCCCGCGCGCCCCGAATTGCCGCGTTCCTGACCAGCCGACCTCGCTGCGGCGGACCCTAAGCCGCGCCGGACCTCATTCCGACACCATCCTCGCTCACCCGTTCCACGCACGCACGTCATGCCCTATCGTGTCCCGCATGAACGCGCGCAGAGCCTGGCTCGGCTTCGCCTTCGTCGCGCCCGCGACGGCTTATCTCGCGCTCTTCTCGATCGTCCCCATGCTGGTGGCCGCCTGGATGAGCCTGCACCGCTGGCACCTGCTCAAGCCCGAGCGGCCGTGGGTGGGGTTCGGCAACTACCTGGAGCTCGCGGCCGACCCGTTCTTCCGCAACGCCGTCTACAACTCGCTGGTCTTCACGCTGATGGGCGTGCCGCTGGGCGTGGCGTCCGCGCTGGCTGTGGCCGTGCTGGTCGCCCAGCCGCTGCGGGCGATGGGCCTGTTCCGCACGATCTATTTCATCCCCGCGATCAGCTCGCCGGTGGCCCTGTCGATCCTGTGGATCTGGGTCTTTCTGCCCGAGGTGGGGCTGGTCAATTTCACGCTGTCGCTCCTGAGCCTGCCGAGCGGCACGGATTTTCTGACGCACCCGGCCTGGGCCATGCCCGCGCTCGTGCTGCTGTTCATGTGGACCGGCCTCGGACCGCGCATGCTCATCTTCCTGACCGGCATCCAGAGCATCCCGCAGACGCTCTACGAAGCGGCCGACCTCGACGGCGCGGGCACCTGGCAGCGCTTCCGCTATGTCACGCTGCCGCTGCTGCTGCCGACGACCCTGTTCGTCGTCGTCACCTCGACGATCGCCGCATTCCAGTGGTTCACCGCCGTCTACATCATCACCCGCGGCGGCCCGCGCCGCACCACCGACGTCGTCGCCTATCACATCTACAAGGAGGCCTGGCAGAACTTCGAAATGGGCATGGCCAGCGCCCAGACCTACGTCCTGTTCGCGATGATCCTGGCCATGGCGCTGATCCAGTTCTGGCTCATGCGGCGCGGGCTCGAAGAGGACTCCGCCGCGGGGGCGGCCGCATGAAGACCGTCCGGAACATCCTCTCCTACGCCCTGCTGATCCTCCTGGCGGCGACGACCATCGCTCCCTTCGTCTGGATGCTCGTCACGTCGCTGCACCCGCAGCTCTCGCCGCTGCCCACGCCCGACCGGCTCTTTTCGCCCGAGTCGTGGCATCCGGAGAACTACCTCGGCGTCCTGATGCTGCCCGAGCTGCCCGTCTGGCGCTTCGCGCTCAACAGCGTCGTCGTCACGGCCGGCGTGATCCTGCTCCAGCTCGCCCTCTGCTCAACCGCCGCCTACGCGCTCTCGCGCATCAGCTTCCCCGGCCGCGGCGGGCTCTTCCTGCTCTTCATGCTGACGATGATGATCCCGGCGCAGGTGATGATCGTGCCGCTCTACATGATCACGCGCGAGCTCGGCCTGCTCGACACATACGCCGGGCTGATCGTGCCGTTCCAGTATCTCAACACGGCCTTCGGCACGTTTCTCCTGCGGCAATACTTCATCAGCCTGCCGCGCAGCCTCGACGACGCCGCCCGCATCGACGGCTGCGGCGACTGGGGCATCTTCTGGTACGTCATTCTGCCCTCCGCCCGCCCCGCGCTGGCCACGCTGGCCGTCTTCGGCTTCATCTGGACCTGGACCGACTTCTACTGGCCGCTGCTGGCCACCAGCTCGCTCAATATGCGCACGCTCGAGGTAGGCCTGTCGATCGTCAAGGACTCGCAGGCCGTGCCGAACTGGCCGCTTCAAATGGCCGCGGCCGTCGTCGTCGTCACACCCGTGCTCGCATTCTTCCTGGTGATGCAGCGGTTCTTCGTCCGCGGCGTCGTCATGAGCGGTCTGAAAGCATGAACGCGATTCGCGGCCCGACAACGCACGCCCCTCGCGATGAACGCTTCCTCCCGGGAGCGCGGGCGTCCTGCCTCCTTGATCCGACCCGCGACCGCGCGTGTGATCCGAGCCGCGACCGTGAGGGAGCGGGCTGGGGGTGTGGATCCCCTCGCGCCCACGCGCCACACCCCGCACACCTGCACCCGACCGCGCTCTCCGCACGCCGGCCGCTCGTGACGATCCTCGCCGCGCACGCGCTCGATCGACCGCACTCCGCTCCCGACCCCCGTATCGCGACCAACCCATCCGAAACCGGAGACTGACCCGCAATGTCACCGCACGACGCCCCCTTCATCCCCGTCCTGCGCGACTATCACAGCCGCCGCGCCAGCAGCTTCGACCGCACCGGCGGAAACCGCGACTGGCTCGTCGTTCAGCCCGGCCGATCCACCACCCTGGCCGACATCCGCGGACCCGGCTGCATCCGACACATCTGGATGACCATGGGCTTCCCCCACGACGACTACCTCCGCCGCGTCATCCTCCGCTGCTTCTGGGACGACTGCCCCGAGCCCAGCGTTGAGTGCCCGCTCGGCGATTTCTTCGGCCTGGGCCACGCCCGCCGCAGGAACTTCATCACCGCCATGCTCCAGATGAGCCCCGAGGACGGCCGGGCCTGCAACGCCTGGTGGCCGATGCCCTTCCGCAAATCCGCCCGCCTCGAGGTGGAAAACCAGGGCAGCGCCGCCTATAATCACTATTTCTACATCGACTATGAATCCTATGACTCGCCCGCCCCCCTCGCCAGCCAGGCCTACTTCCACGTCCAGTGGCGCCGCGAGAACCCCACCCAGGGCTGGGGCGAGGAGTACGACCACCTCGTCGGCGACGGCCGCCAGCCCTTCGAGCCCCGCCCGCAGGAGTGGTTCGACAAGTGCTGGTTCGGCGGCGACCCGCGCAGCCTCAATACCACCGGCCGCGACAACTACACCATCCTCGAAGCCCGCGGCGACGGCATCTACTGCGGCGCGCACCTCGACGTCGACATCTTTCGCCGCCAGAAGAACGACTGGTTCGGCGAAGGCGACGACATGATCTTCATCGACGACGAGGTCGAGGCCCTGCCCGCCGGCCTGCGGCCCAGAACATGGCCGCCCGCCCTGCACGGCACCGGCACCGAGGACTGGTACAACTGCGCCTTCTGCCCCACGCAAGAATACCACGCACCCTGTCACGGCGTCCTGCTCTACAGCGGCACGCCCGACTGGCGCTGGAAGGGAAAGCAAAGCGTGTATCGCTATCACATCCTGGACCCCATCCGCTTCCGCCGCCAGATCCTCGTTACCATCGAGCACGGCCACGCCAACAAGCTGCACAACGACTACAGCAGCACCGCGTACTACTATCTGAGCACGCCGCAGCGCGGCGGCCCGCCGCTACCGCCGGTCGAGCAGCGCCTGCCGCGGCCGGACGAGCCCGGCTATCCGCCCCAGCCCTGACATGCCCGCGCCGCCCGACCGACCCGACTCGCCGGCACCGCAGACGCCCGCGCCCGGCCCACCACCCGAATCGCCCGCGACCGAATCTCCCCTCTTCTGCCCGTTCTGCGGCTACGACAACCACGACCAGGCCGGCCCGTGGTACCGCTGCCCCGAATGCGGCCGGCGGTTTCACCAACGCGAGGCCGATCCCAGCGGCAATCTCGGCCGCATGCGCCGACTGGATCGCACGCTGACGCCCTCGCTGCTGGCGCTGGCCGCGTTCTTCGCCCTCGCGCTGGCCGGCATCGAAGCCGGCACGCGCGGCACCACCGGCCTGCTCGCCATCGCCCTGCTGTTTGCCCTGCTCTGCCTGCTGCTGCTGGTCTACTCCGCAGCCACCCGCGACCGCGAGTAGAATCGTGGCCATGATCGCTGGAGAGATTCACTACGGCCGCGTGCAGCCGCGCTACTGGCCCGCCATCCTCGACGCCGCCCGCGAGATCGGCGTCGACACGATCGCCTGCTACGTCATGTGGGACTATCACGAGCAGGGCGAGGGCCGCTACGACTTTTCCGCCCTGCACGAGTTCCTGCGGCTGGTCGAGCAGCGCGGCTTCAAGGTCTTCGCCCGCCCGGGCCCGTTCTTCTACGCCGAGTGGCACAACCTCGGCATCCCCGACCACGCGGTGCCCTATCACAAGCTCCACCCGGAGTTTCAGCGCAGGGCCGCCGCCTGGATCGCCGCCGCGATGAACGAGCTGCGGCCGTATCTTCACCGCCTGGTCACGCACATTCAGGCGGACAACGAGATCGACCCGATGCCGCATTTCTGGGGCGAGGACCAGGGCTTCGCCGCGTGGCTCGCCGGGCGCTACGGCACCGTCGACCGGCTCAACGCCGCCTGGCACAGCGCCTACGCCAGCTTCGACGAGCCGCTGCCCTGGCTGGCCGCGAACATCGCCACCGACCGCTGGCACCCCCACGACGAGGCGAAGCTGCGCGACGGCTGCCAGTATCGATACGACCTGGCCACGAAATACGCCCGCTGGGTCGTCGGCGAATACCGCCGCAACGGCTGCGACGTGCCGATCGTGCTCAACACCTGGCCCGGCGTCGACGCGCAGCACTGGCGCGACTTGGCCGAGCTGGCCGACATCTACGGCATCGACCCTTACCCCTCCAACGAGTGCCACAAGGACTTCCGCTACTTCCGCGAGCGTCTGCGGCTGCTGCGGGCTGTCACGCCGGGGCCTTTCCTGGCCGAGTTCGCCGGCGGCATCTGGAACGACATGCCCGACCGCGAGTACTCGCCCGATCACTATCGCCTCACGGCGCTGACCGCGCTCGCCAGCGGCATCACCGGCTGGAACTGGTACATGCTCTGCGACCGCGACAACTGGCACGGGGCGCCGATCAATGAACGCGGCGTTCTGCGGCCGGCGACGGCGGCCGCCTTCCAGCAGGCCGTCGGCTGGGCCCGGCAGCTCGCCGGCGAGCCGCCGCCGCTGGCGTCCTGCGCGGTGACGTGGTCGTGGCGCTATCACCAGTACGCGCAGATCTGCAAACGCGACCCGGCCGAGCCGCTGCTGATCGCGCTGCACGAGATGGGCATCGAGTACGACTTCGTCGACGTCGATCGCGAGTTTGCTCCTCCGCGGGTGCTGCTGCTGGCGGGCGAGATCGAGGACCCGCAGCACGTGTGGCGCTACGTCGAGCAGGGCGGCACGCTGGTCTGCTTTCAGCGGCTGCCGGCGGAATGCCCCCGGCCTGACGGCACATCGCACCCCGGGCTGGTCCAGGCACAGGTCCGCATCGGCGACCGCGTCACCTTCATCACCGACGGCCCGCTCTTCAATTACCGCCGCGTTGAGGGCATGCCGATTACCGCCAGCCAGCTTCCCTGGCCCGTCGACCGAGACCAGCAGAACCTGATGCAGCTCGCCGTCGGCCGCTTGTACACGACCGGCTTCGTCACGCCCGTCGGCCGCGGGCGGCTGATCGTGCTCGGCTGCCCGCCCAGCCCGGCGGCAGTGCTGGCTCTTCATGAGTTTCTAGGAATACCGATTCCGGCCCGGCCGCTGACGCCCGGCGTGCATGCGACGATTCGCGGCGGGTATCTGATCGTGGTCAACCCCGGCCCGGCCCGCACGGCGGTGGTCGAGACCGCGGCTGGCCGGCGGCACGTGGACCTGCCGCGCTGCTCGGGCGTCGTGCTCGAGGCGTGAGGCGCCTTGCGAGAAGTGCACTGGCGACGGGAAGTGTGGCACCGGCTGATAGCCGGTGCTAAGAGCCCCTGAATCGCCAGTGCTAAGAGCCAGTGCTCGCCGGCCCGCTGCACGCCAGTCGTTCATGGCGGCCCTCTTCACCTCAGCCCGTTTCGCCCTCGCCCGCCGCTTTGGCTATGTTGTGCAGGTTCAATTCGGTGTGGGAGGAGTCCGCCCGTCGATGCCCGATCCGACGCACGAGACCCTCGCGCATCTCGCCGCCCGCGGCATCGGCTGCCAGCTCAAGCCCAATAGCCCGCCGGCCGGGCTGACGCTTTCGCCCGGCCGCATCGTCGTCCGCGGCTCGCGGCTGGTCCCGGAGCTGGCAATCGCCGGCTTGGCTCTCCATGCCGGCACTGAGGTCGCGTTCGTCAGTCTGTTCAGCGGGCGGCTCTATCGCATCGCTCCGGGCCGGGTGGTGGATTTCGCCGACGAGCTGCTCGCCGCGCGGCGCGTCCCGGTGGCCGCCACGCCGCGGAGCATCCCGGCCGACTTGCTGGCCGGCTTCGAACTGGCCGAGGGATGCCAGCTTTTCGCCGTGCCGGCCCGTTCGTCGGGCTCGCTGTCGCGGGATCTGGCGGCCGCCCCGCCGCGACGCGGCCCGTCCGGCGTGGTCGACGACATGGATGAGGATGCGGGGCGGGTTTGTCCCTCTCGTGCTGTGATCCGGAGCGATGGCCCCACGGACGACGTGAAGGGACGAGCGTTCCGGTGGCAGAAGTCATCGGCTGCGGGCGATTGCCCTGACGGGCAGGAGTTTCGACAGGTCAGAGACCTGTCTTCCAGATCGGCCGGAGACCGGTCCCCCATTTTCGCAGCAGCCGCGCGGTCGAATCCACTCGCCGTCGCGGCCGATGCGGACCGGTTGGGTGTTCGGGGGGGGCCGTTTGAGTGTCCGGGGCGGACCGGTTCCCCACCTTTCGGTAAGTGACAGAGTTGCACCGGCTATTAGCCGGTGCCACACTTTCCGCGACGACTCGCCACACTCCGTGTGGCCGGCGCCGCGAGGAGAGGCCGTTGGCGCGTCGAGAGACGCAGCCTACGGCCTTGCGGCCCGTGTCCGCGCCTGCCGTAATCCTTCTGCCAGCTGGCAGCGCCGCCCAAGGCCCCCAGTGGGTAGAATCCGCCCTTCGCCAAGTCCCTGGGGCAACGGCGCACCGTGGCACCGGGTCCCTGGGTCCGCGGGGCCGAGGCGATGGCCGGCCGGCGCGTTGTGGCGGGTCGGGCGGCCGGCGGCGTTGAGATGCGGCCAAAAGCGCGGGAGACGCGAATGCAGATCGAGAACCAGGCGGCGGTCGAGCGGGCGGTGAGCGAGTTCCGCGACCAGTTCAAGGAGTTGCGGAGCGAGATCGGCAAGATGATCGTCGGGCACGGCGAGATCGTCGACGGCGTACTGGCGTGCC
This sequence comes from uncultured Planctomycetales bacterium, assembly GCA_964643885.1. Taxonomy (GTDB): domain Bacteria; phylum Planctomycetota; class Phycisphaerae; order UBA1845; family Fen-1342; genus CAADGL01. The sequence continues at coordinate 43,877 of CAZXUI010000032.1, forward strand.
TGTTCGCCGGCGGGCATGCGCTGCTGGAGGGCGTGCCGGGGCTCGGCAAGACGCTGCTGATCCGGACGCTGGCGCAGTCGCTGAGCCTGGAGTTCGCCCGCATCCAGTTCACGCCCGACCTGATGCCGGCCGACATCATCGGCACGAACATCATCTCGGAGGACCCCGGCACGGGGCGGCGGAGCTTTCAGTTTCAGCGCGGGCCGCTGTTTGCGCAGATGGTGCTGGCGGACGAGATCAACCGGGCGACGCCCAAGACGCAGTCGGCCCTGCTGGAGGCGATGCAGGAG
>CAZXUI010000033.1:0-2781 GCA_964643885.1 uncultured Planctomycetales bacterium
CGCCCGCACGACCGGCAGGCAGCCGACCGTGTGAATCTCGGACAGATCCTGTCCGGTGTAGCTCTGCGGCCCGCGAAACGCATAGACCCGCGCGGGCACGCGGAGCGAATCGTCGACACGGATTGTCGCCGTTTTGCACTGCGGATAACGAGCTTGGAGGGCCGCGCACGGCTCGGAGACCGATTCGACGAGAGCGACCGCCGCCGGGCCGCTGAGGCGAACGATGGCCGCGGGCGAGGGCGTCCACGCGGTGCTGACCGCGACGATCGTGTCATCCAGCCTGGGAAGGTGCATCGGCCACCCGCCGAGTGAGGCACGCGCCTACTTCGATTCCGTCGCACCGGTCGGCGGCGCCTCGAAATCGACGGAGACGACCCGCCACATCGAGTCGCGCTCCTGCCGCAGACGAACGCGAATCCAGGCTTCGTCCGCCGCACCCCGGGCGGGAAAGTACACGGCCGCGCCGGCCGACGCCGCGGCCGGTCCGCTGGCCGGCGCGCTGGCCGGCGACCGCCGCGTCACGATCCTGTCGAAGTCGACCCCCTCGATGTAGTAGCCGACAACAGCCCCCCAGAGATTCACGATACCGCGCACGGGGTCCTTGCCCAGCAGCACTTCCAACTGCGGTCTTGCGGCGAAACGCTCGCGGATCGCGTCGGCCGCGGCAATCGCCGCCAGCCGCTCGCGCCACGCCACCGCTCCCGCCTCGTCGTGATGACGCAGCGCCCGCCATTCCTCGCGAATCAGCCGCAGCGCCGTCCTCGCCGCCGCCTCCGGTGTGTCGAGCTCCAGCGGCACCTCATCCGGCCGCGATGTCGGCGCCTGGCCGTGGTCGTGATCGTGGTCATGGTCGTGATCATGGTCATGGACATGGTCGTGGCCGTCGTCGTGCGCGTGGGCCGGGCCGGTCTGAGCCGAATTATCGCAGCCGCCGGGGAGCGCCACGCCGCCCGCTGCAAAGCACAGCGCCGCAGTGAAGCCCGCCATCCGCCGTGCGAAACTGACGGACAGGCGTCTAAACGTAGACAAAGCAAGTCTTGTTTTCGCGAAATTCATTCCGCCGCCTCGTCCATGCAGTTCGGCTCGAGCTTGGGAATCAGGATCGCCGGCTCGCCCAGCGCGTGCCCGGCCGGCAGCGGTTCCGGCGCCGCCCAGCGCACCGGCTGATCCGCGGGCAGCCCCAGCATCCTGCGGACGCGCTCGCTTACACCGGGCAGGTATGGGTGCATCAGCACGGCCAGGTAGCCGATCGCGTGGATGCACGTCGCCAGGGAGGCGTCCGCGTCCGGCGGGTTCTCCTTGCGCGCCCGCCACGGCTCGCGCAGGTTGATGTGCTCGTTGCACTGCCGCACGAAGCCCATGATCTCCTCGAGCCCGGCCCGGAAGCGGAACGACTCGATCAGCCCGCCGACCTTGGCCAGCGTCTCGTCGGCCCGCGCCAGCAGGGCTCTGTCCAGGTCCGTCTGCCCGTCGCGCGGCGGAGCGCGCCCCGCCAGCGGCTTGAACGTCAGCACCCGGTTGACGAAGTTGCCCAGCGCCGCGACCAGCTCGCTGTTGATGCGCGTGACGAAGTCGGCCACGTCGAACGTCGTTCGGGCCGTTTCCGGCGCGATCGCCGTCAGATAGTAGCGGAGCATGTCGGGGTCGAAGCGCTTCAGGAACTCCTCGATCCAGACCGGCGAGTGCTCCGACGTGCGGCTCTTGCTGATCTTGTCGCTGCCGAAGTTGATGAAGCTGTTGGCGACCACGGCGTGCGGAAGCTGATGCCGCTCGTCGGCCATCAGCATCGCCGGCCAGATCAGCGCGTGAAAGATCGTGTTGTCCTCGCCGATGAAGTGCACGATCGGCGTTTCGGGGTCGCACCACCAGCGGCGATACTCGGCGGCGTCGCCGCCGCGGTCCGCCAGGAGCTGGCCCGTGAACGAGATGTAGCCGATCGGCGCATCGAACCACACGTAGAGCACTTTGCCTGCCGCGTCCGGGTCGTCGAGCGGCACGGGAATGCCCCACGAGATGTCGCGCGTCATCGCCCGCTCGGGCAGTCCCTGGCGGATCTGCCCCAGCGCGAAATTGATCACCTGCGGCCGCCAGATGCCCTGCTTGGACTCCAGCCACTGCGAGAGCGGCTTTTCGAAATCGGCCAGCCGCAGATACCAATGGGCCGTGTCGCGCACCTCCGGCTTGGCGTGCGGCGGCAGGACGCTCGTGGGGTTGATCAGGTTCAGCGGGTCGATCACTGCGCCGGTGCGCTCGCACTGGTCGCCGTAGGTCTCGTGGTCGCGGCAGAGCGGACACGTGCCGCGCACGTAGCGGTCCGGCAGGAAGCGCCGGTTGTGCGGGTCGTAGAGCTGCTTGGTGCGCCGCTTGACGAAATAGCCGCGCTCGTGGATCCGGCGGAAGAACTCCTGGCTGTAGCGCTCGTGCAGCGCCTGGTAGTGCGGCTGGTGCGTGCCGCCGTAGACGTCGAAGTCGATCCGCAGGCCGGCGAAGTCCAGCTTCTGCCGCTCGTGAAACTGCGTGCAGATCTCCTGCGGCTGCCGCCCGCTGCGCAGCGCGGAAATCTCGATCGCCACGCCGTTGTCGTCGCTGCCGCAGATGAACAGCACGTCGTTACCGGCGGCCCGGAGATAACGCACGTAGGTGTCGGCCGGCAGGTACGCACCGCCGATGTGCCCGACGTGCAGCCGGTTGTTCGAATAGGGCAGTGCCGATGTTACGAGGTATCGCTTCGGCATCTCGGCCGGGCTCCGTTCGCGCGCGTCGGGCGATGGTACGCGCGCC
>CAZXUI010000033.1:2881-44030 GCA_964643885.1 uncultured Planctomycetales bacterium
AGGTTCTCGTAGAACGTCACGAAGCGCGATTCCCAGCCGCCGGCCTGGTTCGAGTTCAGCATGACCTTGCCGAGGCCGCGCGGACCGCCCGTGGCCGGGTTGACCAGGCCCAGAATACGGCTGAGGTTCCCACCATACGGTGGCTGATTGCCCGGAGGCGCGAAGCGGTAGTAGTTCGGCCAGTACCAGTTGCTGGCGTAGCTCGTTCCCCAGTACTCCCACGTCGGGAAGGCGGTGTCCTGCTCGGTTCGCGGGTTGTTGGAGCCGAGCGACGGCACGAACGGCGTGCGATCCGACGGGCACTTGTACACGCCCGGCAGGTCCATCGGCAGCCGGAGCCGGTCCGCCGCCGTTTCGCGGTTGCCGCCGTCGAAGCTGACCTGAGGATCGACGTACTTGTTCATCGGCCGGAAGCGAGGCGGAATCACATACGTGTCGGCGTCGGTGATATCACCGATGCCGGCGTTCGTGCAGTCATCGCGCGTGCGATCCGGCATGCCGCCGCCCCAAATGAACTCCGTCGCGTAGCCGAAGCTGATCGGCTGGCCGCCGTTGAAGTTCTTGATCGCGTAGCCGAACGGAACGCACCACGGAAGGTCGCCCGAGTTGTCCTCGTTGCGATACTGAGCGGATGCGAGCGCGACGTTCTTCAGGTTCGAGAGACACACCGCGATCCGGCCCTGCTCCTTGGCCCGCGCCAGCGTCGGCAGAAGGATCGAGATCAGCAGCGCGATGATCGCGACGACGACCAGCAATTCAATCAGCGTGAATCCTCTACGACGGCTGCGGCAAAGCGACATCGATAACTCCTTGTGGTTGGCGTTTGCTTCATCTCGCTCTGGAAGCACGCCCCAACCATATTGTACACGGGCGGGAGGCGTCTCGGCCAGTCCGCCGTTCATCGTTTCGCCGCCGGTCGCGTTTCACGCCGCCCAGCGGCTACCAGTTCGCCCAGGTGCCGCCCCACGGCCGGTTCGGCCAAGTCGTCCAGCCCGGGCCCTCGACGAACCGCGTGTCGCGGTACTTGTAGTCGGCGTGCCCGTCAAGATACGCACCTGAATGATAACCAAGCTGCTTGTGCCATCCGATGGCGGTCTTGCGGATGGGGCCGTACTGATCGCCGCTGCCGCCCGGAGGCTGCGGGCGAGCCGTGTTCGCCAGGTAGTTCCACAGATTCTCGTAGAACGTGACGAAGCGGGACTCCCAGCCGCCGGCCGTGTTCGAGTTCAGCATCACTTTGCCCAGGCCGCGCAGACCGCCGGTGGCCGGGTTCTGCAATCCCAGAATCGCCTGCAGGTTGCGATTGTACGGCGGATCACTGCCGGGAGGCGCAAAGCGGTAGTAGTTCGGCCAGTACCAGTTGCTCGCAAAGCTCGTGCCCCAATACTGCCAGGTCGGGAAGGCGGTGTCCTGCTCGGTCCGCGGGTCATTCGCGCCCAGCGTGGGGACGAACGGCGTCCGATCCGACGGGCACTGATACACGCCCGGAAGCTGCATGGGCAGCCGCAGGCGATCCGCGGGCGTATCGCGCTCGCCACCGTCGAAGCTCACCTGCGGGTCTACGTACTTGTTCATCGGGCGAAAACGCGGCGGAATGCGGTAGATGTCCCCGTTCGTGATGCCACCCACGCCTGCGTTGGAGCAATCTTCCGCCGTGCGGTCGGGCATCCCGCCACCCCAGATGAACTCGGTGGCCAGGTTGAATCCGACTGGCTGTCCACCGTTGAAGTTCTTGATGGCATACCCGAACGGCACGCACCACGGGAGGTCGTTCGACGTGTCCTCGTTGCGATACTGAGCGGACGCGAGCGCGACGTTTTTGAGGTTCGACAGGCACACCGCGATGCGGCCCTGCTCCTTCGCCCGCGCGAGCGTCGGCAGCAGAATCGAGATCAGCAGAGCGATGATCGCAACGACTACCAGCAATTCGATCAGCGTGAAGCCGCGAGAAGGGGAGGTACGGGACATGATGACTGACTCCTGAAGACGCAGAGAAACCTTGAACAGACCCGCGCGCCGTAGACAGGGCGCAAGCCTGGCTGCACACCCCAAGGTTCCCCAATATTATGTCATTTCGGAGATTCAGACAAGCAATTCTTAACGGACGACTCGCCCGCCACCAGGCGATTACAGAACCCCAATCAGCAGAACTGCATCGCGATAATTATCAGACGAAGCAGCGGCCGAAACCCCGCCGCCCAACCGAACCGAGAGCTCCGTGATCGCTCCCGTCCCCCGTCGCCCCATCTGTCCCGACCGGTCGAGCACTCAACCCTGACTCAACGCACCCTCTCCGCCGCGCCCCACACACGCCTCACACACCCCGCCCGGCGCGGTATTCTGCCCCCGAAACGACACCGCCGGTCTGCTGCCGCACGGACGCGCCCCGCGCCGGCCGCTGTCGAACGAGGATTCGCCACGGTGCAACCCGACCTCTCCGTCGTCATCCCCGTCTTCAACGAGGCCGCCAACGTGCGCCCCATGCTGGAGCGCCTTACCGCCGCCCTCCGCCCCTTGAGCCTCCGCTACGAGATTCTCTTCGTCGATGACGGCAGCCGCGACCACACCGCCCAGGAAGTCGGCCGCGCCGCGACGCTCGATCCGGCCGTGCGGCTGCTTTCGCTGACTCGGAACTTCGGCCACCAGGCCGCTCTCTTCGCCGGTCTCGACTATTCCGTCGGCAGCGCGGTGATCACCCTCGACGGCGACCTCCAGCACCCGCCCGAGCTCATCCCGCAGCTCGTCCGCGAATGGCAGGCCGGCGCCGAGATCGTGCAAGCCGTCCGCCGCGCCCCCGCCGACGCAGCCGCCCACAAGCGAATCACCTCGCGCTGGTTCTATCGCATCCTCTCTGCGGTCTCGCGGATTCAGGTGACCCCCGGGGCGGCCGACTTCCGCCTCATGTCGCGTGAGGCCGTCGACGCGTTCCTCTCCTGCCGCGAGCGCTGCCGCTTCAACCGCGGCCTGGTCCACTGGATCGGCTTTACGCAGCGCGAAGTGCTCTACGATGCCGAGCCGCGCCACGCCGGCCACTCGAAATACTCGCTCCGCTCGATGCTCCGCCTGGCCGGCGACGCGATCTTCTCCTTCTCCGCCTGGCCCCTGCGGCTGGCCGGCCTCGCCGGCGCGATCGTCTCGCTCGTCGCCGGCTGCTACCTGCTCTTCGTACTCTGGGCGCGGCTCTTCACCGATCGCACGGTCGAAGGATGGAGCTCCACTCTCGCGACCGTGCTCATTCTCGGTGGCATGCAGCTCGTCGTCCTCTGGATCATGGGCGAGTACCTCGGCCGCATGTTCGAGGAAGTCAAGCAGCGGCCTATCTACATCGTTCGGTCCGCCTCGCCCGCCGGCCGCAGCGAGCGCCGCGCGGATGCGTCGCAACACGCCACGGCCGCGGCCCGCTCAACCGACCAGATGAGCCAGCACTGACTTGGAATAATCCGGGTCGCCGGCGAAATCCGCGGCCGGCGCGAGCCGCTCCGTCCGGCCGCGGCCGCCGCATGCGGCCTTCAGCGCCGATTCGATCCGCTCGAACGTCAGCCGCCGGTCGTTCGTACATAGCAGCACGTGCCCGCCCGGCGACAGCAACTCACACGCCCAGCCGAGCAACTCGTCGAGCCGCTCGTCCAGCACGAACGTCGAGCGGGTCTGCTTGACACGCGCGAATGTCGGCGGATCGAGAATGATCACGTCGAATCGCCAGCCGCGCCGCCGCGCCAGCCCGAAGTAATCAAGCACGTCGGCCACCACGAAACGATGCCCTTCCAGCGAGAGCTCATTCAGCGCGAAGTTCCGCCGGCCCCAGTCCAGGCAGCGCCGCGAAATGTCGACACTCACCGTCTCCGCCGCGCCGCCCAGCGCCGCGAAAACCGAGAACCCGCACGTGTACGCGAAGCAGTTCAGCACCCGCCGCCCGGTCGCCAGCGCCCGCACACGCTCGCGATTCTCGCGCTGCTCGAGAAACAGCCCGGTCGCGTAGCCGTCATACGGCCGCACGAGCAGCCGCGCCGAAGCCTCGCGGATCGGAAACTCTGCCTCGGCCCGCTCACCCAGCCACGGACGCGGGTCCGTGTGCATCGCCTGAAGCGACGCCAGCGCGGCCGAGCGATCGCGCGGATAGACCTTGCGATACACCGCCCGAGCCGCCAGCCGCGAACGCATCTGCTCGCAGAGCCGCGCCGCCGTCGACTCGTCGATCCGGATTCGCCCCTCGTGCAGTTGCGCGATCAATACCGGCCCGAGCTGCTCGACCACCAGGCCGTCGATCCCGTCGGCCGCCCCGTTGAAAAGCCGAACCCCCTCGAAGCGAGGATCGCTCAGCAGCCCCGCCCGCGCCGCCAGCGCCCGCTCGACAAGCTCCTCCGGCCGCTGCGGCGGCGCGCCCTGCGCCCGGCCGGCGTTGGAATCTCGTCCGCGGCCGGCCCGCGCGCCTCGTGCTCGGCGGGATTGCGGCATGGCGGGATTGTACGCGGCTCGCGCGTTGGCGGCCTTCGTGCCGCTCGCTGATCGCGGGGCGAGTGGAAACCGCCCGCCCGCATAACTATCATTCCGCCGCTATGAGCGATCTCGGACTAGCGCGCCTGCTGAACCGCTGCGAACACGTCTACACCGAGGCGGAGTTGCGCCACAAGCTCGAATCCGCCGCCCGCGACGCCCGCCAGCTCCGCGTCAAGCTCGGCATGGACCCCACCGCGCCGGATATCCACCTCGGCCACTGCGTCGTGCTCAGCAAGATGCGCGAGTTTCAGGACCTCGGCCACCGGGCCGTCCTGATCATCGGCGACTTCACCGCCCGCATCGGCGACCCGACCGGCCGCTCCAAAACCCGGCCGGTGCTCAGCGAACAGGAAATCGCCGCCAACGCCGCGACCTACATCGATCAGGCCGGCCGCATCCTCGACACTTCGCCCGAGAAGTTCGAGGTCCGCCGCAATTCCGAGTGGCTCGCACAGATGAACTTCGCCGACGTGCTCCGCCTGGCCGCCCGCATGACTGTCGGCCAGATGCTCAAGCGCGACGACTTCCGCAAGCGCTTCGAAGCCGAGACGCCGATTAGTCTGCACGAGCTGCTCTACCCGCTCGTGCAGGGTTGGGACTCGGTCAATATCCGCGCGGATGTCGAGCTCGGCGGCACCGACCAGACCTACAACAACCTGGTCGGCCGCCAGCTTCAGGCCGACTGCGGCCAGGAACCCCAGGTCGTCATGATCATGCCGATTCTCCGCGGCCGCGACGGCGTCAAGAAGATGTCCAAGAGCCTGGGCAACTACATCGGCGTAACGGACAGCCCGCGCGACTTCTACGGCAAGACGATGAGCATTCCCGATGATCTGCTGGCCGAGTGGTTCACACTGCTGACCGACCTGCCGGCCGAGCAATGGCAGGCCCGGATCGCCGCTCATCCGATGAAAGCCAAGGACCTGCTCGCCCGCACGGTGGGGCAGCGCTTTCACAGCGCCGACGAGATGGCCGCGGCCGCGGCGTGGTGGCAGGAGAGCTTCAGCACGGCCCGCAAGGTCGAGGAGGTCGAGGTGCTGGTGCCGGCGGCCGAAGTTCAGGGCGGCGCGGTTCCGGCCTGGAAGCTGGCGTGGCTGGCACACGACCGAGAGCTCAGCCGCTCCGAGGCGCGGCGGATGGTCGAGGGCGGCGCGTTCGAGTACGAGGGAAGGAAAGTCACCGACCCCAACGAGATGCTCCCGCTTTCGGCCGGGGGTGTGTTCCGGGCCGGGCGGCATCGCAAGGGTGAGCGGATCAAGCAGCCGCTGATCGCCCGTGTCCGGCTGGAAGGCTGAGAAGCGCCGCCGGCTCCGGCGTCGGGCGGGGCGGGCCGCAAGGGCAAACGCACGGGGCCGGGAGAAGCAACACCATCTCCCGGCCCGGATTCGGTTCTGTCGAGACCGCGCTGCGCCGGCTACTTCAGCCGGAAGCGCCCGCGCCCGACGCGCTGAACGTTGTTCATCCGCGCCAGCGTAATGCCCACGCTCTTGGCGAAGGTCTGGTTGCGCGTCTTGTAGCCCGCGCGAATGCACGCGGCCGCCACGTCCTTGACGCGCATCGTCCCGCCGCTTTGAAGCACGCGCGTGATCACGTCCGGCAGCGAGCCCGCCCGCGGCGCGCGGCCGGTGGGCGTGGTGAGCCGCGCCCGGCCGCCAGCCGCCGCGGCCGGCGCCGGGCGAACCGGTTCGCCGAACTTCGAGAGGGCGTGGTCGATCGCGGTGAGCCGCTCATCGAGACGCGTCCGCTCCACCAGCAACTGCGTGCGGACAGCGCGAAGCCCGGCCAACGCGCTACCCAGGTCGCCGCTTGCGGCGGAGGACGATCCCGGCGGGCGCCCGGGTGGACGACCGGAAGAACTCCCCCGCGGCTTGCGACGTTTGCGACTGGCCCTTGGCATACGATATCTCTCCAGGATGGGAAGCTGAAATCCAGACACGACGTGATCGACCGCCGTATCACGCCTCTGGCCGGATACTAAGCGAACGGCAGGGGGGGTCAAGTAGCGAATTCGGCCTTCCGCAAGGCAGAATTCTCCGCCGCGCGCTTGCCACAGACCGCGGCCGGAAATTCGGACAGATTAGGTACACGTTTCCAGCCAGAATTGCAGCCTTAGCCGCCCGTTGAAAAACGGTGACAGCGGTTACCAATCGGTCTCTGCGCCGCTTGACGGGCGGTGCGACGACGAGCGATGCGAAGACGAGCGCTGGGTAGCATGGGCAAGCGGCTGGATGGCATGGGCAAGCGCTTGGGTGGCATGGGCAAGCGCTTGGGTGGCATGGGCACGCGTTTGGGTGGCATGGGCAAGCGCAGCTTGCCCGTGCGGGTGACAGGTGCTTGAAAACGAGCCTCCCCAACCCGTCGGGCACCAGTCCGACTGCGCCGGCATGGCGTGACACCTGCGCGGCCGCGCCGACGCCCCGCAACATGGGCAGTGCTCGCCTCGCCCGCAACTCGCCCCGAATTGCGAGGGCTGAGTGCCCCGCACTCCCCAGTCGTGGCGCAGTACTTACGAACGACATCACGAGGCGCGTTCCTCGCCTTCGAGCCATGACCGTACTTGGCGCTCAAAGGAGCCGAACCCGCCGGGGAAGTCCTTGCGGAGCAGTTCGAGATCGCCTGCCGCTCGGCGAGCGGCCTCGAGTCGAGGTTCGTGGCCTTGCCGGCCGCTGGGAAAGTACGCCTTCAGCTCGCGCTTCAGCTCCATCACGCGTGGCGGCTTGCCGAGTATCGGTTTCAGAGCCGACTCTGAACAGTTCTGCCGCTGGTCGCACAACAGCCAGGCCTCGATGGCCGGGGACGCCTGCCCGACCGCGATCCTGAGCGTCGCCCGGCCCGGCACACTCGGTAGCGAATCCAGGATTTCGCCGACTCGTTTCCTCAGTCGGCACAGGCGGCAATTTGGCGCTCGGCCGGTCGAGGCCTCATGCTCCGGCTCGCGTACCGGGTCACTGTTGGAGTCGAAGACGACCGCCAGGCCATCGGCGTCGGAGTTGAAATGCAATTCCAGCAGAATCCCCGGAAGCACGGCGCTGATTGGCGAAAACCCCGCTCGGCGCCGCAGGCTCTTCGGGTCCACGGCCTCCGTCGGACGGGCCAGGATCGCATCGACCAGGATGCGCACGATGGCTTCGTCGGTCTCGGATTCGCTCGGCACCGCCAGTTTCATGTGTGCGTCGGAACGCCGCCCAGGATGCCGCGGTACCAGACCTCGCCCAGCGGCGCGTCGCCCAGGATCTGCTGATAGTTCGGGCGATCGATCAGCCGCTCGAATGTCGCCTCATGCCCCTGCTTGTTGGCAATCACGATCTCCTCCGGCCGGTCGCGGAAAAGGTCGAGAAAATACGGCGAGTGCGTGGTCGCAATGATCTGCACCGGCTCGCGCGACTCGCCGAACTGGTCCGGGTAGCAGAGCCGATAGAGCGCGTCGCGAACGTCCTTCAATAGCCGGGGATGAATGCCGTGGTCCGGCTCCTCGAGACAGATGATCGCCGGCGGGTCGGGCTGATACGCCAGCGTCAGCAGCGCCAGGGCAATGGGCGTAACGGAGGAGATCTCGTCGGCGGCGAAGCGGCGTTTCGTTGTGCGCGACCGGAGCCAGATCGCCTTCATTCCCGCATCGGTGTGGGCATCCGGAACGATCCGGTCGAACTCCGGGATGCAGCGGCCGAACTCATCGTTGAGCGCCTCCCACCGCTCTGGCTCCGTCGACAGCAGTCTTTCCAGCACGGCAGGCAGACGGAACCCGGTTGTCGCAAGGGTTGCATCGGCCTCTATTTGGGCAGTCTTCGCAAGGTCGGTGGAATCGAACGAGAAGCGACGCACGCTGCGAATCACTTTGCGGAATTCGTCAGCCGCTGGCCCATCGATCTTGGCCACCCAGCAGGCGCTTTCCGTAAACGACGCGATGGAATCGCCGTTTCGGCTCCAATTGGCGCGTACTGTTGCGAGCTGCTTCGCGGACGCATTGACGCTTCTTGTCCGACTCGGCGATGGTGGATATCCGGGGGGCTCTGACCCCCGGGATACCGCTCCTTCAAAAGGCGTGGTCTCTCGAACGAGTCACAGCTCAAGAACTGGAGTAGCTCCAATGCGAAGCACACCGTGCTCTTCCCGCTCCCGTTCGGCCCCACCAGCAGCGTGAACGGCTGAAGCTCCAGCCGGGCTTTGCGCAGCACGCGAAAGTTCTCGAACTCGATCGATCTCAGCATGGCGATCCTCGACCGTATCTTGCCACGGCCGGGCCACTTGCGCACAGCAGGACCGGAATCGAGCCGTCAGCGCTCGCGGTCAGGTGACCGGGGCGAATCGCCCGCTCGCCGCTTCAGTTCGAGAAACGCCTCAATCATCGGCGGAACATCGTGCGAGCACCAGTTTCTTGCCCAGGCCTCCTGAATGACCACGTCGCACGCCCCCAGCAGTTCTCTCAGAATCTCCTGGCGGCTGACGATGAACGAGGCCATCGGCCTGAGCACAACGTCGAGCGAGCCGGCCGCCGCCCCCCTGGTGCGAGAAGGTCAGGCGGCAGCGCGTCTCGTCCCGCGGCTCCGGGTCGAACTGGTGTGGGCCGTCCAGAAACGTCATGCCCGTGAGCTCGCCTGCACGCGATTCGAGCGCCCGCTCGAGCCAGATGCGGAGCCCGCCGGAAACAATGTCGTTCCAGCCACGGGACGGATAGGTGAATTCGCCCGCCTCCACCCAGATCTCGCCATGAATAGCGTTCCCCGGCCCGTTGTAGACGAGTTTCTGCGGCGGAACGATGATTCGAAACGGCGTCGTCGCGTGCGATCCGCCCGACGGCGGCATCCCGCCGGGCGCGGCCGCGCCAGGCAGCGGGCACCAGAGCAGACGTTTGCCGTCAACGATCGGGTCCTCGTGTGTGCCGACCCCCAGGAGCAGGCCGTCACTCGCGGTGATGTAGAAGTCGCAGTGGTCGAAGCTCGCGACGGCCGCTACGTCGCGCCAGGTCGCCCGATAGGCCAGGCAGACGGGATAGAGGCCCAGGGACTGGCAAACCTCCCGCACGAATGCGCGGTTGTTGGGCTGGTGGTCGAAGAGAATCAGCAGCTCTTGGAAGTCGCCGCGATGTCTGGCCAGCTCCTCGAACGGCAGCCGTTCGTTCCGCCAGTCATCCGGGACCCGCACGATCTGTTCGAAGAGGTACTTGTCCGGATCACGAACGCCGTCGCCGAATCGCTCGACGATGCGCCTTTCGATATCAAGTCTGAGATAATGCGAGATCGGCTTCATGCGGAAAACGGCACTCGCTTGGACTATTGCCCGCGCTCCTCCTCCGTCGGCGGCCGAACATGCGCCCAACCCTCGGCACAGCAGACGCCGTAGGCGGCGAAGTTCCTGCGGGCCTGATTGAGGCTGACCGAGTTCGCCCCACCCGTCAGGTCGGGGTCCGCAAACTGGACGCCGTCATCCTCCCACCAGCAGACTGGGCAGAGCTCGTAGGAGCCCTGCGGCCGGCTGTCGAGCGTATGGTAGCCGCAGCAGGGGCATCGGTACTTCAACGTGCACTCTGATCCGATCGACGCATCCAAGATCGCGCCGCGGGCCACGTTCTCCTACCTCACGTACTTTCGCCAATCGAACCAGTTGAATGCCGTCAGCAGTCGCTCCCAGTCGTTCGGCAGGTCCTGACTGTGGTACGGCCGGCCGCATTCGGGGCAGTCGCCGTCCTCCGCCAGGCCTGCCAGAGAGTACAGGGAGCGGGGGCACAGGCGAAATTGCTCGCTTTCGAGGCGCTCGCGCAGGGCCGCGACGCGCTTCGGCCGCGCGTACCAGACGTCCCAAACAAGCCAGGCCGCGGCGCCGAGCTGTACGACGCGCCACAATGGGTGCAGCGGCAGGTCAGGGATGAAGACGGTCGACATGAACATCAACGGAATCAGGTAATGCCTCAGCGGGCGGAGACCGGCCGCCGACTCGACCGTGTAACGAGGAAGCTCCCGGCTTAGGCGCGTGGCATCGGCCGCCAACGTGGGGTCCATGCGTCGGCTGAAGTACCAGTACAGGACGGCCAGGAGGAGGAGCCAGCAGACCAGCGAGGTCATGGTGGTCGTCACGACGCAGCCTCGCGGAAGGCAGCGGCGCGGTGCGCAGCGGTGTGCATGCGGTTCCCTTCCACCGCGTTCTAGGGATCATAGCACCGCGAGATGGCGGCTGTCCAGTGGAGCTGGGGAAGGCGACCAAATGCAACTCGCGCGGCCCGCAGCGTGCATCCCTTGACGCACCAGCGGACCGGCGGCCGCGCCCAACGTCGCACCAATGGCCCGCACCGCGCATCCCTTGACGCACCAACCGCGATGTCGGAGCAGAGCGCGTGACTTGACATCCGTGCCAAGAGAACCTGGACTATCTCGTAGCAGCAAGCGGTTCGCGCGCCCCCGTCGGCGGCGGCTGCCGGCTTCTCTCTCGCCGCCGATTCACCCCATCCCCCGGCCGTCTGAAATGCACAAAAGAGAATCGGTGCGTCGACGGACGCACCCCGCCGGAGCTTTTGCAGCAGCGCATGCGTCCATCGACAGGCGCAACGCTCCAATGCCCAGCTTCTTGAGTCGGCTACGCGAGCAGCGCCCGCCCCGTCATCTCGCCCGGCACATCCAGCCCCATCATCGTCAGCCCCGTCGGCATCAGGTCCGCCAGCCGCCCGCCCTCCCGCAGCTTCGCGCCGCGGAACGCCTCCCCAAACAGATAACACGGCACCGGATAGGTCGTATGTGCCGTGTGCGGCCCGCCCGTCTCCGGGTCGATCATCTGCTCCAGATTGCCGTGGTCGGCCGTCACGATCGCACACCCGCCGGCCGCACGAACCGCCTCCAGCAGCCTGCCCACGCACTCGTCGACCGCCGTGCACGCCTTCACGGCCGCCGCCAGCACACCCGTGTGCCCGACCATGTCCGGATTCGCATAGTTGACCAGCAGAAAATCGTCGACGCCGCCGGCAAGCCGCTTCAGAACGGCGTCCGTCAGCTCATAGGCGGACATCTCCGGCTTCTGGTCATACGTGCTGACTTTCGGCGACGCGACGAGCTGCCGCTCCTCGCCGGCGAACGGCTCCTCACGGTAGTCGTTGAAGAAGAACGTCACGTGGGCGTACTTCTCCGTCTCCGCCGCCCGAAACTGCCGCAGCCCCAGCGACGACAGATACTCGCCCGCGATGTTCTTCATCCGCGGCGGCTTGGGGAACGCGACCTTGACCGGCAGCCCCTCCTCGTACGCCGTCATCGTCACGAAGAACACGTCCAGTTTCGGGCCGCGGTCGAAGCCCATCTGCACCTCGCGCCCGTCCCGGTCCTTGGCGCGATAGGGAAACGTATCGAACGCGAACGCCTTCACGAGCTGCCGCGGCCGATCGCCACGGAAGTTGTAGAAAATGACCGAGTCGCCGTCCCGGATCGTCGCCAGCGGCGAAAGCCCGTCGTCGCTGACGACGGTGGGGGGGACGAACTCATCCCCGTGCATGCTCGCTTCGCTGGGGTTGGCGTAGTAGCGCCGCAGCGCCTCGACCGCGCTGGGCGCAGCGTCCGCATCGCCCCGCGTCAGCATCCGATACGCCCGCTCGGTCCTCGACCAGCGGTGGTCGCGGTCCATTGCCCAGTAGCGGCCGCATACGCTGGCGACCTGCCCGACGCCGATGCGGCGCAGCTCGCGCTCAATCCGCTGGACGAATCCGACGCCGCTTTCGGGCGGGCTATCACGGCCGTCCATGAAACAGTGCACGAAGACCTCGCGCAGTCCGCGGCGGGCGGCCAGCTCGACACAGGCGAGCAGGTGCTCGAGCCGCGAGTGAACTCCCGCGTCGCTGGCCAGGCCCAGCAGGTGCAGCCGCGTCTTTCGCGTCAGGCAGCGCTCCACCGCCGCGACCAGCTCGCCGTTGCTGTAGAACGCGCCGTCGCGGATCGCCCGGCTGACGCGGCCGGAATCCTGATCGACGATTCGGCCGGCCCCGATGTTCTGGTGGCCGACCTCGCTGTTTCCCATGGTGCCGTCGGGCAGGCCAACATCCTGGCCGCTGGTGGCGATCAGCGTGAAGGGCCACTCGCGGCGCAGCATGGCGTCGACGCGCGGTGCGCCCAGCTTGACCGCGTTGGCGTGATCCCACTCGCTGTGCGGGTTTTCGCCCCAGCCGTCACGGATGATCAGCATGCAAGGGCGGTTACGTACTGTTTTCGAAGCCATCGGCGAGTCCTTCCCCGCGAACTCGGCGGAAATCGCAGCCACGCGGGGCGCCGGCCGAGCAGACAACGCGCCCCGCTTGCGTCATAATACTCGCGGCCGGGCGGCCGAAAAACCGCCTCGTGTCAGGCGGGCCGCGGGAGCACGGGCCGGCGCCGCGGGGACGGTGTGGCCGGTCTGGGGAGCGCGGGCGTCTCGCCCGCGTTGCGGCACGGCGGGCGTGCGGCGATCGTTCGGCAGGAGTTGTGATCGCATGAAGATCGAAACCGGTTCGCCGGCGGGCGAGATTCGCTACTGGCTGATTCTCACGCTGGCGCTGGTGGCGTTCGGCGGGTGGTTCATCTACGACGGGGCGGCCGGCTATCCGAAGAAGAACGCCCGCGAGGCGGAGAAGTTCTTCGCCGGCCACGCGCAGGGCGGCGCGAAGCCGGTCGACGTGTCGAAGCTGGGCGAGGTTCCCGACAAGCCGGATTTCGACGCGATGCTGCGCAAGGCGCCGCGGCGGACCGAGGAGCTGCGTGCGGCGTGGGGCGAGCCCGTCGTGACGGAGCGGAACGCGGAGGGCAGCACGGTCGAGTATTACGCCAGCCGCTACGGCGTCGTGACGGCCGTCAGCTCGAATGGCCGGATCGCGGCGCGTCCGGCGGAGGGCGGCGCATTTCAGCCGGTGATCAGTTGGCGCGTGTGGTCCAAAACGAAGGCGGACATCCAGGCGCAGTACTATTGGGGGCTCATTCCGCTGGCGATGGCGATCTGGCCGGGGCGGCGGCTGGTTCGCGCGCTGACGCTGCGGGTCACGCTCGACGAAGAAGCGCTCGATTACGGAGGGCAGCGGATTCCGGTTGCGGCGATGACCGGGCTGCGCGACTACGACCCGAAGGGCTGGGTCGACCTTTACTATAGCGACGGCGGCGGCGAGCGCATGCTGCGGCTGGACAACCAGAAGGTCGCCGCGTTCGACGAGATCGTCGAGGCGATCTGTGCCGCGCGGGGTTTCGAGAACCCGCTGCGTGCGGCCGGCGCGACTGGCGCGACCGGCGCGACCGGCTCGGCCGATGCGGCCAGCGAGCCGGCGGAGGATGACGAGCGCGGTCGAAAAGCGGAGGAGACGGGCTGACCGCCGGTCGGCCCGGGAGCGAGCCCAGCTATGCGAAAACCGATCGTTCTGATCACCGGGGCCAGCGGTGAGATCGGCCACGGTCTGATCGAGTATATCAACCAGCACTCGCCGCTGGAGATCGTCGCGCTGGACCTCAATCCGCTGGACGAGGCGCTGCGCGAGCGCTGCCGCGCAGCGCTGACCGGCGACATCCTGGATCAGAATCTGCTCCAGCGGCTGGTCAGCGAGTACGAGATTCACGAGATCTATCACCTGGCGGCGCTGCTCAGCACGCGTTCGGAGTACACGCCCGACACGGCCCACCGCGTCAACGTCGAGGGGACGCTGAACCTGCTCAAGCTCGCCCACGAGCAGGCCCGCTGGCACGGCAATCCTGTGCGCTTCCTCTTCCCCAGCTCGATCGCCGTCTACGGGCTGCCCGACCGCGAGACCAAGGAGCGCCAGCCGCGCGTGCGCGAGACGGACTTCAACTTTCCCACGACGATGTACGGCTGCAACAAGCTCTATTGCGAGCAGCTCGGACGCTACTACGCCCTGCACTATCGCCAGCTCGCCGCCGAACGGACGCCCAGCGGCGTCGACTTCCGCGCAATCCGCTTCCCCGGTCTGATCAGCGCTTTGACGCTGCCGACCGGCGGAACGAGCGACTTCGGGCCGGAGATGCTGCACGCGGCCGCGGCCGGCCGTCCCTACGCCTGCTTCGTGCCCGAAAGCGCGCGGCTGCCGTTCATGGCGATGCCGGATGCGATCAAGGCGCTGACGCAGGTTGCGGCGGCCCCGGCCGAGGCGCTGCGGCAGCGGGTCTACAACGTGACGTCGTTCAGCCTCAGTGCGGGGGAGATTCGCGACTACGTTTTGCGGGCGTTTCCGCAGGCGCAGATCACTTTCGAGCCGGACGCCGCCCGGGCTGCGATCGTCGACACCTGGCCCGCCGACGTGGACGATTCGCCCGCGCGGCGGGACTGGGGCTGGTCGCCGGAGTACGACGCCTCGCGCGCATTCCGCGAGTATCTGATTCCGACGATCGCCAGGCGATACGCGAAGTGAGTCTGGCTCGGGCGCGAGTGAGCGCGCAATGGCAATAGGGTCGGCCTGCTCTCGCAGACCGACCCTCATGACCAGCGGAACATCCTGCAAGCGGACGGCGGCGGCCGCGTCGCGGCCGGCCCGCCCGGCACCAGCTTAGTACGTGTTGTACGCCGTGCCCGCGTCGTCCGTCTGAGACGTATTGATGATGAACTCGCCCGTGTTCGGGTTGTAGACCCAGCCCTCGCCGCCGGCGGTCGCGACGGCCGGAGGCGTGTTGGCGCTGTCGACCAGGATGTCGCGGCTGCCGGCATTCTCGCCGACCGGGGCCGGCGGGATCGCAACCAGGTACGGGCCGTAGATATACGCACCCGTCTTGGTCGCCGACGTATTGCCGTTCACATCCGTGTACTGCGTGAGCTGTGCAACCACGTTGGCGGCCGTGCCGCTCGGGAACTTCCCGTTGTGCTCGGCCGAGTAGAGATTGATCGCGTTGCGGACCAGCGCCAGGTCGCCGGCGACGGCGGCGCTGCCGGCCCCGGCGCTGCCGCGGCTCAAGCGCGGGATCGCCATCGCCGCGAGAATGCCGATGATGACGATCACGACGACCAGCTCGACGAGCGAGAACGCGTTTCGGGTGCGATACGTGCGGTTGATCATTTGTCCTGCTCCAGCCTGATGTTCCGGGGTTCCGCTTGCAGTTCGCGGGGCGCCGGCGGCGGCGCCGTTCCCAGCTCCCCGTGCCAAGGTCATCGACGAGCGCCGCCCGCGGCTTTAGTGCCGCAGCGCGTATTCCAAACGCATTCAGCCCCCCGACCGTCCGATGCCTGCGCAATCCTCGCCCGCGCAGCTCTCGCCGCCCGACCGCGGCCGCCGGCGGCCGGCGCTCAGCGCGGCCGACCCGGCGAGGCGACCTCGAGCACCACCGTCTCCGGCCGGGCGACGCGCACATTCTGCACCGCGGCCGGATCGGCCTGGTCCCCGGCGGCGGCGACCTCGTCCGGCTGCATCGCCATGCGGCGCAGCGTGACCTGGTCGCGTTCGATGGAGAGCACGACGTATCCATCCAGCTCGTCACCACAGCGGTATACGTCGCCGTCGATGATGGCCATCGCAACCCGCCCCATGATCGTCCCTTGAAGCTTGTGTTTCTCCGCAAAGGACGGCTCGCGGGCCGCCATGCCGCCTTCCGCGGCGGCCTGCTCCGCCGTCGGCTCCGGTGGCGGCTCCATCGCCGACCGCAGCCACGCCGCCGGCTTGAAAAGGTCGCGCTGCGGAATGTCGATCACCTCGGCCGCGATGCTCTTGGCCCGCGCCTCCAGCTCCGCGAGCAGCTCGGTCACGCTCTTGCGGGCATCCGCCCCGGCCTGCGCCGCGCTCTCGGCGGTCTCGCCCACCGGCAACGTCGCAGCGGCCGCTGCCGTCGGCGCCTTGGCGACTGCCGCGGCCGGCTTGGGCTTTCCCCCGCCAGTGACGAAGTCGAAGGCGAAGATCAGCCCGACGATGCCCATGCAACCCAACAGGGCTTTCTGGCGCGCACCTGGACTCATGGATTCCTACTCCTGTCGGCCACCGCCAGCGTCGGCGGCAGCATGTAGAGTCGATGCGTCCAACTGATGGTGCACTCTTCGGGCTGCTCGGCCGGTCCGGCCGCCAACGAAAGCTGCCGGATCGTATGGAACGGATTCTCGCGGGCCACGCGGTGCAGAAGCAGGATGAAATTCGTGCTCCGCCCGCGGCCGGTGAGCGTTACGTCGGAGACCAGGTACCCATCCTCCTGGACGATCGGTTGAGGCGAGACGTTGATCAGCTCGATCTCGCTGGCGATGGCCAGCTCGGCGATGCGCGCCAGGAATGCGGCCCGCGCCTCGGGGCCCGGAGCGCTCTGGGCGCGGCTGTCGACCGCCTGGCGAAGCTGCGCGATCTCCTTCTGCACGCGGGTCAATCCCGCGACCGCGCGATCCCGGTTCGTGCTGGCTGCGGCGACCAGCGCCTGCCGCCGGATCAGCTCATTGCGGTCGGCCCAGATGTGCTGGCCGACGGCCACGTAGCCGAGCAGCATCAGGCATGCGACGCACGCCACGCCGATCAAGTCTACGTCGAAGATGATCACCGGCCGCTTCAGGACGATCATGGCAGCTCCTCCGCCACGCGGCACTCGATTTCGAACGCATAGACCATGCCGCTCGAGTAGTCCCGCCGCATCGCCTTGGTCAGGTCGACCGATTCCCACCTCTCCAGCTCGCGCAATGATTCGATCAGCTCGACGAGCTGCGCGTGGTTGGTCGCCAGCCCCGCCAGCTTCACAGAAACCGATTTCGCCTGATCGGACGCAGACCCGTCCGGCTCGCTGGCGGCGCGTTTCGTGCTCGCACGCGGCGCCGCCGCGGGTGCGGCCGCCGGATCGTCAGCCGTCGGCACGAGCGCCAGCGACGTGAGCACGACGCCCTCGGGCGCGGCCTCGAAGAGCCGCGCCAGATGCGCCGGCCAGGGCTGCGGCTGGTGCAACCCGGCGACGACACGGAGCTTGCGGACGTACTCGGCCCGCTCCGCGTTGGCCGCCTCGAGCTGCTGCTCGACGACGTACACCTCATTGTCCAGCTCGGTGAGCCGCGCTTCGACTCCCTGTACGGCCGAGCGCGTCAGCGTCCGCGCGAAGGCCGCACCGCAGAGCACGAAGCCCAGGCCGACGGCGATCCCCACCCAGGCATTCCGCCGGCGGGCCCGCTTCCAGGTTTGCAGGCAATCGTCGGGAATGAGGTTCACGTGCGCGGTCATGGCGCCTCCAGCGTGGCCAGTGCGGCTCCGATCGCCGCCGCACAGCGCGGGTCGAACGAGATTTCCGGAAGCGCGCGGCGCGTATGCTCGGAGCAGAGGACGACCACCGGCAGGTTGAGGCGGGCGCCCAGCTCCTGCACGAGACCCGGCTGGCGCGATCCACCACCCGTCAGCACCAGCCTCGTGATCCGCAGATCGGGAAAGCTCTGCATCACGTACGTAAAGCAGCGCTGCACGTCGCGCACCAGCGTCTCGATCCCGTCGCGGGCCACGTCGGCGAACAGCCCCGGCAGATTCTCCGTCCGTGCGACCGCTTCCAGCGACGGATCGACGGCAGCGCCGGCCGAGACCTCCGCCGCAGGGGGCGGCGTGGCCGCACTGCCCGCCGCGGGCAAGGCGATCTGAAGCCTGAGCTGCTCGGCCACCTCGCAGGGCACGTCCAGGGCCTCGGCGAACCGCTGCGTCCACTGTCGCATGCAGGTCGCCACGCTGCGGATATAGACCGGGGTATCGCCGACCACCGCCGTCAGCGCCGTGTGCTGGTGGCCCAGGTCGAGCACGCCCCACAGGTCATTCTCCTCCGGCGGCCAGGTGCTGGCGGCCAGGTGCACGAGCGCACACGGAGCCGTCTCCATGCGAACCAGGTGGATACCCTCACGGTTCAACTCGTCCACCCATTGGCGGGCGCAGCGCGACTCGATCGAGACCGCCATCACATTGTGCCGCTGGCGATGGCCGGACGGCAGTCTCCAGAAGCGCACCTCCAGCTCGGCCGGCTCGCGCCGCAGCTCGCGGGCGACTTCCCAGCGCAGCGCTTCCTGGATCAGATTCGGCGGCTGCCGCATCACGCCGGGCGGAAGCTGCATCGTCTGGAACTGGAGCTGGTTCGACGAGAGCACCAGCTCCGCGTCGTGCCCGTGAAAGCGCCCCTGTCCGATCAGCCGCGCCAGCCGCGCCGCCGGCAGATGCGGCGCCTGCGCGGGCGCGCCGGCCGCCGGCGGCGGTTCGTGCACGTCCACCTGGAGCTGGTCGCAGCTCGAAACGCGAGCGACGTGGCGCTGAAGCTGGCACGCGCGGATTCCGGTCGAGGCGACGTCGAAGACGACGGGCGAACGGACTGGGCGGACCCAGCTCCAGCGCGGCTTCGGCAGTGTCGCGCTTCGCTTACGGCTCTGTTGGGTCATGCTCGTCATGTCGACTCCGGTCCTGCCAGCGCCGTTTAACCACCCCGCGACCGCCGCGCCAGCGCCCTGTCACCTGTCACCTGTCACCTGTCACTTGTCACCCTTCTTCTCATCCCCCGGCCGTCGCGATATCGAACAGCGGGATGAACAGCGCCAGGGCGACCAGCCCGACCACCAGCCCCATGAAGGCCAGCAGCACCGGCTCGGCCGCCTTCGTCAATCCGGCGATCAACTGCTCGTTCTCGTCGTCCAGCCACTGGGCCACGAAATCCACTGCTTCCGCCAGGCGGCCGTTCTCCTCGCCGGTCGAGATGGCCGACGCGAGCACGGGCTCGATCAGCGGGCTGCCGGCCAGCGTTCGGCCGACGCGCCCGCCGCTGCTGACCTCCTCTTCCACATGATTGACCAGTTCGAGAAAGGCCGCGTTGCGGATGGCCGTCCGCGACTGGGCCACGGCCTCGAGCAGCGGGACGTGGCTGCGCAGCAGCGCGCCCCAGACGCGCATCATCCGGGCCAGGTTCAGCCGCCGGATCAGGTTGCCGATCACCGGTGCCCGCAGCAGCGCCGCATCGATCCGCTGCCGAACGTGCTTGACCCGCAGCGCGATCACTACGGAGGCCACGGCCCCGCCCACCGCCGCGATCAACGCCGGCCAGTAGACCCGCAGGCCGGCCGCCGCGTCTAGCATCAGGTGCGTGATGAACGGCAGCTCGTGATTCAGGCTCTCGAAGAGCTTGGCGAAACGCGGGATGACGAAGCCGACCAGTACGCCGCTGACGCCCAGGAGAAGGACGCTCAGCAGGGCCGGATAGACCATGGCCGACACGACGGCCCGCTTGATCTTCTGATTGCGGTGCGACAGCTCGGTCAGCAGGTTGAAGGCCTGCGGCAGGTGGGCAGTCGCCTCGCCCGCGGCGACGATGCTGCAGAAGACGGCGTTGAAGATCTCGGGATGGTCGCCCATCGACTCGGTCAGCGTCCGGCCGCTTTCCACGTCCTCGCGCACGGCCCGCAGCACGCGGCGGAAGCTCTTGCGCAGCGTCTGCTTCTCGATCGCTTCCAGCGCCGGAACCAGCGCCGCACCCGACTCGAGCAGCATCTTCATCTGCCGCGTGAACAGCACCAGGTCCTTGATGCCCGGCCGGCCCCGGCCGAGCGCGGCCATGCCGTCCGGCTGCGCCGCTGATTTTTCGAGCTTAAGGACCGTCAGCCCCTGCGAGCGCAGGTTGTCCAGCGCCTCGCCGCTGTCCGCGGCCTCCAGGCTGTCGCGAACGAGGCGCCCCGACGTGCTGAGTGCTTCGTAGGCGAATTCCATGATCGTCCCCTGTCAAGCCACGGCTCGCGGCGCTGAGAATCTTTCCGTGTGCGGCCGGCTTACGTGGCCACTTTCTCCATGCGCTTGCGCTCGGCGCGGGTGCGTGCTTCGGTCTCGACGTGCGTGACGCGCAGCACCTCTTCCAGCGTCGATACGCCGCGTTCGACCAGCTCCAATCCCTCCTCGCGCAGCGGGCGCCAGCCCTGCTGGCGAGCGACCGTTCGAATCTGCTCTTCGTCGTGGAAATCGTGCAGCACGGCCCGCACCGGCTCGTTGACCTCCAGCACCTCGAAGATGCCGGTTCGCCCGCGGAAGCCGCTGTCGTGGCACTGGTTGCAGCCCTCGCCCTTGAAGAAGACGCGGGTGCGGTCGCCCAGCCAGCCCGCGTCGGCCAGGGCCGAGTCGGGCGGGTAGTAGGACGTGCGGCAGTGCGGGCAGATCTTGCGGGCCAGGCGCTGTGCGATCACGCCGTTGAACGCGGACGCCAGCAGGTAGCGCTCGATGCCCATGTCGGCCAGGCGCACGAAGGCGCCCGGCGCGTTGTTCGTGTGCAGCGTGCTGAGCACCAGGTGCCCCGTAAGCGCAGCCTGGATCGCCACGCGGGCCGTCTCCGCGTCGCGAATCTCGCCCACCATGATCACGTCCGGGTCCTGCCGCAGGATCGACCGCAGCGCCCGGGCGAACGTCAGCTTCACCGCGTCGTTCACCTGAATCTGCGTCAGCCCGTCGATCTGGTACTCGACCGGGTCCTCGATCGTGATCAGGTTCTTCTCCGGCGCGTTGATCAGGTCCAGCACCGAGTACAGCGTCGTCGTCTTGCCGCTGCCCGTCGGACCCGTGACCAGCACGATGCCGTGCGGCCGCGAAAAGATGCGGCGAAACACTTCCATCTTCTCGCCGCTCACGCCGAGTGCGTCGAGAGAGATGTTCAGGTTCGTCTTGTCCAGAATCCGCATCACGATCTTCTCGCCCAGCAGCGAGGGCATCGAGCTGACCCGCAGGTCCACCTCGCGCCCCTCGGCGATCACGTGCACGCGGCCTTCCTGCGGCAGACGCCGCTCGGCGATGTCCATCTTGCCGATCACCTTGATGCGGCTGACGATCGCCGCGTGCATGCCCGCCGGCGCGCTCATCAGCTCGCGGAGCTGCCCGTCGATGCGGTAGCGGATGCGGGTCGACTTCTTGTTCGGCTCGACGTGGATGTCGCTGGCCCCGTCGCGGATCGCGGTCAACACGGCCAGGTTGACCAGGTTGATGATCGGGCTGCCCTCGACCATTCGGCCCAGCTCGTGGGCCGGGCCCTCGTCCACGCTCTCGCGCTCGATCACCTCGACGTTCGTGTCGGTCAGGTTTACCAGAAACGAGTCGACGTCCACCCGCTCGCCCAGGTACTTGGCCTGGAACTCGGCGATGTTCGTATCCAGCGCCAGCACGGGGTTGATGCGGCAGCCGGTGAGCTGGGCCAGCCGGTCGATCGTCGGCAGCGCCTGCGGCTCGGCCATCGCCACCGTCAGCACGTCGTCCACCTTGAACAGCGGCAGCGCCTTGAGCCGCTCGGCCTCGTCCTTGTCCAGCAGGTGCGCCACCTTCGGGTCGATCAGGCCGTGCCGCAGGTGCACGCACTTGACGTTCAGGTGCCGCGCCAGCGCGCTGAGCAGCGCCGTCGGCGAGAGCACGTTCATGTCGATCAGCACTTCGCCCAGGCGGCGGTTGTCGCGCGACTGCTGCTCCAGCGCGCGCAGCAGGTCGGACTCCGTCAGGAGCCCCTCGGTGACCAGCAACTGGCCCAGTTTTCCGCCCGGTGCGAAGTTCATCGGTGATAGCTTCTGATCGCGTTTTCCACGGTGTCGTAGACGTCCAGCTTGCTCAGCACGTCGGTCAGGTCCAGCGCCTCGCGGCACGTATCCGTCAGCCGCGCGATCCGCGGACGCGTCAGCGGCGAGCGGCGCTTGCTGAAAACCGACAGCAGGGCCTCGATCCCCGCGCTGTCCAGGTAGGGCACCTGCCGCAGATCGATCACGACCCGCCCGCTCCGCCGCGTGGCGGCCTCCTCGACCGCTGCGTTGAAAGTCTCCACGTCACCTTCCACCAGCGCCCCGTTGGGAATCAGCACGGTGACCAGCCCGTGCGTCTGCGAGTCGATCTTCACGGCCGGCCCTCCGCGGCCGCGGAGCGGCCGTTTCCGTCGTCGACCGGCCCGCTGCCGGCCGGTGGCGGCGTGCGATCCGCCTCGAAGCGCGACGCGGGCGCCGCCGCGCCGTTGGCCGGCGCCGGCAGGGCGTTCTGCCGCAGGGATTCCACCTGACCGTTGCCGTCCTGCTCCAGGCGGATGGACGGGAACATCTGTGCGAATTCCCGCGGCCGCTGCGTGGCGAACTCGTCCAGCACGTCGAGCAGCGCCTGGGCGCAGTTCGGGTCCACCTTCGTGCCCGAGTCGCCGCGGATGATGTCGCAGGCCGCCCGCAGCGTGAACGCCTCGCGGTAGGAGCGCGTGCTGGTCAGCGCGTCGAAGATGTCGACGACGTGCAGAATGCTGGCGAACAGCGGAATCTCGGGCCCCTTCAGGCGGTCCGGATAGCCGCTGCCGTCGGGCGCCTCGTGGTGGTGCAGCACGGCCTCCAGCACGCTCTCGAAGCTCGCGATCGGCTTGAGAATCTCGTAGCCCATCCGCGGATGCTGCTTGATGACCTCGAACTCCTCGGCCGTCAGGCGGCCCGGCTTGTTGAGGATCTCCTCGGGCACGCCGATCTTGCCGACGTCGTGCAGCAGGCCCGCCCACTCGAGCGTCTGCACGTCCTCCGCGCTCAGGCCGAGCTTGCGGCCGGTCAGCCGGGCCAGATACCCGACCCGCTCCGAGTGGCCGCAGGTGTAGTGGTCCTTCTTGTCGATCGCCGAGACCAGCGCGCGGATCACCTCGAACGACATGCGGCTGAGCTTCTCGTGAAGCTCGCTGTTGCTGATGATCTGTCCGCCAAACGAAAGCAGCGAATCCAGCATCAGCATGTCACCCGACGTGAATGCCCGCCCGTCGTTGCGGCGCACCGCCACCACCACGTCGCAGTTGTCGTCCAGCCGCGGCAGCGGACCGAGGATCACCTGCTGGCCGCCCAGCTCGGCCGGCGGACCCGCCAGCTCGATCACGCTCACGCCCCGCGTCGTGCGGACACGCTCGATCAGCTCCGCGCAGCGGCTGACGACGCGCTGCGGCAGTTGCCGGTCGCGCGGCGCGCCGGCCACGGGATCGAAGCACCGCTGTTGCCCGTCCGGCCGGAAGATCACAACGGTGTGCGCCTCGAGCAGCGTGCCCACGCGGCAAGCCAGCACCTGCTCGATCTCCGCCGCACGCGTCAGCCGCGCCACCTGCTGCGTAATCTCGAAGATGACGTTGAGCTGCTCGTAGCTGCGCAGGACCTCGCCCGCCAGGCCCTCGTTCTCCTCGGCCAGCGCCTGGACCCGTTCCAGAACCTCGGCCGCCCCGTCGAGGTGGCGCAGTGCCTCCAGTCCGCGCGTCAGCTCGCGCAGCTCGTCACCGGCACGGAAGCTGGCGGACGATCCGCTCACACGTTCTCCTCAGCCGGCGCCGCGGTGCCGCCCGCGCTGGCCGACGGCAGCGGCGTTCCCTCCGTCAATGCGTCCACGAGCGTAGACAGCCGGCTCGGGCTGAAGGGCTTGGGCAGCACCTGCACACCCCACTTGCCCAGCCGCTCGCGGATCTCCGCATGGTCCCAGCGGTTCGTCAGAACGATCGTGCCGCGCGGCTGCGGCCGCGTCGTGACGATCTGCTCGATCAGTTGCAGCCCGTCCATCCCCGGCATGTTGACGTCCGTCAGCAGGATCTCGGGTGCGTGCGAGTCGTACAGGTCCAGCGCCGCCAGACCGTTGCGCGCCTCGAGCACTTCGTGCCCCTGCCGCGTCAGCCACATGCTGATGACGCGGAGGATGTGCGGGTCGTCTTCTGCCACAAGAATCCGGCTCATGTCTATGCGCGCTCCAACGGTCAGTTTTCCTGGGCCGGCAACGGCAGTTCCACGGTGAACGTCGAGCCGCGCCCCGGTGTGCTCTGAAGGCGGATCTCGCCACCGTGCAGCCGCGCCACCTCGCGGGCGATCGCCAGGCCCAGGCCCGTGCCCGAGATCTCCTGCACGTTCGTGTTGCCCGAACGGTAGAACTTCTCGAATACGTGCGGCTGATCGGCCGGTTCGATGCCGATGCCCGTGTCCGTCACCGCCACGCTCAGCGATTGCTCGCCGACCTCGACCACGACCTCCACCCGCCCGCTCTTGGGCGTGTACTTGATCGCGTTGCCGATCAGGTTCGTCAGCAGCACCGCCAGCCGCTGCTTGTCGCCCCGCAGCCGCGGCACCTTCGGCGGCAGCTTGAGCGCCACCTCGATCTGCTTCTCATCCGCGGCGCCCAGGTGATCCTGCACGCACTGCCGCACCAGCCGCTGAAAGTCGACATCGCCCATATCCATCCGGGCCGAGCCGACCTCGAGCTGCGAGACGCTCAGAATGTCCTCCACCAGCCGCGACAGCCGCCGCGTCTCGCTGATGATCACGTTGTAGCATTCCTTGCGCGTCTGCTCGTCGTCGAAGTCCGGCCGCGTCAGCGTCTCGGCGTAGGCATGAATGTTCGTCAGCGGCGTCCGCAACTCGTGCGTCACGTGATACAGGAAGTTGTCGCGGGCCCGCTCGCTCTCGTGCAGGTGGCTGATGTCCTGAATCGTGACCACGCTCTCGCCCTGGCCGGCCTCGCCCTCCAGCGGCGCGTGCAGAATCCGCAACGCCCGGTTGCCGTCCGCCTCGCCCCGCACCCAGTCCGCGCTCGCCCCGCCGCCGTGGCCGTGGTCCGTCAACGCGCGGATCACGTTCGCGTCCGTCACCAGCGCCGACAGCGGCATGCCCAGCATCGCCTGCGGCTGAATGCCCAGCATCTCGCCCGCCGATGCGTTCGCGTAGACGACGCACTGCTCCTTGTTCAGGTGAATCACGCCCGTCGGCACCCGGTCCAGCATCCGCCGCAGCCGCCGCGACTCGAACTTCTGTAGCACGTCGCCCGAGCCCTCGCGCGTCGCCCGCCGCTGAACCTCTTCCTTGAGCACCGCGATCTCGCCCACCAGCGAGTTCCACGCCTGAGCCGCCTGCCCGAACGAATCGCTCAGCATCAGCGAGCGCAGCTCATGCTCCAGCCCGCTGCCGTACGCCCGCAGGTTCTCCTGAATGGCCCGCATCGGCCGCAGCCGCGCACGCAGCCGCTTGTACAGCAGCAGGAACCCCACCAGCGTCGCCGCCGCTGCCAGCCACCAGTTGCGCCACAGCGTCGCCGTCACGAGCTGATTGCTCGCCCGCAGCCCCAACTCGAGCTGCCCTTGCGGCCGGCCGTCACGGTCCGTCACCGGGGCGCGCTCGACCGAGGCAGGCGCCACAGCCCCCGCCCGGCCGGGATGTTCGAACTTGACTTTTCCGTCCGGGTCGAGCCAGCGCAGCGTGCATTCGTTTCCGTTGTTGCGCAGGGCGACGACCAGCCGCTGAAAGATGACCGCGCACTCGTCTGCGGCAGGTTCGGCGGGCTCAGGCGAGTCCTCCACGGCGGGCGCCGGTGTCGCCGCCTGCGTGGTGCAGGTGACGCCGCAGTAATGCCCCGCCACCGCCGCCAGGGCGCGCACCAGGCTCTGCGCAGCCCGGCGGTCGTCAGCCGCCGCCTGCTGCTCCACGGCGAGCTGGCCGATCAGGCCGACCGCGACCAGTCCGACGCCGAGCAGGACGACGAACCCCAGCCCGACGCCCTCGGGCAGGATTCCGTCCCACAGGCCGCACCAGCGTGGCGTCGGCCTCTGCTCGGAGGCAGACGGTTCGTCCGCCTCACCCGGACGGGTGGCATGTGACTCGGGCTCCCGCGTCATGGTCTCCCCAGCAGAAGATGCGCTGGCCTACGCAGCCAGGCCGCCGCTCGGGGTATCGGGCTGCCGCGCCGACCCCTTAAAGACGCTCCGTACCTCAACTGTGTGAAACGCCGCCGGTCTGCGCGAAATACCGCAGATCGCTGGTCGGCCGGGAGGGCGTGCGAGCCGCCCCGCGTGTGCCGATAAGTGGTTCCTCGATTGGCACGGCACATGCCGCGAGTCCTCCTCAGACCCGGGGGCATCTCTTGCTTGCGGAATCCGCCGCCGCACGGCGACGGCGGACGCAGGAAACCTCTAGACTCGGAGGAGCGGCCATGGACCGTGGTGATCTCCCGCCCCGGCGGCCGAGAATCTCTCTCGCGCTCGCCTCCGCGCTCGCCCTGTATCTTGTCGTCAGCGCTGCGGAAGCGCGCAATCCCTACCGCCGCGCGTTCTTCAACGTCTACCCCCAGGTCGTCGGCAGCCGCCTGGACCTGCGCCTGAGCGGGACGCAGCACTGCGGCGTCTGCCACTACGACTTCAACGGCGGTGGCGCCCGAAACCTCTACGGACTCGCCGTCGAGGCGACGCCCAATCGAAACGAATCCGATATCCTCGCCCTTGGCGGCTTCGATTCGGATGGCGACGGTTTCGCCAACAGCGTCGAAATCCTCGACCCCGGTGGAGCATACGTGAATACGCCCACCTTCCCCGGACTCACGGCCGCCAACGTGAACCAGGTCATCAACACGCCGATCTCCGAAGTGCTCGATTACCTCACACCCACCACCGGCGGCGACACCCAGCCGCCGAACGTCACCGTGCTCTATCCCGGCGGCGGCGAGTCGCTCGCCAGCAGCAGCCAGCAGACGATCCAATGGAGCGCCACCGACAACAGCGGCGCCGTCGTCGCCGTCGACATCTACGTTTCCTTCGACGGCGGGGCGGACTACGAGCCGCTGGCGCTGGGAATCTCCAACATCGGCTCACTCACCTGGTTCGTGCAGAACCGCCCGACGATGACCGCGCTCGTCAAGGTTGAAGCGACCGATCCGGTCGGCAACGAGGGCGAAGGCACGAGCGCGGCGTTCTTCGAGGTCTACTCGTCCGCCGTCGGCCGCGTGCCGACCACCCTGCGCGACTTCGACCTGCCGGGCACGCAGCCGCTGGAGGCCATCGCGCTGACCCTGCCGAACAACTGCTCCGTCTGCCACGGCGGCTACGACCCCGCCGTCGAGCCGCACTTCAACTGGGCCGGCAGCATGATGGCCCAGGCCTCGATCGATCCGCTCTTCCTGGCCGCCCTCGAGGTCGCAAACCTCGACGCACCCGAGTCCGGCGACCTGTGCTTGCGCTGCCACAACAGCCGCGGCTGGCTGGCCGGCCGCTCGACGCCGACCGACGGCAGCGCCATGCAGCACGGCGACCTGATCGGCGTAAGCTGCGACCTTTGCCACCGCATGGTCGACCCGGTCTACGAGCCCGGCGCCAACCCGGCCGTCGACGCGGACATCCTCGCGGAGCTCGAGCTCGTCCCGCAGGTCTTCGGCCTGGGCCAGTTCGTCGTCGACCCGATCGACCGCCGCCGCGGGCCCTTCGCCGATGCGCTGCCGATCCACACGTTTCTCGTCTCGCCTTTCCACACCGAGGCGGCCTTCTGCGGCACCTGCCACGACGTGAGCAACCCCGTCTTCGTCCGCAATCCCGACGGCACCTACGCGCCCAACGCTTTCGACCAGGCCGCCACCGAGTTCGGCGCTCACCAGATCGGCCCCGTCGAGCGGACCTACAGCGAATGGTTCTTCAGCGCCTTCAACACGCCGCAGGGCGTCTACGCCCCCGAGTTCGGCGGAAACCTCGACTACGTCGCCTCCTGCCAGGACTGCCACATGCGTGACGTGACCGGCCGCGGGTGCAGCGACCCGGCCGCACCGTTGCGCGACAACCTGCCGCTGCACGACATGACCGGCGGTAACACCTGGGTGCCCGGCTTCCTGGACCAGGTCGACCCGAGCGTGAACGTGCCGGCGCTTCAGGCCGGTATCGAGCGGGCTCGTTACATGCTCCAGAACGCCGCCACGCTCGAGCTCGAGCAGCTTCGCAGCCGGCTGGCCGTCACGGTCACCAACCGCACCGGCCACAAGCTGCCCACGGGCTATCCGGAGGGCCGCCGCATGTGGCTCAACGTCCGCTTCTACGACGCCGGTGGAACGCTGCTCAAAGAGTCCGGCCATTACGACCCGGACACGGCCGAGCTGTCGCACGACGCGGAAGTGAAGGTCTACGAGGTGATTCCGGTTGTCGGCGAGAACATCGCCGACGTGGTCGGTCTGCCGCCGAATACCGAGTTTCACTTCGTGCTCAACAACAAGATCCTCAAGGACAACCGCATTCCGCCGCTGGGCTTCAGCAACGCCGACTACGAGTCGGTCGGCGCTGCCCCTGTCGGTGCGACCTATGCCGACGGTCAGAACTTCGATACCACGCTCTATCGCATCCCCGACCGAGCGGTCCGTGCGGAGGTGGAGCTCTATTACCAGTCCGCCAGCCGCGAGTTCGTCGAGTTTCTGCGCGATAATGGAATCCCCGGCGGGGCCGGTCAGACCATGTACGACCTGTGGCTCGCCAACGGCAAGTGTCCCCCCGAGCGGATGGCCGCCGCGACGCTGGATCTCTCCGGCCCGCTGCCCTCCGGCCCGGGCGTGATGCGCCAGCCGCGGGCGATCCTGCCGCGACCGTAGGAGTCACCGCGAAGGAATGAAGGGAAGCCCGAACGTCCCGGTTGCGGTGCCGCAGTTCCTCGGCGGCGGGCGGTTGCCATTCTCCGGCGGCCGCCCGCCGCTTATGATGATGGAGCGGAGCTTTACCGTGCGACGCGGATTCACACTCATCGAGCTGCTCGTCGTCATCGCGATCATCGCGCTGCTGATCAGCATCCTGCTGCCCAGCCTCAGCCAGGCCCGCGACCGCGCCCGCACCACCGTCTGCGCCGCCAACCTGCATCAGCTCGGAATCGCCCTGAACACCTACACCATCGAGGAGCGCCACTTCCCCGGCCACCACCGCGTCTCCCCGAATTACATCGTCTGGCCGCCGCGCCTGCGAAAGCTCCTCGGCGGCGTGACGGATGTCTTCAACTGCCCCTCGGCCGACGACGTCTACTGGTGGCGGCCGATCCGGGGCATGTGGGCCGACCCGGTTCGAAAGGGCGCCTATGGCTACGAGCCCGACGAGCGGCCGCTGTTCCCGAATTCCGGCTTCTCATACGGCTACAACGACTGGGGCGTGCGCGAATTCACCAATCCGCACCTGGGCCTCGGCGGCCACGTCGACGACCGCAACTGCGGCCACTGCGCGGAGCTGCCGGTCGAGAAAGTCCTCCGCCCGGCCGACATGATCGCCATCGCCGACAGCAAATCGGACAATCACTGGGATACGGCCATCGACCCGGCCGACCGCGACGACTACGAATGGCCGAGCCGCCGCCACGACGGCGGCAGTCAGGTGCTCTTCGCCGACGGGCACGTCGTGCGGATGCTTCAGGAGGACCTGGTCAAGCCGGACGAGGGCATGCGGGCCCGCTGGAACAACGACTACAGGCCGCACCGCGAGTGGTGGTAGGGCGGGTGCGATGAACGCGGGCTCGGGCGTCAAGCTGGCCGTCGCGGTCGTGTTGCTCGTCGCGGCCGGGGGGCTGGTGCTGCGGTTTCTCTCGGCCGAGCAGCGGAGCAGCCAGGATTTCCCCGAAGGCACCTTCTGGGTCTGCTCCGGCGGGCACGAGTTCACGCTTTCGCTGCGCCGGGTGGCCGAGTTCTACAACGCCAACCCCGAAGCCCAAATGACCTGCCCGATGTGCAGCGCCCCGGCTGCGCGTGCGGTCCGCTGTCCGCTGTGCAGCCGGATGTTTCCCCGGCCGGACCGCGGTCAGACGGTGCTGACGTGCCCGCACTGCGGCAGGCAGCTCCCCAAAGCGACGGAGCGATTGGGGGATTGAGCAAGCGCGCGGATGGGTGCCACTGCTCTTGAGCCGTGGACGCGAGGTGTCCGGGGTGAGCGATGCAATCCGGCCACGCGCTTCTTGGGGAGCGCGGGCGTCCGGCTCGGATCTCTCGCTCGCGCGGCACGACCGCTACGCTTTTCGTCTCCGCCGGCGCTTGCCCGCCCGCCCGTTGCCGGCCGGCGGCTCGCTCTCGAACAGATCCTCCCCCGGCTGCGCCGCCGCCTCATTCTCCGGCACGATCACCGTCGTCCCGTCGTCCGAGAGCCCCTCCATCCCCTCAGCCTCGCCGGCCGGCTGAGCCTTCTTCCCGCCCGGCTTGCGGATCGGCCGCCCGTCCTCGTCCAGCTCCACGTCCGCATCCGCCGTGCGGCGGTGCGCGATGCTTTGCAGGTCCGTCAGCAGCTTCTGCTCATCCGCCC
This sequence comes from uncultured Planctomycetales bacterium, assembly GCA_964643885.1. GTDB lineage: Bacteria > Planctomycetota > Phycisphaerae > UBA1845 > Fen-1342 > CAADGL01. Next base: position 33,286 of record CAZXUI010000033.1, read on the forward strand.
CCGTCAGGTTCGCCAGCGCCTCGGCCACGTCGGCGATGTAGCGCTCGAAAATGCTCCGCCGCTGCCCCTCGAGCTGCTGCCGCCGACGCCGCCGAATGTACGTCGCCAGCTTGCGGCCGCATTCCTGAAGCGCCAGCTTCATCTCCTTGCGAATCTCATCGTAGTCGGCGATCGCCTCCTTGCTCTCGCTCGTGAAGGGCACCCACACGCTGGCCATGTGGATCATCACCACCAGCGGCGCCACCGGCGCCCCGCCGCCCGGCTGGCTGAGGCCGTAGTTGCGCCAGTCCACGTCCAGCACGCTCTTGAACGACGCGCACGCCGACTGTTGATACAGCAGCGGCACGCGGTTCGCGAAACGGATGATGCGGGCCGGCTCCTCCGCCGGCAGCGCCCCGCCGAACGCCAGCCCCACCTCGATCAGAAACGGGTTGCCGCGGTACACCGCCGGGTCGCGCGTCGTTGCCGTGTAGAACTCCGCCTTCACCTCCTTGAGCAGACCCGCCAGCAGCGCCCGCACGCCGATCGGCGCCAGACAGTCGGTCGGCGGCGCCATGATCCTGACGCTCTGCATCGCCTGATAGAGCTTCTCGATCTCACCCGCCGTCAGCGCCGTCGGCCGCGCCGTCGGCTTCAGCGCTGCCGCTTCGCAGATCGCGTGCGCCACCCGCGTCGTCACGCGGGAGAACTGCGCCTGCAAAAAGCTGCTCAGGCTCGGCGTCCGCTCGCCGCGCCTGGCCGGCGCCGCGTCCTTGAGCATCTTCATCAGCACGCCAAGCTCGATCCCGTGCGGGTGCGGCTGAATCTCCTTGGTCTCGGCCGGCAATTCCTCGCTGCCGCGCGGAAACTCGCGCCGCTCCCCGGCCGGCGACGCGTAGTGAAACGTCGCATGCGGGTTGGCGATCGCCGTCTGCTCGATGTATTCATCCACCGACTGGCGGCCCTTGGCGAAGCTGGCCACCAGCTCGATCGCCACCTGCGTGCCGCGCGGCCACTCGACTTCCTGCTCTTCGTCCCTGACCACGTCCGGCCGGTTCTTGCTCGTGTCGATCTGAATCTGAAAGTGGTGCGCGGGTTTGCTCGGCCCGGTCCGCGACGTGACGTGGATCGGCTTGCCCGTCGTCAGCAGGCCGTACATGCCCGCCGCCGAGATGCCGATGCCCTGCTGGCCGCGCGACATCTTCAGCCGGTGAAACTTCGAGCCGTACAGCAGCTTGCCGAAGATGTTCGGCACCTGGGCCTTGACGATGCCCGGTCCGTTGTCGCGCACCGTCACCCGGAAGCGCTCCTCCGCGAGCTGCTCGATCGAGACGTGAATCTCCGGCAGAATCCCCGCCTCTTCGCACGCATCCAGGCTGTTGTCGACCGCTTCCTTGACCGTCGTCAGCAGCGCCTTGCGGCGGTTGTCGAAGCCCAGCAGGTGGCGGTTCTTGGCGAAAAACTCGCTGACCGAGATGTCGCGCTGCCGTGCGGCCATCTGCTCGGCCGTCGCCCCGCGGGTCTTGCCGGCCTTTCGCGCGACGGGGACTTCAGACCGGTCGGAGACCGGTCCCCCGGCCGGCTTCTCGCGCCGCTCGCCTGGCTGCGGCGCCGCAGCCGTGACCTCGTCGGCGGGGGTGATGTCGAACAGGCCGGGCTGCTGCGATCGGCGTGACTTTCGTGCGGTGCTGCTCGTGTCCATCCGTGGCTCTCTGCTCTCCGTCAAGCGGGTATGGTAGCCCGCAGCGCGGCCGTGTACAGTGGCGCGGCCTCGCCCCCCCGCGTGATGTGAGGAGTCCGCCATGGCCAGAACCAGCGGCAAGCTGGTCGTCTTCGGAATCCTGCTCGGTGTGTTGGTCGTCAGCGCGCTGATGGCATACCTGGGGTATCAGGCGCTTCAGAAGTAAGCACCGCCGCCGCACCGCCGCCTTCGATCTCCCGACCCCGCCCCGAGCGCGGCCCCAGCCGGCCGGCCAGCAGCGGATGCGCCCGGAAGCGACCCATCAGCTCCAGAATCCGCCCGCGAATCTCGTCGATGCAGGCCTGCTCCGGCATGCGGTCGAGCTGCTCCGGTGACAGCGGCTCGCCATAGGCCACGATCACCGGGTGCGGCCGCGGAAACTTCGCCTGCCTCGGCCACGACTCGTACGCGCCGAGGATCATCGTCGGCACCAGCGGCACGCGCGCCTTGCGCGCGATCAGCACCACGCCCGCCTGCATCGGCCCGACGCTGCCGTCCGGTGTCCGCGTCGCCTCCGGAAAGACGGTGATCAGCGCCCCTTGCCGCAAGCGCCGCAGCGTCTCCTTGATCGCCCCGACGTCGGCCGTCCCGCGGCGGATCGGGAAGGCATTCAGCGATTCGATCAGCCGCCGGAAGTACGGATCGGCGAAGAGCGAATCGCGGGCCATGTAGTGACTCTCGCGCGGCAGCGCCAGCGTCGCCAGCACCGGATCGAGATAGCTCTGGTGATTGCAGACCAGGATCACCCCGCCGCTTTTCGGCACGCGCCGCACGCCGAAGACCCGCCCGCGCCAGTAGCTCAGAAAGGCCGCGTGGCACAGCAGCCGGCAGAAGCGGTACCACGCCCTCATGGACACCGCGGGCCGCTTACCGCCCCGCCCGGGCTCCCACCCGCCGGACCCTCGCCCCCGCCGGAGCCCGTCGAGCAAGGCCCATCCTCCGGCGCAGCGCTCGACAACTCGTCGTCCAGCGAGATCTGCGGCCCCACCAGCCCGGCCTGCTTCAGGTGCGCCAGCATCCGCGCCAGCACGTCGTGCAGCGAACAGTGCGTCGTATCGATGTGGATCGCTCCCTCCGGCCGGATCAGCGGCGCCACCGACCGCTGCGAGTCCGTCCGGTCGCGTTGTTCGAGGTTGGCCTTGATCTCGTCGAGCGTCACCTCGTATCCGTCCGCCAGCAGCTCGTGATAGCGCCGCTCCGCTCGCTTGGACAGCTCGGCCGTCAGGAAGAATTTCATATCCGCCTGAGGAAACGCGACGCTGCCCTGGTCGCGCCCCTCCGTCACCAGCGACCCCAGCCGCCGGCCGATCTCGCGCTGCCGCTCGACCAGCGCCTGCCGCACGCCCGGCGAGGCGGCGATGTAGCGCGTGTGATCGTTCACCCGCATCGAGCGGATCTCCTCGGTCACGTCCCGGCCGCGCAGCGTCACCCGCACGTGCGTCGGCCCGCAGTCGAGCGAGAATTCGGCCGACGCGGCCAGCCGCGCCAGCGCCTGCTCGTCCTTGAAATCGACGTGATCGTGCAGCGCCGCGAGCGTGACGACGCGGTACATCGCGCCGGTATCCAGATAGGGGACGCCGAGCACGGCGGCCAGCTTGCGGGCGGCGGTGCTCTTGCCGGAGCCGGCAGGTCCGTCGATGGTGATGATCATTCAGCCCGCATCCCTCCGGGTGCTGCGGGCGTCCCGCCCGTACCCATCGCTTCGAGCCGCGATGGCAACGAGCGGGCGCATTGGAAACCGCTTCCCGCGCACACGCGCCGAGACGCACACGCCTGGAATCGACGAAGCAGCGCCAGAGGTAGGTGGAGTCATCCGGCGCTTGCGCGAGTCGCGGGCCGCTCCCGGCCCGCTCACGCTCGCGGCTCGGTTCATGCATGTTCGCCGGAGCGCGGGTCTCTCGCCTGCTTTTTCCACGCCCACACCCATCAGCCGAACTCCCGCACACGCTCCTTCGGCAGCGCCGGCAATCTCAACTCCGTCCCGGCCGGTACCACATCCGGCGACGCGAGCTTGTCGCGGTTCAGCTCGTAGATTTCGCGCCAGCGCGACGCGTCCCGCAACACCTCGCGGGCGATGCTGGTCAATGTGTCCCCGCGCTCCACGACATACGTCGCCCGGCCCGCCGCCGGCTGCGTCGCAGCTCGGCGCGTCGGATTCGCGCCGCCGCCGGCCGTTCGCCGGTCCGCGATCGGTGCGGCCGGCTTCGCCTCTGCCGGCTTGTCCTCGATCGGCTGCCGCACCGGCCCCTCCTTCGGCGGCAGCTTCAGCGTCTGCCCGAGCCGCAGCACGTCCGGATTCTTCAGCTCCGGGTTCGCATCGCGAATGCGCCCCCACAGGTTCGGATCGCCATAGAGCGCATCGGCGATCTTCGTCAGCGTGTCGCCCCGCTGAACCGTGTAGACCGCCGGCACGCCCGCACTGCCGCCCGCGCCCGCCGCCTCACGCGCCGAATCCCGCGGCGGAACCGCCACCTCCGGCTGTCGCTCGCTCAGAATCGTCTCCCCCGGCCGCACCGGCGGCGTGATGACCGGACCCGGCGGTTCCTCCTGCGGCGCCGGCTCACTCGGCCGCAGCTCCGTGGTCACGCTCCGTTCACCGGAGTCCTCCGCCGGCGCCGCCGGCTGGTCGGCCGCGGGTTTCGGCTTGTCCGGCTGTACCAGCGGAGGGAGCACCGTTGGATCCGCCTGCGGCTCGGCCGTCGGCGAAGGTGCCTGCGTGCCCGCTCCCGGCCGCCCCGCCTCGCGCCCGCTGCCCGGCTCTCGCGACGCCGCGGGCTCGCTGCGATCCGCCTCGGCCGGCCGGGGTGGCGTCGATTGGTTGCGCCGCGCCGCGACCGGCGACGGCTGCTCGAATCTCGGCGGCTTGTCGCCGGCCAGCTCCGGCGGCTTGGCCGCTTCGGGCTGCTGGCCCACGAGCGAGACCGGCAGCTCCGAGACCTGCTGCTCCGTACTGAATGCGTCGTTGAAGGTGACGACCATCGCCCCGACGATCACCACCAGGCCGATGACCAATGCGACTTTGATCTCGGTGCGCATGGCAGGCGTGCCTCGCAAGAAAGGCGTTCAGGCGCGCCCGTGCCGCGCGACACGGGCGCGCCTGAATTATAGCGGCCGACGCCGCCAGTCACAGCCCGCCGGCCCGCCCTAGGCCGTCGCCGGCCGCGGCACGCGGCCCGCCGTCCGCTGATACAGAGCGTGCAGCAGCAGCATCGGCGAGGCGATCGCGATCGACGAGTACGTACCGGTCGCGATACCGATGATCATGCAGTAGTTGAAACCGCGGATCGCCGTGCCGCCCCAGATGTACATGCAGATCAGCATCACGAACGTCGTCGAGCTCGTCAGCAACGTCCGCGAGAGCGTCTGGTTGATGCTGCGGTTGATCACGTCGGCCGTCACGATCCCCAGCCGCCCGCGCGTCTCGCGGATGCGGTCGAAGACCACGATCGTGTCGTTGACCGAGTAGCCGATGATCGTCAGGAACGCCGCCACGATCGTCATGTCGATCTTGAAATCTTCGATCAGGAAGAACTGTCCGATCGGATGGCCCGTCCCGCCGATCCAGCCGCTGATGCCGACGAACGCCAGCGCGATGATCACGTCGTGAATCAGCGCGATCACGCCCGCCACACCGTAGCGCGGCTGCCCGAACCGCAGCCACATGTAGCCGATGATCATCGCCCAGCTCAGTACCAGCGCCAGCACCGCCTGCGTCTTGGACTGATCCGCGACCTGCGGCTTGAACTGCGAGACCTTCCGCAGCGTCTGCTCGCTGTCGAGCGTCGCCCGCACCAGCGCCAGCTCCTTCTCCGCGAAGCGCGTCGCCCAGCCCTCCGGGTCCTCGTTGTACAGGTAGTTCGAATCCACCACTGCCACGACCAGATCCGAGTAGAGCGTGCGTCCCTGCGAATCGGTGTCCGGCTGCCCGTCGCCGTTCGCGTCCACCGGCGAGACGCCGAAGACTTCGAAATTGCGCCACGGATAATCCTGGTACCCGGGCTGGAGCCGCATGTTCCGCAGCCGGTCCGCCACGACCTGCGTCGCCTGCGGCGGGTTCACGCTCGACAGGTGAATCGCCGCCCCGCCCTGGAAGTCGATCAGGTCCCCCGGCGTTCCCGCAGGCACGCCCGGAACCACCATGTCCAGCCGCCGATCCAGAATCGGATAGGGCAGGTCGTTGCGGCCGCTGAACATGTAGTTGACGCGCGGCTGCACCACCAGCACGTCGCCCAGCGCGCTCACCAGCGCATCCTGCACCAGCCGCCGGTTCGCCACCGTCGTCGTGAAGCTCCAGTAGCGGTCCGTCTCCTCGTCCACCTCGCGCACGCGGCTGACGCTCGCCTTGGCCAGGTTGCGCCCGGCCTGCGCGCCGCTGCCCGCCATGCCGCGAATCACGCTCTGCACCTGCTCGGCCGTCACGCCCACCGGCACCGACAGCTCCACCCCCTGGCCGCCGTCGGACGGGACCACCTGGCTGCGCAGGAAGGGCTGCTCGGTCCCCTCGGGTCCGACGGTGATGGTGCGCTCCTCAAGCGGCTCGCTGATCAGCGCCGCCAGCCGACCGGGCGAGACGCCGGGCGCCCGCACCTCGAATACGCCGGGTACGCCCGGCACCGGCGTCACCGTCGCCTGGGTCAGCTTCTCGGCGTCCGCCGCGATCTGCTGGCCCACCTGCTCCATCTTCTGCCGAAGCTGAAGCTCCGTGACGCTCGCGCCCTGAACGACCTCCACCTCGGCGCTCACGCCGCCGAGAAACTCGACGTCCAGCGCCTCCTCCCCGCGCGCCGCCAGAAGCCCCAGCCCCACCACGCTGATGACCACCGACGCCGGAATGAAGTACTTGGCCTTCGCCATCCAGTCGATGTTCGGAACGCCGATCAGCGAGAACATCCGGAGGTCCTTGATCAGCCGGTACTTCATCAGCAGCGCGAACAGCGTCCGCGACACGAACACCGCCGTGAACAGGTTCAGCACGATGCCCCAGCCCAGCGTCAGGCCGAAGCCCTTGATCTCCTCGCTACCGACGTAGTAGATGATCACGCTCGTCAGCAGCGTCGTGATGTTCGAGTCGAGAATCGTCGACAGCGCCTTGTCGTAGCCGTTTTTGATGATCATCCGCAGCGAGCTGCCGCGCTCCTTCTCCTCGCGCATGCGCTCGAAGATCAGCACGTTGGCGTCGACCGCCATGCCGACCGCCAGCAGCACGCCCGCCACGCCGTCCAGCGTGAAACGCGCCCCCAGCATCGCCATCGCCGCCAGCAGCAGAAACAGGTTCATCAGCAGACAGACGTTGGCGATCATGCCACAGACCAGGTAGTAGCCCGCGACCAGCAGCAAGGTGATCGCCCCGCCGATCAGACCCGCCCGCAGCGCCCGCCGCAGGTTGTCCGCCCCCAGGCTGGATTCGATGATCCGCTCGCTGATCGGCGTTTCCTTCAGCCGCGCCGGCAGCGCACCCGCCTGCATCGTGCTGACCAGGTAGTTGATCTTCTCACGCCCGAAATCGCCCGTGATCCGGCCCGTCTGCCCGATCGCCTCCTGGATCGTCGCCGCCGAATAGGCCACGCCGTCCACGAAGACGCACAGCTTCTTCTCGACGTTCTTGCTCGTCAGCGCGCGGAACAGATCGCCGCCGTAAGGGTCGAACTGGAACACCACGCACGGCCGGCCGTTCTCGTCGCGGTCCGTGCCCGCCCGCTCGAGCTGCCACGAGCGCTGCGCATCGCCCAACAGCTCGCTGTCCGCACCCACCCGCGCCAGCACGTACCACTCGTCCCCGTGCTTCTGCGCGATGATCCCCTGAGACAGCGGATCGAACCGCTCGAGCTGCGCCGGGCTGTCCAGGTTGAAGAACTGAATCGGATCGTCGATCCGGAACCACTGCGCCGTGTCGCCCGGCTGCGGCCGCGGCCCGAACTTCTCGAGCTGCTCGCGGTAACGGTCGAATTGCGTCGGGTTGTCCGCGCTCGGCTCGGCCAGAATGCGGAACTCGAGCACCCCCGCGCCGTGCAGCAGCCGCTTCAGGTCCGCCGGCCCGTCCAGGAAGCCACGCTTCTCGCGCCACGCCTGGTGCGCTGCGACCACCTCGTCGATTTTCGTCGCCAGCTTCGGATGCGACTGCTTGAAACCCTTGAGCAGGTTCTCCCGCACGTTCGAGCCCTTGTCCAGCTCCAGCGCGTCGCGGAATCGCCGCTCGTCCAGGTTCGTGGCCAGAATCGCCGAATACGCGTCGTCCAGCAGCTCCTGGGCGTCGCGAACCTTCAGCTCCAGCTCCGCCACCTCAGCCGGTTTGCTGGCCGCCTGCCCGTCGGCTGGCGCCGTCGCCGCCGCCCCCTGCCGCGCGTCATTCAGCTCCGTCAGCGCCGCCTGGTAGTCGTCGAAGCGCCGCAGCGCCTCGTCGAACAGCTCCTGCGGCGCATCCGAGCGGTTCGCCAGCGCCGCCACCGCCGCCTCACGCTCCGCACCCTGCTTCGAAAACGCCTCGTTCAGCTCGCTGCGGCGGATATTGTGCGCAAACAGCTCACGCTCCAGCTCCACGTACTGCGCCTGGAGCTTCTTCGCCTCCTCGGGCGGCAGCGGCATCTGCACTTCGATCCGGTTACGCCCGTGCACGCGCCAGACAATGTTCGACACGCCCTTCGGGTCCACACGCCGCTGGAGCAGCGTCTTCATCTCCTCCGCGAGGTTCGGGTAGTTCTCCAGCCCGGTATCGTCGATCTCGAAGATCATCGAAAAGCCGCCCGCGATATCCAGTCCCGGGCGAAGCTTCGTCTGCGGCGGCCAGAGCATCAGCACGCCGAATAGCAGCACCACGCCGATCAGTATCAGCCGCTGGTTCACGTTTCGCTCAAACATGGCTTACGTCTCCACGAGAATCCGTCTGCGATCCGCACACAAGTCACGCATCCGCCGCGGGCCGATCAACGGCTCGCAGCGCTTCGGGCGCAGCTCAATCGGCCGCGGCCCGATCTTCAGCAGTGCTCGTGCGGAGGTCCCGTGCGGGAGATGCTCGTCAGAAGGGGATGGCAGGCGGCCGCGCCGCTGCCGTCGTCGAAAGTGCCCGCCACCGGCCGCAGCGAGCCATCGCAACGCGACTCGAAGCAGATGCGAACCCAGACCGGCGGATCGTCCGTCGGCGGTGGGGGGGAGGTGCTGAGAAACGAAACGGTCCCGTCGCCGCCGGCCGCTACGGCCACGCTCGTCGCCGCCGAGTCGCGCTGCTCGCGCGGCGGCACCGCGATCGACCGCGGCAAGGCGAGATTCGGAATCAGGTCGACCAGCCGCGGCGGGTCGGGCTGCTCGCCGTCGGGCGGCGTTTCGCCCGCGGGCGGCGCAGCGCCGTCGCTGCCGCATCCCTCCGCCGTTCGCGGCCCGCAGCCAGGCTCGTCGGCCGGCGCAGACGGAGTCGCCTCGTCGGTTTTCTCCGCCCGCCAGGCGCAGAACCGCTCCGGCGCCGCCCAGAAAAGCAGCGCCGCCAGTCCGGCCCCGAGCAGTGTCAGGTCAGGGATGTACGTCCGACGCATAAGCCACCGATCTTACCGCCTCGCCGCGGTCGTCGCCACCCATGCGGCCGTCGACCCGCCCAGAGCCGTCGCCCGCGAGACTCTGGCCACCTCGCATCTGACGGCGTATCCTTTCCCCCGGCGCACGCCGGCGGACCCGGGCCTGCCGCGAGACGGCGCCATCGCTCTCGCGCGGTCGACGCTAAGTCATGAAATCACCAGCACTTCAATCGACACGATGCCTGCGGCGGCTCATTCCGCTCCTGCTCGCCGCCGCGCTCCTGCCGGCCGGCTGCACCCGCGCGCCCGCGATCGAGCTCGATCAGCCCTTCGCCCCGCGGCCCGGCCAGCGACACGTTCAGCTCGCCCGCGGCGTCAGTTATCACGCCGACGCCGGACCGCGCCGCGCGATTCTGCTGGCCTTCCCTCTGCCCGGCTCGAAGGACGGCCCGCTCGACTACCTGCTTTATCTGGACCTGCCCGCCGGTCACTCGTCGCTGCCGATCGGCGACGAGCCCTTCGCCGGCCGCGGCTTCCTGATCCAGCGGGTCGGCCTGCTGGCCGGCAAGACGGTCTTCACCGGCGGCCGCGTGACGATTGAGCCGGTCTGGCTCTCGCCGGATCAGATTCGCGTGCAGCTCGCGGTCCAGTGCGCAGACGGCACGAGCATCCGCGGCGGCGGAATCGCTCGCGCCAACCCCCGGCAGCTCGAAGAGTTCCGCCGGCAGTACATCGCCGACATCGCCTTGCTCGTACCCCACGGCGAGCATGCCCATGCGGCCGACGCCCGGCCCGCCGATCCCCGACCCGCTGACCCGACGCCCGACCGGGCAGTCAGCCCCTGACGCCGCAGGCGCAAGAGCGAGGTACGGCAAGGATTCTCTTTGCCGCTCCGCAGAAACGGGGGGCCGGTCTCCGACCGGTCTGGAAGACGGGTCTCTGACCTGTCAACCTTCAGCGGGTCAGTGCGAACGTCGCCGCCCGTGCCCCCAGGCACCCGAACGCAGCCGCATGCTACGTCGTCCCCGAGCGAATCCCCAACTGCGCCGCACTCTGCCGCAATGCCGACACGCTCATCCCGAGCTGCGCCGCCGCCTTCGCGTAGTTCCAGCGGTTCTCATGCAGCGCCCGCGAAATCATCAACCGCTGCGCATAGGCCAGCGACGACGTCGTCTCATCCTGCCCCGGCCGCACGAACCCCGCCGTTACCTCGTCCGGCAGATGCGCTTCCTCGATCTTCTCACCCATGCTCAAAAGCAGCGCCCGCTCGACCAACGACTGAAGCTCGCGCACGTTCCCCGGCCAGTGATAGCTGATCAGCGCCGCCATCGCCGTGTCGCTGATGCCCTGCTGCCGGCAGCGGTTCTGCCGCGCGGCCGTCTCCAGGAAATACCTCGCCAGCCGCTCGATGTCCTCCCGCCGGTCGCGCAGCCGCGGCACGTGGATCGGGAACACGTTCAGCCGGTAGAACAGGTCCTCGCGGAACCGGCCCTCGGCGACCATCGCCCGCAGGTCGCGATGCG
>CAZXUI010000034.1:0-9011 GCA_964643885.1 uncultured Planctomycetales bacterium
CGGGCCCCCTGGCCAGCAACAGACCCCGTGCTTGGCGCACGGGGTTCTGAGGCGGAACGCCCGCGATCAGAACCCGCCGCGCCAAGCGGCGGGCCCCCTGGCCAGCAACAGACCCCGTGCTTGGCGCACGGGGTTCTGAGGCGGAACGCCCGCGATCAGAACCCGCCGCGCCAAGCGGCGGGCCCCCTGGCCAGCAACAGACCCCGTGCTTGGCGCACGGGGTTCTGAGGCGGGACGCCCGCGCTCCCCGAGATGTCTCGCGCGGCACAACGAAGCGCGTGACTTCGAGCTTGGCGAAAGGGGGGACGAAACGGCTTGGCGAAAGGGGCTGACGAAACGGGGGCATGCTCTCACGTGTGGCGAGAGCATGCCCCGCGGGGCGGATTTCAGAATGCGGCCGGGCCGGAGCCCGGGCGAAGATCAGGCCAGGATCAGGCGAAGAGCTGCGCCGCCTGCTGTGCGATGTTCATCACCGTGGCCGGGACTTCCTCCTCGCCCGCGAGCGACTCGAAGAAGGCCTGGATCAGGGCGGCGACGAGATTGGTGGAGGCGGACTCCACGCCGCCCAGAACGGTGTCGCGGACGGTCGGGTCGCAGCTGGCCAGAGCGAAGAGGCTGCCGCCGGTGAACGAGTATCCCCAGAACTGAGCGCGATTCAGCAAGCGTCGCATCGACGTCTCCTTCAGATACACAGCGGGTCAGATTCAGTCTCGTCGACGGCCGAGCGCTCCGTCTCCTGTGTTCCGCGACGATCCCGGCTGTGTCATCGGCCGGCCGGCGGCGGCGGTTGAGCAGCGCGGCTCGCGCAAGTTCTGCGAAGCGCGCTCACGCCGCCCGGCGTCCGCGGCCTATTCGTCGGATTTGCCCTTCTTGTCGCCCTTGTCGTCGCTCTTCTTGCCGCCCTTGGACTCTTCGGCGGCGGCCCGCTGTGCCCGGGTCGGCAGCGATTCAAGCCGGGGCTTGAGCTGCCCCTCGAAGATGCGGTCGATCGGCTCGAGCAGTTTCTTGCGCTTCTCGGCGATGGCGGCGGCTTTCTTGGCCTTGTCCTTGTCGTCGGACTTGGCGAGCTCGGCGGCCTCGCGGTCGAGCTGCTCGATGACCGGCGTGCGGGCCTTCATGATCCGCTCGCCCTGGTCCTGGCAGTCCTTGAGGATCGTGCGGGCACGGGTGGTCTGGGCCTCGTCGAGCTGGTAGCGCGAGATGAAGCCTTCGACGTACTTTTCCCACTCGCTCAGAAACGCGGGGCCGGACTTGCCGGCCGGCGGCGTAGTCGTGATGCGACGGTCGGGCGAAACGGGCGCGACATGGCCCGGAACGGGGTTGGCGGTGACGGTGCGCGGGTCGCGCGAGACGACGCGACGCGTGCCGGGATTGGCAACGGGGTTGCGCGGATCGCCGCTCTCTTCGGCGAGGCGCTGCTCGGGCGTGACCGTGCCGGGCTGATCAGGCTGCATCTCGCCCGGGGCCGGATCCGTGACGACCTGCGGCGGCGGGTTGACGACCCGCGGCGGCACATCGCGCTGGACGTTGCGAGCGGTGGCGCGATTGCGGCGGGCGTTGAGCCGCGGCGGATTGCGGAACTCATCGACCGTCATCTCGCCGGAGACGATCCGCTGAATCTGCTCACCGGTCGTCTCGAAGCTCTCATACATCATCTGAAGGTCTTTGTCGTGGATGCGGCGCTGCTCATCGGTGAGAATCTGGCGCCATTCGTCGTTGCCGTCGACAAGCACCTTCTTGGCTTCGTTGAAGAGGGGCGCGACGCGGCGACCCCAATCCTGCAAGCCAGCCTGGTCGATCTCGCCGCCGGTGCGGACGTAGAACATCTCGTCCAGCAGATTGCGAATCTCCTGGTCGTGCTGCTGGAAGAAGCCCTGCGACTTGGCGTGCAGCAGCTCGCGGGTGTACTCGGCCTGCTCGTCGGTCAGGTTGTACTTGCGGACCAGCATGCCGACGTAGTTGTTGATCATGAAGTCCATGTTGTCGAGGATCGCGCTGTACGTCCCCTGCGGCCGGTCGGGGTTCTGGGCCCAGGCGGCCGGCGAGGCCACGAGCAGCACGAAAGCGGTCAACAACGTCGCGATCGGTCGAACGGCAAGCATCGTGATCAACTCCAAGCTTTGCGGCCGCACCGCTCGCGGCGCGGACACTGGTTGTGCGGGTAGCTACGCCCCCCTATTATACAGCTTGTCATCCAGGCGATTGCACCGCCCGCCGCCCCCCGACGCGGCCTGGCCGCATAAAAAACGAGCATGACCCCCAGACCGGCCCTCTGTGTCTTCGATCTCGACGGGACGCTGGTGGATTCCCTGCGAGATATCGCGGACTCGGCGAATTATGGGCTGCGGCTGCTGGGGCTGGCGGAGCGGCCCGTGAGCGATTTCCGGTATCTCGTCGGCGAAGGCGTGCCGCGGCTTTGCGAGCGGCTGCTGGGGGATTCCGGGCATGTTTATGTGAAGCGGCTGGCCGAGCTGGTTGGCCCATATTATAGGACGCGTCCGCTGCGGCATACGTTGCCCTATGCCGGCGTTCCGGAAGCGGTTGCGGCGCTGCGGCAGCGGGGCCGGGAGCTGGCGGTGCTGTCGAACAAGCCGCACGAGATGACGCGGCGGATCGTGCGCGCTTTCTGGCCGGCGGATGCATTCCGGTTCGTGCAGGGGTATGTGCGGGAGGAGCACCGCAAGCCGGACCCGTTTCATCTACGGGAGTTTGCCGGGCGCATGGGGGTCGAGCCGGGGGCGATCTGTCTGATCGGGGATACGCCGACGGATGTGGAGGCGGCGCGGCGGGCCGGGGCGCGGTCGGTGGGGGTGACGTGGGGGTTTCGGACACGGGCGGAGCTGGAGGAGGCGGGGGCGGAGCTGATCGTCGACCGGCCGGAGGAATTGGTGAGGCTGGTGGGGTAGACGTTCGGCCGGGGCCGGCCTCCAGGCGAGAGATGGGGCTGTCGGGGCGACGCGCCGATGGCAGGCAACCTCGCACGGGCAAGCTGCGCTTGCCCATGCCACCCGGGCGCGCTGGCCCGTGCCACCCGCCGCTTGCCACCCGCCCGGCTTTGCGGTGAATGGGCGGCGCGGTAAGTTTCCCAGTCTGCGCCCGTATTGAGCGGCCGCGAGAACTCCCACACCTGACGCAGAGGCGAGCATGGCGGAGAATGGCACGACGTTTCAGTTCGTAGCGGGCGGGAAGGCGGCGGACCAGGGTGAGGTACTGGTTGCACCGCTGGCGGCGTCGCCGAAGCCGTCGATGCAACTGGTCTCGCGCGTGGACCGGCTGTGCGACCAGGCGGTGAGCCGGCTGATCGAGGTCGGCGCGCCCGGGTCGGAGGTGGGGCAGCTCGCGCATACGACCAGTGCACGCGGGTTCAAGCGCGTTCTGGTCGTCAGCCTAGGCGACGACGCGAAGCTGGATGCGGCCAAGCTGAGACAGGCGGCGGGTGCGGCGGCCCGGTGGCTGATCGGGGAGCGGGTGCGGCGGGCGGCGCTGTGGGTGGATGGGCTGCTGAGCTGCAATTTCGAGCGGCCGGTGGCTGAGTGGGTCTGCGGGTCGGGGCTGGCGGGCTTCCGCTTCGGCGAGATGAAGTCGGCCGACGAGAAGCGGCCGGCGAAGGTGCGTGTTTCGCTGCGGGGCAGCGAGGCGGGCCACGTGTCGGTGGCGATGAAGGACGTGCCGGCCGCGGCGGCGCTGGTGGAGGCGGTGAATTACACGCGGCGGCTGGCGCATCTTCCGCCGAACGTGCTGCATCCAACTTCGCTGGCGGCGGAGGCGAGGGAGCTGGCGCGGCTGCACAAGCTCAAGTGCACGGTGATCGACGCATCGCAGGCGCGGCGGCTGGGGATGAACGGGCTGCTGGCCGTGGGGATGGCATCGGAGCACAAGCCGTGTCTGATCCGGCTGGATTATCGCGGCAACCCGAAAGGGCGGACGACGACCGTGCTGGTGGGCAAGGCGATCACGTTCGACACGGGCGGCATCTCGATCAAGCCCGCGGCCGGCATGGAGGCGATGAAGTTCGACAAGTGCGGCGGATGCACGGTGATGGGGGTGATGAAGGCGGCGGCGCAGCTCAAGCTGCGCTGCAACCTGGTCGGGCTGATCGCGGCGGCGGAGAACGTGCTTTCGGACGAGGCGTATCGGCCGAGCGACATCCTGCGGATGATGAACGGTAAGACGGTGGAGGTGATCAGCACGGATGCGGAGGGTCGGCTGGTGCTGGCGGATGCGCTGACGTATGCGCAGAAGCAGTGCGATCCGACGGCGATCGTGGACCTGGCGACGCTGACGGGGGGCGTGGTGACGGCGCTGGGGAAGGTGGCGGCGGGGCTGATGAGCAACAATGACGATCTGGCGGCGGAGCTGGGAGAATCCGGGCGGCGGACGCATGAGCGGCTGTGGCGGCTGCCGCTTTGGGATGATTACCGCGAGCTGATCAAGGGGACCGACTCGGACATCAAGAACTCGGGCGGGTCGCGGTTTGCGCATGCGATCGTGGGCGGGATGTTTCTGAAGGAGTTCGTCGACGCGAAGGTGCCGTGGGCGCACCTGGACATCGCCGGGACGGCGACGGACGACGACAGCAAGAACGCGACGGGGTTCGGCGTGCGGCTGCTGGTGGATTACTTGCAGCGACAGGGAGGGTGAATGGGGGAAGGGATTGAGGGATTGAGGGATTGAGGGGGGCGGGTGGCCACGGCCGCGCGGTCCCACGCGGCGGTGACGAGTGTCGAGAAGTTCTTGATCCGAAGGCCCGGAATGCACAGTGATTGGTCGGGCCGCGGGCGGTCGCGCGGTAAGAGGGTGCGGCCGGAAAGGTGTCGGCGGATGGGTGCGAGTAAGCGAGGCGACGGCGTCGATCTGGCGCGGGTCGAGCGGGCGGTAAGGGAGATTCTCGAGGCGATCGGCGAAGACCCGCAACGGGACGGCCTGCGCGACACGCCGGCGCGGGTGGCGCGGATGTATGCGGAGCTGTTCAGCGGCCTGCACGAGGACCCGGAACGGCACCTGGAGACGGGCTTCGACGAGGATCATCACGAGCTGATCGCGCTGCGCGACATTCCCTTCAACAGCATGTGCGAGCACCACCTGATGCCCTTCGAGGGCAAGGCCCACATCGCCTACATCCCGGGCGGGAAGATCATCGGCCTGTCGAAGCTGGCGCGGATCGTGGACAGTTTCTCGCGGCGGCCGCAGGTGCAGGAGCGGCTGACGAGCCAGGTGGCCGACCTGCTGGCGAACAAGGTGCACGTGAAGGGGTGCGCGGTGGTGATCGAAGCGGTGCACACGTGCATGACCTGCCGGGGGGTCAAGAAGCCGGGCAGCGTGATGGTCACGTCGGCGCTGCGCGGCGTGCTGCATACGAACCAGAGCACGCGGGCGGAGGCGCTGTCGCTGCTGCATCGGTGAGACACCGCGCGGGCCGCGCGGGCCGCGTCCACCCGAGAGGCCGTCGGCAAGGTACCCCTCCGCGCGGTATCCGGGCCGGGCATGCATGCTCACGCCTGCGGCGAGAGCATGCCACCGAACCGACTCCTGATTCGCGGTCGGCGCCGCAACTGGCCGGGGCGGCGGGTTTTGGCGTATGATGGCGGGTTGCGTTCGCCGCGGCCGCGTGCGGCCGGCGGCGGGCGTCGCAGGCCCCGCGAGCGGCTCGAAGCGACGAACACAGACTCGACAGGACTTGCCCCCAGTACGCGCGAAAGCGCGAGGAGCGTGGGAGACCATGAAGCAGAAGTACGTCTATTCATTTGGGAACGGGAAGGCCGAGGGCAAGGGTACGCAGCGGCAGTTGCTGGGCGGCAAGGGCGCCGGTCTGGCGGAGATGACGGAGATCGGGCTGCCAGTGCCGGCGGGTTTCACCATCACGGTCGAGTCTTGCGCGTACTACGACGAGCACGGGGGCAAGTGGCCGGCGGGGCTGGACAAGGAAGTGCGGCAGCACCTGGCGAAGCTGGAGAAGACCTGCGGGAAGAAGCTGGGGGACGAGAAGGATCCGCTGCTGGTCTCGGTTCGCAGCGGTGCGGCCCGCAGCATGCCCGGCATGATGGAGACGATCCTCAATCTGGGGCTGAACGACCGTTCGGTCGAGGGGCTGGCGAAGGCGACGAAGAACCCGCGTTTCGCGTGGGACGCCTATCGGCGCTTCCTGCAAATGTACTCGACCGTCGTGGTGGGGCTGAGCAAGGACAAGCTGGAGGACAAGCTGCACCATCTCAAGGAGCGGCTGGGGGTGAGCAGCGACACGCAGATTCCGGCGGAGTCGCTGCGGGAGCTGTGCGGCGAATTCAAGCGGTTCTTCCGCCAGCAGACGGGCGAGGAATTTCCGCAGGATCCGTGGGAGCAGCTCTGCGGGGCGATCAACGCCGTGTTCCGCTCGTGGAACGCGGAGAAGGCCGTTACCTATCGGCGGGTGGAGAAGATCAACGACCTGAAGGGCACGGCGGTCAACGTGCAGCAGATGGTCTTCGGCAACATGGGGGACGACAGCGGCACGGGCGTGTGCTTCACGCGCGATCCGAGCACGGGGGCCAACGAGTTCTACGGTGATCTGCTGATCAACGCGCAGGGCGAGGACGTCGTGGCGGGAATTCGCACGCCGCTGCACCTGGCGGACCTCAAGCAGATCATGCCGGAGGCATACGAGCAGCTCGAGGCCGTGCGGGCGATGCTCGAGATTCACTACGGCGACATGCAGGACCTGGAGTTCACGATCGAGCGCGGCAAGCTCTACATGCTCCAGTGCCGCACGGGCAAGCGCACGCCGGCGGCGGTCTTCCGCATCGCGGTGGAGCAGGCCACCGAGCCGCTGATGCCGACGTCCGAGGTGAACAAGCTGGTCAAGAAGGGGTATCTGCCGAAGCGCTACGCGAAGGCGGCGACGCGGCCGGTGATCACCAAGGACCAGGCGATCGCCCGGATCAACCCGGTGGACGTGGAGCGGCTGTTCTACCCGGTGATCAGCGCGAGCGTGCCGAGCAGCGCGCTGCGCGAGGCGCACCTGGCGACGGGAATCAACGCCGTGCCGGGGGCGGCCTGCGGCAAGGTGGTTTTCACGGCGCGCGAGGCGGAGGAGCTGGCCGCGGACGGCGAGGCGATCATCCTGGTCCGCAAGGAGACGAGCCCTGAGGACGTGGGCGGCATGCAGGCGGCCAAGGGGATTCTGACCAAGACCGGCGGGAAGACCTCGCACGCGGCCGTCGTGGCCCGCGGCTGGGGCAAGTGCTGCATCGTCGGCTGCGAGGCGCTTCAGATCGACTACAACACGCGGCAGATGAACGTGAACGGCGCGACGATCCGCCAGGGCGACTTCGTGACGCTGGACGGCTCGACCGGCGAGGTGTATCGCGGCAAGCTGGAGCTTTCGCGGCCGGAGCCGCCGAAGCATTTCTATACGCTCATGGGGTGGGCGGATAAGCGGCGGACGCTGCGGGTGCGGACGAACGCGGACACGCCGGAGGATTCGCGCAAGGCGATCGAGATGGGGGCGGAGGGGATCGGGCTGTGCCGCACGGAGCACATGTTCTTCAGCACGCACGAGCGGCAGCTCGCGATCCAGGAGATGATCATCGCCGAATCGCGCGAGGACCGGATCAAGGCTCTGGAGAAGCTGCTGCCCTATCAGCGGCAGGATTTCATCGGCATCTTCGAGGCGATGGACGGGCTGCCGGTGACGATCCGGCTGATCGACCCGCCGCTGCATGAGTTCGTGCCCAAGACGCAGGAGCAGGCGCAGGCGCTCTCGAAGGCGACGGGGATCAGCGTCGAGCGGATTCTCCAGCGCAGCGAGGCGCTGCATGAGGCGAACCCGATGCTGGGGCACCGCGGCTGCCGGCTCTGCATCACGTATCCGGAGATTCTGGATATGCAGGTGCGGGCGATCATCGAGGCGGCGGTGGACTGCACCAAGCGGCGGATCAAGGTGCTGCCGGAGATCATGATTCCGCTGACGATCGACGCCCGGGAGCTGGAGATTCTGACGGACCGCACGCGGGAGGTCGCCGACGGCATCCTCAAGACGGCCAAGGCGAAGATTCCCTACCTGGTGGGGACGATGATCGAGACGCCGCGGGCGGCTCTGACGGCCGCGAAGGTGGCCGAGGTGGCCGAGTTCTTCAGTTTCGGGACCAACGACCTGACGCAGATGACGATGGGGCTGTCGCGTGACGATGCGGGGCGGTTCCTGCCGGACTATGTGGACCGGGCCAAGGCGGGCATCTTTGCGGACGATCCGTTCCAGACGCTGGACCAGGAGGGGGTGGGGCTGCTGGTTTCGACTGCGATCGAGCAGGGCCGGGCGGCGCGCAAGAAGCTCAAGGTGGGAATCTGCGGCGAGCACGGAGGCGATGCGCCGAGCGTGAAGTTCTGCCACCGGGTGGGGATGGACTATGTCAGTTGCTCTCCGTATCGCGTGCCGATTGCGCGGCTGGCGGCGGCGCAGGCACAGATCGAGGAAGAGGCCGGCCGGGGCAGGAAGAAGGGCAAAAGGCGGGGCAAGTAAGGCGGTCGGGGCGGCGTCAGTCGAGCTGCTTGTGAAAGCGCATGACGCTGAGCGTCAGGATCACCGCGCAGCAGACGGAGAGCGCGAAGATGTGGGGAATCAGCGACGTCAGATCGGCCGCGCGCAGGATCACGCCGCGCAGAATCTCGATGAAGTGCGTGACGGGGATCGCGAACGAGAGCAGATAGATCGGCATAGGCATCGAATCGCGCGGGAAGACGAAGCCCGAGAGCAGAATCGACGGCAGCATGATCAGAAAGGCGACCTGAATCGCCTGCACCTGCGTCCGCGCGACCGTGCTGACGAGCAATCCCAACCCCAGGGCCGTCACCAGAAACAGCAGCGAGAGCGTCAGCAGCACGACCAGGCTGCCTGAGATGGGCACCTGAAAGACGAAGACCATCACCGCCAGAATGATCAGCGTCTCGATGAAGCCGATCAGCGCGTAGGGAATGAGCTTGCCCAGCATCAGGCCGGCCCGGCCGACGGGTGTGACGAAAAGCTGCTCGAGCGTGCC
>CAZXUI010000034.1:9111-34968 GCA_964643885.1 uncultured Planctomycetales bacterium
TCGCTGCCGTCGATCAGCACCTGGACCGTGGCCTGCTGGCCGGTCAGCAGCTTCTCTGAAAAATCCGGCGGAATGCGCACGCCGACCTTCGCCCGGCCGGAGATGATCGCGCGGCGGAAGTTCTCGTCGTCGTCGACGAAATCGATGATCTTGAAGGTGCGCGTGTTGCGGAAAGCCTCGATCAGCTCGCGGCTGGCCTGGCGGCGGTCCTGATCGAATACGACCGTGCGGATGTTCTCGATCGTCATGTCGATCGCGTAGCCGAAGATCGTGAGCTGGAGCACCGGCACGATGAACGCGAAGACGAGCGTGGTCCGCTCGCGGCGGATGTGAACGAACTCCTTGAGCAGAATCGCCAGCAGACCGTTCATGCGCCCCTCCGGATCGCTTCCGCACGGCTCAGCGTGACGAAGACGTCCTCGAGCGACGGGGCGATCGGCCGCAGGTCCGTCTCGCCCAGCTCGTCGGCCGGCGCGGCCGCCCGCAACTGCTGCTCGAGCCGCTCGGCGGTGAGCGACTCGTCGACGAGCAGGTGGAGCGTCTGGCCGAAGAGCGTGGCGTCGCGCACGCCGGGCATGCGCCGCAGGATGCGCAGCACGGCGGCCGGCACGGCGCAGCTCAGTTCCAGGCGGTGCGTGCCCGCGGGGGTGACGTCGGAGAGCGACTTGAGCACATCCGGCCGGCCGCAGACGATCAGGTGTGCCAGGTAGATATAGGCCACGTGCGAGCAGCGCTCGGCCTCGTCCATGTAGTGCGTGGTGACGAAGAGCGTCACGCCGGCGGCGGAGAGCTCAAAGAGCAGGTCCCACAGGTCGCGGCGGGCGACGGGGTCGATGCCGGCCGTCGGTTCGTCGAGAAAGAGCACCTCCGGCTCGTGGATCATCGAGCCGGCCAGCGCCAGGCGCTGTTTCCAGCCGCCGGAGAGATGGCCGGCGAGCTGGTTGCGGCGGTCGCCCAGGCCGACCAGGTCGACCACGGCCTGCTTGCGCTCGCGCAGGCGGGGGCCGGCCAGCCCGTAAACGCGGCCGTAGAAGTCGAGATTCTCCTCGACGGTCAGATCGGTATAGAGGCTGAAGCGCTGTGACATGTATCCGATGCGGCGCTTGATGGATTCCGATTCGGTGGCGCAGTCGAAACCGAGGACGAAGCCGCGGCCGGCCGTCGGGCGGAGAACGCCGCAGAGCATGCGGATGAGGGTGGACTTTCCGCTGCCGTTCGGGCCGAGCATGCCGAAGACGGCCGAGCGCGGAACTTCGAAGCTGACGTCTTCGACGGCGACCAGGCGGCCGAAGTGCTTGCTCAATCCGTCGGCGACGATGACGCTGCGCTGAGAAGCGGGATGACGCGCGGCGGCGGTCACGGGCTGGCGGGCCTGGCGGCGGGAGCGGCGGCGGCCGGTTCGAGAATCACGTCGGCGGCCATCCCGGCCCGCAGAACGTCATGGCCGTCGTCGAGCACGACCTTGATGCGGAAGACCTGCTTGCTGCGTTCCTCGGGCGTCTGGACGTTGGCTGGGGTGAATTCGGCGCTGCGCGAGATATAGCTGATGTGGCCGTGGAATGAGCGGCCGGGGAAGGAATCGACCCGCAGCTCGACCCGCTGGCCGAGCTGGAGGTTCATGCGGTTCTCGGGCACGTAGGCGCGGACGTAGAGCGAGGTCGGGTCGATGAGCGAGACGACCGGCGCGTCGGGCGGAACGAGGTCGCCCGGTTCGAGGTCCAGCGCTTCGACGACCGAATCGCGCGGGGCGACGACGGAGAGCTCTTCGAGCTGGCGCTCGATCGCGGCGACGCGGGCCTCGGCGGCCTGGACGCTGGCGCGGGCCTCGGCGATGTCTTCCTTGCGGTAGCCGGCTTCGAGCAGATCGAGCGCGGCCTGCATGGAGGCGAGCCTGGCGCGGGCCTCGTCGATGTCCTCGCGGCGGTTGCCCTCGCGGGCGAGGGCGAGCTCATCGCGGGCGGCGGCGACGGCCGCGGCCCGGGCGTCGCGGGCGTAGGTGGCGCGATCGAGCTCATCCTGCGACGCGTCGGTCCGCTCGAAGAGAGTCTGAACGCGCCGGAACTCGCGCTCTGCGTTGCGGAGCTCGGCCTCGGCGATGGCGAGCCTGGATTCGAGAATCTGGATTTCGAGCGGGCGCATGCCGGCCTCGACGCGTTCGAGGATGGCTTTCTGGCGGTCGCGTTCGGCGCGGGCCTGTGCGATCTCCTCGGCCCGCGGGCCGGCTTCGAGGCGTTCGAGCTCGGCGCTGCGGGCGGCGAGATCGGCCCGCGCCTGTGCCAGCAGCTCGTTGAGCTGATAGGGCTCGAAGAGCACGAGGGCCTGGGCGGCCGAGACGCGGTCGCCCTCACGAATGCGGATTTCCTGGATCCGTCCGCCGACGCGCGAGCCGACGCGTATGTCGTCGGCCTCGAGGATTCCCGAAACCATGTAGGGCCCGCTGCGCCGCTGACTCCAGAGCAGCGCCCCCAGCAGGACGAGCACCAGCGGAATGAGCAGCCAGGCGCGCTGCATGAGCTACTGTCCGGGATAGACGATCAGGCGATCGTGCACGAGTACGATGATATCGTCGATCGCGTCGCCGGTGACGTCGGCGATCCGCACTTCGCGCGGCTGGCCGCCGCTCTGGGGCTCGCCGCTGAAGCGCTTGCCCTGGAAGACCTGGAAGTTCATCACCGAGGCCAGCTCGAATTCACCGACGGTCGTCAGAATCTCGAGATACGCGCGGCGCATCTCCACCAGAACGACGTCGCGCACGCCGTCGTGATTGATGTCGCCGACGACGGAATCGCCGGCGAAGGCGTCGCGGATTTCCGTCTCGTAGGCGGCCTTCTCGACCAGCGTCGGCGCGGTCTGGCCGGGCGTGAAGAGCGCCAGCTTTCTGGCGTCCGCCAGCAGTACGACCGGCTTGCCCTCGGCCGCGAGCGGGGCGACCTGCATAGCACGCAGGTCGAACTCGCCGGCGGGAACACTGGCCGTGACGCGATAGCTCCCTTCCGGGCGAGGATCGAGCACCAGCAGCTCGCGCGACGTGCGATCGTACATCACCAGCCGCGGGCCCTCGCCGCGGTCGGCCGCGGCCGCGCCAGGAAGCACGGCGATTCCCGTGATCTCGGCGTCGGCCGTCTCGGGGTTGTATTGATCGACGATGGTCCAGCGGCCGTCCTGCACGACCAGGGCGCGGGCGAGATTCTTCTGCGCAAGCAGCAGCTCCGCTTTGCCGTCGCCGTTCACGTCGGTCATGGCGAAGCCCTCGATGGCGGCGTCCTTGACGAGCTGGGCGCGCGTCTCGGGGCCGTCGAGGAGCGTGAACTCGCCGCCGTCGCCGCGAAGATAGGTTCGCAGGGGCGAGTAGCGGACGAAGAGCAGCAGGTCATCGCGGCCGTCGTGATTCACGTCTGCGAAGCGCAGGCCCGCCGGATCGTCGCGCAGCTCGCCGACTTCGATGCGCGCCGGCTCGGCCTCGCCGCGGTGGAGAATGATCTGGAAAATCTCGCGCGAGTCGCGCTCGGCCGGGTCCTTGGGGCCTTTGGCCAGATAGGCGAATTCCGTGGAGCCGCCGCCCGGTCCGGCCGAATTGATGGCGACGGCATAGGGCGTGATGCTGGCGACGTCCGCCAGCGGCGTGGGAAAGGTGAGCCGTCCGTCATCGTAGCGCGAGAGGCCGATGATCTTCTCTTCGGGGCTGGCGACGAGCACTTCGCTGTGCCCGTCGCCGTCCAGGTCGCCGATCTGGACGTCGGAGGCTTTGGCGAGACTCGGATAGGCGACGCCGGGCAGCAGGCCGGTCTCGCTGCCGACGAAGAGGATCATCTGGGCGGCGTCGGGGTCGACGGCGATCACATCCGGCCGGCCGTCGCCCGTCACGTCACCGACCGCGGTGGGCTGGTTCTTGCTGCGGCTCTGGACCGGATAGGAGTAGAGCTGCTGCACCCAATCGCTTTGCGATCGGACATGCGAAGGCAGCTCCCAGCGCATGTGCTTGAGCTGGCCGGTGGCGGACTCGATCACGAAGACATCGTCGCCGCCCGGATGGCGCGCGACCGTGATGCTCCGCAGGACAGGAATGCGAACCGGCCGCATGGCCCCCATCGTGCCCTGTGGGTTCTGAAGGAAGGCGAGGATGCCGAACTGCTCATCGCCGGTGCCGACGATCAGATCGCTGCGGGTGTCGCCGTCGAGGTCGGCGGAGAGCATCAGCATGGTGCGCGGAAAGTTGTGCACCAGACGCAGCGGCTGGCCGAGGCCGCCTTCGGGCTTCTGGTGGAAGATGAGGACGACGTTCTCGCCCAGCAGCGCGACATCCTGGCGGCCGTCGCTGTTGAAGTCGCCGACGGCCAGTCCGCCACCGCGGGGGTCGGCTTCGGGGGCGCGGACGGCGACGGGCGGCCCGAAACCGCCGTCGGCCAGAGCGGGCAGAACGACAAGCTCGCGCGGCTCACCGAAGAAGACGATGTCCGTGCGGCCGTCGCCGGTGAAGTCGCCGACATCCATGGAGGCGACGCGGTAGGCGACGGCGATGTTCTCGCGCCGCAGCGGGCCGCGGTCGGGCAGTTCGTTTGGCTCGAGCCTGGGCGGGTTCTCAGCTTCTGCGGGCTGATCCGGAGCAGGCTGATAGAGGAATTCGAAGCGGCTCTGAAGCCCATTCCAGAGCGCCACGTCGGTCCGTCCGTCGCCGTTCAGATCGGCCGGTGTGAGCAGCGAGATGCCCGGCTTGAGCTTGTAGATCTGCATCGGGCCGAAGCCGAAGTAGGGCGCGAGGTCCGGCCGCTGGTCGTCCTCGGCGGCGAGCGGCGCGGAGATCAGTGTCAGTATGGCAGCGGCGAAGCTCGCACGTCTCATCGAAGCCCTCCCGATGGAGCGGTTCCTGGAGAAATCAGAGCGGGCATTCTAGGGCCTGGCGGCCGCGGCCGCGACGGGCGGCGCGGGGAGGCCGCTACGGCGAGCCGCCGGTCATCCAGCGTGCGACGGCGTCGGCGGCGTCGAGGCGACCGAGGCGGCCGGCGGCGTCGGCCATGAATTGGCGCGTGGCGGGATCCGCGAGCCGGTGCATTGCGGCGAGCAGCGGCTCGGCATTGGCGGCGCCGTCGCGCAGGTCCTCGACCATGACGGCGGCTCCGGCCTCGACCAGAACGCCGGCGTTGGCATGCTGGTGGCGGTCGCGGTGGAAGGGATAGGGCATGAGGATGGCCGGTTTTCCGAGGGCGGTGATTTCAGCCAGGGTCGATGCACCCGCGCGGGAGATGACCAGGTCTGCGGCGGCGAGCGCGGCGGGCATGTCGTGTGTGAAGGCGAGCACGCGGGCGGGAGCGCCGGCTGCTGCATACGCGGATTCGAGCGGTTCGGCGTCGGCCGCGCCGGCCAGGTGCAGGAGCTGCCATTCGGGGCGCTCGGCGAGAAACCGCGGCCAGGCGAGGCGCACCGCCTCATTGATGGAGCGGGCGCCCTGGGACGCGCCGGTGACAAGCAGGACGCGGCGATCGGGATCGAGACTGAAGATTTCGAGGCCGCGGGCGCGCGTGGCCGTGGCGAACTCGGCCCGGATAGGGCAGCCTGTCACGCGAAGCGTCGCGCGGCGCGGCAGGAACCGCTGCGTGCCGGGCCATTGGGCAGCCACGCAGTCGACGCGGGCGGCCAGGTAGCGGTTTGCCCGGCCGGGGATCAGGTCGGGATTGAGAATCGCGCTGCGGATGCCGAGCTGCGCGGCGACGACGACGGGCGGACCGGCCGCGTAGCCGCCGAGTCCGAGGACGGCGGCAGGCGGGTCGCGATCGAAC
Organism: uncultured Planctomycetales bacterium; assembly: GCA_964643885.1. GTDB lineage: Bacteria > Planctomycetota > Phycisphaerae > UBA1845 > Fen-1342 > CAADGL01. The sequence goes on from CAZXUI010000034.1 coordinate 14,886, forward strand.
CGGCGGCGGGCTTCGGCGAGGCTTTGGCGCCAGGCGAACCAGAAGCCGGGCCAGCGCCACGGGCGCAGCGAGAGCGGGCGCACGTCCTGCGGAATCTGGACGTAATCGGTGCGGCTCAGCAGCTCGCGATCGAGCGGGCGCGAGGTGGTGAAGAAGGTGATGCGGGCAGCGGGCTCGAGCCGGCGCAGGGCCGCGGCGACGGCGAGGCCAGGGAAAAGATGGCCGCCGGTGCCGCCGCCTGCGAAAGCGTAATGCGCATCCGCCATAGCTGGCGTCGCATGGTAGCTGGGCGCGAGCCGGGCGTCAGTGGCGGCGGGCGATGACGAATTCGGTCATGGCCAGGAGAGCATCGCGAGCATCGGAGGTTGGTAGCTCGCTGAGAGTGGCGCGGGCGGAGTCGACGTAGCCCTGCGCGACCCGCAGAGCGTAGTCCAGGCTATCGGTGGCGCTGAGCATCTCCGTGAGGCGCTGGCCGGGCGGACAGTCCGGCGCGGCGAGCAGGTCGAGCATCTCGCGCCGCTGCTGCGGGCCGGCGGTGCGAAGAGAGTGAATCAGCGGCAGCGTCAGCTTGCCCTTGTGCACGTCGCGGCCGAGCGTCTTGCCCACCTCGGACTCGTCGCCTGTCAGATCGAGCAGGTCGTCGGCGATCTGGAAGGCGATGCCGAGGGACAGTCCGGCGTCATGCAGGCGGTGACAGGTACGCTCGTCGGCGCCGGCATAGTGGGCGCCCAGCAGAGTGCATGCGCCGATCAGCGAGGCGGTCTTGCGGGCGATGATGTCGGTGTACTGCTGCTCGGAGAGCTCGAAGTTCTCGCGGTTGACGACCTGCATCATCTCGCCTTCGCAGACGGTGTTGCAGGTGCGGCCGATCAGGCGCGAGGCGAAAGTCGTCTCCAGGCTGCTGCACAGGTGGTAGGCGTGGCTGATCAGAAAGTCACCCAGCAGAACGGCCCGCTCATTGCCCCAAAGGCGGTTGACGGTGGCCACGCGGCGGCGGACGTCGGCCTCGTCGAGAATGTCATCGTGAACGAGCGTGGCGATGTGAACCATCTCGACGACCGCGGCGAGCGTGTGATGTTCGCGGCGGAGATTGCCGACGGCCCGGGCGGTCAGCAGCAGCAGGGCCGGGCGGACGTACTTGCCGTGGAACTGGCCGATGTGGGCACACAACTCGCGGATGAAGGGCTGGTCGCTCTGGAGCTCGTCGCGGAAGATGGCGGCGGCGCGTTCGAGATCGGCCTGAATACAGCCATAGAGCTGAGCGACGCGGGTCATGCAGCGGGTTCCGGTTCCGATCCGCGGCCGGCCCGGCCGCGGATGTGGCTGACGACTATTTGCGGCGGCCGGCCGGTTGTCCAGTCGCGCCGAAAGCTTTCACAACTATTGAAAAGCGGCGGCTGTAGGAGCCGCGCGGGTCAGGAGGCCTCGAGCAGAACATCCAGCAGGCGGACGGTCTCGCCCTTGCGCTTTACGACGAGCACCGGGAAGGGGGAATGGAACAGGATTCGCTCGGCGTTGGAGCCGAGCAGAATGGCGGCGGAGCGGGTCAGGCCGCGGCTGCCGATGACGATCAGGTCCATTTTTCGCGACGCGGCCAGCTCGTAGATGGCCGTTGCGATCTGCTCGGAGCACATGCACTCGACGCTGGCCTTGATGTCCGGACATTCCGCCTCGTCGAGCATCTGGCGGAGCTTGTCGCAGGTGACCTGTTCAAGCTGCTTGCGGGCGCCGTCGTAGTCCAGGCCGCTCTTGAGATAGCCATAGCCGACCTGAAAGACCGAGCAGACGAGCAGTTCCGCGTTGGGTTCGCCGCAGCTTCGGGCGATGTCGGCGCCGGTCCTGAGGGCCATGCGCGAGCTTTCGGAGAAGTCGACCGGCACCATCACGCGGCTCATGTGCGGATGCGTCTGCGGCGGCACCACCAGGACGCTGCACGGTGCCTTGCGGGCCAGGCGCACGAAGGCAGAGCCGGCGGCCTGCTGATCGGAGGGCAGGCGTCGCCCGACAATGACCAGATCCAGCTCCGCATCGCGGGCCAGCCGCAGAATCTCCGCGATGCCGCCGCCGGCGTGGATTTCGCAACGCACGCGCGCGCGAAGCGCCTCCGGCAGCCGGGCCAGCACATCCGCCTCGAAGTCGGCCAGTTTCGGCTCCTCGCCACGGCCGTGCGATTCGGAGGGAAAGTGAACGTGAACGCAGTGCAGGCTCTCGCAGTCGGCCGCCGTCCCGACATACCCGGCATACGCAAGGGCGGTGGAATCGCTCTCGGAGCCATCGAGGAAAACGGCGATGCGGCGAAAACGCTTCATGCTGGACCCCTGTGCCGCGGGCCGATCCGGGGCACTGAACCCAAGTATAACCCACGTCGTGACAAAACCCTACGTCCGTTCAGCCGGGCAGCTTGAGGGCCCCGGTCAGCTCCGAGATGTGGGCCAGGCCGCGCTGGTCGAGATAGACTGATAACTCCTCCGCAACGCGGATCGGGATGGTCGGGTCGACGAAGAGCGCCGTGCCGACGGCCACGGCCGTCGCGCCGGCCAGGAAGAACTCGATCACGTCGCGCGTCGATTGAATCCCGCCCATGCCGAGCAGGGGAACACCGGCCGGGCGGGCGAGCTCGCGATAGACACGGTGCACGTGGAAGAGCGCGAGCGGCTTGATGGCCGGTCCGCTCAGGCCGCCGGTGACGTTGGCGAGGGCCGGCTGCCAGGTCTCGCTGCTGATGGCCATGCCGACGTAGGTGTTGATCAGGCTGAGCGCATCCGCGCCGGCGTCGACGGCCGCACGAGCCAGCGGCACCGGGTCGGTGACGTTCGGCGAGAGCTTGACCAGCAGCTTGCGGCGCTTGACGACGCCGCGGACCGCGCTCACCAGCTCGTGCAGCAGTCGTGCGTCCGTGCCGAACATCAGGCCGTCGGCGACGTTGGGGCAGGAGACGTTCAATTCCAGCCCCGCCAGGCAGTCGAACTCGTCCAGCCGCGCGGCGACCTCGACGTAGTCATCGATGCGATACCCGGCGACGTTCACGAGCACCGGCGTGGGCATCTTCTGGATGAACGGAATCTTCTCCGCGATGAAGCGCTCGAGACCGACGTTCGCCAGGCCGATCGCGTTGAGCAGGCCGGCCCGGACCTCGACGATGCGCTGCGGCTCGTTGCCGGGCCGCTCGTGGCGTGTGACGCTCTTGGTCGTGAAGCCGCCCAGGCGGCGATAGTCGATGACGGCCGCGTACTCGGGCCCGTAGCCGCACGTTCCGGAGGCGGTCAGGACGGGGGTGCGCAGATGAATGCCAGCCAGGTCCGTTTGGAGGCGGGGGTCGAGGACCGGTTCTGGGCGGGTGGCCGGCGGCATGACGTGAGCATCCGGCGCTTCTCGGACCTTGTCAACGACGCGGATCGCGGCCCGCTAATCACGCCCGGAAATGACAGGACCGATGAGTAGGAGAGCGGATGGTCCGCGACGGCTCCGCGCTTCGACAGCGGGAAGCGGTCGACCGAGCCTGGCGGTTTGGAGAGGTTGGCGATGGCGCTGGTAGACAAGCTGTACGGCTGGCTGGCGAACGGCCCGACTCCGGACGCGGACCACATTCTCTCCGCCGGGCTGGCGCACGCGGAGGGGGCGTATCGGACGCGCATCATCGACGTTCTGCTCACGCGGCGCAGTCCGGCGTCGTGGGGCGGGCTGGTGGTTCATTGGGAATCGCTGGAGCCGCAGACGCGGGAGGCGCTGCAGGCGGACCGGGCGCTGCTGCACCTGGCCATCGGCGAGGCGATGAAGACGGGGCTGGCGGGGGCGCGGCATGGCGCACTGCTTGCGCTGTCGGAGGCGCCGACACCGCGGCTGGCGTATCTGCTGCCGGATGCGCTGCGGGACACGTCGTCGCGGACGCGGGCCCTGGCGGGACAGGTGCTCAAGACGACGGTGGCGGCGTTCCTGAACGAACCGCCGCGCGACGGCGACGGCGGCGCGGACAGGGCGGCGGAGCGCGAGCTGCTGATCCGGGCGGTGCGCGAGGCGTTCCTGACGTTCGACGCGCACTACCGCGTGGAATCGCTGGAGGCGGCGGCTTGGCTGGCGCGCGATGTCGAAGAGATGCTCTGGCAGCAGATCGAGAGCCGCCGCTCGCGGACGGCGATCGTCATCGCGGATCACCTGGAGCAGTGGAACGAGCCGCAGCTCGCGGCCTTCTGCCTGATGGCGCTGGGCAAGTCGAACTGGCGGCCGCGGATCGTGCGCAAGCTCGCCGGCTGGAAGCGGGAGGAGCACGTCGAGGCGCTGCTGCGTCACAGCGACCTGCTGGACCGGCTCGAGATTCGGCAGAATCTGGCGCGGCTGCGTGATCCGGCGTGGGGAGACCTGCTCGAGCGGATGGCGGACCGAGTCGAGCCTCGGTTGCGGGAGTGCATTCCGCGGTGGGTTGCGAGTCTGGGAATCGACGACCGGCAGAAGCTGCGGCTGCTGAGCGCGTGGGCCGAGGATGCGAGCGAGGGGATGCGGCGGCAGGCGGTCTACGCGCTGGCGCAGATCAACGATCCGCAGGCGGATGAGGTCTTGAGCCGCGTGGCCGAGGGCGAGGATGCGCCGGCCACGTTCGCGCGCTGGGTGCTGGAATCGCAGCGCGGACCGGCGCGGCAGCGGGCGGTGAGCGCCGAGCTTCAGAAACAGGCGGCGGAGCGCAGCCGGGCGGCGCTGGCGGGAGGTCCACGGCGATGAGGTATCTGCTGGCGAGCCAGAGCGGGCAGGCTGTGCCGTCGCGCAAGGAGATTCTGGACGCGATTCAGCGCGGGTTTCAGGACACGCCGGGCGATCAGTCGCTGTGGGGCCTGATGATCGCGGCCGTCGCGTTCGTGGCGGTGCTGGTCGCGGCGCGGCTGATGATGCGGCGGAGCGAAGCGGCGCCCAAGCGTCAGCGGCCGGACTACCTGACCGTGGCGGTGGATCTGCTGGGGCTGTCGGAGGCGGAGCGGAAGGACCTGTCGTTCGTGGCGCAGATGGCGCGGATGGAGGAGCCGGCGGCGGTGCTGCTTTCGCCGGGATGCCTGGGGCACGCGGTCGCAGCGTCGCTGGAGCGGCGTCGCGACGAGGAGCTGCGCGGGCGGATGGAGGAGCTTTCGCAGCGGCTGTTCGGGGTGGGGTTGCAATTGCCGGCCGCGGGCGGAACAGAGCCGCGACCGTGAGGGAGCGGGCGCATTTGAGAACCGTTCCCGCGTACACGCGCCGATACGCACACACCTGACACGATGAGCCAGCGCACGGTATAGGTGAATGTCCCCGGGCGCTTGCGCGGGCAGCGCGCCACCCCCAGCCCGCTCCCTTACCAGGCTGTCGAAAAAGTCGCGCCGGCGTTTTTCGACAGCCCATCGATCGCCTGGCGTCGCATCTGACCCCCGGGGTTCGATGGGCAAACTCGGTATTCGAACAGCGCGAGATCGAGTTTTTCGACAGCCTGTTACGGTCGCGGCTCGGATCACGCACGCGGTCGCGGCTCAGATCACACGCGCGGGGGCGGCTCGCCGGCACGGGGCGAGGGGAGTATAGTAGGTGGTTTGCCGCTGCCGCCGGGCCGCGGGTGGATCATGCCGAAGGAAGTGGAATGCATCAGACGCCGCTGATTGATTTTCACCGCGGGCAGGGCGCCCGGCTGGTCGAGTTCGCCGGCTGGGAGATGCCGCTGGTCTACACGAGCATCATCGAGGAGCACCAGTACACGCGGCAGCGGGCCACCTTCTTCGACGTGTCGCACATGGGGCGGGTGGAGTTCCGCGGGCCGGACGCGGCCGGCCTGCTGGAGCGGCTCTGCACGCGGAACATCGGCCAGATGCAGGTGGGCCAGTCTCGCTACAGCCACATGTGCCGTGAGGACGGCGGCATCCTCGACGACGTGATCGTCTCGCGGCTCGACCAGCATTACCTGGTTGTCTGCAACGCGAGCAACCGCGAGAAGCTGCTGGCGTGGTGGCAGACGCAGGCCGGCGGGGCGAATGTCGAGATCGTCGACCGGACGTTCGAGACGGGGATGATTGCGATCCAAGGGCCGGAGGCGATCGAGACGCTGGGGCAGATACTGCCCGTGCCGCTGGGCGACCTGAAGCGCTATCACTTCAAATCCGGCAACGTGTTCGGTTTCGATTACTTCGTGGCCCGCAGCGGCTACACCGGCGAGGACGGCGTCGAGATCATCGTGCCGGCCGCGGCGGCCGGTCCGGCGCTGAGTCTGCTGCTGGAGCGCAGCCGGGAGCTGGATCGGCCGATCCGGCCGGCGGGGCTGGGGGCGCGGGATACGCTGCGGCTGGAGGCGGGGATGCCGCTGTATGGGCACGAGTTGAGCGAGGAGTGGGATTCGATCACGGCGGGGCAGGGCTGGTGCGTCGATCTGGGCAAGGACTTTATCGGTGCGGCGGCGATGCGGCGGGTCAAGGAGCGCGGGCCGGCGCGGGCGATGGTGGGGCTGGAGGTAGAGGGTCGGCGGATCGCGCGGCAGGGGGCGGCGATCGTCTCGGGCGGCCGGCCGGCCGGCGTGGTGACGAGCGGGGCGCACAGTCCGACATTCAACCGGCCGATCGCGATGGGGTTCGTGGAGCCGGGGTTGTCGGCGGTGGGGACGAAGCTGGAGATCGATCTGAAGAATGCGCAGGCGGCGGCGACGGTGGTGGCGCTGCCGTTCTACAAGCGGGGCAGGTAGTGCGGCGCGGCGATTCTGCTGCGAGCTGTGTGCCGGCGCGGGTGCCGAGCCGCGCCCGGGTGTGAGCGCCGAGCCGCGCCCGTAAGGAAGCGGGCGCACACGAGAGATCTTGCCCGCGTTTGCGCGCCGCAGCGCACACACCTGAACAGGTTTACGGGCGCTTGTGATAGGTGGATGTCATCCAGCGCTTGCGCGGGTAGCGCCTCGCCCCCAGCCCGCTCCCTCACGTTCGCGGCTCGGATCACGCGGGCGGTCGCGGCTCGGATCACGCGGGCGGTCGCGGCTCGGATCACGCGGGTGGTCGCGGCTCGGATCACGCTGACGGTCGCGGCGCAGGTTGCGCGCCGCGAGAATCAAGCGTACGGGCGAGACGCCCGTACCACCCGATCACTACGGGCGAGACGCCCGTACCACCCGGTGATCGCGGGCAGGAAGAATGCTCCCCTCGCGGCGCTCAGCGGCAGATGTCGCCGTACTCGCCGAGCACGATCAGCAGGTCGTCGAACTCGACGCAGCAGTTGTAGTTGATGTCGGCGGCCGGGTTGAAGCCGGCGTCGCCCTGGCAACTGCCGTAGGCCGCCAGGACGCCGACGAGGTCGTCGAAACTGACGGCCAGATCGCCATTCACATCCCCCGGGCAGGGGCCGGGGCCCGGGTCCCAGGCGTCCACCGACAGCGGGGCGATGCCCTGCGTGCTGACCAGCGTGCCGTTCTGCGCGAGCGTTCCGTCGGGCTGGATCGTGAACGAGTAGACGCCGGTCGGGCCGTCCCAATTGTCGGTGACGAAGACGAGGTCGCGCATGGTCGCCATCGTGCCGAGCGAGCCCTGCGTGCCGACGTCGAACAGGTATCCCGTGGGCGTCAGGGCGCCGGACTCCTCGTCGATCCAGAAGCTGCGCATCGTCGCATCGGTACCGTGCGCGACGAACGCCAGCGCGTTGTCGTCCGAGATCACCACCTGCTTGGGCGAGTTGCCGGGCGAATAGAACGGCGAGCCAAGCATCAGCGAGAGCTCGCCAGTGGCCGGGTCGATGTGGCAGCCGGGGACGGCGTGCCGGTCCGCGCTGATCCCGCCGCCGCCGTAGATCTTCGTGCCGTCGGCCGAGACGCCGATCCCCAGCGGATAAACGCTGGTGAAGACCTCGTTCACGTAATCGAGCGTGCCGTCGGCGTTGATGCGGAAGCCGGTGATCTTGCGGCCGGTGGAATCCTGGGCGAAGAGATACTCGCCCGAGGGATGCAACGCCAGCCAGGTCGTGAACGAACCGGTCGGCTCGCGGTCGATCTCCGTCAGCGGGCCCTCGGGATCGAAGTGATAGACGATCACCTCATTGGTGACGCTCAGCGAAGTGCGCGTCGCGGCCAGGTACTCGTCGCTGAGCCACTGCACGTCGAGCGGGCTGTCGGGCGTCTCATAAGTGGCGATCAGGCTGAGCGTGCCGTCGCTGCCCACGGCCATCACGGTCAGCCGCTCGACCGTCTCGCTGGAGGTCGTGTGGGCCGAGACGAGGTAGCGGCCGCTCGGGCTGAGCGAGATCGAATAGGCGTTGGTGCCCGGGTGATAGTCGCTGCTGGACGGGCGCGAGCCGGTGATGTAGCGATCGACGAAGGTGAGCGTGCCGTCGCAATTGACGCGGAAGGACGTGACGCTGCCCTCCAGGTTGCCGTTGTTGGAGACGAAGACCGCGGGGAACGTGGCCTGTCCGGCGGCCTGTGCGGCGGCCAGGAGGCTGAGGGCGGTCGCTGTCAGACGGAAGGCGGTGCTCAGTTTGCGCATGGGCTTCTCCCCAGCATTCGAGATTAGTGAAAGCCCCCGGATCGGTCAGGATAGCAGAAAACGGGTCGGCGCCAAAGGGCGCGCGGTTGAGGACGCGCCGCCTGAGAGCAGCTCAGGCCGGCGAGTGCCTGCTGCACACCGCCGATACCGGTCCGCGTGGGAACGAGCTGGGACTTATCGGAATATGCCTGTTCGAAGCGGTGTCGCGCGTGCTCGTCACGGGTGTGGCGGCTCGTCACCGCCCGTCAGCAGCAGCTCGGTGCGGGCGATCGAGCGGGCGTATCGAACGACCCACCAGTAGCGTTGCACGTCGCGGCGGGCGGGGGCGCTGCGCGACAGCCACCGCTGGCGCTCCGCCAGCAGAGCGGGGACATCGTGCGTGCGCCACCAGTGCTCGAGCGCCCCGAGCAGCTCATCGCTGACGTGCGTGGCCGCATCGAGCCGCCGGGCGAGCGGGTTGGCGGATTCGGCGAGCAGCGGGAGCGCGATCGAGCGGAGCTGAGCGCGGGCGGCGTCGGCGGATTCGCCGCTTGCTCGGGCGGCGGTGAAGAGCGCTTCATGCTCAGCGGGCAGCTCGTGCGGCGCCGCGGCCGACAGCCTCAGCCGATACGCCGGCCGATCCGGCGTGCTGACGTAGACGCGAACGCTCGATGCATCGAGCGGCTCGTGAAACTCGAACCGCAGCCGCGTCAGACCGGATTCATCCCCGGCCTCGACGCGGGCCGTGAACAGCTCGCCTGAGGCTACGTCGCCCACGGCGAGCGGCTCGCTTCGCAGGCCGGCCTGAAGCATGTGGCCGACGCGGCCGGCGAAGTATCCCGGCGGTGCGGACGAGACGATCAGCGTGCGCTGCGATTCGATCCGCACGCTGCTTTCCGCGGTCATAACGAGCGGGTGATCGGCGAAGGTGAGAATGTGGGCCCGCAGCGTCGGGTCGCCCCAGGCCTCGCGCAGCGTCGGGCCGAGATAGCTGCATGCGGCCGGCGCGTTGATCAGGAAGATCGAGCTGCCGGGCGGCGGCGGGCCATCGTCGATGATGTCTGCGTAGACGAGCTGCTCCGCGCGGCACATGCCGCGCCATGCCACGCGATAAAGCGCCAGGCTCCAGACGTTGTAGCCGATGATGACCGTCGCAAGCACCCAGCGCCAGCGGCCGCGGGCGGCGCGGATGAGCACGACGGTCATGATCGCGAGGGCCGCGGCCGGCACGTAGGCGAAGTGTGGCAGCATGACCACGGGCACGACGGGGGCGAAGGCGAGCAGCACCCAGAGCGGCCAGAACCAGCGCTCCGGCCGGGTGCGGACGGCCAGCAGCCACCAGGCGGCGACGGCGGCGGTGCCGACGAGCATGACGGCATGCGTGAGCGGCTCGGCGGGCAGGCCGCCGCCGGAGGGGGCGATGCCGATGAACATCGGCGTGTTGAAGACCAGGGCGAAGCAGAGCTGGAGCATGCGGCTGGCGGCCCAGAGAGCGAAGCTGAGTCCATCCGGCGCGGTGAAGTAGATTTCCGGGAGCTCGCCGCGGGGGAAAACGAGCAGCCGCCAGGCGAGATAGAGCGCGGTGAGCAGCCACGCGGCGGCGTGGAAGGGCAGATGGCGGCGGGCGTGCGGCCGGCCGCCGTAGAGCAGATCGAGCGCGAGGATGAGCGGGGCGAAGACGACGGCCGCCTCGCGGGCCAGCAGGGCGAGAAGCCAGAGGGCGATCGCCGCGATGGCGAGGTTGGGCCGGGTGTTCGTTCGGCTGTCACCGTCAGCTTCGTCACCCGGCAGCGAGTATCGCCACCACGCCGCGACGGCCGCCAGGAGCAGCAGGCCTCCGACGAGGGCGTTGCGGGCGGCGATCCAGCTTACGGCGAAGACGGAATGCGGGTTGAGGGCGAAGAGGGCGGCGGCCAGCAGTGCCCAGGCGTTGTGTCGCAGGGCGGCGCGAGCGAGAACGAGGACGGCGAGCGCGGCCAGCCAGTGCCAGAGCAGTGCGGCGGCATGGGCGACGATGGGCTCGCCGCGGCCGGCGAGGTATTCCAGCTTCATGACGGCCATGGCGAGCGGCCGGGCGTAGCGCCACTGGAGCGAGCGCTGTGCGAACCAGAACTTGGCCAGTTCGCCGGGGACGTCGAAGGTGGCCGACTCGATCAGGTCGTTCCAGCTCCAGCCGAGGCGTTCGAACTGGACGCGGTGCCAGTGGTCGTCGAAGAAGAGGCCGTCGAAGAGCGATCCGCCGTGTGCGAGCAGGATGACGGCGGCGAGCACGGCCGCCGAGAGCGGCAGGCCGGGACGGTGTCGTGTCGCGGGGTACGGCTCACGGGCGGCGTCGGGGCGGCTCATGAGCGCGGCAGGTTACTCGATATAGCCGAGTTGGCGCAGGTGGTCCTCGACGCGCTGCTGATCGGCGGCGCTGAGCTCCGCCGAAACGGCGGCGGGATTGGTCGTTTCGCCGGCGAGGGTATCCGCAAGGGCGCGCAGCTCCGCGCAGCGCTGCGGGTCGAGGCGGGCGATATTGCGCGTCTGCCGCGGGTCGCTGCGCAGGTCGTACAGCTCCTGCGGCAGGTCGGGGTTGTGCGGGCCGTAGGTGTAGAGGTGGTCCTCCGTGCGGACGCCGCGGATTTCAAGCTCGCGAGGCAGGCCCGTGATCGACAGGTATGCCGGTCGCGGCTGCCAGCGCTGGCCGAGCATGAGGGGGGCGAAGGATGCACCGTCGATGGTGTGTTGCGGCGGCGCGGCGCCGAGCAGATCGAGCAGCGTCGGCAGGATGTCGACGTTGCGGATCAGTCGCTGGTGAGCGGCGCCGGCCGGCAGGCGGTCCTTCCAGCGGATGATCAGCGGCACGCGGGTCAGGAAGTCATAGACGTGGATCATGTGGCCCTCGCGCAGGTTGTGGCGATAGGCGTTGATCCACATGCGCATGTGCAGGTCGAGCATCTGCTCGCGGCCGGCGCCGCGGGCCAGGAGCCGGACCTTTTTTCGCGCCCGCCGCGGGTCCGTCAGGCCGCGGCGTTCGAGCATGCGTGTCAGTCCGAGCGGCCGGCCGAGCGCCAGCAGGTCGTGCAGGTAGACCCAGGGCGTCAGGCGAAGCAGGATTAGGCGGTCGCGCAGGCGGGCCCACAGTCCGCGGCGGCGCGGGTTGCGTGCGTCGGCCAGGGGCAGGTCGCGCATCGCCTCGGCGCAGGCGCCGTAGAACTGGTGCAGCACGCTCGGGCCGGCCCAGTGGGCGAGGTGATAGGGCTCGAGCGTGTCGTCGTCGGTGACGCCGAGCGCGTCGCGCGTGTAGGCGACAGCGGTGTCTGCGGCGTATTGCTCGGCGGCGGTCTTCTCGCCGTGGTCGCCCGTGAGGATGACGATCGTCTCGTCGCCGACGGCGTCCAGCAGCCGGCCGAGCTGCGTGTCAAGGCTGGAGACGGCCTGTTCGTAGGTGTCGCGTCCGGCGTGCGGCGCGTCGTTCTCCCCTGCGATCTGCCGCGGCTCGTGCAGCTCCCACAGGTGCAGCATGAGCAGCCAGGGGCTGCGGTAGTGGCCGCGGCGCAGGCGCTCGATGAGCCGGTCGCCCCAGGCGGTGTGCAGGTAGTCGCACGGGGCGCGGTAGGTGAACTGCTCGAAGGCGCGGTCCAGGGCCGTGTCGGGCAGGAGCGGTCCGGTGACTTCGGCGTATGTGGTGTATCCAAGCTCGGCGAGCGTGTGCGTCAGCAGCGGCACGTGCGCGGGTAGCGGATAGCCCCAGACGAGGTGCACGCCGTGGCGCGGCGAGTAGAGCCCGCTCAGCAGGCTCGAAAAGCTGGGCGTCGTGCAGGGCTTCTCGACGAGGGTCGTATCGAAGCAGACGGACTGTGCGGCGAGGCGATCGATGTTGGGCGTATGCACGCAGCGGCCGGGACCGAGCCACTTGTCCCAGCGGGCACAATCGATGACGACGAGCAGGATGTTCGGGCGGACTGCGGGCATAGTCTCGAAGCGGCGGCGGTGCGCTCGCGCTCAGCTCGCCGGCGGGCGCGGCAACCAGCGCGGCACGCGCTGAAGATACTCGTCATACGCCGGGCCGAAGCGGCGGCGCAGGAGCGGTTCCTCGATCAGGACGACCTGCGCGTGGGCGAGCGGAAGAGCGATCAGAAACAGCAGCAGGATCCCGGTCGACGACCACCAGAGGGCCTGGCCCAGGAACGAGACCACGACGCAGGCGGCGATCGGGTTGCGGCACCAGCGGAAGGGACCGTCGCTGACGAACCGCTGCGGGGGGTCGAATTCGACATAGGCGCCGCGGCCGCGGCTGGTCAGCCACCACGAGCAGGCGACGTACACGACGACCGCCGCGGCGAAGAGCAGCGCGCCGAGCCAGCGCACGGGCAGGGGTGCGTTCACGTGCCAGGACGGGACGAAGAGATCGAGCTGATAGGCTCCGAGCGGCAGAAGGACAAGAGCGGTCGCCAGAAAGGAGATGCTGTAGACGGCCATCCGCAGGGGTAGCGGAACACGCGTGAGCCAGCCGGGCGCGGCTGGCGGAGCAGGGCGGTCCGTCTCGCGGTCGGGCGGCGCGCTCATGGTGCTCGACGCTGAGGAGGCGCAGCGGCCGTCGCGGGCGGCGTTCACCAGCGCACGACGAAGCCGGCCGACATCCACTTGCTGGACTCGACGGAATGCAGGACGACGCGCTGGCCGGTCTGAAGCTCGCCGTTGCGGGCCATCTCATCGAGGTGGATGAGGATCGCCGCCCCGCCGCAATAGCCGATGCGGTCGGAGCGGAACCGGGCCTGCTCCGGGCGGACGCCGAGGCGGTCGCGAAAGGCGGCCGTGTTCTCCTGGTAAAGCTGCATCGTCGGGATCGAGACGACGAAGTGGGCGATCTCCTGCGGCGGGATGGCGAGCGATTCGAGCATGCGGGCGACGCCCTGGAGCAGGAGCGGGCCGGCGTCGCGGTTGACGGCGGCGAAGTCCTGGTCGAGGTGGTGGTTGCCCTTGTTGTAGACCGAGTCGATCAGACCGGCGCTGCTCATCACATCGTCGACGCCGCCGCCGGCCGTCATGCCGGGCTGGCGCTTCCCGCCGACGGACTCGACGTACGTGCCGAGCACTTCGTGCGGAATCTCCTGTTTGCCGTTTCCGCCGGCCGCCTGAAGCACCACGGCACCGGCCCCGTCGGAGAGGATGTAGCGCAGGGCGGCCTGGGTCTTGGTAATCTGCGACTGGTTGAAATAGCAGCCCCGCAGATAAACGCTTGAGAGCTGGGAGTAGACGACCAGCGCATTGCGATAGCGGCCGAGGCGGATCGCGTCGTAGGCCACCTGCACGGCCTTGCCGACGCCGGCGCAATTGGAGTGAATCTCCATCTCGGCGCAGCTTTCGATGCCCAGCCGCTCCTGGAGCAGCGTGCTGGTCGGCGGCGTCGAGCGATCGAAGCTCGGGCTCGAAAGAACGAGCAGATCGACCTGTCCGGGGCCGATGCCGGCCATCTCCAACGCGGGGCGCGCGGCGCCCTCCGCCAGGCTGGCGACGCTGTGTGTCAGCTCGTGCGTTTCGGGGTCGATGGCGAAGTGCCGCATTCGAACGCCCGATTGGCCGAGCATGCGCTTGGCGACCGTCTCGACGAAGCCCTGCACGCGCGGCGGGGCGGCGTCGAGGCGGCCGAGAACGTCATCGATGCGGTCATTCGGCACCGGCGCGTTGGGAAGGAAAGAGCCTGTTCCGGCGACACGCACGCGGAAAAGCGACTGACTCATCGTGTCTCTCTTCGAGTGGCGAGCAGGGCCGGTGCAGCGCGGCCGAGGTCTATCCGCGACCTTGCCCGTGCCAGTGCGCCGCCGGGATGCTCAGAGTTCGTAGGACTCCGCGCCCTGCTCGAATGGCCCGAGACCGCAGCCCCATCAGCGGCCATCCGAACCCACTATGATTTCACGCCCGACCGCACGTGTCAACTGACGGCCGGCCGTCGCAGCTTTCGCTTTCGCGGGGAATCGACCGGCCTCAGGCCGGATGCGCGTGGCCGGCCGGCTTGCCGTTTCGCTCGGCCAATAGGCGGGCATGCGTGCTGCGGATCAGCTCCCAGGCCGCGACCAGGTGCTCGCGGGTGGTGCGCAGGTTGCCGATGCAGGCTCGCAGGACCAGGTGGCCGTTCAGCTTCGTGTGCGAGATGAAGACCGGGCCGGCGGCGTTGACGGCCGCCATGAGGCGCTCCTGGTAGGCGTTCTGCTCCTGGGGTGAGCCGTCGACAACCGCGCGGAAGCAGACGGTCGAGAAGGGAACGGGCGCGATCCGCTCGAAACCGGGATCGGCGTCGATCCAATCGGCCAGCTCGCGGGCCAGGCGACACTGGTAGCGCATCCGCTCCCGCAGCCCCTCGGCGCCAAACGCCCGCATCACCATCCACAACTTGAGCGAACGGAAACGGCGGCCGAGCTGAACGCCATAGTCCATCAGGTTCGTGACGTCGGATTCCGTCGTGCGGAGGTAGTCCGGGACGATCGAGAATGCCTCGCGCAGGGCGTGCACGTCGCGAACGAAGAGCACCGAGCAGTCCACCGGGACGAAGAGCCACTTGTGCGGGTTGGTGACGATCGAGTCGGCCAGCTCGAGCCCGGGCATCAGCTCGCGCAGCTCGGGGCAGATCGCCGCCGTGCCGGCGTATGCCCCGTCCACGTGCAGCCAGAGCCCCTCGCGGCGGCAGATCTGCGCGATCGCCGGGACCGGATCGACGCTCGTCGTCGAAGTCGTGCCGACGGTCGCGACCACGGCCATCGGCCGGCGGCCGGCGGCCTTGTCTGCGCGGATGGCCGCTTCGAGCGCCTCCGGCCGCATGCGGAACTCGGCGTCGGCCGGAATCTTGCAGAGGTTGTCGAGGCC
Source organism: uncultured Planctomycetales bacterium (assembly GCA_964643885.1). Classification (GTDB taxonomy): domain Bacteria; phylum Planctomycetota; class Phycisphaerae; order UBA1845; family Fen-1342; genus CAADGL01. The sequence goes on from CAZXUI010000034.1 coordinate 30,170, forward strand.
GATGCCGAGCGTCACGCAGGCCTTGTCGATCGAGGAATGCGCGTGTTCGCTGGCGTAGACGCGCAGCGGCGGCAGGTCCGAGCGGCCGATCATTCCGTGCTGGCGGATGTCCGCTCCGCCGACGCGGTTACGGGCGGCGCCGAGTGCGAGCAGCGAGCCGATCGAGGCCGTGTCGTTGATATGCCCGCGAAACTCGGCCGGCAGGCCCATGAGCTGGCGGAGCCAGTCGCAGGCGAGCTCTTCGAGTTCCGTCGGGGCCGGGCCGGTGCGCCAGAGCATGGCGTTCACGTTCAGCCCGGCCGCCAGAGCTTCACCGAGAATACCGGGACCGGAACCGGTGACGGCGAAATAGGCCATGAATCCGGGGTGGTTCCAGTGGGTCGTGTTGGGGACGATCAAGCGGCGATAGTCGTCGAGAATCTCGTCCAGCGTCTCGGCCTGTTCCGGCGGCGAGGCCGGGAGCAACTCGCGGACGTGACCCGGGCGGATGGCGGGGAGAACGGGCAGCTCACCGACGCCTTCGAGATAGTCGGCCAGCAGATCGGCGACCTGGTGCATCGCCCGGCGGAACTCCTCCGGATCGATGTCGCCTGGGTGAAGGGAGGGAGTCCGCACGGGCTTCTGCGCTGTCGTCATTCGCTTCGCCTGGTTGAACGGTTCCGGGTCGGTTCTACTACGCCCAGTGGGGGATTATCCAGCGCTGCGGGTTGTGCGTCCAGTTTTGCCCGATTCGGCCGTATCTGATAGTGGCGGAGGGTTGGTCGGACGTGCTGGTCTGCCGGCGTGGCTGGCGGTGAGATCGCCGAGTGGGCGGGGGGCGAGCCTCGATTCGTGCGAGTGGCCGGCGGCGCTTGTGTTCCGATAAAAACACGGCGGTGGTCGCTCTGGAGTGCAGGTCGGCGCCTGAAACCCGGCGGAGAGAAAAATATTACCGGTTTGGGCGATGAAAATGCGCTTATATGAGTGAGAATGAGCGCTGGTCATTCGCTCTACAAGAGACGGGAGAGCGGGTCGCGTGGAGCGACCTGCGGCGTCTACGATGCCGATTCGCGATGCCTCGCTCGCGATGGATAGCCATGGGAGGTTTGTCATGATCAAGGGTTTCAGGGCCATAGCGTCGTTGGCGCTGGGGACGATCCTGGCGGCCGGAACCGCCAGTGCGGGCGACTTCGACCTGTCGTGGTACACGATCGACGGCGGCGGCGGGATGTTCTCCACGGGCGGCGCTTTCGAGCTGTCGGGGACGATCGGCCAGCCGGACGCGGGCGTGGTCATGACCGGCGGAAGTTTCGAGCTGACCGGGGGCTTCTGGGCCGGTGTCAGCGGCGGGGCCGTGCCCTGTCCGGGTGACTTCGACGGCAGCGGTGTGATTGATTTCCCCGACCTGGTCGCATTGCTGGCCGATTACGGCTGCACAAGCGGCTGCTCGGCCGACGTCGACGGCGACGGGGATACGGACTTCAGCGACCTGGTCGCGCTGCTGGGCGTCTACGGTACGCCGTGTCCGTAGCGGCGTCGGTTCCCGCAAGCGACGGACACAACGCACGCCGAGCGGACACGCCCCGTTGGGAGGCGGTGTCCGCTCGCGTTGTTTTCTGGGCGGCGGCGAGAGGCTTCTTTGCCGGAGTTCGTTCCGCACGAGGCCCACACGATCGGGGCGGTCGCCATCTCCGAGCAGAATGCGGAGCGGGTTTGTCCCTTTTGTGCTGTTATCCGGCCCGACGGCCCCGCGGACGACGTGCGGGTTTGAGCTTTCCGGTGGCTGAAGCCACCGGCTACGGTCGTTTGCCCTGACGGGCAGAAGCGCGACCGGTCGGAGACCGGTCGCCCAGTGACCGGCCGGGGGCCGGTCCCCCAATCTTGCGCAAGTGCGGCCGGTCCCCCATACTCGGAGCAGTGCGAGATGGGGCGCATGCGCCGTCACGGCCCGGCGCGGCGTCTCTGTCACTCGAACAGCGATGTGTGCTCGCGCAGCTTGCGCAGTCCGTCGTACAGCCGCGACTTGACCAGCGATTCCTCCAGTTCGAGCACGGTCGCAACCTCGCTGCGCGAAAGCCCCTCCACGTAGCGCAGCCAGAGCACCTCGCGATATTGCTGAGGCAGGGCGGCCAGCAGGTGGCCGACCCGCGAGCGCTGCTCGGCCCGCACGAGTTTCGTGAGCTGGCCGGCGAAGGTGGCCGGCGGGCCGAAGCCGCTGTGCAGGGCGGCGTCGTCGCGGCGGCGGCCGCGGCTGCGGCGAAGATTGAGGCAGTGGTTGCGAGCGGTGCGGTAGAGCCAGGCGCGGAAGTTCTCCGGCGGCTCGGACAGCGCCTGCACTTTGAGCAGCACATCCTGCACGGCGTCTTCCGCGTCGTGTGGGTTGCCCAGGTAGCCCCAGGCGAAGCGCATCAGCGGGTCGTGATAGAGCTGCGTGAGCAGGGCGGCCGCTTCGGGTTCGCCGGCCCGCAGGCGGGCGAGCGCCGAGCGGGTGAAATCACGCGGCGGCGGCGCATCGCCATCGAGGCGAGCGACCTCGTCGCCGCCCGTCACGAATCGCTCTCCGTCGAGCGGGCCAGCTCCTGAAGGAGCGCCGCCGCGTGCTGGCCGGCGGCCTGTTCGCTCTCGCCGCGGGCCTGGTAGAGCTCGGCCAGCCTGTCGCGCACGTAGCGCACGGTGGAGTGATCGGCGCCGCTGAGGGCGAGGTAGCCGCGGAGCGAATCGACCAGAATGGGCTCCGCCTCGTCCAGCCGGCCGGCCTGAATGAGGCACTCGGCCAACTGCAAATGACTGGAAAGCGTGATGTAGTGCCAGGCAGGGAACGCGGTTTGCGAGGTATCGACGGCCTGCGTGGCCCATTCGATCGCCCGCTCGAGCTCGCCCGCTTCGCGCCACAGACTCGCCAGCGCCTGCTGCACGAGCACGACGTTGGGCGTCTCGCCCGGCAGCGCGCGGCACATCTCGAGCGCCGTGTGGTAGTGGGTGTCCGCGGCCGCGTAGTCCGCCTGCTTGCGGCTGATGCGGCCGAGGGCGTAGTGGCTGAGCGCGACGCGTTTGTGCGGCTCGCCGAAGACCCGGCGGCGCATGGCGAGCGCTTGGAGCATCAGATCGCGGGCCTGCGCGAAGTCGCGCTGCTCGGCCCGCAGCATGGCCAGGTCTTCCAGGGCGTCGGCGACGTCCGGCCCGCCGTCGGGCGCGAGGTCGCGCTGCGCCGCGAGCACGCTCGACAGATGCGCGTCGGCGAGATCGAGCTGACCCATGTACATCCGCAGCGATCCGAGCGTCCGCCGCGTGGCGAGCACGTCTGCGTGGTCGGGCGGAAGCTGGGCCCGGCGGGTCTGGAGCGATTCCTCCAACAGTGTCGCAGCCTCCTCACGGTCGTCGGCGCCGAAGAGCGTGCGGGCCAGGTCGTGCCGGGCCGCGGCGACGTCGAGGTGGTCGGGGCCGTGGAGCTGCTCGCGGATCGCCAGCGCCTGGCGAAGCTGATGGCGGGCCCGGTTGCCGATGCCGAAGCGGGCGTAGGTGTTGCCCAGCAGCGAGCGCAGGTCCGCCTCCAGGTCGGGGTCGCTGGCGTCGTCCGCGTCGATTCTGCGCTCGGCCTCGGCCAGCAGATCGCGGACGGTCATTTCGCCGGCGGTCCAGCGCGGGTCGGCCGAGAAGAGCAGCTCTTCGAGGAACGCCCGCGTGCGTTCGGCGCGTGCGGCGGCCAGGCCGGCCCGCTGTGCTTCGCGGGCGGCTGCGGTTCGGGCGAGCAGCGCGGCGTCCCGCTCCGCGGCGATGCGCGTCGCCTGTAGCGTGGCCACGACGCCGAACGCAGCGACCATCAGCACGAACGCGGCCGCGGCGCTGAAGGCGAGCTTGTGGCGGCTGATCATGCGGCGAAGCTGGTAGGCGGCGCTGGGGGCGCGGGCGAGGATCGGCTGCCCGTCGAGAAAGCGCTTCACGTCTTCTGAGAGCTGCGAGACGCTGGCGTAGCGGCGGTCGGCGTCCTTCTCGAGCGACTTGAGCAGGATCGTCTCGAGATCGCCACGAAGCTGCACGTTGTAGGAGCTGGGCCGCGGCGGCGCGTCGTCGCGGATTGCCCGCAACGTCTCGAACGGCACGTCCGGCAGCGGTCGGTGCGGCAGATGATCCGTCAGCAGCTCGTAGAGAATCACGCCCAGCGAGTAAACGTCGCTGCGGACGTCGACCTCGGCCGACCGTCCGCCGGCCTGCTCGGGGCTCATGTAGGGCAGCGTTCCGAGGATGCGGCCGACCTCTTCGGGCCCGCAGGTGAGGGTGACGTCGGAGTCGGTGGCGCGGGCGAGGCCGAAGTCGAGGATGTGCGGGTTGCCGTCGTTGTCGACCAGGATGTTCGAGGGCTTGAGGTCGCGGTGAATGACGCCGCGCTGGTGGGCGTAGATCACAGGCTGGCAGACGCGGTGAAACAGCCGCAGGCGCTGTTCGATGTCGAGATCCGCGCGGCGGACGAACGTGTTCAGCGGCGCGCCTTCGATCAGCTCCATGGCGAAGAAGCGCTGCCCGTCCTCCGCCTGGCCGGCCTCGTAGATGGCGGCGATGCCGGGGTGACGCAGGCGGGCGAGCGATTCCACTTCGCGCTCGAAACGGCGGACATCGCGGCTGGCCCAACGACCGGTCGGAGACCGGTCCCCCATGCTTCCGCGACCGGTCGGAGACCGGTCCCCCATGCTTCCGCGACCGGTCGGAGACCGGTCCCCCATGCTTTCGCGACCGGTCGGAGACCGGTCCCCCACGTTTTCGCGACCGGTCGGAGACCGGTCCCCCATGCTTTCGCGACCGGTCGGAGACCGGTCCCCCACGTT
>CAZXUI010000034.1:35068-43459 GCA_964643885.1 uncultured Planctomycetales bacterium
TCGCGACCGGTCGGAGACCGGTCCCCCACGTTCTCGCGACCGGTCGGAGACCGGTCCCCCAGGTGGCTGCCCGGCAGGTCACGAAGGACCTTGAGCGCGACGCTGCGGCGCGGCGTCTGCTGCTCGGCCTCGAAGACCAGCCCCTGACCGCCTTCGCCGATCAGCCGGCGGAGCGTATAGGAGCCCAGCCGCCGCGGCAGCCGGCCGGCAGACGGCGGAGCGACCTGGGCGAGCTGGGCGAATTCGCGGCGCAGCGCCGCCGCCCGGCCGCGGCAGACTTCGCAGGTCGACAGGTGCCGCTCGAGCTCCGGTGCGTCCCGGTCGACCCAGCTCCAGAGCTGTTCGTCTGATATCGTGCAGAGCACCGCCCGATCCTCATCGTGCCGGCGGGTTCGCCGCCCTCGCGTTCGTTTCGGCCACTTCGCCGCGTGATTCCCCACCAGCCATTATTCAACGTCCCAGGGGGCATGCCAGCGAAATTTCCGATCCGCGGGTGGGCCGGCCGGGCGGGGCGAGATTTCCGGGGCGATTTCCGGGGCGGCGATCCGGCGGCCGGCGTGCTGCGGTGTCTTAGCGGGCGGAAGGGGTTGGGAAGCAGGGCGGGCCGAAAATGCGGCCGCGCTGCCGGGGCGGGGGCGGCCGGCGTATGGCGCGAGTCTGGAGCGGACGGTGATGAGCAGCTTTGCGAGGGCGTTGCTGATATTGGCCGTGGCCGGGTTCGCAACGTGGCCCGCGGCGGCCGACGTGACAGAGTGGACGCGGCTGCTCCCGGCGACGCCGATCACGAGCGACATCTTCAGCTATGACCTGGCGTTCGACGGGCGGACGGTGATCGGCGGGGCGCCGTTCGGCACGTACTCGGGGGTGCAGCAGCCGGGCCGTGCGTTCGTCTTCGAGCTGGTCGGCGATTCATGGGAGCAAACGGCGCTGCTCACGCCGCCCGTGCTGCAAACGAATGCGTGGTTCGGCATCGGCGTGGCCGTGGATGGTGATTTCCTGGCTGTCGGCGCGCCCGGCGAGAATTCGCCTACGACCGACGCCGGTGCGGTCTACGTGTATGTTCGTGTCGGAGGCGCGTGGGTGCCGGCCGGGCGGCTTGTGGCGGACACGCCGACCGAGGACGCGAGCTTCGGCGTTTCGCTGGCGCTACAGGGCGACCGGCTGATCGTCGGGGCACCGGGCGACAGCAGCGAGGGCATTCCGTTCGCGGGGGCCGTGTACGTGTTCGAACGGATCGGCGGCATCTGGACGCAGGTCGACAAGCTGACGGCGTCGGATGCCGTGGAAGGGGATCTGCTGGGCGATTCCGTCGCGCTCGATGGAGATGAGATTGTCGCCGGCGCGCCGCTGGTGGATCACACCGGAGTGACCGACGCGGGCGCGGCCTACGTCTTTCGGCTCGTGGGCGGGACGTGGCAGGAGATCACGCGGCTGGAGGCGGGCGACCCGCTGGAGGAGGCGGAGTTCGGCCGGTCTGTGGCGGTCCGCGGCGGGCGGATCGTGGTCGGTGCGCCGCGGCACGACACCGCCGGCCAGGATCGGGCGGGCGCGGCGTACGTTTTCACTCAGCAGGGTGGGGTGTGGTCGTTCGAGACGCAGTTGACCGCCCACGACGGCGAAGGCGGCGACCTGTACGGCATCGACGTGGACGTGGATCGGGGCACGATCCTGGTCGGGTCCTATCTGAATACGCATGCGACCGGGACCGGCAGCACATATGTCTATCAGCGGTCGGGGGGAGCGTGGAACTTCGTCACGAAGGTGTTCGCGTCGGACCCGGGGGGCTTGCTGCTGGGCTGGCGCGTCTGTCTGCGCAATGATCTGGCCGCGATGGCGGCGCCGTTCTACCAGACGAATCGCGGTGCGGCCTATGTCTTTCGCGGGCTGGCGGCCTGCCCGGCCGACCTGGACGGCGATGGGGCCGTGGGCTTTTCGGACCTGGTCCAACTGCTCGCGAGCTTCGGCACGGCCAGCGGCGCGCTGCTGGAGGACGGAGACCTGAACGGGGACGGGGCCGTCGGCTTCGACGACATGGTGCTGCTGCTGGCCGCGTATGGGGCGGACTGCCCGGGGTGAGCGAGGGACGGCGGACGGCGCGGGCCGGCATGAGAACAAACTAGCGCCCGATGTGGCGGGTGCGGCTGATCGTGTCCGAGGCCGGAAGGCGGCCGGGTGGTGATTCCCGGCGAGAACCGGCTGCCGAAAGGCTGAGGCACGGCGGTCCGCCCGCCGCAATTTTTCCGCGACGGGGCGAGGGGGCGAGCGGCTCCGGCGGCCGGCGCTACTCTTCCTTGGGTACTTCCAGTGAGAAGGTGCGTTCGATGAGCGGCTCCTCGTTGCCCTCGACATAGAGCTTGGCGACGAAGTCGACCATGCCGGTTCGCTTGAGCGTTTCGACCGGGATGGTGAACGAGATGCCGCGGATCGGGTTGGCCTTCGACCAGACGAACTCCTCTTCGAAGAGCTGCTCGCGGCCTTCCTCCGGCGTGATCACGACGCGGAAAGGGTTGCGGTCGCACTCGTCGGGCAATTCCGTGACCGCCAGCAGGAAGGAGGGAAGCGTGATCGGAATCTCCTTGGTGTCCTCGTAGCGGCCGTCGTACCAGTCGGTCGCGACCAGGAGCATGTCCTTCTTGAACTTCACTTTGATCCGGATCGGGGCGACATTGCTGTACAGGTCGTGCGCCAGCTCCTGTGCGGCGTTGACGGCCAGCTCCTCGGGAGTCGCCCGGGGCGGGGCGCCCTGCTGCGAGTCTTCGTAGGCGATCGGGGGAGATGAGTAGGCGAAGACGTACTGGCCGGTGGCGGTGTCGAGCACGCGGATCGATCCGGAGACGGTCGCGCGGTGGGTGAAGATTTCGCGAATGTCCTCGCCGACGACCACCGGCTGGCCCGTGCGGCGGTCGCGGACGATGCGGCCCTTGTTGTCCCTGGCGTAGCGCGGGATGCGCTTCTCGTGCCGCTCGCGGGTGGTCTCGTAGGCGGTGATGTGCGGCACGATCAGCGCCTGGGCCGACTGGATCTTGCCGGCCGGGATGACGGTGGACGGATCCGACACGTCGGCCAGGCGCGAGAAATCCTGCTCGGCCAGAATCGCCTGCACCTCCGAGCGGCTCAGGACGGTGAACTGGCCGTTGCGGGCGAGGGCGGTCTCCAGCTCGTAGCCGGCCTGGCGGGCGGCCTCGGCCGCCTCTGGCTTGCCGGCGGTGAAGGGCATCACGGCGATCCGCTCGTACTTGTCGAATTCCCAGTCCGGGAAGCGCGTGATCTCCGTTCCGCGGCCGAAACCGTCACAACCGGTCGAGGCCAGCAGCAGAACAACGAGTGCCGGTAGCAGGGCGAGCTTCATGGGCAACCTCTCGAGTGGTGGCGCATCGCAGCGCGCGCCGCAGACCAACGGCCGACCCGGGGGACGGACGGCTGCGCCGCAGGTCGGTGCGGCCGATCAGGCCGTGCCGGCGCCGGCGAAGATCGCGGCGATTGCATTCGAGAGCAGCGCCGACAGCCCGGTCGTGATCACCGAAGACCAGATGGAGGTCAGTTGCTGGTCGCTCAGGCAGCCGCCGAGCTGGAGCATCGCGGCACCCGGAATCCACAGCCGAAGCAGACAAGCGCGGTTGAACCAGTATCTCATCGTCGCGTCCTTTCGAAGAATCCGCCCCCCGAATCGCGGGGGCGGCCGCACATGATAGCCCGGGTCAGCGGCGCTCGCGAGGCGGCTGGCGGCGGGTTTCGGGCGTTCCGCTGAGCACGGTGATCGCTTCCACACGGATGACGTAGACCTCGTGCTTCTCATCCAGGTAGCGCGTGCCGCGCACGCCGACGTACTTATTCAGGCACTTGGAGACGTCGATGCCGGTCTGGGGCGGGAACTCGACATAGGCGTCGACGCGGCCGCTGAGCGGGTCCTGGAGCTTGTAGCGCAGGCCGAATTCACCGGCTTCGAGGGCGAAGGTCGGCAGGAGCTGACCGCGTGCGTCGAAGCCGGGGCGCGTCGTGGGTTCGCTGCGGGCCCGCTCGATGTCCTGCATCTCCTGCTCGTGGCGCTGCTGGCCTTGCGACTGCCGCGCGGCGATCTGGCGCGCCTCGACGAGAGCCTTCTGCCCGGCGATCCGCTTTTCGAGCTGCGCGATCCAGGCGGAAGCGCGCTGGGCCGCGGCCGCGCTCTCCCGCTGCTCGGCGATCGGCCGCAGATCGGCAACGAGCGGAGCCCAATCGCGCTCGGCCAGAGGTTTGCCGACCTCGCCGGCGATTCGCTGTTCGACGGCGGCCAGGCGCTCGCCCCAGGGGCCGCCGATGCCGCCCGGCTGCGTCGCCGCGGGCTGCGTCGTGGCCGGAGAGGCGCCGGAATCGCCGGCGGCGACCGTCGTCGTGCCGCCGGCGCGAAGCCGGGCCGCGGTCGCGTCGTCGATCGGCTCGGCGAACTGGGACGAGACGAAGACACGCACGTCTGCGGGCGGAACGATGCGGAGCCAGTCCGGGCCGTAGTTGCCGAGTATCTCGACCATCGTGCCGCGCTCGAGGCGGGCGATCACATCGGCCGAGAGCGGGTCGATGTTCGTGACGGTGCTGCCGACGCGGACGCGGAGCACTCCCGCCTCGACGTTCACCTTGCCGCGCGTCTCCGACTCGCGCTCGATGAACTCCGCCGCGACCAGCGAGTAGACGCCTTCCGGCGGGAGGCAGCGAAGCCAATCGCCCTCGCGGCCGTCGGCGCGGAGGACGAAGTCGCGATCGACCTGCCCGACCGGTGTGCTGTTGGTATCCGGACGCGAGCGGAGATAGACACGGTCACCCGTCACGCGAACCCAGAAGTCGGCCGCCGCGGGCTGCTCGGCCGGCTGTGTCTGGGCGGGCGGCTCTTCGCGCGGCGGCGTCGCCACGCCGGTTTCCTGGGCCGGGGCGGCGCCGGCCAGCAGCCATCCCAGGCCGCCCAGCGCCAGCAGGCGGAGGCGCTCACTCGATCGGAGGCGGACACGGGAAAAGACGGGGGACACGACGGGCTTCAACATGAGCGTTCCTCCCTGAATCTCGTCTGAAGCTAGCCTTGCGTCCGAAAACTGTCAAACCGCTGCGGATCGTGCGCCGCCGGCCGGCCGCGGCGAGTTTTCGTTGCGAGCAACGTGCGGCGAGTGTGAATAACCGGGCAAGGTCGCACGTTGCCGACATCAACCGAAACCCGTACGTTTTGCGAGCATGGCGAAGTGGCCCGGTCGTCCGGAGCAAGACGGATCGCTGCTGCGCGGCGGGGCGATCGCCGTCGCCGTGGCTGCCGGAAGCCGCAGCGCCTTCGAGCAGCTTCACGCGCGGCTGTCGCCGGCGATTCGGGCGACGTTGCTGCGCCGCTGCGGCGGGCGACAGCACGTGGCCGAGGATCTGCTGCAACAGACCTGGACGCTCGTCTGGCAGTCAGTGTCACAGCGGCGGTATGACCCGCATCGGGCGGCCATCTCCACCTTCGTCTATGCCGTCGCGAACAACGTTTGGCTGCAATACGCGCGAGGGAACATGCGCGAAGAGCTGCGGCCAATGCCGATGTCGGCCGGCGCGGACCTGGAGCGGGCGCTGGAGCTGGCCGAGCTGCTGGACGAGCTGCGGGCCTATCTTCGCGAGCCGGAGGCCCGCGGGGGGCTCAGCGACCTGGACCGCGAGATCGTCGTCGAGTCGGCCCGCGGCGTTACGGAGCGCGAGCTGGCGGGTCGGCTGGGGCTGGCTCCGAGCACTGTAAACTCACGCAAACAAGCGACTTACGCGAAGATCAGAGAGGCGCTGGAGCGGCGCGGGTTCACCCGGGAGCTGGTCGAGCAGATGCCGCTGAACCTCGAATAACTCTCTTGGAGGCGGCAAGCTGCGAGGAGTACGCCGTCATGAGCGATCGCCGGGTGGAAGAGTTGATTCGCTGCGTGGTCGAGCTGGACGACCTGCTCGCGACTCCGTCGGCCGATTCTCGCATTATCGGGCCTGGCCGCAGATCGACGAGCGCCGCCCGTTGGATCGGGTCGCTCGCGGTCCCGGTCGCGGCGGCGCTGGCCTGGGCGTTCCTGCTTCCGTCGGAGCCGCAGATGGGCGTGGCCCGCGGAGCGGACGCTCCGGAGCTGCTGATCGACCACCTTGTGCACGCCGACGACAGCGAGAGCGTGGTGACGACCTTTCGGCCGTGCGCCGATGAGGAAGCGTACGCGATCGTGCTGCTGCGGGCGTGGAATGACGAGTGTCAGTGCCTGATGTGGCGGCTGTATGAGTTTGCGGACGGCACGGCGTTGGCACGGCTGAACGCGGGCGAGGACCTGCGCGTGCCGATCGACGCCGCGGGCGCGCCGTCGATCGAGCAGGCAGTGCTCTTTGCGATCGCACGCAGCCGCGACGACCTGCCTGACGAGCCGGGGGAAACCGAGGAGCTGCTCGAGTGCCTCAACAATGAAGCGCCCCCGACGCTGCCCGGACAGCCGGACGGCGTCTGCGCGTCGGCGCTCAGTTCCTGCCTTCCGAGCGTGGTCCGCGTGCACGGACCGAGCGTCGTGCCGCCCTGATGCGGCGCTGCGAGGGAGTTTTCAGCGATCTGGCGGGATTACTACCGAGATTCGGCCAGTCTCGGCATCGTGACCGCGGCCGCCGCGGCCGTGTTGTTTTCGCCGGCCGCGTCGGCATCCATCGGTGAATCGATCAGCTTCTGGCGCATGAGGCGGCCGACCTTGAATTTGACCGTGCGCTTCCCGGGCACACGGACCTTCTCCATGGTCTTGGGGTTCTGGGCGATGCGAGCGGCGCGTGTGCGGAGCTCGAATACGCCGAAGTCGCGGAACTCCAGACGGTTGCCGAGCCCGAGCTCGGTGACGATGTCGTCCAGGAAGCTCTGAATTATCTTCTTGACGACGACACGCTTCTGACCGGTCTGCTCCGCGATCCGATCGACCAGATCTTTCTTGGTAATCGTCTTCATCGCGTTCCCCAGAACTCCGCCGCCCGGCGGACGACGTGACTGCCTGTCGGTGCGCCTTGACCGGCCACGAGCAGAGTCAGACTGCTACCCGGTTATCACCGACCACCGAGCGATCATTCTACGCCAAGGGCGGGGGCGGTTCAAGCGGAATTGCAGATGGCGAAAAGAGTTATGGTTCGCCCCGGGCGGCCTGGCGGGGGCGATTCCGGCCGCCCGGACGGCTCCGTTCCGGACGGCTCCGCCTGGGGGGCGGCCATCAACCCGCGCGGGAGGCCGCGCGGCGTGGCCTCTTCGCGCCCTTGCGGGCGCGGGAGCGGCCGGCGTCGGATCGGGCGGACTTGCCCCGCGTGCCGCCGGCGGTGGCCGGCTTTTCGATAGCGGCGTCCAGGACCTGCTCGGCCCGTTCGGCGAAGACGAAGCGGAGGTCGTCGCGGACGTTCCTGGGTACGTCGTGAAGGTCGGGCTCATTCCGGGCGGGCAGAACGACGGTCCGAATGCCGGCCCGATGGGCGGCCAGGATCTTTTCCTTGATCCCGCCGACCGGCAGCACGAGTCCGCGGAGGGTGATCTCGCCCGTCATGGCGACTCGCGGGTCGGCCGGCCGGCCGGTGAGCAGGGAATAGAGGGCGGTCAGCATGGCGACGCCGGCGGAGGGGCCGTCCTTGGGGACGGCACCGGCGGGGACGTGGACGTGGATGTCGATGTTGGCCAGGCCGCTCATCTTCAGCTTCCAGTCGTGGGCGCGGGCGCGGAGGAGCGACATGGCGGCCTGCGTGGATTCGCGCATGACTTCGCCGATCTGGCCGGTGAGCGTGAAGCCGCCGCGGCCTTCCATGGCGGTGGCCTCGACGAAGATGATCTCGCCGCCGACGGGCGTGTAGGCCAGGCCGGTGGCGACGCCGATCTCGCCCTCGCGGGCGGCCACCTCGGGCTCGAAGCGGCGTGGGCCGAGCAGATCGATGAGCAGTTCGGCGTCGACCTGGTCGGGCAGTTTTTCGCTGCGGGCGGCCCGTGCGGCAAGGCCGCGGAAGATGGAGCCGATGTTGCGCTCGAGGTTTCGCACGCCGGCCTCGCGCGTGTATCCCTCGATCACGCGGCGGAGCGTCTCCGTGTCGAGCTCGATCTTCGTGTCGGCCAGGCCGTTTCGTTCGCGTTGCCGCGGGACGAGATAGCGGCGGGCGATCTCGAGCTTTTCGTCGGTGGTGTAGCCGGGCAGATCGATGACCTCCATGCGGTCGCGCAGGGCGGGCGCGACCGGGTCCATGTAGTTGGCGGTGCCGATGAAGAGCGCCTGCGAGAGGTCGAAGGGCACGGCCAGGTAGTGGTCGGTGAAGCTGTGGTTCTGCTCGGGGTCGAGCACTTCGAGCAGGGCGGAGGCGGGATCGCCGCGGAAATCCGCTCTGAGCTTGTCCATCTCGTCGAGCATGCTGACGGGGTTGCGCGAGCCTGCC
>CAZXUI010000035.1:0-6822 GCA_964643885.1 uncultured Planctomycetales bacterium
GCGAAAAGCGAACCAGCACGTCGACGTCGCTGTCGGGCCGGAAATCGTCCCGCAGCACAGAGCCGAAGAACGCGAACTCGGTAATCCGCCAACGTCGGCAGAACTCGACGATCTGCTCGCGATCGATCGGGATCCGGATGGCGGTGCTCACGTCGAGGACTCCTCGGCCTGTCGAGACGCAACCCTCGCGGGATGCCGTTGACCATTCTACCCGCTCCGCCGACGTTCATCCCCCGTTACGATTGCGCCGCGACGCCTTCATCGGCACAGCTCCCGGTCCGCCGACGCGCCCAACTCTCAAACGATCCGCTTCCAGCAGGCCGCAAGTGGCATTATGAACGCACCCTGCCAGTGGCCGAGCGCCGGCATCGCCGGACGCCGGTGGATCATGCGGTCCCATGACGGTCCCCGCCCCGCCGGCGAGGAGCCCGCCGAGCAAAGACCGACTTGATGATCGTCAGACCCCCACGTCGCCGGGCGACCGGGCTTGAATCGCGGCCGTCCGCGTAGAACAATACCATATTGGCCGCGAGGCGGCCGGCGCGGGACGCGGCCGGCCCGACCCGCCCCTCGAATCGGGCGGGCGGGGGCGCGAAGCGTGTGGGACGGCGTCCGGGCGGGCGGCGGAGACTCCAGACGTGAAACTATTGGCGGTGCTGCTGGGAAGCGTGCTCGCGTATCAGCAGGTGGACCCGGCCCAGGAGGACGAGCGCGGCGGCGATCCGCGCTTCCGGGCGCTCAACTCGCTCTCGCAGCTCGTCCGCCAGGTCGAGCAGATCGGCGACTGGGAATCGCAGCGCGAGCAGATTCTGACGGCCGTGGAGCTGGTGTATGAGCGGCAGGGCTGGCTCGACGAGCCGGACCTGTTCTCGCTCGACGTGATCACGGAGGTCAGCGCGCATCCGCCGTGGGCCTTCGGCGACCGGCTGGACACCTTCGTGACGATCCTGGGCGACCGCTATCGCCTGGACGCCGAGCAGCAGGACGAGCTGCGCGGCATGGTCGTCGAGACCGCCGGCGGACTGATACAGCGCAATCTCGGCCGCATCGCATCGTACATGGGCGAGGTCATTCAGACGCGGGCGGCCGGCGAGCCGTTCACACCCGAGCAGGTCGCGCGGTGGATGCAGGCGGAGACGCCGGTCTTCGAGGACGTCGTGCGCTCGCTGAACGACGGAGCCAAGCGCTTCATGGAGACGCTCGAACCGGAGCAGCGCGAGCTCGTCGAGCGCGATATGCAGTTCGCGAATCGGCGGCTGGAGCGTGTCCGCGACATGCGGCAGTCGTGGCTTCGCGGCGAGTGGGCCGCGGAGGACTGGGGCCTCGACCTCGACCCGATTCAGAACGGCCACTTCGCCCGCGGCGACGGCGGCACGGGCGGGCAGATTCCGCCGGGACAGGCAGGCGTGCCGCTCGCGGCCGGGGATGGTGCGGGGGCGGCCGGTGCGGACGGCCGGCCGCGGCTTGAACGCGGGGCGGTGGATCGGCCAGCGGGGGCGGTGCAGGGCGGAGCGCCGCAGGGAGGCGAGCGACAGGGCGAATTCCCGCCGCACGCTGGCGACGCGGGGCCGGGTGAGCCCGCGGCGCGGCGCGGTGTCGCGCGGGGCGGTGCCGCGGCCGGCGGCGCTGCGGCGGCGGGCGATCCCTGGGCGGCCTACGTGCGCGACTTCATTCGCCGATTCGACCTGAACGAAGATCAGCAACAGACGGCCTGGCGCGTCTATCGCGACGCGGCCGAGCGGCGGGACCAACTCGTAGCTCGCTGGGTACAGGTGAATGGCGCCGCCGCGGGGGCTGCGAAAAACGCGATGAAGCCGACGACTGGCGCAGCGGCGGAGGACGACGGCGCCAGGTCGGCCGGGCGCGGCGCCGCGGCGGAGGAGCGTCGTGGGACGGCAGCGGATGAGCGTCGCGGGCGCGGCTCGCGCAGTGGAGACGCGGATCGCGCTGGGGCGGCCGGCGCGGGCCGTGCGACCGGTGGAGACGATGTCGGCGGCGTCGCGGTCGGCGTGGAACTGACCGAGTCGCAGCGGCAGACGCTGGCGCGGCTCTTCGAGCAGATCAAGCGGCGGCTGGACCGGCTGCCGACGCGTGCCCAACGCGCGGCGGCCGACAGTGCGTCGCGAGACCAGCAGCCCGCGGACGCGGGGGCGAACGGCGAGGGCGGCGGCGCGGCGCAGGGAGCGGGAGGATCGGCCGATCGGCCGGCACCGCCCAAGCGCGCGAAGAAGCCGGCTCCGCCGCGATGAGCGCAACGAAAACGTGCCGAGGCGAACTTCTGCCGGGCGGGCGTGTGCCGGACGTTGCGGCGTAATGCCCGGCCGGGTGCTGGTCGGGAGTTTCTGCGGGATGTCCGGTGGGCGCGTGCTGGGTCGTTGCGTCGCGGCCGGCCGGTCTTGTGCCAGGCGTTTCGGCGTGACTGCCGCCCGGGCGCGTGCCGGGACGCGCGGCGGGACGGCCGGACGAGCGAATCATGGGTGCTGCGGCGTCTGGTCGGACGGATGTGGCGCGGGACTCGCCGCGCATCCGGCCGGTTGAAGCCAGGCGGCGAATCGGTACACTATGGTGCTCGTCGGCGCACCACCGGCCGGCTCAGGCCTCGCTAGCTCAGTTGGTAGAGCAGCTGACTCTTAATCAGCGGGTCGAAGGTTCGAGTCCTTCGCGAGGCATTGCGTTTCCCCTTCACCGATATCGACCACCGCCGCCGAAAGTCGGCGCGCGTCAGGCTCGCTCGTGCGGCCGGCGCCGCCCAGCGGCGCGCGTCAGTCCCCAAGCTCCGTAACGAGCATTTCGATCAGGCGGCGGAATGCATCCAGCGAGGATTCGACGTTGGTGCCGACGGCGTCGGCGACACCCTGTACGCCGGAAATGAAGGCCGCGGCCAGCGCGAACTGGCCGAGCAGGATCGTGAACGCACCGAGCATGAAGTAGAGGATGGCGGTCATGCGGTGGTCTCCCTCAAACGCCGGCAGAGGATGGCGCCGCGCGCCTACGCCCGGCCCACTATGGCAGACCCCAGGCGACGCGGCAAGGTGGGATTGTTCGCCGCGGACCGCGCCGCACCGCAACCGGCGCCGGAGCAGACGACGCTGTGCCGCAGGCGTCTTTCGCCCCCACGGACCCGCGGCGCCGCACGCCGTCGACCTGCCGAGCCAGGCTCCCCCGCGACAATTCGGGCGGATTCGGGTACACAACCCGTCCAGAGCTTCGCGTTCGGCCCGGCCGCGCGGCACGCGGCCCTCGCGGGCCGGCTGGAAAGGGACCAGGATGAATTCGGCTTCGACCTCACGCTCGCACTGCGCCTCGAAATCCGCCTCTCAAGCGCCGTCACTTGTCGACTCAGAATCTAACCGCCCGCTGAGAAACCGCTGCGCCGGCGTCCAACCGGTGCCCGAACCGCTTGAAAAGCGGCGCTACGGACTTCGACTGCGGCCTTCTCAACGGGCTGTCAGCGACGCGCTCCCTCCGCCGGGTGCAGCTCGCGTCGGCCGCCGGCCGCGCTGCCTGCTGCTGGCCGCGTGCGTCGTAGCCGGCGCGGCCGCGGCCGCCGGCGTCGCCGCCGCCTCTCAGGATACCGACGACAGCCCCAAGCGGCTGACGTCCGACAAGCTGAGCGGCCTGAAGTTCCGCTCGATCGGGCCGGGGCTGATGTCCGGGCGGATCGGCGATTTCGCGGTGAACCCGGACAACCGGGCGGAGTACTACGTCGCGGTCGCGTCGGGCGGCGTGTGGAAGACGGTCAACGCGGGTACGACCTGGACGCCGGTCTTCGATTCGCAGGGCTCCTATTCGATCGGCTGCCTGACGCTCGATCCGCACAACCCGCACGTCCTGTGGGTCGGCACAGGAGAGAACAACAGCCAGCGGAGCGTATCGTGGGGCGACGGCGTCTATCGCTCGCGCGACGGCGGCAAGAACTGGGAGCACCTGGGGCTGAAAGACTCCGAGCACATCGGCATGATCGCGATCGACCCGCGCGACAGCAACGTCGTCTACGTGGCCGCGCAGGGACCGCTGTGGCGCAGCGGCAACGACCGCGGGCTGTACAAGACTACCAACGGCGGGCAGACGTGGATCCGCATCCTGCACGTCAGCGACGAGACGGGCATCAATGAGGTGCATCTCGACCCGCGCTACCCGGACACGGTCTACGCCAGCGCCTACCAGCGCCGCCGGCACGTCTGGACGCTAATCAACGGCGGGCCGGAGTCGGCCATCTACAAGTCGACCGACGCCGGGCAGACGTGGCGCAAGATCACGGCCGGCCTGCCGAGCGTCGACATGGGACGGATCGGCCTGGATATCTCGCCGGTCAACCCGGACGTGGTCTATGCGATCATCGAGGCGGCCGATGACAAGAGCGGCTTTTTCCGCTCGACCGACCGCGGCGAGACGTGGGAGAAGCGCAGCGGCTACAAGGCCAGCAGCCCGCAGTACTACAACGAGATCGTCTGCCACCCGGCCGACGTGGACCGTGTCTACGCCCTCGATACATTCCTGGCCGAGACGCGCGACGGCGGCAAGTCCTTCCAGCGCGTGCCGCGCGAGAACCGGCACGTCGACGATCACGCCCTCTGGATCGACCCGGAAGACCCGAACTACATGCTCGTGGGCTGCGACGGCGGCGTTTACGACAGCCACGACGGCGGCCAGAACTGGAACTTCAAGCACAACCTGCCGGTGACGCAGTTCTACCGCGTCGCGGTCGATACCAGCAAGCCGTTCTATTACGTCTATGGCGGAACGCAGGACAACAGCACGCTCGGCGGGCCGTCGCAGACGACCGACCGGCTGGGCATCGGCAACGAGCACTGGTTCGTAACGGTCGGCGGCGACGGCTTCGAGACGCAGGTCGACCCGACCGACCCCAACATCGTCTACAGCCAGTGGCAATACGGCGGCCTCGTGCGGCACGACCGCGCCAGCGGCGAGATCGTCGACATCAAGCCGCGCGAGAAACCCGGCGAGGCGGGCTATCGCTGGAACTGGGACTCGCCCCTGCTGATCAGCCCGCACAACCCGCAGCGGCTCTACTTCGGCGCCAACATCCTCTTCCGCTCCGACGACCGCGGCAACAGTTGGACCGCCATCAGCGGCGACCTGACGCGGCAGGTCGACCGCAATCAGCTCAAGGTGATGGGCCGGATCCAGCCGCCGGACGCCGTCGCCAAGCACGACTCGACCAGCTTCTACGGAAATCTCGTCGCGCTGACCGAGTCGCCGCTGGTCGAGGGATTGATCTACGCCGGCACGGACGACGGATTGATCCAGGTAACCGACGACGGCGGCCGCAACTGGCGGCGGATCGAGCAGTTCCCCGGCGTGCCCGGGATGAGCTACGTGAGCTGGCTGCGCGCGTCACAGCACGACGCCGACACGCTCTACGCCGCCTTCGACAATCACAAGCGCGGCGACTTTTCGCCTTACGCACTCAAGAGCACCGACCGCGGCCGGACCTGGAAGTCCATCGCCGGCAACCTGCCGGAGCGCGACGTCGTCTACGGCATCGTCGAGGATCACGTCAAACCCGACCTGCTCTTCGCCGGCACGGAGTTCGGCGCATACGTGACGATCGACGGCGGCGAGCACTGGGCCGAGCTCTCAGCCGGCCTGCCGACCATCTCCGTCCGCGACCTGGAAATCCAGCAGCGCGAGAACGACCTGGTGCTGGCGACCTTCGGCCGCGGCTTCTACATCCTGGACGACTACACGCCCCTGCGGCACATCACCGCCGAGCGGCTCGAGAACGAGCCGGCGATTCTCTTCCCCATCAAGGACGCGTTGCGATTCGTTCATTCGAACCGCCTGGGCGGCCGGAACGGCAAGGGCTGGCAGGGCGCCAGCTACTACGCAGCCGACAACCCGCCCTTCGGGGCCGTCTTCACCTTCTACCTGAAGGACAAGATCCTCACACTCCGCGAGCAGCGCAAGGAGGAGGAGAAGAAAGCCGAAAAAGAGGGCCGAACGCTCGAGTATCCCAGGCTCGATCAGTTCCGGGCCGAAGACGATCAGCTCGAGCCGCAGGTGCTCGTGATCGTCAAGGACGCGGCCGGCAACACCGTGCGGCGCGTGCCGGCCCCGCGCGACAAGGGCATTCACCGCGTCACCTGGGACCTGCGCTACCCGGCCGCGACGCCGATCGAGATCGGCGGCGGCCGCGAGCTGGCCCCGTGGGAAGAGTCGCCCTCCGGACCGCTCGCGCTGCCGGGCAAGTACAGTGCCACGCTGGTCAAGGAAACCGACGGCACCATCACCTCGCTGGCCGGACCGGTCGAGTTCAACGTGATTCCGCTGGAGCTGGCGACCTTCGCGGCCGCCGACAAGGAGGAGGCACTGGCCTTCAAGCTCAAGACGGCCCGGCTCCAGCGGGCGGTGCGCGGGGCCTCGAAGGCTGCCGACGAGGCCGCCTCACGGATCGCCCATCTGCGCAAGGCGATCCTGGAGACGCCGGCGGCCGATCCGGCTCTGCTGACTGAGAACGAGGCCATGCGCGACGAGCTCAACGAGCTGCTGCGCCGGCTGCGCGGCGACCGCACGCTGGCACAGCGCAATGAGCCGCAGCCGCCGTCGATCATGGAGCGGGTCGAGAACGTCGTCGATAGCGCCTGGTACGCCACCTCGGCGCCGACACAGACCCAGCGAGACGCGTACACCTACGCCGGCGAGGAGTTCGCCGACCTGCTCGCCCGCTTGCGAACACTCATGACCGAGCGCCTGCCGGCGCTGGAGGCGCGGCTCGAAGCGGCCGGCGCTCCTTGGACGCCCGGCCGGCTCCCGGATTGGAAGATGGAATAGCGGACGTCCGCGGCGATCTCACCGCGC
>CAZXUI010000035.1:6922-43288 GCA_964643885.1 uncultured Planctomycetales bacterium
AACGCCTGCTCGGGAACGAGGAGATGGGACTTGACACGAAGAACACTGCGATTGGTATGCGCTGCGCTGGCCGGGGCCGCCGTCATGACCGCACCCGCGCCGGCCGAGTGGATCGCGCCGGGGCTGTATGCACTTGGGAACCACCCGAAGGGCGAGGTCTCGCCGCCGGGATACGGCCTGCGGCTGGACGAGTTGTACAACGCGACGGGCGGCAAGGATCGCTTCACCTTCGACTTCGACGACCCGGCCAGCAACATGCAGCTCGTCTATGACGACTCGGCTGCGACCATCACGATCAGCGGCGTGGCCTTCGGCGGGCGCGACATCGGCAGCAAGTACGCGCAGGACCAGTACCTGGGCGTGTACGAAGTGAACTTCACGTACTCGCTGGGCGTCGGACCGGTGCCCGGCGACGACGATTTGTGGGTGACCGCGCCCAACGGCTCGAACACCGGCACGATCCGCACGCCGCTCGGCGACGTCTTCGACCTCGCCGACAAGGCGGCGCACGGCTACACGTTCCGCCTCGGCGACGAGAACAATGACGAGGGCCACCGCGGCGTCAGCGGCATCTCCGGCTGGGGCTGGGTCACCGTGAACGGGGCGTACCCGCACGGCGGATCGAGCGACTTCATCTTCTACGCGACACCGGTGCCTGAGCCCGCGTCGATCGCGCTGCTGGCCGGCGCGGCCCTGCTGGCCGCGGCGCGCAGGCTCTGACCCGCGGCGACGCGAAGCATTCAGACGAGCCCCACATCCTCCCGGCGTTGGTTGGATCTACCCGTGAAACACCAGCGCCGGGGCCTTTTTTTCGCCCGCGCACGGGCGAACGCCGCCGGGGTCGCGGGCGGCGGCGTTCGCTGAGGAGAGTGTGCGGCTGCGATGAGCGATCAGGCGCGCCGTCGGACGGCGCCCAGGAGTCCGAACAGCGCCAGCACCGCGGCCGACGCCGGCTCCGGCACGATCGTGATCCGCGCGACCACGTAACCGTCCGCCGTGAAGTCGGCGTTCGCGAACATCGGGTCGTCCAGGATGCCGCCGCTGCCGGGCGGCAGAAAGCCCGGATGCGTGTGCACCACGCCGTTCTCGTCGATGCCGGTATCCGGCTCCATCTGCCCGAAGAAGGCCGTGTGCTCAGGCAGCTCGGTGTTCACCTCGGTCCCCGCGTCGCGCACCACGGACCCGAGCACCAGGAAATCCGCCCCGATGAAGTTGCCCTGGTCGTCGAAGACCGGATGCGCCGTCGGGTTCCCGTTGGCGATGAACGCGTCGTTGCTCGGAATGATCATGCTGGCGTAGCTGAAGTAGCGGCTCTGGGCGCTGTTGGGGTCCAGCGTGAACTGCATCGTCGCCGTCTCGCCCGGCGCGAGCGGCGGAATGCCCGTGTCGGAGGCGATCGTCCCCTGCACCGTCCCCGCGCCGCTGAGCATGAACGCATCCATCAGCGGCCCCGTATTGCCGTCCTCCGCGATCCGCTCCAGCTCGAGTGATGCGGGGGCACCCAGGTCATAAAGGTCGAACCCGCCGTTGTGAAACCCCACCCACACGGGCGTCAGAAATGTGCCGTTGACCGGAGAGAGGTTCTGAATCTGCACCGTCACGTCCGTCGCGCTCGCCCCGGCCGTGCCGGCCAGGGCGAGTGACGCGGCCGCCACGGCGCGCCGCGAAAGCAGTCGCTTCATGCTCGTTCTCCCTTGCGATGTTTGCGGGACTCTCGGCAGCCCTCGCGGGTTCCCCTCCGCGACCGGCACTGCCAACGGATTGGTCGCCGCCGCCCGGCAATCCTTGCACGCCCGAACCGGAATTCCCGCCGAACCCGCCTCGTCCCCCCTCCCGCAGACCGGCCGGCGGCGAACGCGGCTACCGGCAGGTCCGCCACCCGTGGCCCAGCAGGACGAGCACTTATCGACCCTGGCCGCCGTATCGCCCCCGTACGCGTCGCCGTGGCCCCTGCCCTCGCCCCACAGCCGCCGAGTGCGTTGAAACCGGCCGGGGGATCCCCTATCATTGAGCGGGTGTCGGGTCGAGCGAGGTGGTGTGTTGAAGCGCGCCTGCGACGACCGCCCGTCGGTGAAAAGACGCCCGCTCGCGCCGCACGTCCCATCTGCGGCCGGGCTTGCTAATGCCGCGTGCCCATCCGGGCGCCGACCGGCTGCGCATCTGCTTCATCCCGCCATCGGACTCGCCCGAACTCGCCGCGACGCGCGGCCGACGAAAACTATGCAAACGTTTCTTCTGGAGGAGAACGAATGAAAAGACTCTGTGCACTGCTCGTATCCGCCGCGCTGGCGGCCAGCGCTTCTGCTCAGCAGGCCTGGTACGCCCGCGGCGACTTCAACGGCTGGAACCTCGACAACCCGATGACGCACGTTTCGGGCGATTACTACACGACGACGCTCACCGGCCTGACGCCCGGCGCCTCGTCGGAGTTCAAGGTCGCGCTGGAGGACTGGTCCGCCTCGGCCCCCGGCAGCAACGGCAAGTTCCTGGCCGACAACAATGGCGAGGTAGCGCTGCACTTCTGGGATAACGAGAGCTGGGCCGACGGCTGGGAACCCTCCGCCAAGCGCCGCGTCGGCTACGACGATCACGGCCTGTTCGACTGGGAGCTGATCGGTGACATGAACGGCTGGGGCGGCGGCATCGACTGGTACCTGACCGACATGGGCAACGGCCTGCACGTCGGCGAGTTCATGCTCAACGCCGGCAGCTACGACTTCAAGTTCCGCCAGCAGGGCGACTGGGCGTTCAACATCGGCGACGATTTCGGCAATTCGGCCGCGAATAACCACATCGACGTGGCCGCCGACGGCGACCTGTGGCGGTTTGAGCTCGATCTGCCGGGCGGCCGCTGGCGGGCGTTCTACGTGCCCGAGCCCGCGTCGCTGGTGCTGCTATCGCTCGCGGGTCTGGCGCTGATCCGTCGCCGCTGAGCGCTGCGGGTGGGGCAGGCATTCTTGCCTGCCACACGCGGTGAGCACTGACGGTGGGGCAGGCATTCCAGTCTGCCGCGTCCTCAGCAGCCCGGCCGGCCGCGCCATCGCCGCAGATGATTCTCCAGGGGATGGGCCGGACGTTTCCGGTCCATCCCCTTTCCGCCGCCGCAACCGGACCGCCGACGTGCGGATTGCCGCGCCGCAACTTCGACCCCGGCACTTGACGGACGGCGCGCGGCGTCTTACCAAACGCTGGCGCGGGCCCGGCCGCGGCCCGCCCTGTTCTGCCGCGGCCGCCCGCGATCGCTCTGCATCAGGAAGCCCCGCATGGCCGAGGTCGTGCTCGAGAACGTTGTCAAAGTCTTCCCTGGCGGCGTCACGGCGGTCGACAACGTCAGTCTCGTCATTCAGGATCGCACCTTCGTCGTGCTCGTCGGCCCGTCGGGCTGCGGCAAGAGCACTACGCTGCGGATGGTGGCGGGCCTGGAGGACATCAGCTCCGGCACGATCCGCATCGGCGACCGCATCGTCAACGACATCCCGCCGAAAGACCGCAACATCGCCATGGTCTTTCAGAACTACGCGCTCTATCCGCACATGACCGTCTATCGCAACATGGCCTTCGGGCTGATGCTGCGGCGCAGATACTCGCTCGGCCGCAGTCCTCTGAACTGGCTGAGCTCCGGAGAGTACCGCCGCCGGGCGCGCGAAGAGCGGACCATGATCGACACGCGCGTGCGCCAGGCGGCCGCCATGCTGGGAATCGAGAACCTGCTCGACCGCCGCCCGCGGGCGCTCTCCGGCGGCCAGCGGCAGCGCGTGGCCGTCGGGCGGGCGATCGTGCGCGAGCCGCAGGCGTTCCTCTTCGACGAGCCGCTCAGCAATCTGGACGCGAAGCTGCGGATCGAGATGCGGGCCGAGCTCAAGCGGCTGCACCGCCGCGTGCAGACCACGACCATTTACGTCACGCACGACCAGGAAGAGGCCATGACGCTCGGAGACGTCGTCGTGGTCATGAAGGACGGCGTGATTCACCAGTGCGCCACGCCTTTCGAGGTCTATGAGCGGCCGGTCAACCGCTTCGTGGCCGGCTTCGTCGGCACGCCGCCGATGAACTTCCTCGAAGGCCGGCTTGTGCAAGAGTCCGACAAGCTGCTCTTCGACGACGGCGACAACCGCCTGACGCTCTGCCCGCAGCACGCGCAGCGGCTGGCGTCGCACGCGGACCGGCCGGTGATCATCGGCATCCGGCCGGAGGCGATGCACACGTCGGCCGCGTCGGGAAACGATGCGGTCTTGAAGGCGACGGTGAGCGTGGTCGAGCCGCTCGGCGACCGCATGGACGTGCACATCGCCACACCGCGGCACCCGTCGATCACCTGCCGCGTTGACGCCCGCAGCGGGCTTCGGGAAGGCCAGCGGGTCGACATGCACGTCGACATGTCGCGGGTGCACTTCTTTGAGCCGGGCGCCGAAGGACCCAATATCAGCCTGCCGGCCGGCTCGCCCGCCTGAAGCCGAGCCGCGACCGTGAGGGAACGGGCTGGGGCTGGCGCGCTGCCCGCGCAAGCGCCGGATGATATCCACCTATCCAAGGGTCCGATCCGTTGATTTCAGGTGTGCGCGCTGCGGCGCGTGTGCGCCGCAGAGTTTGCGAACCTGGCCCGCTCCCTGACGGTCGCGGCTCTGTCCCGCGCACGGCTGGGCAGCGCAGGCGAACGGCACGGCATCGGCGGCATGTCACCGCCGACACCGTGCCGTGCAAGTCGTCAGAGCCGAAGCTCCCCAAACCGACTATCGCTGCGTCCCGCCGCTGCCGCGCTCGAGCGGCCGCGTCAGCTCCTCCGGCGGGCCGGGCACGTCGTACTTCAGGTTGCCCGCCTGCTGGCCCCGCTGGCGAAGCGTCTCACCCGCAAAGACCTTCTCGTTGCCCGGGAACGTCAGAACCGCGTTCTGAACGCCCAGCAGCGAGGCCTCGCGGCTGAACTCGCACACCGTGCTTTCCTGCCCGTCCAGCACGGCGTAGCCGTTGTCCGTCTGGAGAATGTTCCGCAGGAACGGCCCGCCGATCGAGCTGATCAGACGCTGATCCCAGCACGAGATGCAGTACTCGGTCGCGAAGCTCGTCTCGTCCGCGTTCCACGCATTCACGCGCACCTTCGTCACCACCGGACCCTCGTTATCCTGACGCAGATCCTTGTCCAGGATGTGAATCGTCAGGTCCGTGTCATGCGTCACCGGAATGCCCGGCTTGCTGTACGCCGTCGAGCCGGCCGCGATGTAGTCCAGCACCAGCGTGTTCGGACCCAGGTCGTACTGGAACCCGTCGAAGTCGATGTTGCCCGGAATCGCGACCGCCTGGCAGCAGGTCCCGTTGGCATCGAACTCGATGCAGTCCAGCGGCTCCTCGCCGTGCTCCACGCACTCGGTCACGAACGCCCACGGCGTGTATTCGAAGCTCGTACCCGCCGCGTAGTTCACGACCGTCGCGCTGCCCGTCAACGCGTTCCAGCGGATCTCGTGACCCTCCAGGTTCGTCGCCCACAGGATCACCGAGCCGCGCACGATGAACTCGCCGCTGCCCTCCGGGTCCGGGCGGCGCGGCAGGCTGCCGATCCCCGCGATCCCGAACGGCTGGCCCGTCGCCGCCGACCAGTACTGCGGCTGACGGTGCGTCAGATCCCGGTCGCTGTACAGCCGCCCGCAGTCCTCATCCACAAAGTAGATGAACACGTGAACATCCGCCGGATAGTCGTTGACCACCGTCAGGAACGTGTCCTGAACCAGGTCGCCGGCCGCGTTCCAGCGGGCCTCGACATCCGGGTAGACCAGCAGGCTGCCGCGCTTGCTCGTCTCGCCCGTGCCGGCCTCCGCGATCGTGATCGTCGCCGAGCACTGCGTGATGTTGCCGCAGTCATCCGTCGCCGTCCACGTCACCAGCGTCGTGCTCCCCGGCGGGAAGCCGCACTCCGGTGCGTCGTTGACAACCTCGACATCCGGGTCGCAGTTGTCGCTGACCACGTAGCTGTCGAGCCAGTTCTGCACGTCGTCGTTGCAGATCTTGTCGCCGCGCTCCAGGAAGATATCCGGCGGGCAGATCAGCACCGGCGCGATCCGGTCCACCACCTCGCGGCTCGTGCGGCAGACCTCCGAGGTGTTCTCCGCACAGTCATCCGCCTGAACCGTGATCTCGATGTTGGCCGGGCAGCCCGTCAGGCCCGAGACCAGCACCGACCCGCGGACCGTCACCTGCGTCGACGAGTCCTGAACGACCGACGTGATCGTCGGCGGATTCTCGACGAACACGGCGAAGCCGTTCAGGTCCGTCGCCGTCGTGACCAGATCCAGGTCGTTGGCGTCTACGCAGCAGTTATCCGTGATCACCGCCGTGAACAGCAGCGTCGCCTCGCAGTTGTCGTCGACCTCGACCGGGTCCTGGGCGTTGTCGATGCTGCACACGATCGTCGGCGGCGTCTGGTCGTCGACAAAGACGGTCGCCTCGCACGAATCCGTCGCGCCCTCGCGGTCCGTGATCGTCAGCTCGACCGTGTGCGGCCCGAACGTGCCGTCGTCGCACACCGTCACCGATTGCAGACAGTTGACCGGCACGCCGTCGACCCGCGTGATGCAGATCGAGACGATGTCCTGCGCCCCGTCCGGATCGAACGAGCCGCCGTCGATGTCCGCGACGTCCACCGTGATGCAGCAGTTCCCGTCGGCCGGCGCGCTGAAGTCCTGGCAGACGGCCACCGGCGGCTGGTTCACGCTGCCGCGCATGCCGTAGAGCTGCGACTGGTCCGGGCTGTTGGCCGACGTCACGCGGATGAAGTACTCACCCGCGGCCGGCAGACTCACGTTGTTGACGGTCTCCGTCCCGCCCGCTCCGCTGTTGTCAGCGCTGGCCAGCACGGTCGAACCGTCGGTATCGATCACTTCAAGGACGAAGTCGCCGATCGCCGCGCTGTTGATGAAGTTGCCGCTGTTGCACGAGCCGTCGGAGTTCTGCGTGCTCGAGTCGTAGGTCAGCCCGATCGGCACGACCGACAGCGTCAACGTCTCCGCGTCGTTAACCGTGAAGCGGAAGAAGTCCTCCTCGTCGTCCTCGTCGATGCTGTGGATCGAGCCGGCGACCACGGCCGGAGCAGGAAAGTCCTCCGCGCCGATCGCGATCGGGAAGCCGGCGTCGACCACGCCCAGGTTCGTCGCGCTGCCCGACGAATCGTCGATCTCGAACGGATCGCCGTAGAAGCGCTGCCCAGCGCGGATGTCGTCGTGCTGCGGCCCGTCGAAGCCCAGGTTGATGAACGGCTCCATCAGGATCGTGTTATTCGTCGGGCAGACGTGCCGCAGACCGATCCCGTGGCCCATCTCATGCATCACGACGTTCCGCAGAAACAGCTCCGTCCCGCCGCTGGACCAGTTCTCGGCCGTGTCCAGCACCATGTCGCCGCCGTTGGCGGGAAACTGGTTGTAGGCCAGCGTGTTGAAGTTGTCCGGCACGCCGCCGGCGCAGTCCGTCCCGCCGCGGCCGTCGATGCACTTGCCGCCGATGCGGATGTCGCCGCGGTTCACGCCGTCGCCGGCCGTGCCCCACGCTGCCCCGTCGTCAACGTCGCTGCCGTTCGGCGTCACGCGGACGAAGTTGATGCCCGTCAGCTCCTCCCAGCGATCAAAGCACGCCTGAAACTGCGAAACCCACGCATTGCGACTGGGGAACTGCGAGTCGAGCGTCGCGACCAGGTTGCTGGCCTGGTTGCCCTGCTGCGGCTCGTCGAAGTTGCTCTGCGGAATCTGCACGCCGTCGGGCACGAAGCTCCACGTCAGCGTGATCGGGTCGCCCTGCGTCCCGCCCCAGCGCGAATCCAGGTTGTAACGCTGGCTGAACTGCGCCCAGATCGCCATGTGAATCTGGTCCATGTAGTCCGGCGGAGGAGGCGTGGCCGGGTCGAAGCAGACCCAGACCGGATCCAGCGGTCCCCAGCCGCTGCTCGGATCGATCACGTCCGGCGGGCCCGCCTGGCCGCCGCCGCTCGAGCCGACCTGTCCCGCCGCAAGCGCCACGCCGAGACACGACATCGCCAGCGCGAGACACGCGCGGCCCGTTGCTGTCCATACCCCGTTCATCCCTCACCTCCGTCGGCCAACCGGCCGCGCCGTAAATCAGCGAACACCCCGCCCGCATCTGAGTATGCGGACGAAAACCCGACAGGCGATTTGCCGCTACCCGTCCATACGGACCGCAATCGCCGAAACTCACACAGTCCGCGCGGCGAGAACGCGTCGCGCGTCAGAGCGGAAACCGAAGGGGTTCGGGAGGACGCGAGGTCGGTGCGAAGCTTCGGGAGCGCTTTCGAGCCCAGTGCGTACGCTGCTCTCGCTCGACTCGCTGCGTCCCCGGATCGACGCGTGGAAACTGTCGCGACCGGCTGATCCCCTCACCACTGCCCAGCTACCTACGTTCCAGTAAACCGTTCCCGGGCACGAATGTCAATCGCGAAACCGATAAGATTATGGGATTAGCCGGACTTTATAGGACCTTCGGCCTCCTCCCGCGGCCGCGTCTTCCAACGCCGATGCACCCACAGGTACTGCTCCGGAAAGCGCCCGATCTCCGCCTCCAGCCCCGCCGCGAACTGCTCCGTGATCCAGAGCACCGGATCGGGCTGCTCGGCCCACTCCGCCGGCCGGATGATCCGCTCGACCCCAATCTCGTACCGAAAGCCAGGCCCGATCCGCGGCGCCGCCCCCACCACGATCGGCACCTGCTCGTGAATCGCCAGCAGCGCGATCGACTTGTACCACGACGCCTTGCGGCCGAAGAAATCCGCGAACACCCCCTTCTTGCCCGCGTCCTGGTCGGCGATGAAGCAGAGCGTGCCGCCTGCCCGCAGCACGTCGGTGAACGCGGCCGAGGCCCCGCGCTTGAAAAGCAGCGACAGTCCCCCTGCCTGGCGCGACGAGACGAGGAAGTCGTTCAGCAGCGGGTTATCCAGCGGCCGCATGACCGCGTGCAGCGGCAGACCCAGCCGCGAAATGACGAAGCCCAGCAGCTCGAAGTTGCCGAAGTGCGCGGTCAGCATGATCGTGCCGCGCCGTTCCAGCAGCAGCCTCAGCGCCGGCCCGAGCTCGCGCAGCTCGACGTAGCGCGCCCAGGACCAGGCGGTGATCAGCCGCGGCGTCATCACCAGCTCGACCAGGAAGACCTGCGCGAAGTGCTCGAACGAGCGCCGCGCGATGCGCCGCAGCTCCTGCTCGCTGAAACGGTGCCCCAGCGCCGGCCGCAGGTTGTCCATCGCCCGGTCGCGGTGCCGCTTCATCACCAGCCACCAGATGTTCCCCAGCAGCCGAGCCGTGCGCAGGTTCGCCTCGACCGGAAACCAGTTCATCAACACCGACCAGGCCCGCATGGCCGCGTAAAGCGCGAAAAACCTGAGCGCCTCGCGCACACTCCGGGCCGCCTGCCAAGTCTCGCGGTACAGCCGCAGCCGATCGCGAAGTCCGCCCGAGCGCATGCTCACTCACCCGCATCCGACGGACCGCTCGCGGGCCGCGACGAAGCCGGCAGCGTCGCCGGAGCACCGCCCGGCCGCGAGCCCGGCACGGCCTCGCCCGGCGCAAGCCCCGCCTGCTGCGCCTCCTTCGCACGCCGTCGCTCGATCGCCTGCAAGATCTGCGGATGAAGCTCCGGCTCCGGCCAGGGCGGCGGGCGGTTGCCGAAGACGAGATAACGATGGTCCGGCCGGCCGATGCGGCCGACGACCCACAGATACGTCCTCGGCATCCGGCGGCCCTCGAGCGCCATCTCGACCGGCACGCGCGCCTGGAAGAGCCCGTAGTCCAGCGGGTGCGCGACGAAGAGCCACAGCTCGTCCGACTCCAGTTTGCGGAGCATTTCCTCCGCGACCAGCCGCAGCTCCTTCTCGCGCGAGCGCTCTCCGCCCTGACGCTCGAGCAGGTCCAACTGGTCCAGGACGCGCGGGTAGCGGACGTCCGAGTGCCAGATCACGCGCGAGTCCTGGTGCGCGATCTGCCGCAGCCGCGCGCGATGCTCGATCGGAATGCGGCGAAGCTGGTCGGCGAAGTCGCGAATGGCCTCATCCGACGACGCCGCCGGCATCAGCACCGGCCAGATCCACATCCAGGCGGCCCACATCATCGCAACGAGCGCGGCGAACGAAGCATGCTCGCGGCGACGCACGTACAGCAGCGTCGCAGCAATGATTCCCACCACAAAGATCGCCGCGGCCACGCAGTAGGCCGGCCCGAGCTCCTCCCAGCCATAGACGCCGTACTCGGCCATCCGGTCCGAGAGCCGCTTCAGATACCAACCGCCCGCAACCGCACCGGCCGGCGCCGCGACGCCGATCAGAATCAGCCCGCCGCGCTCCAGCGCGGGCCGCGGGCGACGCTGCGGATCGAAGAAGGCGGCCAGCTCGATCCCCAGCAGGGCGAACAGCGGCGGCAGTCCGGGCAGAAAGTAGCGCGTCTCACGCACCGACCCGAGCGTGAAGAACACCAACAGGCTGACCAGCCAGATCAGCAGGAACCACCGGCCGCGGTCATGTACGCCGGGTTGCGTCCGGCAGGCGCGGGTGATCGCGCCTGGTATGGAGAGCGTGTACGGAATCGCGAAGACGGCCGCCACGCCTAGATAGAACAGGTATTTCGTCCAGTCGCCTTCGCGCTCGGTGCTGTCGAGCGCCGGCGGCATCTCACCGGTGTAGCGGTCGACGAACTCGACCCACCATTTGTCCAGCGCCGTCGGCTCGGCCTGAATCACCGCCAGCACCCAGGGCAGCCACGGCAGCAGGAACAGCGCCAGGCCCGGCACGTGCCAGAGGCTTGCGAAGAGGCCCCAGCGCCGGAAGATCAGCACGTACACCAGCGCCGGGATTCCGATGCACGGCAGCGGCATCGGCATCTTGTAGAGCATGCCCAGCCCGGCCGCGAAATACCCCAGCAGCCACAGCGCGATCCGCCGCCATCCGGGAGGCTCCAGCTCCGACCCGGCCCACAGACACGCCAGCGACAGAGTGATGCACGTGGTGACGCCCAGATCGCTCGCCGCCCGGTGCGACCAGTAGAGCAGCAGCGCGCTGGAAGCCAGCGCAAAGCCGGCGAAGATGGCCGCCCGCTCCCCCGCGATCCGCCACGTCAGCCAGAAAACGACCGCTACGAGAACGACTGCCGACGCGGCGCTGTGCATGCGGGCCGAAACGACGTCCACCGGCGTGCCGCGCAGCCACGCCGTCAGACACACCAGCCAGTACGGTCCCGGCGACTTCTGAAGCCGCACCTCGCCTGAGAAGTGCGGCACGATGTAGCCGTACCACGAGCCGGACTCCTGCATCTCACGCGCGGTCTGCGCCACCCACGCATCCGGCGGGTCGAAGTCGCTCCCGCCGCCCAGCGCGTAGAACGACACGATCGTCGTCCAGCCCAGCAGCGCCACCAGCCACGCCCAGCCCAGCGGACTGAGCCGCGGCCGGGACGGTTGCTCCGTCAGGCTGCCGCCGGCCGATGCGGCCGGCGTTTCGCGCTCCGTGCCGCCGCCGACGGGTGCGTTCTCCAGCGGTGCACCACCGCTCATGTCGATGAGGCTCCATCCCCCTGGCGGGACGATGTGATCGGCCCCTCCAGCGCCTGTTGCACGCGGTTCATCAGCTCGACGTAGTCCGCCTGGCGCCGCATCATCTCCTTGAGCACGTCATTGGACGACATCCGCCCCTCCAGCTCGGACAGCTTGTGCTTGTCGGCCACCTCGATCGGCTTGCCGTCGCGCTGGAGCTGCTGGATGCGCTGTGCCTGACGTTGATAGTCGACCAGCAGCCGCTGCGCGTCCTGGTCCTGCTCGAACCGGGCCCGCGCGTCGAGAAACCCCACCACGCGCGGATGCTTCGCCAGCGCCTCGCCCAGCGCCCGCGCCTGCTGGAGGACATCTTCCGACTGTGCCATGTTTCACCTGCCGATACCCGAGGAGGATCGCGGACCGCACTGCAATACCCGCCGCATTGTACGCCCGGTCCGCCGCCGTTTCCCCTGCCGCCGACACAATCGCCCCGCGCAGCCGCCGCCGGGCTCGCGGCTACCCCCCGCCGGCCGCTACAATCTCGCTCACGAGCCGCAGCCGATCGTTCGGTGCGTCGCCACCGTCGCTCTACGGGCCGGCCGAGCCGCTTCGGGCCGTTCTCGCTGAATTGCCGCTACGACAGGAGCCCATCCATGCCTCTGAGCCGCAGACGTTTCGTTCAGTGCGCAGCCGGCGCGACCGCCGCCGCCCTGCTCTCGCGAAACCAGGCGATCGCGCAGGAGCCGGCCGCCCGGCCGGCCGGGGCTGCGAAACGCGCCGGCCCGCTGGTCATCTCGAGCGCCAACGGCATCCCGGCCTGCGACAAGGCGATGGAGCTGCTGCGGCAGGGCGTCGATCCGGTCGACGCCGTCGTCGCGGGCATCAACATCGTCGAGAGCGACCCCAGCGATCACTCCGTCGGCTACGGCGGCCTGCCCAACGAGGAGGGCGTGGTCGAGCTGGACGCCTGCGTGATGCACGGTCCGACCCACAAGGCCGGCGCGGTCGCGGCGCTCCAGCGGATCAAGAACCCCTCCAGCGTGGCGGTGCTGGTGATGCGGCGGACCGATCACGTGCTGCTGGTCGGCGAGGGGGCACTTCGCTTCGCCCGGGCGCACGGCTTTCCCGAGCAGGAGCTGCTCACCGACGAGGCCCGCCAAATCTGGCTCCGCTGGAAGGAGTCGCACTCGGACAATGACGATTGGCTGCACCCCGAGGCCGACAAGGAGGCGGCCCCGCGGCTCAAGGACATCCCCTGCACCACCGGCACCATCAGTTGCATGGCGCTGACCGAAGCAGGCGACATCGGCGGCTGCACGTCGACCTCCGGCCTGTCCTACAAGATCCCCGGCCGCGTCGGCGATTCACCCATCATCGGCGCGGGGCTCTATGTCGACAACGAAGTCGGCGCTTGCGGCAGCACCGGCCGCGGCGAGGCGAACCTCCAGAACCTCTCCTCCTTCATGGCCGTCGAGTTCATGCGGCAGGGCCGCACGCCGGAGGAGGCCTGCCTGGAAGTGCTGCGGCGCGTCGCGGCCAAGACAGAGAAGCGGCTGCGCAACGCCGCCGGCGAGCCGAATTACGGGCTCAACCTGTACGCCCTGCGCAAGGATGGGCTGTACGGCGGCGCCACGATGAGCGGCCGCGGCAAGATGGCCGTGCACGACGGGCAATCCAGCCGCAAAGTCGACCTGCCGCGCCTCTACGGCGACGCCTGATCCGGGTGGTACGGGCGTCTCGCCCGTTTTCATTGGGTGGTACGGGCGTCTCGCCCGTACGAGTGATCCGCGCCGCGACTGTAAGGGAGCGGGCTGGGGCTGGCGCGCTTCCCGCGCAAGCGCCAGATGACATCCACCTACTCCGTACGCAGCCGCATGGTGTCAGGTGTACGCGTTTCGACGCGTGTACGCGGGAAAGTTGCGAACCTGGCCCGCTCCCTGACGGTCGCGCCTCTGATCCGCGCCGCCTCGGACAGCACGGGCGTCCCACCCGTCATCATTGGGTGGTACGGGCGTTTCGCCCGTACGAGTGATCCTCGCCGCAGCCCTCAGAGCAACGTCCCCCGCAACATCACCCCCGCGATCGTGAAATAAAGCATCACCCCCGTCGCATCCACGATCGTTGCCACCAGCGGCGCCGACGCACTGGCCGGGTCGAACCCGAACCCCCGCAACCCGAACGGCAACAGGCACCCCGCCAGCGTGCCCCACGTCACCACCGCCAGAATGCTGACCGCCATCGTCGACCCGACCAGCAGCACATACGGCCCGAAACCCGCCTCGCCGGCCACGAACACCGCCGCCAGATGCCAGATCAGCACGCCGCACAGCCCCACCACCCCCAGCGCCGCCCCCATCAGCACCCCCGCCGCCAGCTCGCGCCGCACCACCCGCCACCAGTCGCGCAATCCCACCTCGCCCAGCGCCATCGCCCGGATCACCAGCGTCGCCGCCTGCGAGCCCGAATTCCCGCCCGTGCTCACGATCAGCGGCACAAACGTCGCCAGCAGCCCCAGCGTCTGGATCTTCTCGCTCTGGCTGTGCATCGCCAGCGCCGCCAGAAAGCTCAGCGCCACCAGCACGATCAGCCACACGACCCGCTTCTGCACCAGCTCGCGCAGCCCGACCGCCAGGTACGGTGCATCCAGGACCGCGATCGCGCCGATCTTGTGCATGTCCTCGGTCGCCTCTTCCTGAACCACGTCGACGATGTCGTCCACGGTCACGATGCCCTTCATGCGGCCCTCCGAGTCCACCACCGGCACCGCCATCAGATCGTGCGTCGCCAGAAGCTGGCTGACCGCCTCCTGGTCCGTCTCCTCGTGCACGCTGACCAGGTCGCTCTCCATCACCTGCGAGATGGGCGTCTCCACCGGAGCGGTCACAAGGTCGCGCAGCGAGACCACCCCCAGCAGCCGCTGATTGGCGTCCAGCACGTAGGCGTAGTAGATCTGCTCCACCCGCTCACGCGTCTGCCGACGAAGGTAGCTCAGCGCCTCGCCGACCGTCATCTCCGGCCGCAGCCGCGCGAAGCGCGGGTTCATCAGCCCGCCCGCCTCGTCCTCCTCATACGCCAGCAGCGCCCGCACCTCGGCCGCCGTGAAATCATCCAGCAGGCCGATCAGCGGCTCGCGCTTGTCCTCCTCCACGAGCTGAACGATGTCGGCCGCGTCGTCCGGCGGCAGCAGCCGCAGCCACAGCCGCCGCTCCCCCAGCGGCAGTGACATCAGCAGCTCGGCCTGCTGCTGAGAATCGAGCTGAAAGAGCAGCTCCTGGGCGTCCTCGCGCGAGAGCAGCGTGAAGCCCTCGACCCGCTCGCTCTCGCCCAGCGCCGCCCACGCCTCCAGCAGCTCGCCCGGGGAAAGAGTGCTCTGCGCCATCGCTACATGCTCCGACATTCGCCACCCCGCCGCGGCGCGACCGTGCAGTCTACTCGCCACCCTGCGGCTGTCGATATCGAACGCCCCCCTCCCGGGCCCGGCCATACAAAGAGCTCGCCCCCGAACCGGCGGTGAGCCGATCCGGGGGCGAGACTCCAAGGGGGGTTCGCGTGATTCAGTGCGCCGGCCCTACGGGCAGCTCGTCCCGTACGCGGCCAGCAGGGCGACCAGGTCGTCGAAGTTCGTCTGACCGTCGCCGGTGATATCGCCCGCGTCGCTGACGCCGTACGCGCCCAGCAACGTGACCAGGTCATCGAAATCGACCAGGCCGTCGCCCGTCAGGTCCTCGGGGCAGTCCGCCTGGCACGAAACCACGCGGACGTCGAAGTCGTCGACCGCCGCCTCGACGATCGACCCGTCGCCGGCGTCCTCCGCGATGAAGCGCATCCGGACCTGGCTGCTCGGGGCCACGAAGTCGCTGACGCGGAACTCGTGGTAGAACCAGCCGCCGGACGTGCCCGGCCCGCTCGGCCCGATCGTCTCGACGTTCACCCAGTTCGTGCCGTTATTCGTCACGTCGATCCGGAAAACGTCCGCGTTCGGCGCCGCGCCCTGGTCGTTCGAATACCAGCGCCAGTAGCTGATGTACGCCCCGTCCTGACCCGTCAGATCGAGCACCGGCGACAGCAGCGTTGTCCGGCCGTTGTCCACGTCGTTGTCGCCCACGCCGCCACCGGCCGGACCCTGGCCCGTCACCCAGCAGATCGTGCCGCTCACGGTGTGGTCGTCTTCCGGCTGGGCCGCCGTACCCCGCGGGTTGACGCGCTCCCAGACGCCCGTCGTGGCCGTGTCGCCCGCGGCGCCGGCCGCCCAACCGCGATCGATCTCCATGTCATCGGCGAACACGACCTCCTGATCCGTCGCCGCCACCGCCTGGTGCAGGCCGCCCGGTGCATTGGGCGGATCGGTCCAGATCAGGCCGCTGTCATCCTCGGCCTGGAAGTAGAAGCCGACCGGCGTCTCGCACGCCAGCGCCGGGAAAAACGCGTCGAACTCGCTGCCGCCGGCCGGAACCAGCGCCACCGGCACGAAGCCCTGGCCGATGTCATAGAACATCTGCGCCGTGCCCGGCTCCAGCACCGCCCCGCCCACGCCTTCGATCGCGACGCGGACCGTCTGGCCGCTCGGGTCCAGCAGCGTCGGCAGACCGTTCGGATAGGAGAACTCCAGCCGCGTCGTGCCGAGCCGCAGCACGAACAGGCCGTTCTGCATGTCGCTGCCGATCACCGTTCCGCTGGGGAAGTACGGATAGGTGCTCCACAGGCCGTTGAAGCCGTTCGAGCTGCTCGACGGGGCCGTGTCGAAATAGGCGATCTCTGCGACGTTGTTCGGGTCGGTCGCGTCGAAGACGCGCAGCCCGCTCGTATAGTTCGCCTGGAAAATCAGGTTGTTGACCGTGTACATGTTGTGCCCGGTCGCGCTCTGCCCGTTGCTGAACGCCCCGAGCCGCACCGGGTTGCTCAGGTCCGACACGTCGAACACGTGCGTCGTCGTCGACAGCCCGTAGGACTGCTCATCCAGCTCGTCGCCCATGTAGAAGTAGTTGCGGTCGGGCGAGAGCCAGCCCTGGTGCGAGTAGCCCGGATTCGGCCAGAAGCGCCGCGAGAGCTGGACGATGTTGCTCTTGTTCGTCACGTCCAGAATCTCGAGCCCGGTGTTGTCCCACCCGCCATTGTCGCCCGAGCACAAGAAGGCGATCTGCCTGCCGGCGTACGGGCCGCTCGTATACGTCACGATCTGCGCGTCGTGCACGTAGCGCGTCGACCACGACGCGACGAACGTCGGGTTGGCCGGGTTCGCCAGGCTGTAGATGCGGATGCCGTTGCCGCCGCCGCCGCAGCGATAAAGAAACCCGCTGTCGGTGTCGATCGCCACGTTGTGCGTCGCCGTGCTGCCGCCCGTCGTCACCGTGTTGACCAGCGTCACCACGCCGTTGTCGATCTGACTCAGGTCGAACACCTGAATCCCGCCCCCGCCCTCGCTGACCGCATACGCATAGTTCTGGTACGTCTTGATGTCCCGCCACAGGCTCGTCGGACCGGAGATCATGTCGATGAGCTGCGCGTTGCCCGGATTCGTGATCTCCACGAACCCCGTCCCGCCCGACAGCCCCATCAGGGCATATTCACGTCCCGACGGCGACACATACCCCCAGCAGTCGTTCCCGTTGTCGTGCGAGCCGAACTCACTCAACGGAAGCCAGCTCAGCAGCGTCATGTTGTTCGACGGGAAACCGCGCGGTGCTTCCCCCCCGAAGTCCGCCCGATACCCGGGACCCTGATAGCCCGGAAGCAGCCCAAGCAACTTCGGATCGTCCTCGTGCGCCAGTGCACCGCCGCATACGATGGCCAGTACAGGGACGAGGCGCAACACGTGAGAAACTCG
Organism: uncultured Planctomycetales bacterium; assembly: GCA_964643885.1. Lineage (GTDB taxonomy): Bacteria > Planctomycetota > Phycisphaerae > UBA1845 > Fen-1342 > CAADGL01. The sequence continues at coordinate 24,252 of CAZXUI010000035.1, forward strand.
AAAGGACATCGTGATCTCCCGTCGGCCTTATGGGTGTGGTCGGAACTTCCCTCCCACTATACCGCCCCGCCGCCCCGCGTCGAGAGCCAATTTCCGCGCGACCGCTTTTCGCCGACCTGGACGGCCGGCCGAACCGGGGATTCCTGATCCACCCCTCGGCGGGAGCCGGAAATGCGGACCGGTTGAGTGCGGTTGGCCGGGCCTACTCGTCGCTCAACGGGCTCGCCGGCCGGCGAAGCAGCTTCGCCTCGTTCGACACGTCCGTGAGCGACTCCAGGAATGCCTTCAGGTCGGCCGCCTCATGCTCCGAGAAGTTCAGCGGCATCAGCACCGTTTCGCGGCGATGGTGGTCCGGCGGCAGGGCGTTCTCGAACTTCGAGTAGTGCCGCAGCACGTCGTCGAGCGTCGCGAACTGCCCCTGGTGCATGTACGGGGCCGTCACCGCCACGTTCCGCAGCGACGGCGTCTTGAAACGCCCCCAGTCGTCCCCCTTCCGCTTCAGGTGCCGCAACATCGCCGCGGCCGGCCCGTCCGGATCATCGCTGTACGGACCGGCCGAGCTGAACTCGCTCCGCTGCGCCAGCTCGATTCCGTCGTATCGCCCGGCGTCGCGCGGCGCCGCCCCGTCGCGCGGCGCGACCCGCGCGCTATGAAACTCCCCATCGCTGAAAACCGGCCCGGTGTGACACAATCGGCAATCCCCACGACCGATAAACAGCTTCAACCCGCGCTGGGCCGACGCCGAAAGCGCCGACAGCTTCGTCGAGTCGCCTTCGCGCAGTCCTTCGACGAACGTGTCGAACGGAGCGCTGCGGCTGACCAGCCTGCGCTCGTATGCCGCGATCACCTTGCCCACATTCGCGAAAACGCGGTTCACCCGATCGCGATCCGCTTCGCTCAGCCCCAGCCAAGCCTGGTGCTGCGGGTCGGACGGGTCGCCCGCCACCGGCCGGCCGCCGGCCGGCAGCCGCTCCGCCCACGTCGGATCGAGACGCTCCTCGGGAAACACCCGCTCATAGGCCCGCCGCAGCTCCCCATCGAGCGCAATCAGTCGCGCGACCGCCACGCGGCTGCCCGCCATCTCATCCGGATGCTCGATCGGACCGAGCGCCTGCGCCCAGAGCGTGTCCGCCCGGCCATCCCAGAAAAACCAGCGCTGATGCGCGACGTTCCACAGCGCGGGCGTGTGTCGCGATCCAGGACGAATGCCCTCTCCCAGCGGCTTTCCGTCCGTGAAGTGCTTCGATGGATCATGGCATGTCGCACACGAAATATCGCCACGCGACGACAGCCGCGGCTCGAAGAACAGGAACTGCCCCAGCCGCGCCGCGAGCGGATGATCCGCCACTTCGTTGGTCGGATCGGCCGGCGGGTCGGGCAGCGGCGAATGTTGCAGGATGCGGGCCCGCTCCGTCTCGCTGAACGCCGGCGCGGCACCCTCTTCACACGGCGCGGCGATCAGCCACGCCGCCGGCCACGCCGCCGCCAGGATGCCGGCCGCTACTGCGTATCGCACCCTTGTCGCAGCCCCGCCGCTCATTCCAGGTTCACCGGAAATTGCGCCCGCTCGATCACGCCGCCGCGCTCCAGGTCGACGTAAATCTCCCAGTATCCGGGCATGTGAAACAGCATCCCCTCGACGCGACACGATCCATCCGGCCGGCGCGACACGACCGGCTGAGTGTTCATTCCGTGACGGTGATCCGGCATGTCGGCGTCGACCACGATCGACAGCGGCGGACCTACCGGCCGGCGGTCAGCCGCATCGAGCACCAGCAGCTCCAGCGAAAATGGCTGATTGAGCGGGATCGGGTCCGGCGCTGGCCGACACGCGACCAGGAACGCCCCGTCATTACTCGTAACGGTCAGCGGAAAATCCGCCAGATCCGGAGGTGCATGCGTCGCCGTCGCCGGAGCGCTGCTGACGCTCGCGGTGGACTTCGCCCCGCCGTCGCCCGCCGCCTGACCGGACGATTGATCACCGCCGGAGCAACCGATCCCCCCTACCGCCATCGCGCACGCCATCGCACCGCCGCACACCCACGCGACCAGCGGCCGCCGCCCTCTCCGATCCCGGTTCACCCCGTTCATGGCCGCTCCCCCGGAATCGGCAACCCGCGGGCCGGCGCCACGTACCAGCGCGAGCCGAACGCCCGCAACAGCGAGCCGTCCGGCCGGAACTCCTGCGCCCGGTGGTTGCCGTAGTCGATCACGAGCACCTGGCCCTCATCATCAGAGAAAACCGCGGCCGGCTTGAAAAACTCCCCGGCCTTCAACCCCGCTCCGCCCCGCCGCGAAAGCAACGACCCGTCCCCACCAAAATGCAGCAACGCGTGCCCGCCGCGATCCGTCACAAACAGCGTCCCCTCCGGCCCGGCCGCCACGCCGTACGGCTCAACCAGCTCGCCGGCCTGCACCTGCGCCGCCCCGATCTCGCCCCGCAGTTCCCCCTTCTCATCATAGACCAGCACGCAGCGGCGATCCGCATCCACCACCAGCACCCGCCCGCCGGCCGCATCGACCACCAGGTCCGTCGGCCGCCGCATCTGGCCGGCCGCGTCGCCGTAGCCCCCCCAGCTCCGTACGAGCCGCATCTCCCCATCGACCGCCAGCACGCGCGCATTGCGCGCATCCAGCAGATACAGCAGCCCCTCCGGACCGAGCTCGACCAGCTCCACCTGGAGCGGCCAATCCAACTGCACGCCGGCCGCCCGCTCGATCGCCTCGAAGCTCCACGCCTTCACGAACGCCGAAATGCGATACGAGAAGCCCAGCTCCGCCCCGGAATCGACGCTCAGCCGAAACTGCTTGAGCTGCCGGTTGCCCGCGTCGACCACGAACAGCGCCCCGCGGCGCTCATCGACCGCCACGTCCGCCGGCTCGATGAACGTCCCCGGTCGCGGCCCCCACTCGCCGACGACCGTGATATTCACCGGCGTATCGGCGCTCGTGTTGAACACGAGCACCGAGTGATTCTCCGGCTCCGTGATCGCCAGCAAGCTGCCGCTCCGCGCCGCCCGCGGCCCGTAGTGCGTCGACATGCCGCCCACCGACGCCATCAACATCCGCTGCGTCGCGATGTCCTCCTGCGTGAAACCGAAAAGCTGCACGCGGTTCTCGAACGCCTCGCACACCAACGCAAACTCGCCGCCGGGCGCCACCGCCGCCTGGAGCGGATAGTGAATCCGCCCCTCTCCCTCGTGCGGCCGGATCACGTGCAGCCCCCATTCGTACAGCCGCTGACCATCCAGCGTATAGACCTCGATTCGATGGTTGTTGGCATCCGCCACGAACAGCCGCTGCCCGCGGACGAAGAGCCCGCGCGGCGACGACAGCAACCCCGGCGCCGAGCCCCACTCGCCCCATGCCGCAATCTGTTTGCCGGCCGAGTCGAACTTCAGCACGCGGTGAGAATGCGCATCGGAAACGAACAGGTTTCCGGCCTCGTCGACCGCCACGCCGCCGAGCCGACCGGGCGCTGCCTCGGAACCGAACGGCACGATGCTGCCCTGCCACCTGCCGGCCAGGTCGAGAACCTGCACGCGCGCGTTGCCCGCGTCCGCCACGTAGACATGCCGCGCATCCACCGCGACCGCGATCGGCTCGCAGAACTCCCCCTCCCCGCGGCCGCGCTTGCCCCACGCGGCTTCCGCCGAGCCGTCCGCCTTGAATACGGCGATGCGGTGATTGCCGGTGTCGGCCACGAACAGCCGCCCGTCGGGCGCGAGAGCGATTCCCTGCGGCCGCAGCAGCTCGCCGACGCCCCCGCCGCGCCGCCCGATCGTCGCAACCGCCTCCCCCGCCTGCGTGAAGACGCGCACGCAATCCGCCCCGCTCTCGACGACGTACACCGTCCCATCGGCCGCGATCGCCCCCGCGGACGGATCGCGCAGCCCGCTGATCGTACGCAGATGCTGCCCGTAGCGCTGCTCGCCCGCGGGCGGGTCGCTGTTGCCGTCCTGTGCCGCCGCCTCCTGCCATCGCCCCGCTGCGACTGCTGGTGCGAGAATCCCCCCCTCCGCTGGTGCGAGAATCCCGTCTCGCACCCCTTCCGCGCCCGCTGGCGCGAGAATCCCTGCTCGCACCCCTTCGCCTGGGTGGCATGGGCGAGCGCAGCTTGCCCGTGCCTGCTCCGCTGTACCGAGAGCCGGGCGAGATCGCTTTTGAGAAAACGGGAGACCGGCCACCGACCGTTCGTGCTCTTGCCCGTCAGGGCACACGAACGTAGCCGGCGGCTTCAGCCACCGGAGAGCTCGCCCCTCTGCGTCGTACGTGGAGCCTTCGGCTCCGATCACAGCACAAGAGGAACCATCCCCCCTCGCACTCTCATCCCGAAGGGCGATCGCCCGATCGTGCGGCCCTGATGCGAAGACCCCCTCTCGCACCGGCCCCATCCCACCCGTCGCCGCATCCAGCGAAAACAGCGCCACAATAAGCGCAACCGCACGCACCAAGTCGCTGAGCCTGACCATGTCCGCACCATACCCCACGCCGCGCGAACCCCGCAACGCAATCCGCTACGGCCGCAGCGGCCGGCGGGCGATCAACGACCCATCCCGCGGCAGATTCCCGCGAAGCGCCCGGGCCTTGCGATATTCCAGAAGAACCATCCGCCCATGACCCGCCGGCAGGTCGTATTCGTGCCGCCGCCCAGCCGTCAGCCCGCAGGCAGCCGCCGCTGACCGTGCCGCTGCAACCTCCTCATCGGCCGCGCGAGCCGACTTGAAGAGCCACACCGCCCCGCCCACGCGGACGAACCCGGCCGACAGCTCCAGCAGCACCGGAAGCGCCGCGACCGCCCGCGCCGTCACCGCATCGAAAAGCTCGCGCAGCTCCGTATCGTGCCCGAGCTGCTCCGCCCGTCCCCAGCGCGCAGACACATTCTCGATCCCGGCCGCCGCACACACGCGCATCACCGCGTCGAGCTTCTTTCGGGTCGCATCCAGAAGCGTCACACGCACGCCCGGCAACGCACACGCCAGCGGCACGCCCGGCAGCCCCCCGCCGCTGCCCACATCCAGCAACGTCCCCGCGCCGCGCTCGCGCAGCAGCGGCGCCAGCTCCAGCGAATCCGCCACGTGCCGCGCCCAGAACTCCTCCTCCCCGCGCGCCCCCGTCAGGTTCACCTGCTGATTCTCCGCCAGAATCCCCGCCACATACGCGCGCAGACGCCGCCGCGCGAGCTCATCCACTCCGCTCAACAGCGATTCAAGCCACGCTGGATCCATCTGATTCCGGCCGCACCCGCCCCCAATCCCGCGCCGCACAACCCGGCCGCGCCACGCGCCCGACGCGCTACGACATGGAGACCGACTCACCCGCCAGCGCCGCCGCATGCTCCTCATGCTCGGCCGCGAATCGCGACAGCACCCGCTTGGCCTCGTCGCCGACGGCCCGCGCCGCCGCCTGCCGATACCCCTCCGCCAGCCCCCGCTCGTCGCGCACCAGCTCGGCCAGCAGATAATCCAGCTTGAGATAGTGCAGCCGCATCACACCGATATCGGGAGAGACGAACGGCAGCCCCGCATCCGCCGCTGTCAGCCGCCGCGCCAGCTCCGCCTCCCGCCGCCGGCTCGAATCCGCGATCGACCGCAGCAGCCCCGCGTTGCGCGCCAGCCCCGCCCGCACGAACGGCCGCGCCTCCAGCGCCGCCCGCACCAGCGACCGGTGCTCACGCACGATCATCGCCTCGTACGCCGCGACATCCGCTCGATCCACCATCACCTGGCTCCCAACTCGCCACCCGCCGCCGATTCAGACGCCGCCCCGCCCCGGCCGCCCCAGCGGCACCGGCGACCCAGGCGGCGCCACCCGCTCCCGCGGCGGCCGCGGCAGGCCGCTCAGCGGACTGCGAACCGGCACCTTCACCTCCAGCATCTCGCAATCTGCCGCCGTCTCGAGCACCACGTCGGCCGCGTCGGCCGGAATCAGCACCACGTCCCCCATCGCGAACTCGACCGTCCAGCTCGCCCGCCGCAACGACCCGCGGCCACGCAGCACCACCCACACGACCATCTCCGCGTGCGGCAAGTGCTGTGCCATCCCCGCCGAGAGCCGCACCCGGTCCAGCAGAAACCGCTCGCAAACCGCCAGCCGCGTCACCGTCGCGAAAACGCCCGCCACGTGCGAGCGCGGCTGAACGATCTCCTCCGCCGCGACCTCGACCAGCAGATTCTCCAGCGCCTGCTCGACGTGCAACTCGCGCGGCCGGCCGTCCAGCCCGACACGATCCCAGTCGTACAGCCGATAGGTCACATCCGACGGCGTCTGCACCTCCGCCACGAGCACGCCCGCCCCGAGCGCATGCGGCACGCCGCTCGGCAGGTAGTAGCACTGCCCCGCACGCACCGGCCAGCGCCGCAGAAGCTCCGCGATCCGCGGCCCGCCGACCGCCGCGCGAACATCCTCCAGCGTCACGCCCGGCCGCAGGCCGATCAGCAGTTCCGCCCCGGGTTCGGCCGCCAGCACATACCACGCCTCGTGCTTGATCCCCGCCTTTTCCGGGCGGCCGTCATCCGGCCGCGGATGCACCTGTACGCTGAGCGTCTCTCGGGCATCGAGGTATTTGATCAGCAGCGGAAACACCCCGTCGAACAGCTCCGCCCCGCCCACCAGCCGCGGCCCCCACGCCGCCAGCAATTCCGGCAGCGTGCACCCCCCCAGCGGCCCGCCGCGGACCCGCGACTCATGCCCCGCCAGCCCGCACAGCTCCCACGACTCCCCCACCGGCACATCCGCCGGCAGCGCCCGCCCCAGCACCGTCTCGAGCCGCCGCCCGCCCCACGGCCGCGGCTGAAGCTGTGGCTCGCACACGACCGGCAGCGGAGGCAATTCAGCGGGCTTCATGCAGGACGAATTCGGGCTCGAAGGGTGTTTCCGGGAATACCATCAGCGGCCGCCAGCGTTCGATCAGCACCGGACCGATCCGCGGCACGAAATCCAAGTCCTCAGCCCGTCGGAACGCCGGCCGCCGCGGCGCGGATTCGCGATGCGAGATGATCGCTGCCGCCAGCTTTTCGCCAATCCCCGGCAGCAGCATCAGCTCGGCCGCACTGGCCGAATTCGGATCGATCCGCAGGGCCGCCTGCTCCGCGGACAGAGGTATGCCGACCGACTGAACCAATTTCCCGGCGCTGAGAACCCCGACCACCAGCAGCACCACCGCGATGCTGGCCGCGCTTCGCCGCGCCGGCCGGCCCGACCCCGCCGCGCTCACTTCTTCGCCTCGCCCCGCAGGCGCAGGTGCAGTTCGCTCAGTTTTCCGAAAGCCGCCTTGGGCGACAGGTCCTCGTGCAGCAGCCCGCCGCTGCTGATGCTGCAATCGGGCCCGTCCACCAGCGCATCGAGACACAGGCTCTCCACGTACGGCTTCGAGATCGCCACCTCGCACAGCGCCTCGTACCACTCCGCCTGCACCTTCTCGCTCCAGCCGTCGCGCCACGCCCCGCCGCCCGCCACGGACGAGTCCCCGTTGCTGGCCGCCGACGGCACCGCCACGGCCGAGATGTGCACCGGCTTGCCCAGGTTCGCCAGCCGGTCCACCAGCGAGCTGACCTGGAACAGGTCGCGGAAGTGATAGCCGTCGCTGCCGATCCCCAGCAGCAGTTGCAGCGCGAATCCGTCGAAGCTGATCCCGCTCTGCACGACCATCTCAGCATACAGCAGCGGCGGAATCGTCCGCTGGTTCCGCGCGTAATACTCCCCCCACGGCTGCGTCAGCTCCAGAACGACCTGCGACCGCGGCGCCGTCTGCTTGGCGATGCTCGTCACGCTCCGCGTCAGGTCGATGATCTGCTCGAACGTCAGCGGAAACACGCCCTCCGCGTGCAGCCCGCTGGCCACGATCCACGTCGCCACCTGGCCCGCGTAGCGCTTCACCGTCCGCCGCACATGCTCGCGGGCGAAGTCCGCGATCGCCTCGTAATCGTTCTCCCAAATATACATCCAGTCCGGAACGCTGCGCACGCCGAAATGCAGCAGCGGCCCGCCGCGAACCGTCAGCCCCGCCCCACCGGCCGCCTTCACCAGCGCATCGGTCGCCTCATAGCGGGCGTCCTGCTCCTTCGGCTGCACGCTCCGCCACACGAACGGCACCCGCACGAAGTCCGCCACGCGCCGCGCTCGTTCCAGCACCGCCGGGTTCTTCACCGCCGACGCCGGAACCATCACCCCCAGCGAGCCGCGCCCCATCCCGCCGGATTGCATCCGCCGCGTCAGAAAGACGCCCGCATGAAACCGCGCGATCGCCTCGGCACTGGCCGACGAGACCGCCAGCGATCGATCCGCCAGCTCCGCCGCCTTGGCCGGATTCTCGGCGAATTGCAGCGCCTGCACGAACAGATCCCGGGCCTGCTCCACCTGCGCCGCCAGGTCGTCCATCCCAGGATAGTCGTACAGTCCCCACTCCTCGCGCTTCTGCGAAATCCGCATCAGACGATGGCGGGCCAGCTCGATGTGCAGGTGATAAGGCTTCTCGCGCGGCGGCAACCGCGTGGTCTCGAGCTGAATCTCGCCGCACCCGGGCACCGGCCAGAGCAGCGAAAGCCCCACCGGGTCCGCATTGCGGCTCTCACACCGGATCTCCCCCGTCTCGACCCGCAGCTCCCCGCGGACCGGCACACCGTCCGCACCCACGAGATGCGCCCCGCGCAGCTCGAACTTCCCTCCCGACGGCCCCTTGGCAAAATGCACGAAGCGGTGCACCGCTGGCTGCCTCCGATCGCGCCGCGAAGGGTCCTCGGCTCAGGCGCGAACGTGCATTCTAAAGCGGCGCGACACAAACGAAAATGTCCCCCCTGACCCCAGAAACCCGGCAACCCAGCAACCCCGGCGCGCCAGCCCGCCCCCCGCGAGCCGCCCCCCAGCCCCGCCAGAACCTCGTCGCGCCCCCTAAGGCGCCGGCTGAAGCGTGATCAGCACCTCGTCCGTCGCCGTCGTAAACCCGTCCGCCACCGTCAGCCGAAAGACGATCTCGATCTGCTCGTCCACCTCGGGGGCGATGAACTGCGGCCGGCTCGCAAACGCGTTCACCAGCACGATCTCCGGCCCGCTCGTGACCTGCCGCCAGATGAAAACCAGCCGGTCCCCATCCGCGTCGAACGACCCGGCCCCATCCAGGACGACCAGCTCCCCCGACACCGCCGTCACGTCCGCACCGGCACTGGCGATCGGCGGCGTGTTCTCCACCAGCTCCGGCTCGTCGCCGCCCCCGTCGCCGTCGCCGTTACTGTTCCCGTCCCCCTCATCCTGCATATGCGGGCAACCCCCGCTCAGCAGCAGACACCCCATCATCGCCGACAACCACGCTCGCTTGCTCCACACTGGCTCCACGGCAGGTCTCCTTGGCTGGTGGCGCGCTTTCGAAGCCTCGTCACCCGCTTCCGCCGGCGATCCGGTGCGGGCCGCTGTCGCGCGGGCACAATATCTGTTATCGTGCACCCGTCGGCAAGTCCATTTCAACGCGCCGGCCAGCTCCGCTACTTGCGCTCCGGCCGGCCCCGGCTCGCGACGAGGAGAACCGCATGTCCAAACCCTCCGAAACCCTGCGCACGTGTCAGAAGTGCGGCGCCACCATCTACCCCGAAATGATCAACGCCGGCACCGCAGCCGTCCGCGGAGACGCCCTGCTCTGCCCGCACTGCCTCCGCGAGGCGGACAACGAGGGCGAACTCGCCCCGATCTCCTTCGACGCCGGACCGGCCGCCTCCCCTGCCGCCCCGGCCGCCGCCGCTCAACCCGCCCGCCCGCCGCAGATCCGCCACGGCGGCACGCTCGGCGCCGCCGAGCACGAGCGCGCCCAGCACTTCCGCCGCCCCCTGCTGACGGACTCGCCACGCGCCACGCGATGCCGTACCTTCCACTGCAAGATGTCCGACGCGGCCTTCGCCCACCTCAATGACCAGGTCAACGAGTGGGTCGACGCCCACGACGATATCGAGATTAAGTTCGCGACCAGCTCGGTCGGCATCGTCGAAGGAAAGCACGCCGAGCCGCACCTGGTCGTGACGATCTTCTACTGACACCCGGAGGAAGCACACACAGATGCGCATCGCGCGTTTTCTCACCCCCGACGGCGCCGAAATGCTCGGCCGGCTCGTCGACGAAACTTCCGCCCGCCCGCTCCGCGGCTCGCTCTTCGACCCGCCCCAGGCCGAAGACCGCACCGTCCCCGTCCAACGGCTCCTGGCGCCCCTGCGGCCGGTCAACATCTTCGCCATCGGCCGCAACTATCGCGCCCACGCCGCCGAGACCGGCTCGCAGGTCCCCGAAAAGCCCATGATCTTCGTGAAGCCCACGACGGCCGTCATCGACCCGGGCGCCACGATCATCCTCCCCGCGGCCGCGCCCGGCGAGGTCGACTTCGAGGCCGAGCTGGCTATCGTCATCGGCCGCACCGCTCGCTGCGTGCCGGAGTCCGCCGCCCTCGAATACGTCCTCGGCTACACCGTCGCCAACGACGTCTCCGCCCGCGACTGCCAGCGGAATGACAAGCAGTGGGCCCGCGCCAAGGGCTTCGACACCTTCTGCCCCCTCGGCCCCTGCATCGTCACCCGCGACGAGCTCGACCCCGGCAATTGCCCGATCCGCAGCCGCCTTAACGGCCAGCTCATGCAGAACTCGAGTACGTCCAACATGATCCATTCGTGCGCCCGCCTCGTGAGCTATCTCTCCGAGCAGTTCACGCTCCTGCCCGGAACGCTGATCCTCACCGGCACGCCCGAGGGCGTCGGCATGGCCCGCACACCGCCGGTCTTCCTCAAGGCCGGCGACCTGATCGAGGTCGAGGTCGAGGGCATCGGCACGCTGCGAAACCCGGTCGCCGCCGATACCGCCGCCGCTCGCTAGCCGTCCGGGCCCCGCGCGGATACACTCGTGCATCGCGAGCGGCCTCGATCGTCGCCGGCCAGCCGCCATCACCCGGCCGCAATCAGAACCCGTCGCCCCACCGGGCGGGACGAACGGCGCTTCAGTGACCCGTGCGAGGCGCACGGGGCTCTGCCGCCGCATCAGTTGCCGGCCCCTTCAATGCCCGTCGCACGATAGGACGGGCCACCAGGCGCTCTCAGGGCTCCGTGCTCGGCGCACGAGGTCCCAGCGCCGCGGGCCGCTGCCGCACGCCGCCGCGCCGCGCGGTGTGCCAGACGTGTGCACCATGGCCGGTCGAAGCTTCAAAAAAACGGAACACATGAAAGCAGCCAAACCGAACAACCCGTCCGGCGGGCCGAAAACCCCCGTCGAAGGCGTGCTCGAACTCGAAAACGCCGGCGAAGGCTTCCTGCGCGACGCCAAGCGAAACTACACCGCCCGCCCCGCCGACGCCTCCATCCCCGCCGACATCATCCGCCGCTTCGGACTGCGCGGCGGAGAGCGAATCTCCGCCATCGCCGAACCCGGCCGCCCCGGCCGCGGCCCGCGCGTCGTCCGCATCGAGCAGATCAGCGGCATCCCCGCCGCCGACTACGTCGCCCCCCCGCCGCTGGCCGACACCACCGCCGTCGACCCCACCGAGCCGCTCCGCTTCGACACCCGCGGCGGCCCGCTCAGCATGCGCGTGATCGACCTGTTCACGCCCATCGGGCGCGGCCAGCGCGGCCTGATCGTCGCTCCGCCCCGCAGCGGCAAGACGATCCTGCTTCAGCAGATGTCCCACGGCATCGCCGTCAACCACCCCGAGATCTACATGGTCGTGCTGCTGATCGACGAGCGGCCTGAGGAAGTCACCGAGATGCAGCGAAACGTCCGCGGCGAGGTCATCGCCTCCAGCAACGACCGCGACATCAACTCGCACATCCGTACCGCCCGGCTCGTCATCGAGCACGCCCGCCGCATGGCCGAGGGCGGCCAGCACATCATCCTCCTGCTCGATTCGATCACCCGCCTGGCCCGCGCCTTCAACGCCTTCGTCGGCAGCAGCGGCCGCACCATGACCGGCGGCCTCGACATCCGCGCCCTTCAGGAGCCCAAGCAGATCTTCGGCGCCGCCCGCAACATCGAGCACGGCGGTTCGCTCACCATCATCGCCACCGCCCTGATCGACACCGGCAGCCGGGCCGACAACTTCATCTTCCAGGAGTTCAAGGGCACCGGAAACATGGAGCTGGTCCTCGACCGCGAGCTGGCCAACCTCCGCGTCTGGCCGGCCATCGACCTCAAGCAGAGCGGCACGCGGAAGGAAGAAAAGCTGCTGGACGAGGCGACGCTCAAGAAGGTGCACATGCTGCGCCGCCAGCTCGGCGACCTGCCGCCCGCGAAGCAGATCACGACGCTCATCGAGCGAATGCAAGCCTTCGAGGATACACAATCCTTCCTGGCGAACCTGCGCACCGGCTGACAACACCGCAGTCCTGCAATGGTAACACACAACTATGATCCTCGGACTCCTCTCTGATAACCACGGACATCCCAAGCGCCCCGCCCGCGCCCTGCGGCTGCTGAAGCAAAACCGCGCCGAAGCCTTCATCCACTGCGGCGACATCGGCGGCGAGGATGCTCTCGCCGAGCTCGCCGCGGCCGGTCTGCCGCACTGCTGGTTCGTCTGGGGAAACACCGACGACGCCGGCCCGGCCATCACCCGTTTTGCAGGCTCTCTGGGCCTCACGCCCCCCGCGGCCGTGCCCGTCCGCATCGATCTCGCCGGCCGCAGATTGGCCGTGTTTCACGGCCACGAGCCGGAATTCTCACGCCTCGACGCGCTCGCCGCCTCCGGCGACGGCGACGCTCTGCACAAGGCTTCCGCGGCCGACTACATTTTCTACGGCCACACCCACGAGCGGGCCGACCGCCGCCTCGGCCGCGTTCGCCTCATCAACCCCGGCGCGCTGCACCGCGCCTCGCCGCGCAGCGCCGCGCTGCTCGACCTGGCGACCGACGAGCTGCGCTATCTGGATTGCGATGAACTGTGAGCTCTCTGTCCTCCTAGGGCTCCACTCGCCGCCGGACAGGATGCGTCGCCGGTTGCAGAATCGCGGAGCAACCTCCGACCAACCCCAAAAACTCGACGCCCGCTAAGAATTAACTTGACAGGACGCCTGGGCACCGGCATACTTCCGGCGTAGTGGCATTTCGGGCTGTGCCCACGAACCGATTTCAGGCGGAGCAGGTTGGCCTTGCGCTGCGGGGAGTGCATGGTGTGTGCCTTGGATAAGCGCCCGCAAGGCGCGTTCGCTCGGCCCTGGGATTCGGAGGTCGCTCGGCCTCCTCGCCGTACTCGCCCTGAGGCGAGGCCGAAGGCAGAGCCTGGCGGTCCGCGAACCCCGCCTTTGGCCGCGTTCGATCGACCACCGGCCGAAGTCTGCGCAGCACCGCCACTTCACTTCGCTGTACTCTCCAATTGCGCGTCCGAACGGACGACCTCCGCCGGCTGCCGCGCGAGGGCGCAGGGGCCATACTGCGCAGCGTCCATCGGCACCGCGCTCGTCGACCAGCTTAGAATCGAGCCGATCATTCACGCGCACCCGACTCTCGAGCCACAATGCTCGCACAGCACCGCCAGCTAGAGGAGATGTGGATGAACTCTCCGTCCCGACGCACAGACTCTTCCGAGTTCATTGCGGCCGGTTCCCCTTCGTCCGCAACGCTGCGCTCAGCCAGAATCGCGATCTTCCTGTTCCCGGCGGCCTCCCTGGCGATCATCATCGCGATGCTGCTCGTCAAATTCGTGCCCAACACCGCCGATGCCGGCCCCGCCACGGACGATCCGGAGCGATCCTGCTGCATATACTGCTGCGGCGGTGATCCAGTATACTGCGATAATCCTTTGACCCCCTTCGGATTACCTCCTCACTGCGACCATTTTTGCGCGTGCCAGGACGCGTGGTGCTCCGATGACGATGATGATGGCGTCATCAATCTGTGTGACGAGGACTACGACTGGTGCTCGTATCACCCGTGTGACCCGAACGATCCGGACTACTGCCTCCACAATCCCTGGGACTGCCTGAATTGTCCAGGATCGGATTTCTGCCAGGGCTACTGCGACGCATACCCCGAGGATTGTACGTTTTGCCCTTATTCTCCGTACTGCGATCCGAACCACCCGGACTACTGCTTGTATAACCCGACCGACTGCGAGCATTGTCGCGGACAGTCCGAGTTCTGCCCGCCCGAAGATCCGAACGACTGCAATGGAAATGGGCTCCCCGACGCCGAGGAAACCGATCCTGATTCCCCGTACTACGACCCGAACAATCCGATCTCACAGGACTGCGACGGCAACGGCGTCCCCGATATTTGTCAGATGGACGACGACTCCAACGGCAACGGCACTCCGGATGTTTGCGAGGCGCCCCAGTGCGCGGACAGTGTGCTGTGCGAGGATTGCAACGGCAACGGCGTGGCCGACGGCGAGGAGATCAGAAACGACTGTCGCAAGGACTGCAACGGCGACGGTATTCTGGATGAGTGCCAACCACCTCCGCCGCCCCCGCCCCCTCCCTGTCCGCCCGAACTCGTTCCGCCAGGCCTCTCGATCCGGCCGGACTCTTGCGAGGGCACGATTACAATCACGCATTGCAGCGGAGCGAGCTTGATCACGTATGCCCAGCGCCCGCTCGACGCGCCTCCCTGCTATCCGGACGTGCCCGCGTGCTGTGGCGAACTGGCGCACCCCAACGCGCCGGAATACGCCCTGACCTTGATCAGCGAGGATCCATCCAGATGTCTGAAGGTGTACTCGCTCTCGGCCACGGGCAATCTTCCCGGCTGCATCGTCGTGGGTGCCTACGACTCGCGCGGCGAGCCGTGCTGTACCGCCGTGTGGACGACGGTGTGCCTGAATTGCGAGGCACCTCAGCTCGGCGGCTGGACGCAGGCCACGCTCGAGAGCGATTGCCGGTTCACCCTGTATGCAGATCACTGCTATGGCGGACCTCTTCACTGGGAGATCGATCCCGAGTCGCCGAACTGCGCCGGAGCGACCATCAACGAGGTGTCCACGGAGGCGCTGCCGCACGGTCGGTGGCGGCACTTCGCCGAGATCAGCGGCTGCATCGAGGGCGGTACCATCCGCGTCCGCGCAGTCGATCCGCGAGTTCACGATCCGCTGGATCCGGACGCACCCTGTGCGAGCGTCGGCGATTTCGCGATCGAATGCGTGAGGCCGCAGGAGCTGCGTGCTTCCCCTCCCGACGATCTCGGCAACATCGAATTCAGCGCGGAACACTGTTTCGGCGTGCGCTGGGAAGTCGTCGCGAGCGGCGGCGAGTGCGCCAACGTCTTGCCGCTGCCTTCGAGCGGTACAACTCATTTCGGTTTGTTGCCCCCGTGCGACTGTCCCGCCACGGTCAAGGTGCGGGCACACGACATCCGCTGCGAAGACTGCGACGACCCGAACTGCTACCGAGAGATCACGGTCCGTTCGCCCGGCGCATGCGCCGCGCGCGACGGCGAGGCAACGCTGGGTAGCCTTGAGTTCAGCATCTCATTGGGAAACGACTACCGCGGCCGGCCCGTCGGCGAACTGTCCCTCTCGGCGACCACTCCCACGCCCGCGCTCGCTGGCCCGGCGTCGCTGCACTACCCGTGGGCGCGCAATGACGTAGAAGTGATTCGCGAATTCGGCATCATCCGCCAGATCGTTTCGCCACAGACATTTGTGGATGTCGTCTGGCCCGATCCTCAGCAGCCGACGTACGAGATTCGGTTGTACGCCGCGGAGGACGCCATCGACTACGCGCCGTCGGATCCCGAGGACCCGGACGGCCTGTGGGTGTACCACCCGACCGCATCCCCGTACCTCACGTGGATCGTTGTGCGCGAGTCGGAGACGCCTTTCGTGCTCAAACTCACCAAGCACGTCGACGGCGCTGCTCGCGCGGCACATCGCTACACGTACATCGGCTCGGCAGGGAGCGACGAGTGGCAGCTTCAGACCTTCAGCGTAACCGGAGGCGCCGAGCACCTGCTCGAAACGCAGACCAATACGTGGGAAGAGACTGCGGAGGGACCGGTCAAGACGGTCCAACTAACCGACGCGGCGGGGCTGACCGTGTCGATGGTCCGTCAGCTCTTTACCGCCGATCGGAAACAGATTCTGCGAACGCAGATCGACCCGTACGGTGTCGATCTTACCACGACCTACACATACTACGAAGCTCCCCAACAACCTCGGCGGCTTCGCTCTGTGGAAACACCGGACGGCGGTTGGAGCTTCTTCCGGTATGACGAGTTCGGCCGGAGGACACACGAGTACCGGCCCTGGAAGGACGCTCCGCTGGACATCGTCGACGGTTCGCCTGCCGGGATTACGCGGCTTGTGCAGTCGGAATACGCGACGGACCCGATCGAGTGGCGGCCGATCTCGATCATCGAGTTCGTCGGGGGGTCGGTAGTCTCGCGCACCGATTTCGAATACTCGACCGGCAATCCACCATGGACGGTCGAGCGGCGTTGCACGAACTTGACGGACTGCACCGCGGCGCTGACGACGCGAACGGATTTCCGCGACCTCGAAGACCGCCGGCCCGTTCTGGTTCAGTACGCCGACAGCCGCCGTACAAGCTTCGAGTACGCGCGGGGCGAGTTCGCGTACACGCCAGGCAGCCCGGGCAGCGCCGCGTTCACCGAGAGCGGCGACGGCCCATTTGAGCGAATCATCGCGACGGACGGCACGGATTCGTCACCGGATGGCGTGGCCGGCCGCACGACTCGACGGACCACGATCACCGACGCCGCGGGCAACCTGGTCTGGGAGTCGGCGGAGGTCTGCGCGGACGGCGCCGGCACCTTCGCGACGATCTCGCAAACGCTGTACGAGCTCGACCGCCGCGGACGCGTCACGGACGTCCACCGCTCCGACGGTACGCACACCGTGACGCAGTGGGAAGACTGCTGCAATCAGGCCAGCTTTACGGATGCCGCGGGAATCCATACCTCCAGCACGCGTGACGTGCTAGGTCGCTTGACGCAGGAGATCAAGCACGGCGTCGGTGCGGGTGGGGGTTTTGACGCGCAACCGGACATTCTGACCACCTACACCTACGCGACACTCCCGGATCGCCTCCGCGTGACGCAGACGATCACGAACAGCGGTGGCGGAGCCGGACTGACCGCGCTGCGCGAAAGCGACCGCGCCGGTCGGCCGACCTTGAGCAGAGACGCGGCCGGGCTCGAGACCAGCTACGAGTACGCGACGGCCCCCACGGGCGGGCGAATCGTGACTGTCACTCTTCCCGGAAACGTGACGGAGCAGATGGAGTTTTACCGCGACGGGCGGCTCAAGAGCGTCACGGGACCGGCCGTCATACCCCGCTGGTTCGACTATGGCTATGACGCGGGGCAGGAGTGGACGCAGGTCTACGTCGGGCCCGACGGTACACAGTCCCCGCGCTGGGCACGTTCGACGACCGACGCGCTCGGACGAATCGCGTTCGAACAGCGCCCGGCATTCTCGACCGGCGACCCGGCCTCGCTCACCACAACGTACACGTACGATGACACCGACGAGCTCGGCGGCCGGCTGATTCGCGTCGGCGTCACCGACGCGGCCGGCCCGCGCGCCGCACCGACGGTGTTCGAGTACGACGACCTTGGCGAGCTGTTCCGCAGCGGACTGGACCTGGACGGCTCCGGCACGCTCGAACCCGGCTCGCAACTGGACCGCATTCGCGACAGCGAGACGCTTTTCACGCAGATTTCGGGCCAGTGGTGGCTCGAGAGCAAGGTCACCACGTACGCAACGGAAGGCAGCGCGACGCCCACGACGCTCCGAACGCGCCGGGCGCGGCTGACGGGGTTCTCCGGCGGCACCGTTGCGGAGTCGGTCGAGCTCGACGACTTCAACAATGCAACCAGCACCACTATCACGCTGGCACCGAATGACAAGCTCGTCACGCGCACGACCAGTTTTTCAGCCACGAGCAACGCGGCCGTCGCCGTCTGGTGCAACGGACTGCTCCAGGAAACGCGTGACAAGGCGCAGCTCGTAACGCGTTTCGGCTACGACGGGTTCGGCCGGCGCACCTCCACCTTACCGCCGGGACACGCCAACCCGGTCGTGACTGCGTTCGACGACTTCGGCCGGATCGCCTCCGTGACGGACGGCACCGGCGCAGAGACCTGCTTCGGATACGAATCCGCGTCCGGGCGGCTGGCGTGGGTTCGCAGCGCGGCTCTGAAGTTCACGCGCTACGGCTATGACGATCTCGGCCGTTTGACGCACGTCTGGGGCGAGGTACCGCAACCCGTGTGGGTGGAGTACGACGCGTTCGGGCAGCGCTCAAAGCTGCACACCTGGCGCGATCCGGAAAACCTGTACGACTGGGGCAGCCCGACTTGGCCGGTCAGTGGCGGCGACCTGGGCGATGTGACGAGTTGGGCCTACGACCCGGCAACCGGCCTGTTGACGAGCAAGTCCGACGCGCAGGGTCGGGCCGTCACGTTCGAGTACACACCTGAGGGACGGTTGAGCCGTCGAACCTGGTCCCGCACGGCCGACGGAGAGCCGAACGGGCCACCACTCACAACCGACTACGTGTACGAAGACCCGAACGATCCGACGGATCTTCCACGCGACCTTCTGGCGATCGATTACGCCGACGAGACACCGGACGTGACGCTCGCCTACACGCGCTTCGGCGCGTTGTCGCAGGTGACCGATGCGGCCGGCACGCGGACCTTCGCGTACGACGCGCGCTTGCAGCCGTTGACGGAGACCTTCGATTCCGGTTCGCTGCTGCCCGGAAAGGCCGTCCGCAGCGAGCACGACAGCGTCGTGCCCTATCAGCCGCCGGGCGGGATGCCCACGTTGCATCACTTCAGCCGGTTGAGCCGGCTCGGCGTCGGCACGTCCGGCAGTCCGTTCGCAGATTACCTCGCGACATACACCTACAACGGCAACACCGACCGCCTGAGCAAAGTCGTCGGGCCGGGGCTGCCGGCCGGCGGGAGCGCCGATTACGTCTACTCCGCAACGCGCGGGCTACTCGAGGAAACCCTGTTCAAGGCCTCCGGCGGCGCCGTGCGCGGCAAGACGCTGCGCACGTACGAACCCGACCGCGACCTCCTCACGAGCGTGGAGAACCTCTGGCCGGGTGCTGCTT
>CAZXUI010000036.1:0-43135 GCA_964643885.1 uncultured Planctomycetales bacterium
GCGTGCTCCCGCTGTAGGTCAGGTCGAAGTCGCCCCACGGCGACGTGCCGAGGTAGTCGGTCCACGCGGCCGGCCCGGACGGCACGAGCGAGTTCGGGTCCAGCTCGCGGGCCATGTAGCGCGCCCGGGGGTCGTCGTAGGCGAACTCCCAGGCGGCCAGGCGCTGGTAATTATACGGCTCGCCCTCGCCGTCGACCAGCCAGCGGCCGCGGGCGGCCATCGCGACCCCACGGCGATGGCCGCCGTAGGTTCCTTCTGCGCGGCAATCTCGGCGCGCCACACGATACTACTTGGATGCCTGCACATCAACTTGCCACCCGCGCTCTCGAAGCCACGCGGCCGCCCGGCTGGATCTCTCCGCATCAACAGGATGCACCAGTATGTGGTGCGTAGAGTCGGACGGCTTTTCGAGGGTTGCCCAACCGAATCCCCCATCGGTCAGATCGCGCTGCAGGTCCGCAAGTGTTCCAGAGCCACGTACCCGGAGCATGTGCTCGTGAAGGTCAGCCCAGAGGGCGAGGTTTTGTGATTTCACGGTCCCGAGGACGCCAATCGCTAGCAGCGTAACCATGCCGAGAAGGACTCTGGCCAAGCGGATGTCGACAGCGCGACAGTGCCACGCTATGACTGAGGCGACCCAAGCAACGATGAGGCCCAGAATGGCGAGCAAGACCATCCAGGTGAGCGACTGTTCGATGGACTGCGGAACGAGTCTGAATGACGCTGCCAGCGACACAGCCGCGAAGGAGCTTACCGCGCTAACGCTGGCGATGATGGCCACAAGTAGGAGCAGCAGTATGACGAGATCGAGTGCTCGGCTCACGGTCTAAGTCTCACCGCCTCTGTTCAATAAATGACATTCCTGCCACCGCGATAGCGGTTGGGAATAAGAATCTGTGGCTTAATGACGGGATAAGCTCCCGCCTTTTGACGGATATTACTGGTGAAGGTGTGACAGCACGTGAACGGCACGCAATAGTAAGGAGGACTGGCCATCCAGCGCCGCGCCTCAGTTAAACATGCCGCATCGGTATCAGGGCTCGACGGGTAACGCGTGCCTGGCTCGTCCGGACCCAGCGGGTGCGGGCTCTCAGTTACCTGGCCGTCATCCCACCAGTTTTTGAGACGCTCTGGCATATAATCAAATCGCCACCACCTTCCGTCTCGCGCCGGGTCTTCGATGAACACACCGCTATGCCATATGTCGCCGACTACAATGATATCCAGCCCTGCAGGATCGACGCTCGTTGCTGGCTTAGCGGCCGCGTAGGCATATACGTTGACACCACCTTGAATCCCAATCGGATCCCTGTGCACAAACCGCCCGATCGATGCGTCGTACCAGCGGAATCCCACGTGCGAGAGGCGGATCGAAGCGAGGTTGGGATTGGCGCCGGCCAGGAACATGGGGCCAGAGGATCCGTGCCAGGTCTCGTAGCCCCACTGGCCGGCGTAGGCGTAGCGCGGGGCGCCGCTGACCGGCTGGCCGACGCGCCAGCCGCCCGAGCCGTCGGGCGTGACGGGCTCGCCGAAGGCGGTGTAGGCGAAGCTGGCCGGGGAGAAGTTCGTCCCGCCCGCCTCGTCGGTCAGCAGCATGGTCGAGCCGATCAGGTCGCCGTGGTAGTGGCGCGTATCGCCGCCGGAGACGTCCTGCTGGGCGGCGGTGCCGAGGTATCGCATCTGCTCGCTGACCACGGGCGTGCTCCCGCTGTAGGTCAGGTCGAAGTCGCCCCACGGCGACGTGCCGAGGTAGTCGGTCCACGCGGCCGGCCCGGACGGCACGAGCGAGTTCGGGTCCAGCTCGCGGGCCATGTAGCGCGCCCGGGGGTCGTCGTAGGCGAACTCCCAGGCGGCCAGCCGCTGGTAATTATACGGCTCGCCCTCGCCGTCGACCAGCCAGCGGCCGCGGGCGGTGGATAGCTTGCAGGGCTCGCCGTAGGTTTCCAGTCGCTGCTGACTAGGACGTCAAGGGCTGCTGGTGCGTCAAGGGACGCACACTACGGCCTTTCCCGGCCGCCTTTTCGCTCTTTACCGGGACGAGACGACGAGTACGGGTGGCCAAGCCACAGCGATGCGATGTACTCGGATTCCTTCCGTGAATACGCCCGGCCGCACTCCGGGCACGGGTGCTCGTCGGGTAGACCGGTCATGCGATAACCGCAAGCCAGGCAGAACTCGGGCCCCAGCTCCCTCAGTGTTCGACGAATCCAGCGCAGTCTGTCGAATACTAGAACTGTGATCAGCAGCAGAAGCGCCATCTGCATCCGGGACGATAAAGCCAGAGTCGACGGCACGAAGAGCATTACTCCAAGATTGAAGATATTAGCAGTCACGGTCACGAGAAGAAAAAGTGTGTGCAATCGGCCAGCACCCGCGGGGTGCACGTATTCACTACGCCACAAGCACATCCGCCGACGTCGCGATCTCTCCTCAGTCACCGGTGCACCATTCTCGTGAGGCTACGGGCCATCCAGGGGGATCGGCACAGCGACGCCCGCGGGCGGAGCGGGAAACCCTCCCTTGTTCAAAATGCCCGAAAGACTCACTCGCCGTGAAACAGTTTGCTACGACTGCTTCCCGTCCGCCAACCGCGTGGCCGCGTCGCGTTCGATCGCCAATCGCTTCGCCAGCCGCAGGTGCACGACGATGGCCCCGATGTAAACGACGACGAATGCGGTCGACGCGATCGCCAGCAGTGCACCGCGGAAGGGGGTGTTCGCCGGCGTCGCTCCGCTGATCGAGCGGGCGAGCAGAGCCAAGCCGGACAGACTGAGGATCATCGCTCCGGCCGCCCGCGGCGCCCAGGCGATCCGCCGGGCGAGCTGCCCGAGCCCGGGGTCCGGAATCCGCCCGGCGATGTCGGCCAGCAGGTAAAAGTAGGCCGCGCAGCCCGCGCACGTCAGCAACACTGCGACGACGCTGCTGACGATGGGGGCCGGAGGAGCACGCATGCCCGCCTCGAGCACGACCCAGAGCGGAAGCCACAGCGGCAGTGTCAGCGCCGCATGTACGAGGCAGCGGCAGGTGCTCCGCCACACGCTCGATTCCTCGTTCGCCGCCCGGTTGGTCATGATCCACAGCGAAGCGTATACGGCGATCGCCGCCGCCAGCGCCAGCCCGATCAGCGGCACGATCAGGATCCCGGCCGACGCCGGCGCTCGGTGCGGGTTTGCGAAGGCGGCTGCCAGCCCCAGCACGGGCGCGGCGATCAGCCCGCCAGCAATCAGCTTGCGCGCTTCGATGGTGCCGGTGAGCCATCTTTGCTCTGCGAACAGCAGCCGCCGCGCCCGCAGCGACTCGTCCACCGGCGCGGCACACTCCGGACAGACTCCGTCCAGCGGCTGCGTCCGCAGGTTGTAGCCGCATTACATGCACGAAACGTCGGAGCAGATGTGCATGGTGTCGTCGACGAGGCCGAGCGCCTTGAACGGCCAGTCGCCCATGCATGCATCTTATGCGGTTTGTCGCTGCCCCCGGTCGCATCACAATCCGTTTGAAATGACTGATCGCGGCCACCCGACTGGACCCATCCGATCCGCCGCTGTTCGACGGGGCCGGCCGTGCGCTGTCTCAGACCCGCTCCACCGCCCCCGCCGGCAGCCAGCCCCGCAGCTCGTTCCGCAGCTCGACGTGCACCCACTCCCCGCGCTGCTCGATGATCCGCACTTCCACCCCCGGACCCAGCGGCTCGCTGAAGACCGCCTCATACCCCTCGCCCCGGCCCTGACGCAGCACCGGCTCGCCCTGCACCACCACCGCGGCCGGTCGGCGCTGCTCGTCGTGAAGCTCCCACGCCACCGAGGCCGCATTCGCCACGCCCAGCATCACCGCCCCGATCGCCACACCCGTCAGAGCCCCTGACCGCCACCGCAGCCGCGCCAGCAGCCCCAGCCAGCCGGCCGCGCTGAGCACCGCCGCCAGCCAGAACCGCTGCTCGCGCGACGTGAAGCGCTGCCAGAACAGCAGCCGCTCGACGAGCTTCTGCTGCCCGGTCGTCTCGATTCTCGGCCGCACGCGCTGCCGCACGTAGGCCAGGTTCGCCGCGACGTTCGCATCCGTCGGGTCGAGCCGCTCGGCCCGCCGATAGTGCAGTACCGTCCGCCCCAGCTCGCCGAGCCGGTAATACGTGTTGCCGAGGTTGTACTCCAGGGCCGCGTTGCGGATGCCCGAGGCGATCAACGTCTCGAACCCCGCGGCCGCCTCGCGAAAGAGTCGCTCAGCCTCGACGCTGTTCTCGCGCGAGATCGCCACGGCCTGGTCGAATGCGTCGATCGCGCGGGTGAGCGCGTCGCGCTGTTGCTCGAGTGAGAGCGGACCGGCCGCCACAGTCGGCGGCGGGGCCGTCATCACGAGCAGACTCGCGAGGATCGCCGCAAACAGCCGCGGCAGCCTCGTCCGGCCGGCCGCCGCGCTCATGCGAACCTCCGCTCGAGCCGGCCGATCGCCGCCTCGGCCGCGGCCAGCAGCTCGTCCGCATCAGCCGCGGTCTGCCCGCCATAGGCGGCCTCCTCGCAGCGCTCGACGATCTGCCGCACCTGCGCCGCCAGCTCCGCCGGGGCCCCGCGCTGCGCGAGCAGCTCGATCGCAGCCCGGCCGGTGAGGCTTCCCGGCGGCTGATCGAATCGATCCGCGACATAGCCGGCGATCGCCGCCTCGATCTCGCGTGCCCGCTGTGCCGCCGGCATGCCGCCGGCCGCGCGCAGCCGCTGGCGAGCCCGCGTTCCCGCCGTGCGGCGCCGCTGCCGCGCCGGATCATGGCCGCGAAGCCGAACCAGACCGACATACACCCAGCTCAGCGCGTACACCGCCGCCGGCGTGGCCGTCACGGCCCCCACGTGCCATCGCCGGATCGTCGGGGATCGCGCCAGCAGCCGCCCCGTGTCCGTCTCGATCCCGCGCAGTCCGTCCAGCGGCTCGGCCGCGGTCGAGCGCGGCCCGCCGGATGCATCCGCGTCGATCAGGTCCTCCGCCGAGACGCTCTCCGTCATGCTGACGCTGATCGGAATCGGCTCGCTGTGCGTGATCACATACTCGCCCAGCTCCGGGTCGAAGTAGCAATACTCGATCGGCGGAATCGCGGTCACATCCGCCCGCTTCGGCCGGATGGTCTGCGTGAACCGCCGCACACCGCCGACCGTCTGCCCCGCCAGCCGCTCGCTCGGCACGCGAAACGCCGCGGTCAGCAGCGATTGGGTGTTCAGCACGGGCGGCGGCAGCGCATCGAGCGCCCCCTCGCCGCGAATCTCGAACGTCAGCTCGATCGGATCCCCCACGTGAACCGTCGTCGGCCGGGCGGAGGTCGTGATCGTGAAGCGGCCGACGGCGCCGTTGAAGCTCGCCGGCCGGTTTTCCGTGGGCAGCGGGCGAACGTCGACGGTGGATACCTTCGGCCGCACGCGCAGCCGGCGATAGCTGGTCACGACCTCGTCGCCGAAGATGTCGCGCCCGAAGCTGCCGGGATAGTTCATCGCGATGAGCACGTCGTCGAGCGCGATCGCACCGGGATGCGTCGGCACGAAGTCCGTGGAAGCGGGATAGACGTAGTAGGTCTCAAGCGTTCCGTCCTGGCCGCTGATCCGCTCGATGCGGTATCGATCAGGCAAGGGGAACGGCCCGAAGCGGCTCCGTCGCGTGTCGAGGTACTGAATCATCTCGCGCGGCTCGAGCATCCGCCGCGAGGTCTGCGCCGGCCGGACCCAAATCTCCAGCGTCAGGCGTACCTGCTGGCCGACGTAGACGTGCTCGCTGTCGCACTCGACGGCCACCTCGAGCAGCTCGCCGCTTTCGCTGCGGGCGACGCGGACGCGCACCGGCTCGGTGCTCAATCGCCGCCCGTCGACGTCCACTGCGAAGGGTGGGATTACCAGCTCGCCCACCCGCCGCGGCGTCAGTTCGTAGTTGTAGACGCGCGAGCGACGCGTCCAGGTGCGCGTGTTCACGCTGATCATCTGCGTGCTCTCGCTGGGCTCGCCGAGCTGCTCGATCTGGCAGTCCGCCAGGTTCGGCACGATCGGCTCGCTCGCCTGCTCGAAGTCGATCACGTGCAGCGTGATTACGAAGGGCTCGTTCGGATAGACCTGCCGCTGCTCGACCTCGAGCTCCAGCCGCGGCTGTGCGATCGCGGTCGCGGCGGACAGCAGCCAGACGAATGCCGCCAGCAGCACGTGCAAGCTGCGCTTGCCCATGCCACCCGGCGCCAGCACGGACAGGCTGCGCTTGCCTATGGCACCCGTCGAAAGGCCAGATTGGATGACAGTGACGCTCATCGATTCCCCGTGACGCACCTTGCTCACCACGTGCATCCTTGCTGTCGACCCGCCGGCCGTCGCCCGGCCGCCGGATAGGTTCTAGTGACTTGACGGGGCAAAACAAGCGGACCGGCCGGAATTCGCTCCGGCCGCAGCGCAGACCCTCCCAATTCCGCGCCGTGCGAGTTGTCGCCCCGCCCGCGAGCGCCATAATGGTACGTAACCGCCTGTCGGCCGGCAGTTTGCACGCCGCCGCCGCCTGTCGGCCGGGCCGTCGCACCCGCCCGGCCCAGGCTCCGGCCGCCGCCGCTGCATCCACGACGCCGCGGCGCCGTATATACATGCGGAGAAGCGGATCGCGCCGGCCGCGCGGGTCGTGGCCGGCCTTTGGTTATCGGACAATGCCGACGTTCGCATACAAAGCTCGCACCAGCGAAGGCCAGGAGGCCAGCGGCACGCTCGTGGCCGACACGGTTGCGGCGGCCGCGCGGCAGCTCTCCGACCGCTCGCTGCTGCCGGTGCAGCTCGAGGAGGTCGGCACGGCCAAGCGCTCGCTGCTGACCGGCCGGGCGCGCCGCGTAAGTGCCTCGAAGGTCGGCATCATGTATGAGCAGCTCGCCGACCTGCTGCGTGCGGGCGTGCCGGTGCTGCGGGCGCTGGCGGTGCTGGCCAAGCAGAGCAAGAACTCGGGCCTGGGCCAGGTGCTGCGCGAGGTGCACGACGACGTTGCCGGCGGCGACACGCTTTCCGACGCGCTCGAGAAGCATCCACACGCTTTCCCGCACCTGCACGTGGCCATGATCCGCGCCGGCGAGAAGGGCGGTTTTCTCGAAGACGTGCTCAGCCGCGCGGCTCACTTCGTCGCCCGCCAGGACGAGCTCAAGAACAAGTTCATCGGCTCGCTGATCTACCCGTGTATTCTGTTGACGGTCGGTCTGGCCGCGGTGACGTTCGTGATGGTGTACGTCGTGCCGAAGATCCGCACCCTGCTCGAGCAGCAGCCCGACCTGCCGCTGGCGACGACCGTCGTCTTCGGCATCAGCGACACGCTCAGCCAGCATTGGCTTTCGCTGGCCGGCGTCCTGCTGATCCTGGTCATCGCCGTGGCCGGCTTTTTTCAGAGCGAGGTGGGCAAGCTGACCTTCGCGCGGCTCCAGTTGCGGATGGCCGGCGTGGGCCAGATCTACACGATGGTGGCGCTGTGCCGCTTCTGCCGCATTTTCGGCACGCTGCTGGCCAACGGCATTCCGATTCTGCACGCCCTGCGGATCGCCAAGGACGCGACCGGCAACGTGATTCTCGCCGACAGCATCGAGAAGGCTGCCGAGAACGTCAGCGCCGGCGAGTCGCTGGCGGTGCCGCTTTCCGCCAGCAACCTCTTCCCCCCGGCGATGATCGACATGATCGCCGTGGCCGAGGAGAGCAACACGCTCGAGAAGGTCCTGATCCAGATCGCCGACACGCAGGAAGAGCGGACGGCGCGGCAGATCGACCTGTTCGTCCGGCTGCTCGAGCCGATGATGCTGCTGATGATGGGTGTGATGGTGCTCTTTATCGCCATCGCCCTGCTGCTGCCGATCCTGAAGATGTCGGCCACGGGACTGAGATAGACTTTTGGTGGGCGCCTGCGTAGTCACGCGCCGTTTTTCGAAGCTGTCTGGAGCAACAACATGAAGCGTACAGTCGTCAATCGGAGCCGCACGCGGGCGGCATTCACCCTGCTCGAAGTGCTGATGGTCATCGTCATCATCGGCATCCTGGCCGCTTTCGTCGTGCCCGCCCTGATGGGCACCCAGGAGGGGGCCAAGGAGGACATGACCCGCAACGCCGTCACCTCGGGCCTGGTCACGCCGCTGGAGCTTTTCCGCACGCACATCGGCCGCTACCCCACCAGCGACGAAGGACTCGCGGCGCTGGTGACGCAGCCCGACAGCGAGGACGTCGAAGGCAAATGGCGCGGCCCCTACGTGCAGGACATCGCCAAGCTCAAGGATGCCTGGGGCAACGAGTTCGTCTATGTCTCGCCCGGCGAGGTCAACGAGAACAGCTACGACCTCTCCAGCCCCGGCCGCAACGGCCGCCCCGGCGACGACGACGACATCACGAACTGGCAGAAGGAGTAACCCGGCGGATTCGGTGCGCGGCGCGGACGGAGCGGCGCCGCGCACCTGAGCCCGCCGCCCGGAGTGCGTTATGTCGGTAGCGGCCCGCCGCGGCTTCACGCTCCTCGAAGCGCTGCTCGTGATCGCGCTGCTCTCCGTGCTGGCCGCGGTGGTCTGGCCGGATTTCGCCGCCGCCCGCCGCAGCGAGCAGCTCGGCGAGTCCGCCGGCCGCATCAAGGCGCTGCTGGCGATGTCGCGCGCCCAGGCGATGAACGAGGCGCGCACCTACCGCGTCCGCATCCGCACCGACGGCACGCTCAACGTCCGCGTGCAGCGCGACGCGCTGCTTGCGCCGCACACCTACATCAAGGTGCGTGACACCTGGGCTACGCTCGAGTTCCTGCTGCCGGATGTCTGGGTGGCCGCGCTCCAGCCTCTGCCCGAAGGGCCGCCGCCGATCCTGATCGAGGACGACGAGATCGAGTTTCCCGACGAGCTCGAGGAGGACCCGGACCCGATCAGCGACTTCGACGCGCCGTTCGACATCTTCTTCGCCCCCGACGGCACGAGCGGCTCGGCCCGCTGGGTCCTGCGCGACGCCGACGGCCGCGGGCTGATGATGACGCTGGACGGCCGCCTGGGACGTGTAACCATTGAGCCGGTCGATCCGCTCGAGAAAGGCGAGATCGAGCGGCCGGAGAAGCTCGATCAGCCCGACGAGGACGAGGTCGACGAAGAGAGCCTGCCCGACCTCGAGGACCTGCGGATAGGGAATCGATGAAGACGATGCCGAGACCCATGATTGACGCCCGCCGCCGCCGCGCGGCCCTGCTGCTGGAAGTGCTGATCGCGCTGACCATCGCCGTCTTTGCGATGGGCCTGA
This sequence comes from uncultured Planctomycetales bacterium, assembly GCA_964643885.1. Classification (GTDB taxonomy): domain Bacteria; phylum Planctomycetota; class Phycisphaerae; order UBA1845; family Fen-1342; genus CAADGL01. Next base: position 9,234 of record CAZXUI010000036.1, read on the forward strand.
TGGCCGGCCAGCTCGTCGGCGGCCTGCGCCTCACGTACGACGCCGACTTCCAGACCCGCGCCGTACAGCTCTCCGATCGGTTGCTGGCCCTGCTCGAGCTCGACATGGAGACTGCCGCCCGCTTCTTCTCCGACCAGAGCATCGACGGCGATTTCGGCGAGGGGAATCCGGGCTGGTTCTGGCGGGCCTATATCGAGCCGCTCCAGGACTTCGAAGGCCTCGGCCGCGTGACCATCGAGATTCTCTACCAGACCGACGAGGAGCGGATCGACCACATCGAGGGCGCTACCGTCGTCCGCTCGCTGCACCTGCTCAAGGCCGATCCCGGCCGGATCGACCTGGCCGAGGACTTCGGCGTGCCCGAAGAGCAGCTCGCCCTGCTTTCCGAGATGGTGCCGATCCCCGGCTTCGATCCCCAGTCGCTCGATCCGCAGCAACTCGTTTCGCTCGACCCCGCGACGCTGCTCGAGATGCTTCCGGTCCTGCTGCCGCTGCTTCAGCAGTTCGGCGGGATCGGCGGGGGCGGCGGCATGCTGGGCGAGCTGCTCGGCGGTGCGCTGCCGCCGGGACTCGAAGGTCTCGAAGGCCTGATGGGCGGCGCCGGCGGCGAGGGGGGCCCGCAGAGCGAGGCGGACCGCATTCGCGACGCCGTCCGCGACGCGACCGGCGAGGATCTGCCGCCCGAGCTGCTCGAGAACATCGGCGGCGGCCAGGGCGGAAACCGCCGCGGCGGCGCTTTTCGTCCGCCCGGTCGCGGCCAGAACATCAACGACCTGAACAACAACCGCGGCGGCCGCGGCCGCGGCAATCGCGGAGGCGGCGAAGAGTGATGCGACCCACCCGCGGCCATCTCGTGCGCGGCCTGACGCTGCTCGAGGTCATCATCGCGATCTCGCTGGTGGTGATGCTGATGGCTGCGGTGATGACGTTCTTCTGGCAGGCCGGGGAGATTCGCGCCCAGGCGGCCGACCGCATCGACCGTACGCAGGTTGCGCGGCAGGTGCTCGCGCGCATCGGCGAGGAGATTCGCGGCTGCGTCGGAATGGAGCAGATCGGCTTCCCGCTGGAGCAGCGTCTGATCGGCGACCGCCGCTCGATCACGTTCCTTACGACGACGCTGCCCGACCCGGACCGCTACACGTTCTACGGCGAGTTCGACGATCTGCCGCCCGCGCGGCACGACCTGACGCTCGTCACCTACCGCCTCTGGGTCGAGGACGAGGAAGTCGACGAGAACGGCGAGCCGATCGTCGGCGGCATCATCCGCAGCGAGAAGCAGACGCTTAATCAGTTTCTGGTCGAGGAGGATGACCCGCTCCAGCTCCGCCACGACCTGTGGTCGCACGAGCTGGGCTATCTCGAGTTCCGCTACTTCGACGGGGTCGAGTGGAGCACCACCTGGGACCTGACGGAGGGCAACTCCCTGCCGCAGCTCATCCAGGTCACGGTCGGCTACCAGAATGTGACCATGGAAGAGTGGGAGGACACCGATCTTCAGACCTATCCCATCAGCGAGTATCCGCTCGGCGATGAGCTCGAACACCCGGACCGCTACAGCATGATCATCCGCATCCCCGCCGCGGACAAGTTCTTCGGCAGCCGGGTACAGCGCGTCGGCAAGCAGTTCGCCGAGCAGCTCGGCGTGGGAGGGAGCGGTCTGTAATGCGTTTTCGCCGCCCGGCCGTCGTGCTGCCCGTCGTGCTCGTGCTCATCGCCCTGCTGGCGCTGACGCTCGCGGGCTTCGTCTTCTTCGTGCAGTCCGAGACGGCCGGCACCAGCGCCTACGCCGACCAGCAGCAGGCCCGTCTGGCGGCCGAGTCGGGTCTGGAGGAGCTGACCTCGATCCTGCGGACGGCCAAACACGACGCCTCGGCCTGGTTCAACGCGCCGGCCCGCCTGCGGCACGCCCTGGTCTGGGCGGCGGGGTATGAGCGCGACGGCGATCCCGTCGCTCAGCTCGGCTCGCGCAAGGACCTGCTCGAGAGCGGCGAGGCGATCGTTCCGGCCTGGCGCTACAGCATCGTCGCCATCCAGTTCGACGGCCCGCCCAACAGCATCCGCTACGGGATCACGCCCGAGTCCGGCAAGCTGAACATCAACGCCGCCACGGAGCAGCAGCTTCAGAACCTGCTCTCGCCGCTGCTGGTGGAGCTCGGCATCGAGAACCCGCAGGACCTGATCAACAGTCTGCTCGACTGGCTTGATGAGGATGACGAGCCGCGCGAGGGCGGGGCCGAAAACGACTACTACAACACGCTCGAGCCGCCTTACAGCGCCAAGAACGGCCCGGTCGATACGATCGAGGAGCTGCTGCTGATCAAGGGCTTCTCACCGGCCGTGCTCTACGGCGAAGACGTCAACCGCAACGGCATTCTGGACCGCAACGAGGACGATGGCGACGCGACCTTCCCCTACTACGACAATGCCGACGGCATTCTCAACTTCGGCATCGCCCCGTTCCTGACCGTCTACGCCCGCGAGCTGGACACCGCGCTGGACAACCAGCCGCGCATCAACCTGAACGGCGAGTTCGCCGTCATCGCCGCCCAGATCGGGCAGTACTTCCAGGAAGGCGAGCTCAGCGACACCACCACCGGCTTCCTGCTCGGCCTGGCACAGAGCGACTTCAACTTCCGCCAGCTCCGCAGCCCGGCCGATCTCTATGTTTCGGACGAGGAGCGAGCCGGCGCCGGCAGCGAGGAAGGCGGCGAAGGCGGTGAGGGCGGCGAAGAGGGCGAAGGGGGTGAGGGCGGAGAAGGGGGAGAGGGCGGTGAGCAGGGGGAAGGCGGCGCGGGCGGCCCGCAGCAGCCGCAGATCCCCGAAGCCCTGCTGGCCAGCCCCGTCACGCTCGAAGAGCTGCCCTACCTGATGGACCGCTTCACCACGCGCCAGGCCGGCCAGACCCAGTCCGCCCTCGTCGGATTGATCAACGTCAATACGGCCCCGGCCCGCGTGCTGCAACTGATTCCCGGCATGACGCCCAAGGCGGCGGCCGACATCGTCGCCATGCGGGCCACGCTCGACGGCCAAACGCTCCGCACGACCGCCTGGCCGCTGGTTGTCGGCGCCGTCGACGCACCGACGTTCAAGCAGATCGCGCCCTACCTGACCACCAAGGCCCACCAGTTCCACGTCGAAATCGTGGGCTATGCCGATCACCTGCCGATCGCGCGCCGCTTCGAGTGGATCATCGAGATGGTCGGCCCGCTCGCTCAGGTCAAATACACGCGCGATCTGACCGGCCTGGGCATGGCCTGGCCGGTCGATGACGATACCATCGTGGTGACGGGCCGCTGAACCGCGGCCGCAGGAGCTTTCGTGATCGGATTTCCTCGCAAGCTGCTCTGCCTCGACTGGGACAAGCGCTCCCTGCGCTTCGTCGTGGCCCGCGTGGGCTCGGGCTCCTTCCAGCTCGAAGACGCCCACTGGCCGCCGATCCCTTCCAGCGTCGACGTGGAGGACCCCCAGTCGCTGGGCGCCTTCATCGCGCACGCCCTGACCACCAAGCGTGTCCATTGCCGCCGCGCCGTCATTGACGTCCCGCGCGACCGCGCCGTCATCAACCGGCTCTCCCTCCCGCCGACGCCCCCGGAGGAGCTCCCCTCGGCCGTCCGCTTCCAGGCCCTCAAGGAGCTGCCGTTCCCGGTCGACGAATCGGCCATCGACTACCTCGTGCTCGAATCCGACGGCGAAGGCCGCGCGACGGAGGTCCTGCTGGCCGCCGTCCGCAATGAGACGATCGAGAAGCTCAAGGCCACCTGCGCCGCGGCCGGGCTGGAGCTCGCCCGCGTCGGTCTGCGGCCGTGTGCGAACCTGGTCAGCATCTCCGCCATGCCCGGCCGCTCCGAGCGCCGCGTGATGCTCGTCGAAGTCGGCCCGAACATGACGGAGATCGACGTTTTCCGTGCCGGCGTGCTCGCGTTTTCGCGCTCGGCCAGCGTCTCGGTGCCGTTCCTCGCGGGCGACCTGGTGAGCGACGACAGCCGCGTCTCGGCCCGCTCCGAGTGGTCGGAGCGCGAGCGCACTGAAGATTTCGAAGCCGCCGCCGTGAACGAACTGCTGGTCGAGGTGACGCGCACGCTCCAGGCATACCGCGCCACAGAGCCCAACTCCGCCGTGGACGAAGTGGTCATCGCCGGCGGCACCGGCGTCGAGCCCGCGCTGATGCAGGCCATCGGCCGGCGCTTCTCGCTGCCGACGGCCCTCTTCGACCCGACGCCGATCCTCGGCACCACCGCCGGCGACGCGGCCAAGCTGCGCCCCCTCTCGGCCGTCATCGGCCTGGGGCTGGGCATCGGCCGCGATGGGCGGCTGCCGATCGACTTTCTCCATCCCAAGAAGCCCGTGCCGCGCGGTCGTTCGGTCCGCCGCCGGCTCCAGTTGGGGGGGGCCGTGGCCGCGGCGGTCGTCGTCGCGGGTGTGGGTTGGGCCGCCAACGAGGTCATCCGCCTGAACCGTCAGATCGCGTCCCTCGACGCGCTGGTCGACCCGCGCGACGGTACGCTCACGCAGCAGGTCCGCAGCATGACCGAGCTGGAGATCCGCACCAAGGAGGTCGATCTCTGGGCGGACGAGGCCCGGGATGCCGTGTGGCTGGATCACCTGCTGACGCTCACGCAGCGCGCCATCGAACCCGGCAAGCAGATGCTCGTCGAGAACATCGACTTCCGCCGCGCGACCGGCACGATCCGCCTGCGCATTTCCGCGGGCGGCAACCAGGTCGCCAGCGAATTCGTCCGCCAGCTCAACGAGATCCAGCTCGACGGCCGGCCGATCTACCGTGCCGCGCTGGGCACCTGGCAGGACGGCGGCGCCGTCGATCCGCGCTTCAAGGGCCGCGTCGACGTCACCGTCGAGCTGCTCGAGCTCGAGGAGCACAACGACCCCGCCCGCATCAAGCAGCGCGAGCGCGACCACAAGAAACTGCTGAACGTGTGATGACAGGAGCCGCCCCCGGATGAGCCCACGCGAAAAAATCCTCGCCTCGCTGATCGCGGCAGTTATTCTGCTCGTCGGCGGCGTGTCGCTCGTCCGCTCGCGGCTGGTCGAGCCACTTAATCAGAAGCGCGCGACGCTCCGCCAGTTGAACGAGCGCCGCGGCGAGCTCGAGCTGCGCCTCGCCCACGAGGCCGCCACCCGCAACGACTGGCAGGATCGCACGAAGCGCATGATCGCCACCGGCGCCTTCGAGGCCGAGGAGCTCTTCCGCAGCGACCTGGCCCAGATGCTGCGCAACGCCGGGCTGGCGGACGTCAGCCTTCGCCCGCGGGCCGCGCTCGTGACCAAGAAAGGTTTCCGCGAGGGCTTCATCGAGGTGCCCTTCTCCATCAACGCCCAGGGCACGCTCGACCAGGTCGTCGGCTTCCTGCGCGAGTTCTATCAGCGTCCATACTACGTCCGCATCTCCGAGCTGAGCCTCAGCGCGGTGCAGACCGGTGCGGCCGCGGCCGCGCGACGCGGCGCCAACCGCCGCGGCGGCGCCGATGAGCCGCTGCTGAACGTCATCATCGTCGCCTCGACGCTCGTTCTGCCCGAGACGCCCGGCATCAAGCCGGTGCCGCTCGACCCGAATCAGATCACGCAGCCCGATACCTGGCTGCTGGCCCAGGCGGACCTCAACAGCTACAACGACATTGCGACCGTCAATCTCTTCAGGCTCTACGAGCCGCCGAAGCCGACGCCGCCCCGGCCGGACCCTCCGGTCGCGCAGAACACCGAGCGCCCAACGCCGCCGGTCGCGCCGCCGCGCGACCCGCGGGCCGATATGCGCGAGCTGCGCCTGGCCGCCACGACCTCGACCAACGGCGACCTGGTCGCCTGGATCGTCAGGAAGGGCGCCTACGAGGCGCCGCAGCCGGTTCGACTCAACGAGGTCTTCGACGACGGCAAGCTCGTGCTCATTCACCCGACCGGAATCGTCATCCGCGTCCTGCCCGAAGGCGACCCGCAGTCGCCGCCCACGGACTACTTCTACGTCCTGGGCGCCGAGGACCTCTACGAGCGGGTCGTCGTCGACCCCGCCGAGCACCCGGACATCGCCCGCGACCTCCAGCGCGCCTTCGCCCGCCGCGAGTAGCCCGTCCGCCGCATCGTCGGTGGGGGCGGGCCGCTCTGCCCGCCCATCGCCCGCTCAGCGCCCGCCCCGATGCCCGCTCCGCAACCCGTTTTCCTGCAACCGCTTGCGATTTATCCGCCGGCCCAATTTGAAGCCGCCGCACGTGTCACCTCGCACCCGTTTGCGGGTATAAATGCGTACGGGGTGTGCCAGCCGGACTGTGGTCGGAGCGCGCACCAGAACTCATGCGAAACATCGTGCGGCCCCGTCGGGCCGACGGCCGCTTGCTCTGCGAGGTGAATCCATGTCGCACCTGATTCAGCGACGCGGGATTTGGGCTCCTCTACTCATCGTGACCGCCGCCTGGCTCGTCGCCGGCTTCCTGCTCAGGCAGGAATCCCTCACGACCGCCTCCGCCAGGCCCGACCAGACGCCTCCGCGACTCGAAGGCGCCGCCATCCGCCCCGTCGCGGCCGTTGCGGCCGGCCGGGCCGAGAGCGAGCCGGTCGTGCTCGCCGCGGCCGCCCCGAGCGCGCCCATCGCCTCGCCGCTCGACACTTCCGCCGAGGCGCAACAGCGCCTCGCGCGTTTCCAGGAGCTGCGCGACGAGGCCCGGCAGGCGCAGCTCGCCGCGGCCGACGCCGCCCAGGGGCAGCCCGAGCCGCAGCCCGCGCCGCACCCCGGCGACGCTGACGAGCAGGAGTCCCAGCCGCCCGCCGCCCAGCCGCCGAGGTCCGACGCGGCCGCGGCACAGGAGAAGCCCGCCTCTCAGCCGACCACGCAACCCGCCGGCAGCCAGCCGGCCAGCCAGCCGCAGGTCTCGCCGGAGGAGGTCAAGGAAAAGCTGCGCCGCCTCAAGGAGCTTCGCGAGCGGGCCGCCCGCAGCGCCGCCGAGCGCGCCGCTCAGTCTCAGCCCGCACGGCCTGACGAACCCGCCGTCGAGGACGACGGCGATCTCCGCTCCGCGCCGCGCGGCCCGGACCTGACCGCCCAGCCCGCCGACCGCCCCATGCCGCAGGCAACGACCGCGCCCGACACGCAGGAGCAGCCGCCGGCCGACGCTGAGGCCGTTCCGCCGCCGGCGGACGACGGCCGCACCGAGTGGTTCTCGTATGACGAGATGCCCTTCGAGGATGTCGTCCGCCAGTTCGCCGACCGGCTCGGCAAGCCGATCATCGGGGACGTGCTGGTCGGCGGCTCGCTGACGTATAAGGGCCGCACGAAGATGACCAAGGAAGAGGCGATCGATCGCCTCAACCTGCTGATGCAGATGCAGGCCCCCGGCTACCGCTTCGTCGAGATCGAAGACTACGTCATGGTGATCCCGATCAACGAGATGGCGATGTACGTCCCGATCGACTACATCTTCGCCACGGTCGAGGAGTTCGAAGCCGCCAGCCCGCGCGACATGGAGTACGTGACGGTCTACATCCGCATCGAGGACCGCGCCGCCGCGGACGTGGTCAACACTTTCGCCAGTGGTTTCCCGGACTACGTCCGCATGACCTCGCTGGACGACACGAACCAGATCAAGTTCACCGCCCTGGCCAAGGACGTGCGCAAGTTCCTCACGCTCTTCCGCAGGCTGCCGGTCGACACCTTTGACCCGCGGCAGATGAAGATCTTCGAGATCAAGACCAACGCGACGGTGATCGAGGACTACGTCCGCAACCTGCTCGGCGTGCAGCCGCCGCGGCGGCAGTACAACCCCCAGACGCGGCAGATCGAGATGGTCGGCGGCGATGAGAACATCTTCATCATGGCCGACGAGCGCACCAACACGCTGATCGTCAAGGCCACGCCGGACCAGCTCAAGCAGGTCGAGAAGTTCCTGGCCGAGCTCGACAAGAAACCCGACATCGGCGAGTTCAAGACGAACGTCATCGCGATCAAGCACGGCAACGCGCGCGAGATCGCCGACCTGCTCAACCAGATCTTCCAGCAGGAGCAGGGCGAGCAGAGCTTCCAGCAGCGCTTCCGGCAGCCGATCCGCCCCAACGTGCGCAACCGCAATGTTCGGCAGCCTCAGCAGCAGCCGGGCCAGGTCGACCCCGGAGACGTCTTCGTCGAGGACATCTTCGAGCGGGCCAAGAAGACCATCCGCCTCTCGGCCGACGAGCGCACCAACACGCTGATCGTCTACGCCAACGAGGACGGGCTGAAGCGGGTCGAGGAGATGCTCGAGCACATCGACCGCCCCGTGCCCAGCAATTTCCGCACCTTCGTGCTCCAGAACGCCGAAGCCGAGCAGATGCAGCCGACGATCGAGCAGATCGCCCGCAGCATCGTCACGCAGGTCGGCGGCCGCGGCGCGACCCGCGCGCCCAGCGTCATCGCCGACCCGGCCGCCAACGCGCTGCACGTGATCGCCGAGCGCGAAGCGATGACCGAGATCGAGGAGATCATCGGACAGCTCGACGTGCCCGGCGCGCAGCAGAACCGCCACGTGGTCGAGCTGGTCAACATGCGGCCCAGCGAAATGGCCGGCATCGTCGAATCGCTGCTCCAGAGCAGCGAAGCCGGCCCGACGCGCGGCCGCCGGCCGCCCTCGCGCTTCCAGCGCGGCGGACCGACCACCGTCGTCGGATCACAGGTCATCGGCCTCGACAACGCCGGCCTGCTGATCGTCATCTGCACCGACGAGGAATGGTCCAAGATCGAGGAGACGATCCGCAACTGGGACGAGCGGGCCGCGACGAATCGTCCCCGCCTCCAGGAATTCCTGGTCGAGAGAGGCGACGTCCAGTCGATCTTCAACACCGTCAGCCAGCTCTACAGCCGCTATCAGCACCCGACCTTCGGCCAGAGCGCACCCGGCATCACCATGGACGGCCAGAAGATCTACGTCTACGCCATCGAGCCGGCCATCGCGGAGATCGGCGCATTGGTCAAAGCGATGGACGTCGAACCGACCGTCTATCCGATGGTCATCATCCCGCTCCAGCACGCCGACGCCGCGACCGTCGTCGAGCAGCTCCAGCCGATCATCACCGGCGGCTCGACCACCTTCCGCGGCCGCACCTTCCGCGGCGTGCAGCAATCAGGCGGCGTGCAGCCGAGCGTTCAGGCCGACGCGGCCACGAACTCGCTGATCGTCCGCGCGGATGAGGACACGCTCGAGCAGATCAAGCAGTTCGTCGACGCGATGGAGCAGGCCTACGCCTCCCAGGCGCCGGAGCGCCGCTTCTACGCGCTCAAGTACGCCGACCCGCGCGACGTGATCGGCACGCTGACCACCCTTTTCAACGCCGGCGGCGGCGGCGGGCGCTTCGGCGGCCAGCGCGTCGGCACGCAGGTCAAGGCCGTCACGGCCGGGACGCAGCTCGTCGTCGAGGCCCCGGCCGACCGCTTCGGCGAGATCGAGCGCGTCATCGAACAGCTCGATGATCCGCGCGGCCGCGACGTGGTCATCAAGAGCATCCAGATGCGCGGCGCGGAGGTCGCCTCGATCGCTTCGCGCCTGACGGCCGCCTTCCAGACCAAGCTGCGCACCCAGGGCCTGACCGCCCGCTTCGACGCCGACCCGGCGACCGAGTCGATCCTGCTGACGGTCAGCAGCGAGGTGCTGCCCGAAGCCGAGTCTCTGCTCAAGGAGTACGGCCAGTTCTCCGCGGAGAACATCATCGACACGCAGTTCCGCCAGCTCCAGCACGCCACGGCCCAGGAAGCCGCTCAGTGGCTCCAGCCGACGCTCGCGGCCGCCCTGGAGGGCCAGAGCCGCACCATGGCCCGCCAGATCAAGGTCACGCCCGATCCGCGCACCAACCGCGTGATCGTCTCCGGCCCGACCATCGCCGTGAAACAGGGGCTGCAACTGCTCGAGCAGTACGACGAACCGACGACGATCCTCGAACAGCAGGGCGTCGTCCCCGTCACCGAGACGCGCAAGCTGCCCGGCCTCGACGTGGCCAATCTCGCCAATCAGCTCAACCAGGCGTTTCGCCCTCGGCCGCCGCGGCCCGACAAGCTCGGATACACCTTCGGCTACGACCAGCTCACCAACATTCTCATCTTCACCGTTCCGCCCGACGAGGTGAAAGCGGTCGACGAGATCATCGCCAAGTTCGCCGCCGAGACCGAGGACGTCACGCCCGTCGAGAAGTTCTTCGAGATGCAGTTCGCCGAGGCGCAGTACGTCGCCGACCACCTCAAGAACCTGCTCATGTCGCGGATCGTCCGCACCCGCGGCCGCGACGTGGCCGACCGGGTCAACATCACCGTCGACACGCGGCTCAACCGCGTGGTCATGTTCGCCCCGCGCTTCGCGATCGAGATGGCCGAAGCGCTGATCAAGGAGCTCGATCAGGCCGCCGAAGGTCCGGAGCTGATCCAGACGATCGCGCTCCAGAACGCCGACGCCAACGTCGTCTCGACCGTCCTGAACGACGTGCTGCGCGAAAAGTTCCGCACGAACCGCAATCTGCGCATCAGCGTCGAGCCGCTCACCAACGCCCTCATCGTCGCCGGCAGCAGCAAGAGCGATTTCGAGGAGATCAAGCAGTGGGCCACCGGCCTGGACGAGCAGGCGCTCTCCTCGGCCAGCCCGCCCAGGGTCTTCCCGCTCAAGAACGCCAACGCCGGCGAGGTCGTCAACGTCCTGAACACCTTCTTTCTGCCGAGAAGGACCGGAGTGAAGTCCGCGGCCAGCCAGGAGATCGCCTTCAGCCAGGTCGGCGGAGCGAACGTCATCGTTCAGGCCCCGCGCGAGAAACTCGAGCAGATCGAGGCGCTGATCACCGAGCTCGATTCGGTCGACACCTCCGCCCTCGACGTGCGCACCTACCAGCTCAAGGTGCTCGACGCCATGCAGGTCGCCATGCAGGTCAATATCGCCCTGAGCCAGATGGGCGGCGTCACCCGCAGCGGCCAGATGCGGCCCGGCGCCTTCGGCGAGTCCACCACCAACACGCTCGTCGTCCTCGCGCCGCGCGACAGGATGGAGATGATCGACCTGCTCATCAAGCAGCTCGAGTCTTTCCAGTTGCCGGAGGCCGAGACGCGCGCCTACACGCTCGCCAACGCCCGCGCCGACCAGGTCGCCGCCAACCTCGACCAGATGCTCAAGGCCAAGGTGCGCGAGAAGGAAGGCGCCCGCAAGCAGAGCCTGATCCAGACGGCCGTCTTTTCCGACGTGCCCAGCAACCGGCTGATCGTGTTTGCTCCCCCCGACTATCAGGAGCTCGCCTCCGAGCTCGTCCGCATGATCGACAAGGAGCCGGAGGCGGGCGAGATCGTCCGCATCGTCCAGCTCACGCAGGGCGACGCCGCCGCGCTGGCCCAGACGCTCACACAGACCATCCAGGGCGCCGGCCCGCGCGGCGGCCGGCAGGTCAAGGTCGTCGCCGACGCCGGCAGCAACGCCCTGCTCATCAGCGGCCTGGGCAAGGATGTCGCCTGGGTGGAGGGGATGATCGGCGAGCTCGAAAAGTCGCAGGAAACGCCCGAGGTCCAGGTCTTCCAGCTCGAGTACGCCAGCACCATCGACGTGGTCGCCGCGCTGACCGGCATGTTCCCGCCGGCCCGCACGCCCTCCGACACGGTGACCGTCACCGAGGACGACTACTACAACCGCCTGATCGTCACGGCCAACAAGCGCCGCATGCGCCAGGTGGAGGCGGTCATCGAGCTGCTCGATGCCGCGCCGGAAGGCGGCCTGCTCGCCGGACCGGGTGGAAAGAACATCTACTTCGTCGACGTCTATCGAGGGGATCCGTACGACATCGCCTGGGACGTCGAGGAACTCTTCCCGCCGCCGGACAAGGGCGGACCGACGATCGAGTCCGCCTGGGACGGCGACTACATCAAGGTCATCTGCCGCGAGTCGGAGTTCCCCGCCATCAAGAAGGCGATCGAGGAATACGACGCCCGCTCCAAGCCCATCACCAAGTACAAGATCATCAAGCCCAAGGGCGACCTGGAGAAGATCCTCCAGCTCCTGCCCTCGCAGGTCGAAAACGTCGTCATCAAGAAGGCCGCGCCCGCCGACAAGCCGCGCTCGAACATCCTGATCGACCTGTGGGCCGATGACGAGGCGCCCGCCGGCGCCAAGCCCAGGCCCGCCGTCCCCGAGCGCGAGGAGCGCGGCGCCGACCGCCGCGACGGTCCGGCTCGCCCGCGCGAGAGCAATGCGAAGGATGACAAGCCCGCCCGCCGCGCCGACGCCGCCTGGCCCGGCCTGCGCGTCGCGCTGGCCTCCATGCAGGACAGCAGCGACTACCAGAACGGCCGCCGCGAGGCCGTCGCTGCCGCCGCGATGCAGCTTGCCGCCCACCAGGCCGCCGACCAGCGCGCCGAAGAGGATGACGGCCGGCCCAAGCGCCAGCCCGCCAATATCACCATCCTCCCCGACGGCCGCATGATCGTCGTCGGTCCGGAATCCGCCGTTACCGATATCGAGGACGCCGTCGAACTGCTCGAGGAAGATCTCGCCACCGGCCAGGTCATTCGCATCTTCCGCTTCAAGTACGGCGACGTCAGCTCCGCCGCCCAGATTCTCGAACGCATGTTCAACGACCCCGTCGCCCGCATCCCGCAGATGCCACAGCAGCCGCAGCAGCCGCAACAGCGCGGCCGCGGCGGCCGCGGCGAAGGCGAAGAGGGCGAGGGCGGCCGCGGCGGCCAGCAGGGCGGCCTGATGGACCAGATTCGCAACATGATGGGCCAGGCCCGCGGCGGCCAGCAGGGGGGCGCCGCCGGTGGCGAGCGCAGCGGCGGGCAGCGCGTCCGCATCGCCGTCGACGGCGGCCACAACCGCATGGTCGTCAAGTGCGACGAGGCCGACCTGCCCGAGATCATCGAGCTGCTGCGCGAGCTCGACATCCCGCCCAGCGAGGTCGACATCCGCGTCTTCCAGCTCCGCAACCTCGACGCCCAGGAGACCGCCGAGAACATCAAGCAGGTGCTCGGCATCGCCCGCGCTCAGTCGCGCCGCCAGCCGTTCGGCGGGAATCTCCCCCGCGGCGGCCAGCAGCAGCAACTCATGGAGATCCTCCAGCAGCAGCTCGCGGTCGCCTTCCCAGGCGGCGACGGTGAAGGCGCCAAGATCGAATCGGTCGAGATCGTCCCGAACCAGATCACCAACTCGCTGCTCGTCTCGGCCCCGCCGGAGGTGATGGACATCATCGAAGGCGTGATCGGTGATCTCGAGCAGCTCGAAGGTCGCGATGTCCTGACGATCGCCCACTTCAAGGTCGACAACGCAAAGGTCGACGACATCCTGCCTCTGCTTCAGGCCGTCTTCGAGCCGGCCGGAGCACGCGGAGGCGGCGGCGGACCCGGCGGCCGCGGCGGCAGCAAGCCGGCCGACATCGGACCCGTCAGCATCACCGGCGACCCGCGCGCCAACACGATCATCGTCACGGCCATGGCCAAGGACATCCCGATCGTCGAAGAGCAGATCCGCCGGCTGGATATCGAGGGCCCCATCGCCGAGGCCGAGTTCTACGTCTGCCGCTACGGGGACGCACCGGCCATCGCCGACGCCGTCAGCCAGATATACGGTCCCGACGCAGCCCCCGGCGGACGCCCCGGCCGCGGCGGCCAGGGCGCCGGCTCACCCGACCAGCAGGTCCGCATCACGGCCGAGCCGGCCACCAACACGATCATCGTCTTTGCCCCCGAAGAGAAGCGCACCGAGATCTTCGCCAAGATCAAGGAGCTCGACGAACTGAATCCGCACGAGATCCGCGAGATCACCGTGGCCTTCGCCGACCCCGAGAAGCTCGCCGAGAAGCTCATGTCCGTCTTCGGCGGCCGCGCCGTCACGGCCGCGCCGTCCGGCGGCCCCCGTGGGCGCCGCGGCGCCCCCGGCGCCGGCGCCTCTCTGAGCGAGCGCATCGTGGTCATCGGCGACAAGGCGGCCGGCAAGCTGCTGGTCCGCGCGCCCGACGTGATCTTTGAGCAGATGGTCGAGCTGGTCGCCACGCTCGACGTGCAGAGCGAGCAGCTCCAGATTCGTACCTTCAAGCTCGACTACGCCGACGCCACCGTTGTCGTCGACTCCGTCAAGTCGGCCATGATGGAGTACATGATGGTCATGGGGCAGACCGGCAACGAACCGGATTTCGACCCGTTCACCGCCGTGCCCGATCCGCGAACGAACAGCGTCATCGTCGTCGGCTCGCCGCAGACGTTCGTCTTCGTCGACAGCATCCTTGCCGCCGTCGACATGCCGACGCCCGACGAGCAGCGCCGCCAGTTCAAGGTCTACGTCCTCTACGACAACGACGCCCAGCAGCTCGCCGACCTGATCAACAGCATGAGTGCATCCGGCGGCGGCGCACAGGGTGGCGGCGCTGCGCCCGGCGGACGCCGCGGCGGCGGCCGCATGCCCTTCGGCGGCGCGGGCTCCAGCGGCGGCGGCATGGGTGCTGAATTCAACGTCGTCGCAGCGGCCGATGTCCGCAGCAACACGCTGATGGTCTTCGGCCGCCCCGAAGACCTGAAACGCATCGAAGAGCAGATCATCAACCCGGTCGAGGCGGCCAACACGCGCCGCGTCGCGCAGATCGTCGTCCAGAACGTCCCGGCCTCGCAGGTCGCCAGCCGCGTGCTCCAGTTCTGGGGCGACGCGGGCGAAGGCGCCTCGCGCCCGAACATCCAGCCCAACGACAACGGCAAGATGCTTGTCGTCTGGGGCACCGAATCGGAAATTCAGCGGGCTCAGATGCTCGCCCAGGCCTTCGACGACCCCAACGCCCAGCTCAACCCGATCAAGGTGATCCCCATCCCCATGACGCAGGACGCCACCGTCCTGGCCCGCGAGCTGGAGCGAATCGTCGGCGAGCACGAGCGCGCCGTTGCCCAGGCCGAGTCGCGCACGCCGCGCCTGATCACGATCGGCGCGGACGCCGGCTCCAACGCCATCATCGTCAACGGCGACCCGACCATGTTCTCCATGGTCGAGGGCGTCGTGCAGCAGCTTGGCGACATCCGGCCCGGCCGCATGGTCACAAAGGTCATTCAGCTCAACAATCTTTCCGCCGAAGACGCCCGCATGCTGATCGAGGACATCCAGAATCGCCGCGGCGGAGCCGGCGGAACGGGCGGCTCAGGCGGCCTGCGCGGGCCGACGCCGGGCGGCACCTTCCAGCCCGGTTTCCAGCCCGGCCAGGGCGGCTTCAATCGCGGCGGATTCAACCGCGGCGGCGGCACCGGCCCGGGCCAGCGCAATCAGCAGCAGCCGCCGCGGCGTGGCGGCAACCCGCCGCAACAGCCCCGCGGCAGCGGCATGCTCTGGCCGGCCGGCCTGCCCGGCGGGGATATCGAGCTCGATTCGCCCGGCCCGTCGCGCCCGATCGTCACGACGGCCCTCGTCTCCCCGCTGGTCTTAACGCTGCTCACGCAGGACGCCCCGCCGGCCGAACAGCCCGCGGCCGCGCCGGCCGAGACGCAGCCTGCCGGTCCCGGCGTCGACCAGGCCGTGATCGACTCGATCTCCGGCGAGCTGCGCGGCCCGATCTACACCACGCCGCTGGGCAGCAAGCAGATCATCGTCACCGGCGACGAGACCGACGTCGACTTCATCGTGCAGATGCTCGCGCTGATGGAGCAGACCGCGCCGCGGCCGACCGTCCGCGTCTTCACACTCGAGAACGCCAAGGCCGTCGCGCTTCAGCAGCCGCTCCAGCAGATCGTCCAGGAGCTCGTCCGCCAGCGCACCGCCCAGCCGCGGGCCGCCGACGGCGTCAGCATCATCGCCGAGGCCCGTAGCAACTCGCTCATCGTCGCTGCCAGCGAAGAGAACATGGAGCTGATCGCCAATATCATCGATCAGCTCGACAAGGGCGCCGACTTCGCCACCTTCGACGTGAAGGTCCTCGCCCTGGATCACATCCAGGCCGCCGAGGCGGTCGGCATCCTCTCGCAATCCATCGAGCGCCTGAACCAGGTTCGCGGCAACCCGCCCGACGCGCAGGCGGCCGTCTTCGCCATCGACCGCGGCAACAGCGTCCAGATCATCGGCACCGCCCGCGACATCGAGGAGATCGAGCGGCTCGTAAAGAGCATCGACATCCCGCTCGACCCCGACCAGGAGCGCAGCCAGTTCTCCGTCGCCGAGGTCCTCGTGCTGAATCTCCAGAACGCCATCGCCGAGGACGTGGCCGCCGTGCTCCAGGAAGTCATCGACGCCGAGCGCAGCGCCGGCACCGGCGGCGGGGGCGCCGCGCCGCAGGGCCGCCGCCCGGCCGCCGCCCTCATCCGCCAGCTTCAGCTCACCACCGGCGACGGCCGCCAGCTTCCCCCGCTCGATCTCGACAAGCCGATCGTCGTCAAGCCGGAGAAGGGCACGAACTCGCTGCTGATTTACTCGAACCGCAAGAACAACGAGGCCCTGCGCGAGATCGTGCACCTGTTCGATTCGCTTCCCCAGGGGGCCGAAGTCGACGTCAGGGCGATCACGCTCAAGTACGCCAACGCCCAGTCCGTCGCCGAGCTGCTCCAGCGCATGTTCGACGAAGGCAAGGCCTCGCTGAAGCGCCCCGCCGAAGGCGACGGCGCCGATTTTCCGGACGGCGTCATGCCGCCCGTTCCGCCCGGCGGCGCCGGCCGCGGCCTGCCGTATAACGTCACCGTCACGCACGACGCCCGCAGCAACACCGTCCTGGTCATCGGCCGCAAGGATGCCGTGATTCTGGCCGGCGCGCTCGCCACGCAGCTCGACGTGCCCAGTGCCGACCTGGCCCTCAAGCCCTACGTCGTCCCGCTCAAGAACAAGCAAGCCACCGAGCTGCGCGATTCGCTCACCGAGCTGCTCGAGCAGCGCATCGCCTCCATCGGCGGGGACCAGGAGAACCTGGCCCGCGACAGCGCCGTCATCGTCGCCGACGACCGCTCGAACTCCCTGCTCGTGCTCGCCTCAGACGAGGTCTACGCCCTGATCACCGAGATCGCTGCGAAGGTCGACACGGCCGCGAGCTATCGCATCATCGAGACGCGCTTCCGCCGGCTCGAATATGCCGACGCCGCCAAGCTCCAGGGCCTGCTCCAGGAGCTCTTCGACAGGAAGAAGGAACAGGAAACCGAGGTTTCCGAAGTCAAGGACCAGGCCGACATCCTCGCCGACACGCGCAGCAACGGCCTGCTCCTCGTCGGTACGCGCGACTACCTCGATGAGGCCGAAGACCTGATCGAGGGGCTCGACCAGAGCTTCGAGCCGACGGCCGAGTTCAAGGTCCGCCCCGTCCTCTTCAACAGCGCCGTCAGCATCGCCTCGATGCTGACCGAGATGATCGAGAACGTCCGCGGCCAGCAGGACGAGGCCATGCGCGGCACGCCCATCCACGTCGCCGCCGATCCCTACTCGAACAACCTCCTGCTCGCCGCCGCCAGCGAAGACATGCTCATGCTCGAACGCTGGATCGAGGTACTCGACCGGCCCGCCGAGCCCGGCCGCATGATGGAGATCATCCCCATCCGCACGCAGAAGGCCGAGGAGCTCGCCCAGCAGATGCAGGAGGCCTTCCAGACGAGCACGGCCGGCGGCGGCCAGGGCGGCGGCGGCGCGGGCGCCGACCTGACCGTCTGGCACGACAACGTCACCAACTCCGTCGTTGTCGTCGGCCCGCCGACCGTCGTCCGCGACATCAAGGACCTGCTCCAGCGGCTCGACGAGGTGACGCCGACCGCGATGACCGTCGTCAAGCACTTCAAGCTCGAGCAGGCCGACGCCGAGGACGCCGGCGAGCTGCTCCGCAGCATCATCGCCGGCGAGGGCCGCTCCGTCGGCGGCGGCGCCGGCGGCGGGGGAGGCGGGACCGCGGCCCAGCAGGACTCGGTTCGCCAGGTGATGCTGATCTACCAGCAGAAGAGCGACAGCGGGATGCAGCCGCTCCGCGGCCTGCGCGACGAGATCGTCGTCATCGACGACCTGCGCACGAACTCGCTTTACGTGCTCGCGCCGATCAACTCGATGCCGCTGGTCGAGTCGCTCGTCGCCGCGATCGACATCCCGCCCGACGCCGCCCGCATCAAGGTCTTTCCGCTCCGCAACTCGACGGCCGAGGAGATCGTCACCATGCTCGAAGAGCTCTTCGAGGGCGGCGCGGCGGGCCCCGGCGGGCGCACCGGCGGCGGCGCCGCGGGCGACGAGCAGGAGCGAATCCTCACCGTCGGCGAAGGTCTGGCCGAAGGCGGCCGCCAGCAGATCTCCTTCACGACCGACCTCCGCACGAACTCCGTTATCGCCGCCGGCACGCGCGGCTATCTCGACCTGGTCGAGCAGCTCATCCTCGAGCTCGACACCAAGCCGATCGAAGACCGCAAGACTATCGTCTACGAGCCCAAGAACACGCCGGCCGACGCCCTGACGACGATGATCACCGAATACAACGACCGCGAGCAGCAGCGGCTCGGCGAGCTGGAGGAGGAAATCTCCGCCTCGCGCCGCCGCGAGCGCGAGATTCTCGCAGTCACGAGCGAAGACGTGAACCGGGTCATCATCGACTACGACCCGCGCCGTGAGGCCGACGTGCTCCGCCTGGTCCAGGAGCTCGATCAGCAGCCCGCGCAGGTCATGATCCAGGTCCTGATCATCGAGGTCACGCTCGAAAACACCCTCGAGCTCGGCGTCGAGTTCGCCTTCCAGGACCTCCAGTTCGCCAAGGCCGGCCCCAGCGACACCACCACCTTCGACTACGTCGGCGGCACGGACATCGGCGCCGCCGGCTCCGGACTGGGCGGTTTCACTTTCACCATCACCGGTGCAGACTTCAACTTCCTGCTCCGCACGCTCCAGAGCGAGAGCCGCCTGAACGTCCTCAGCCGGCCGCAGATCATCGCCATGGACAACCAGCTCGCCCGCATCGACGTCAGCAACGACGTGCCCTACGTGACCAGCTCCTCTACCAGCGACGCCGGCCAGGTTACGACCCAGGTCGCCCGCGAGCAGATCGGTATTCAGCTCGAGGTCACGCCCTTCATCAACCCCGACGGCTTCGTCCGCATGGAGCTCAAGCAGACCGTCAGCGACCTGACCGATTCCACCGTCGCCGTCGGCCCCGGCGTGACGGCTCCCGTCTTCTTCCGACGTGAGGCCGAGACCGTCGTCACCGTCCGCGACAACGAGACGGTCGTACTCGGCGGCCTGATCACGTCGCGCGAAGGCGTCACCGAGCAGAAGATCCCGCTTCTCGGCGACATTCCGCTGCTCGGTACGCTCTTTCGCTACACCAATCGCGAAGACCGCCGCTCCGAGCTGCTGCTCGTGCTCACGCCGCGCGTCATCCGCGCCGTCGAGGACTACCGCGAGCTCTCCATCCGCGAGCGCGACGCGACCGGCTACATCCCCGATGAAGTCCGCGCGCACCCGCTGATGCACAAGCTCCAGGTCAAGCCCGAAGACCTGATCCCCGACGAGGGCCGCGAGATGTTCGGCCCCTTCAACAACGGCGGCGAGACCGTCCCGATCAACGGCGAGCCTTATGGCCCGCCGCCGCCCGCCGCCCCGAACTCCGACCCGCGCCGCGGCGACCCGGCCTCCTACGACGTGCCGATCACGCGCAAGTTTCAGCCTTCGAAGAATTGAGGGATTGCTGACAGCATGATTCCGATCCGGAGGAAACTTAAGCGAGGCCGTCTCTCCGCCGCCGCCCTGCTCGCCGCCGCGGCCCTCGCCGCGCCCCTGGCCGGCTGCCAGGGTCAGCGGCCGGCCGGCTCGATCAGCGGCAACCCCGACTGGCGCGACCCCAACCCGGGCCGGCCGGGCAAGGAAATCGACCCGCTCAAGGTCGAGACCCGCGACGACATCATCTCCATCGTCACCTTCTGGGACCCCGTCCCCTGGCTCTGGGATACGCCCCGGGGCGTCGTCGGCTTCCGCGTCCCGGTCCACTTCGTCTCCGGCACCACGGAGCGCGGCGCCTTCGTGCCCGGCATCATTCGCTGCCGCATCTACACGATGGAGCGCGACGAGGAAGGCCGCCTGACGCGCACCCTGGCCCACGAGTGGGAGTTCGACGAGGCCGCCTCCACCAACTACCGCGTTCGCCGCATGGCCGTCACCGGCTACTATTACGGCTTCATGCTGACCTGGCCGCCCGAGGCGAAGATCAACGGCCGCGAGGTGGATATCGAGTTCAGCTACGAGCGCAAGGACGGACGCGTCGTAAACAGCCGCGCCAAGCGCTATGCTGTGCCGGCCGCGACCGGCTATGACCGCCCGACGGCCGAGCGGACACCCGAGTGATGGCCTGGTTCCCCTACGTGCTGGTCCTGCTGGTCGCCTACGTGCTCCAGACCAGCCTGGTGCGCATTCTCGACCTGCCGCTGGTCGATCTCTGCCTGACGCTGGCGCTCGTCGTCAGCTTCGTCGCGCCCACGGTCGACGCCCGGCTGGCCGCCTGGCTGGCCGGCCTCGTCGAGGGTCTCGGCAGCAGCGGCGCACTGGGCGCCTATGCCCTGGCGTTCGGTCTGGCCGGGCTGATCCTGACGGCGCTCCGCGGCGTGATCAATATCAACGCCTGGTTCAGCCGGGTCGTGGCGGCCGTGCTGGCCGCCTGGCCCGCCCAGCTCCTGATCGACCTGCACGTGCGATTCTGGGTCGGCCCCGGAGATCGGACCATCTGGGGGGACATCTGGCACGCCTTCTGGGTCGCCGTTGTCGCCGCGTTGCTCTCGGCCACCATCACCGGCCTGCCGGCCCTCGTCGCAGCCCGCCGCCGCCGGTTCAGGGCGGCCACATGACCCGCCGCGGCCGCGCCGGCCGGATCGCGCTGGCGGCCTGCCTGCTGCTGGCCGCGCTGTTCGGGTGCAACACGCCGGAGCGGCTCCGGCGGGCCGACCGCTACCGCCAGGGCGTCGTGCTGGTTCTGCCGGGGATCGAGGGAAAGAGCATCTGGAACCGCGACATCGCGGTCGGCCTGGACGAGGGCGGGGTCTTCTCGGCCATCGAGATCTACGACTGGACCGTCGGCGTCCCGGGCATCTACAACCTGGTCAGCTACGAGCGCAACCGCCGCGAGGCGCAGGCGCTGGCGGACCGCATCATGGACCACCGCCGCGCCTATCCCGATACGCCGCTTCACCTGATCGGCCACTCGGGCGGCGGCGGGATCGCCGTGCTGGCGCTCGAGGCCCTGCCGGAGGGCGAGACCGTCGACCTGGCCATTCTCCTGGCGCCGGCGCTCTCGCCGACCTACGACCTGACCGAAGCGCTCGGGAAGACCCGGCACGGCATCGCCAACTTCTATTCGCGCTATGACGTGGGGTTTCTCGGCCTCGGCACGACCGTCTTCGGCTCGATCGACCGCGACATGGGGGCCTCGGCCGGGGCCGTCGGCTTTCGCGTTCCGCCCGGCCTCTCCGAGGAGGGCCGCCGCCTCTATGCCGACCGGCTGCGCCAGATCGCGTGGAACGAACGTCTGCGCCGCGCCGGGGCCTACGGCGGCCACTTCGGCTGGGCCAGCAAGCGCTTCGCGCGCGAGTACCTCGCCCCGCTCATCCGCCGCTACAACGCCATCCGTCCGGACGAGTGATCCGCGCCGCGATTTTTGGGGGCGCGTGCGGGTGTCACTGCTCTTCGCATGCGGGTGCCAGTGCTCTTTGAGCAGTGCAGTTGCGGGCACGCGATCATCGAGGAGCGCGGGCGCCCGGACCGCAATCAGAACCCGCCGCGCCAAGCGGCGGGCCTCTGGGCCAGCGATAGACCCCGTGCTGGGCGCACGGGGTTCTGACTCTGCTCCGCGAGCGTGTATCTGCTCCGAGCCGCGAGCGTCTATCTGCTCCGAGCCGCGACCGTAAAGGAGCGGGCTGGGGGTGGCGCGCTGTCCGCGCCAGCGTGAGATGACATTCACCTATCCCAGGCGCTGGTTCGTTGTTTTCAGGTGTGCGCGCTGCGGCGCGTCCGGCCCGGACACGCAGTGTCCGGGGCGGACGCGGGACAGGTTGCTGCCCTGGCCCGCCCCCTCACGGTCGCGGCTCGGTGCACACTGAGGGTCGCGGCTCTGCTCCCCGCTGCTCGCCCCAGGCGTGCCTCTCACCGTCGCGGCACGCGCGCCTCCCAGACCACTACCCCGCCCCCGAAATCAGCTCCCCGAACGTCCGCTCGATGAACCCCGTGTCCACCTGCCCCTTCTGAAAGCTCGGATGCTCGATCATCCGCCGATGAATCGGAATCGTCGTATGAATCGGCCGGATCACGAACTCGCTCAGCGCCCGGGACATGCTCCGGATCGCCTCCGCCCGCGTCGGCCGGTGCACCAGCAGCTTGGCGATCATCGAGTCGTAGTACGGGCTGACCACGTAGCCCGCGTGCGCGTGCGTATCCAGCCGCACGCCCGGCCCGCCCGGCCCGATGAACTCATGAATCGGTCCCGGGCTCGGACGGAAGTTGTCCGCCGGCGATTCCGCGTTGATGCGGCACTCGATCGCCGACCCGCGCTGTTCCACGTTGTCCTGCCGGATGTTCAGATTCTCGCCGGCCGCGATGCGGATTTGCCACTGCACCAGGTCCATCCCGGTCACCAGCTCCGTCACCGGATGCTCGACCTGGATGCGCGCGTTGACCTCCATGAAGTAGAAGTTCTCCTCCTCGTCCACGAGAAACTCGCACGTCCCCGCGCAGTAGTACCCGGCCGCCTTCGCCAGCCGCACCGCCGCCGCGCACAGCTTGTTGCGCGTCCGCCCCGAGATGTGCGGCGACGGCGACTCCTCCACCAGCTTCTGATTCCGCCGCTGAAGCGAGCAGTCCCGCTCCCACAGGTGGATCACGTTCCCCCGCTTGTCCCCCAGGATCTGCACCTCCACGTGCCGCGGCCGCTCGACCAGCTTCTCGATATACAGCGACCCGTCCTTGAACGCCGCCTCCGCCTCGGCCCGCGCGTTGCGAAAGCTCGAGCGCAGCGCCGCTTCGTTGTGCACCGGACGGATGCCGCGCCCGCCGCCCCCGGCGGCCGCCTTGATCATCACCGGATAGCCGATCTTCCGCGAGACGCTGACCGCCTCTTCCTCGCTCTCGACCGCTCCGTCGCTCCCCGGGACCAGCGGCACCTTGGCCTTCCTGGCCAGCTTCTTGGCCTCCACCTTGTTGCCCAGCAGCGCCATCGACTCCGCGCTCGGCCCGATGAACTCGATCCGGCAGTCGCGGCACATCCGCGCGAAGGTCGGATTCTCCGAGAGAAACCCATAGCCCGGGTGAATCGCCTCGACGTCCGTGATCTCCGCGGCCGAGAGAATCGCCGCCGGGTTCAGATAGGAGTGCGCCGCGGCCGCCTTGCCGATGCAGATCGCATCGTTGGCGAGCTGAAGGTAGGACGCGTCCCGGTCCGCCTGGCTGTAGACCGCGACCGTCTCGATCCCCAGCTCGCGGCACGCGCGGATCACCCGCAGCGCGATCTCGCCTCGGTTCGCTACCAGGATTCGACTGAACATCGGCCTCTCATTCAGCCCGGCCGGCTCTCACCCGGCCGCGCTGCGTTGCTTGGCCCTGGCTCGGAATGCAGATTCGGCGGACGCCGGCCGGCCCGCCGCGATGCACGCCCATCAAACCGGCGCCACGGCGAACAGCGGCTGGTCGTATTCGACCGCTTCCGCGTTGCGGACGAACGTGCGCGTGATGCGCCCGGAGACCTCCGCCTTGATCTCGTTGAAGACCTTCATCGCCTCCACCAGGCACACGACCGTGTCCGGACCCACGTTGTCGCCGGGCTTGACGAACGGCGGCGAATCCGGATCCGGCGCCGAGTAGAACGTGCCCACCATCGGCGAGCGGATCAGCACCTCGTTCGCCTCGCCCTCGGCCCCCGGAGCCGCCGGCCCACTCGCCGCCGGCCCAGCGCCTGCCGACGCCGGCGGCCCGGCCCATGCCGCGGCCGGCATCGGCACAGGACTCGCCGAAACGACCGCATGTCCGATCGGCTGGCCGCGCCGCAGCACGATCCGCGTCTGGCCCTCCTCGATCTCGATGCGGCTCAGGTCGTTCTCGACCATCAGCGCCACGAGTTCCCGGATGTGCTCGATATCCATAAGCTCGCTCGTTGAAACTGCGTGTCCGAAGCGTGTCACCCCGGCCGCGCCGACCGCGCCGGCCGGCCGGGCGCGGTGTGTTACGCGATATCCACCGGAAGGGAACTGAGCACTTCGTGGCCGGACTCGGTCACCAGCACGTCGTCCTCGATGCGGACGCCGCCGAAACCCGGAACGTAGACGCCGGGTTCGATCGTCACAACCATGCCCGGTTTGAGCACGTCCGCCGATTCCTTTCCCAGCCGCGGCGCCTCGTGCACGTCCAGCCCGATCCCGTGCCCCAGCGCATGGTTGAACCGCTCACCATAACCCGCACGGCTGATCACGTCGCGAGCCACACGATCCACCTCCGACGCCTTCGCTCCCGGCCGGACGGCGGCAACCGCGCGCTCGTGTGCCTCGCGCACGACGCTGTAAATCCTGCCCAATTCGCGCGGAATGCTACTGGGCAGGATGGTGCGGGTCAAGTCGCTCACGTACCACCCGCACCGCGCGCCCCAGTCGACCAGCAGCGCGTCCTTGCGGGTCCACTTCCGCGCGCCCGCCGTGTAATGCGGCAGCGAGCCGTTCTCGCCCGCGGCCACGATCGGCTCGAACGCCGGGCTCGACGCCCCGCGCCGCTGCATCTCATAGACCAGCCGCGCGGCGATCTCCGACTCCGTCTGCCCCGGCCGCACCGACCGCACCAGCTCCTTGAACCCCGCCTCCGCAACCCGCAGCGCCTCGCGGATCCGCGCGACTTCCTCCGCAGACTTCGTCAGCCGCATCGTCCCGATCAGCCGGCTTACGCTGACCAGCCTCGCCGGCCGCAGCTCCTTCGAGAGCGCCGCGTGCGTGGCCACGTCCATGTGATACGGATCGATCCCGATTCGCTTCAGCCGCCGCCGGCGGATCTCCCTGGCCGTGACCTCGGGCGTGCGCTTGGCCCGCAGCACCTTCGTCGCCCACGGCGCTTCGCGGTCGGCATTCTCGTCGAACCGCCCGTCCGTAAGCAGCACCACCTCGCGCTGCGTGACGAGCACCGCCCCGTCTTCGCCGGTAAAGCCCGTCAGCCAGTACTGGTCGTTGCGGTTGACGACCAGGTATGCGTCCAGCTCGCGCTCCGCCAGCTCCCGCCGCACCGCCGCCAGCCGACCCGCATGCAGCTTGCTGATTGTTCCGTCGCCGCTGCCTGGCGCACGTTGCTTCGTTCGCACCCTGCTCGCGCGCTTGACGCCCCGACGGGGCCTCCCCGACGCCGGCTTTCGCGTACGCTTCGCTGATCTTCTGGCTGAACTCAAGATGGGTCCGCTCCCGGGCCCGTCCGCAGACGTGATTCTGCCGGCCGCCACGCCGCGGCCGGCCGCTGCGGTTTCAGACCGCCGGGAGCGAATTGTAGACGATTCCCCCGCCGACCGCGCGGTCGAGCGGCGCGGCGCCGCCTCGCCGCAGACCGGCCCAGGCCGGCCTCAGACGGCCTCCTCGCGCGCCGTGGCCGACCAATCCCCGTGCATGTATTCGTACAGGTAGCGGATCGTCTCTTCCTGCTCGGCGTTCTCGTCTTCGAGAATGTCGCGCACCGAGACCATCCCCATCAACCGCCCGTTCTCGACCACCGGCAGATGGCGGATCTTCTTGGCCCGCATCGCCGCCCGACACTCCGCCCGGGTCGTGTCCATACCGCAGCAGGCCACGGGCGCGGTCATTACCTGCTCCACCAGGGTCGTGGCCGGATCGCGCCGCGCCGCGACCACCCGCGTCAGCACGTCGCGCTCGGTGAAAATGCCCACGACTTTCTCGCCGCGCGTCACCACGACCGCCCCGACGTGCTGCTCATTCATGAGCCGGGCGGCTTCCAGCACGGTCCCGCGCGCGTCGATGCTCGCGACCGGCCGACGATGATCCTGCAACAATGCACGTACAGTTGGCATGCGACACCCCTGGAGGGCACCTTGTCTGGTCGGCGTCGCGGACCGTCGGACCTCCGCAGCGCCTGAGGATCGGAGACATGGCCTCCCGACGGCTCACAGAGGAGTCTATCCGCCGCGGCCCGCCCCCTGTCAAGCGAAATCTGCCCCGCCGCGTCGGTACTCTTTCCAACCGGCTGCCGCACGGCTCACGGCCACGCCGATTGCTCGCACTCAGCCGACCCGATAATCTGTCCGCACACCCAGGGAGCTGTCTCGCACGATGCGGCGCTTCGAGTGGATCGACTGGAACCTCTCCAAGGCTGAGCAGGTGCCTGACATCCTCGCGGACTTGGAGGATCCAACGATCTTCGTCATCACTGCCTACTGAAGGCGGAGCACTATGAGTGACTCGACGGCCGATCACCGCAGCCCCGAACGCCGTGCCCAGGACGAGCGCATCGCGGCCGAGCCGAAGCGTCCGCCGCCGGACGTTCCGGCGGGCACGGATCCAGTGCCCGTCGAGGAGCATCTGATCCGCCACACGCGACGACCGCTTGCCGTCGCCGGCGTTGTCGAGAACGGCCTCGTCCGGCCGCTCGACGCCAGCGTCAAGCTGCCGGCGCACGCACGCGTCATCATCGTTGCGGCCGACTCTGCCGAGCACGTCCGCCGTTGACGGCCGGTGCGAGAGCCCCATTCCCACTGCTCCGAGACACCGGTTCTACGTAACGGCTCACCCGCGTGGGTCGCTACTGACCGGCCTGGGCGCGAATCATGCCCCGCAGCGCCCGCCAGCCCTCCATCTGTGCCTCGGTCAGCGTCGCCGCCCGCCCGCTGCGCAGCCGGTGCTCGATCGCCCGCAGCCGCCGCCGAACCGCCCGCGGCAGGGCCGGCCGCTGGTTCACCACCAGGCCGGTCACCATCTGGCACTGGTGTCGCCGCCGGATGTGCAGCTTGCGGCGGCGGTGATGCCGATACCCGCACGCCCGCAGCACGCTCTTGGCGCAGCGGATGACCTGCCGGATGCGCTCCGGCTCATCCCGCTCGAACGAGAACGTCAGATCATCGGCGTAGCGCGTGTAGGCCGCCCCGAAGCGATGGGCGATCCGCTCGAGCCGCGCGTCGAGACGGTAGTTCAGCAGGTTGCTGAGCCGCGGGCTGGTCGGCGCGCCCTGCGGCAGCCGGCCGCGAAGGGTGCACAGCCGTGTCAGCTCCGCCGCCGCCCAGCGCCCCCAGCCGAGCCGCCGGAAGTACGCCCGCACGCGCCGCGCCGTCGTGCTTGGGAAGAAGTCGCGCACGTCCATGTGAATGACCACCGCGCGCGCCACGTGCGGCAGTGCGTTGGTGACGATCGAGTGACCGCGCTCGAAGCCGGTCGCGGCGGGGTGTGCCCGCAGGCGTGCCAGCAGGCGGCGCAGAATCCGCCGCTGCATCGCCTTGAGCGCCGGCTGCGGCGCGTGAATGATCCGCTTGCCGCCGCTGCGCTTGGCGATCGCGAACTCGTCGTAATCGGCCCGCACGGCCAGCAGCTCGCGCGGCTCGACGCCCAGCCGCCGGCAGAGCTCGTCCAGCCGCCGCCCGCCCGCGAACCCCAGCCGCTCCAGCAGCGACCACATGCCCGATCTCCGCCATCGCGAAACCCGGCGACCGGCCGAAGCGCCGGTTCGAAATGTGCGGGCGCGAGCTGCGCGGCCCGCGCCCGCCCTGCCTTGCCCGTGACGACCTGGCCGAAGGCCAGCGGAGGCACGGCGTCCCTTTCTCGCAGGACACCGCGCGACCGGGTCGACGAAACATCGACCTGTGCCGCTTTGACAGCACCGCCAAGGCAGAAGGTTTCAGTGTGTCCGCGGCCGGGAGGGCGGTCAAGGCCGGCGGCGTTCGGCATGCTGCGAGGCGTCGGGCGGCGTGCGGGCGCGGGCCCGAACGGAAAGAGTTTGTATCGAAGCCGGGGTTTGGGAGAAAAAGCGCGCGTCGAGTGGAGCTTTCGACGGGAAAACCGCGCGTCGAGCGTGGGTTCGGGCAGGTTTGTGGAGGATTCGGGGCGGGTTCCGGGCGGTGGCGTGCGGCGCAGGAGTGTGGCGTGGCGCGTCGGGCGCGCGTTAGAGGGGTGGGCGGAAGGGGGTCAGAACAGGGGGGTCAAGTGTGCGCATGATTTTGAGACACTGGATGGTGGTTATTGGGGCTTGACTTTCTAGGTGAAGCGGGGAACCGAGCCAGCGGCTTGGCGGACCGCTCAGCGATGTCAAGGCGGCGAGGCACTGCGCATTTTGCGCCAGCGGACCAGCTCAGACCAAAAAAGCCGCAGGTCGCGGGTCTACGCGAACTGCGGCGGTCGCCGTTTGGCGGTGCCTGCGATTCCTCTTGTTGCGCAAAACCGCAGGCCGGGGTCGGTTACACTGTCTGCTATCTTGATCATCAAGTACGGAATCGTCAAGATAGATTCCATGCGAATCTGTGAACGCACGTCGTGGGGATCACGGTATGATCGTCCTTGGACTTGATATCGGAAGCAACTCGATCGGTTCAGCGTGGATTGATATGGGATCGGGGGCGATCCGCACCGGCATTTCTGTTTTCCCTGCCGGCGTCGAGGAGTCGGACGCGAAGCGCGGTGAACCCAGGAACGCGAAGCGTCGGATGACGCGGCGGACGCGGATCACGCTCGCGCGCCGGTCGCAGCGCAAGCGTGACTTGCGGCTGAAACTGATCGAGGCCGGCCTGCTCCCTCCCACGGCGGCGGAGTTCAAGACCCTTCTTGAAACGACGGACCCGTGGGAGCTCCGCCGCAAGGGCCTGGATGAGCCGCTTACGCCGCACGAGTTCGGCCGTGTGCTCCTCCACCTCGCGCAGCGGCGCGGCGCGCTCGGCCTGCACGTGCCCGACCCGGAAGAGGAGGAAGAGGCAGGCGAAGCGGGCAAGGAGGACGGGAAGGTCAAGGCGGCCATCGGGGCCGTGCGGGCGAAGATGCTCGAAAAGAAGGCCCGGACGTTCGGCGAGTTCATCGCGATGGTGCGCGATGAGCGGGTCACGCGGCTGGAGGACAAGCGCCCCGAACATCTGCGAAAGGGTCCCCGGGAGTGGCGGAGGGCAGTGCGCAACAAGGCGGCGTCCTACGAGCATTGCGCCGATCGCGCCATGATCCGTGACGAGTTCAGGCAACTCTGGGAGAAGCAGGCAAGCCTTCCCGGGCCGACGACCCGTTTGCTGACCGACGACCTGCGCCTTGCGCTCGACGACGAATCAGGCGACGCCACCTGGAGGCATAAGGGCTTGCTCTTCGGCCAGCGGCGGCAATCGTGGAATCTGGGCACGCTCGGGCGATGCAGCCTCCATCCCGAGGAGCGGTGCGTGCCGCACGCGGACATGCACGCCTCGCGCTATCTCGTCGTCGAGACGGTGAACAATCTCAAGATCGTCGAGTGGGGCAAGGCGACACGCCCCCTGACGCCCGAGGAACGTGAGAGAATCGCGGGGTATCTCAGTGGCCCACTCGGCACAGAGACCCGTGGGAAGCGCAAGGGGCAGCCGAAGCGGACCGTCACCGTGACTGACCTTCGGCGCAAGATGGCGGAGTGGTACGGCAAGGACCTGTGGACGCACGACAAGAAGCGGTCACCGTGCAGGTTCCGTAACGAGGAGTCGGATGAAGAGAGGCCGATCAACACCGACTGGTTCAGCCGTGAGATCGTCCACGGCGCGGTCACGCCGGAGACATGGGCCGCGATGCCGAAGCGAGTCCGCGAGGGGCTGAACCGCGCGATCCTGAAGTTCGACCCAGACCA
Organism: uncultured Planctomycetales bacterium; assembly: GCA_964643885.1. Lineage (GTDB taxonomy): Bacteria > Planctomycetota > Phycisphaerae > UBA1845 > Fen-1342 > CAADGL01. The sequence continues at coordinate 38,921 of CAZXUI010000036.1, forward strand.
GGAGGAAGACGCCGCGAAACTCAAGGCGGGCGTGATGGACTGGGCGGGACTGAGCGAGGCGCAGGCCGACGCGCTCGTGGCCGCCTGGCGCACGCGACCCAAGCCCGACGCCAAGCGCCTGAGCATGAGCCGGCGAGCCGTCCGGAACCTGCTCACGGTTATGGATCGGCCCGAACCGTGGCATGACGCGAAGAGCCCGACGGGGTACCGATGGCTGACGCAGATCGAGGCACGGAAACTTCTTGCTGGCAACGGTGACTTTGTGGACGCCACGACCGGCCAGCCGCTGGACGACATCACGCGCCGCCGGTACGCCACGGGCGCGAAGGGGGCTACGGCCCGCGACCGGTACTACATGGGCAGGCACGTGCTGATGAAGAACGGCCGGCCGATCATCGACCGCGACACGGGCAGGCCCCTGGCCGAGCCGCCGCCCGCGCCGCTGATCAGCAATCCCGTCGTGCGCAAGGCGATCCACGAGGTCCGCCGCCATCTGGTGGAGTACATGATCGAGTTCGAGCGGCGGCCCGACCAGGTCTACATCGAACTCGCCCGTGAAGCACGGATGGGCAAGAAGGACGCGGATCGCCTCCTGTTCAAGAACCGTCTGCGTAACCGGATCCGGAACGACATCATTCACACCGGCGGGTTCGGGCTGAACGGGCCGCACGTCACCTCCACCCAGCAGCGGGCGGCGGTCGATCGCGTCGTCCTCTGCGTCCAGCAAGGGGGGCGCTGCCCGCTCTGCGGCGAAGGCGGGCTGACAACATTCAAGGCGGCGAAAGGCGTGGACTGCGAGGTCGCGCACATCATCCCCCGCGCCAGCGGCGGGCACAACGGCCTCTCGAACATCGTCCTTGCGCACACGAAGTGCAACCGCGAGATGGGCCGACGGACGCCCCGCCAGTACTGGTCCGAAGGCCCCGGCTTTGAGCAGGGCATGGTCTGGGCCAGGGGAATCTACGGGGATATCAAGCGCCCCAAACCCTCCGAGGTCAAAGGCGTGACAGGGGAACCACTCTGGGCGTGCTACTTCACGCAACGCGACGACACGGCCAAGATCGAACGGTTCAAACTGGACGTGTCCAGCGCGGAAGTCCAGGGCATGACGGAGCGGCAGGACGCAGCCACGAAGTACGCCGCCCGTCAGATCATGGCGTACCTGGCCGACGCCCTGTACGGGGGTAAGGGTCTGCCGGAGCGCAGCACCGGCGCCGACGATCGCCGGATCTTTGCCACGGACGGCATGTGGACCAGCCGCCTCCGCCGCGAGTGGGGGTTGTTCTTCGATCCGCACAAGCGGAAGTCGCACGAGATCGACGAGAAGGAGAAGCACGAGCGCAACGAGAAGGACCGGGGGGACCACCGGCACCACGCCATCGACGCGGTCGTGATCGCGCTCTGCAATCGGCAGGTTCAGTTGGAGTGGGAAGAACGGGAACGCGAAGCGGACAAGGAGAAGATCAATACGGCCGACGAGGATCAGATGGAGAACTACCGACGGCTGCATCCCATCGACCCGCCCGCGCCGTTCAAGTCACGAGAGGACTTGCGCGCAGCCGTCGAGCGGAGTGTGTTCGGCGACGACGGAACGGTCCGTCCCGTCTGCCACCGACCCGTGAAGCGCAAACTGATCGGCGCGCTGCACGAGGAGACGCTGTTCGGGCCGGTGCTCGATGCGTCTGGCAACCTGACAGGCAACTACACGGCGAAGAAGAGCGTACTGGCCCTCGACCCCAACCACCTGCGTCTCCCGCGGGCCGAGACGAAAAACGAGGCCATCGACAGGCTCGCCGAGCGCCGCCGCCGTGACAAGGGAATCAGCGAGCGGGAGGCCCGCAAGTGGGCGAAGGCGCTCGTCGAGTCGCCCGCCTGGTCGCCGAAGATCGTTGACCCCCCGCCCGGCAAGAGCGGGATCGTTCGCGATCCGGCGCTGCGGCGGCGACTGCGTGCCTGTCTTGAAGAAGGCGGGCTCAACCCCGATGATTTCTCTGAGACCGACATCAAGAGACTCTACGAGGCCGGACGGATCCGACACGCGTCCGGAGTTCCCATCCACTCAGTCGTGCTGCTGCGGACGATGAATGATCCCGTCATTGTCGACCGCAAGAAATCCGACTACGCCACTGGCCGTTTGGTGCGAGACGACAATCCCGCGTCGAAGCGAGCCTACCTCGGCGGGAACAACCACCACATCGAGATCCGCGTCAATGACAAAGGCGCATTCTCGGGCGAGATCGTCTCGGCCTTCGAGGCCGCCCAGCGCAAACTGGCGCGCCTTCGCGCGTTTCGAGAGGCCGGCATCCCGAAGCCGGACGAGTTCCGAAAGTTGCCCCTGACCGAGCGGCGCAGACTCTCGCCCGTCATCCGCGCAATCGAGCAGGCCCACCCGCTCGTGGACCGCCGGGACGACGTCGCCAAGGGCGGCCGGTTCCTCATGAGCCTGTGCGAGGGCGAGATGCTCTGGATGAAGCACAAAGACAAAGAAAGCGGCGAGGTCGGATACTTCGTCGTCGCCAAACTGGACAAACCCAATCGCGTCGTCCTTGTTCCACATTGGGACGCCCGGGCGGCAACCGAGCGCAAGGACGCCGAGGGCAACAAGGTGCCCGACTCGAAACGCGAGCAGTTCTCCATCGTCCCCAGCGACCTCAAGACGCTCGGCCCGCCGGGCCACGAGCACGCCGTCAAGGTCCGCGTCAGCCGGCTCGGCGAGGTTCAGGTGCTCGAACGCGATTGAAGACATCGCATGACTGCCGCCGATAAGCGCCAATAGCGCGAGACGCGGCGGCCATGATCAAGCGCACCATCGAAATCTCCCAGAATCCCGCCCATCTGACCGTCCGAGACGGCCAGCTCCTCATCCTGCGCAAGGAGCACCCGCCCTCGCGCCTGCCGGCCAACCCGCCCAACCTGGCCGCATCGGTCCCCTGCGAAGACATCGGCGTGCTGCTGGTCGAACACAGCGGCTGTACTTTCTCACACGCCGCCCTCACCGCTCTTCTCGAGCACGATGCCGCCGTCGTCATTTGCGGCCGCGATCATCTGCCCGCGGGCCTGCTCCTGCCCGTCGGGCGGCATTCGCAGATCGTCCCCCGCATCGGGCAGCAGATCGCAGTCTCCCGGCCGCTGCGTAAACGGCTCTGGAAGCAGATCGTCCAGAGCAAGATTCGCGCCCAGGCCGCCAATCTGCCCGCCGGCTCGGCCGCCCGCACGCGGCTGGCCGTCCTGGCCCGCTCGGTCCGCTCCGGCGATCCCGACAACGTCGAGGCGCAGGCCGCGCGGACGTATTGGGGCGGTTATCGGGACGTGCTCTCCGATCCGGGCTTTCGCCGGGATCCGGATGGCGCCACCCCCAATAACCTGCTGAACTACGGCTACGCCGTGCTCCGGGCCGCGGTGGCGCGGGCTCTGGTCGCGGCCGGTCTGCTGCCGGCGCTGGGAATCCAGCACTGCCACCGGGCCAACGCCTTCGCCCTGGCCGACGACCTGCTCGAACCACTCCGTCCGCTGGTGGACCAGCGCGTCCTGGAGCTGGTTCGGGACGGGCACACCGAGCTGATTCCCGCGGCGAAGGCCGCGCTGCTGGAGCTGCTCACGCTGCGTGTACGGACGGGGGACCAGGCCGGCCCGCTGATGGTGGCGCTGCACCGCTACGTGGCGTCCTTAGTGCGCTGTTTCGCGGGGGAGTCGACGTCGCTGGAGATTCCCGTGTTCGAGGGGCCGGCATGTTCATAAGCGGGTATCGCTGTATGTGGCTGGTGGCGATGTTCGATCTGCCGGTGGACACGCGGCAAGCGCGCCGGGCCTACGCCCTGTTTCGCAAGGCGCTGCTCAAAGACGGCTTTTCAATGATGCAGTTTTCCGTCTATGTTCGGCATTGCGCAAGCGAGGAGAACGCCGATGTGCACATGCAGCGCATCCAGCACGCCCTGCCCGAACACGGGGAGGTGCGCGTGCTGGAGATCACGGATAAGCAGTTCGAGCGGATGCGCATCTTCTGGGGTAAACTGCGCAAACCGGCCGCCGCGCCCCCCAGGCAGCTCGAGTTTTTCTAACTTCTCAGAGGCGCAACTCCTTCAGATTGCGCAGTTTACCGGGTTTGGAGTGTAACCGACCCCGGCCTGCGAGCAATCCGCAACAGGAGCCAGCGCTGGGGTAGATCGGCACGGAGTGTAAGCGACCCCGGCCTGCGAGCAAACCACAACCGGTGGA
>CAZXUI010000037.1:0-11111 GCA_964643885.1 uncultured Planctomycetales bacterium
GAGGCCCGGCCCACTGAGAGGCATGTACGGGCGAGACGCCCGTACCACCCAAAGCTGATTCGGGCGATGTACCGGCGAGACGCCCGTACCACCCAAAGCTGATTCGGGCGACGTACGGGCGAGACGCCCGTACCACCCGGATGATCGCGGGCGGGACGCCGCCACACTTGCCAAGGTATCTCGCCACACTCATTTCGCCCGGCGCGGGGGGCGGTGGGGCAGGCGGCCGGCGTCGTAGGCCTGTTCGAGCCGCTCGTAGGCGGTGCCGAAGGTGACGAAGCGCAGGTGGTATTCGCGGCGGGCGGCGTCGTCGGGGGCCTTGTCGGGGTGCCAGCGCCGGGCGACCGTTCGCCAGGCGCCTTGGAGCTGCTCGCGCGTGGCCGTCGGCGGCAGGTCGAAGAGAGCCAGGGCGTCGGCCTCGGGCAACTGCTCGACGCGGCGGCGGACCTGATCGGCGACGGCGTCGCGCTCGGCGTCGCTGGCGGACTCGCGCAGCCACTTCCAATCCCACACATCCGGCAGCATCGCGCCCAGGCTGGCGCCCATGACGGTCATGAAGCGGGTGAAGGGCCGGCCGCGGAGGCGAAAGACGCTGTCGACCAGCAGACCGGCGGAGGCGGCCAGCTTTCCGCCGGTGCGGGCGGACCTGCGGCGCTGCTCGGCCCGCTTGTCGCGCAGCAGGGGCGCCACGTCGTGCTTCCAGACGCGGCGCAGGAAGGCCCGCAGGGCGCGATCGGACTTGTTCGATGCAGCGGCCATTCGGAGTCTCGGCCAGCGGGCGGAGTTTCAGGTGCGTCCCGGGTACGGAGCAAATCGCGGCCGGCGATTCGGCGCACGGCCATGCATGTATATATCATGCGTGATCGGATCGAGGCAGAGCGTGCGGCGCAGGATTTCAGCGTGCGGCCGGGTTGCAGGGCTCGAGACCCCGTGCTTGGCGCACGGGGTTCTGACGCGTGCGGGATGCGAGGTGCACTGCTCAAGAGCAGTGGCACCCGGGCGCTCGTATGGGATGGCGGGCGCAGAAGCCCGCCCCACCGGGGCCGGATCGCAGTACCTTCGACCAGGTAGGCGAGATGCAATCGACGCTGATGCACATTGACGCGTGGGCGGAGGCGGTGACCTGGCGGACGGGGTTGTCGGGTGCGCTGACGATCGGGCTGTGCGGTGTGGCGTTCGGCCTGCGGCGGCGGATGCCGGCCGGGATTCCGGAAGGCTTCTACGCGACGGCGGCGGCCGCGGGCCTGCTGGCATTCGTGAGTCTTGGCAGCACGTCGGCGCTGCCGTGGAGCGTCCTGCACGGGCATGCGCTCGTGCTGTTCGGGGTGATCTGGTACGTGCTGGCGCGGTTCGGCTCGCAGCCGGTGGCGCCGATCCACGCCCGTGAGCCGGCCGCGGCGCGGGCTGAGCGGGCGGCGACGCTGGACGCGGCCGCGCTGGTCTGCTGCGTGCTGGCGGTGGCCGGCGGGATGAGCAGCGTGCTGGGGGACGGGGGGAGCGAGTTGCACGCGGCGCTCGACCTGGCGGTCGTGCTGGCGCTGGCGTGTTTTGCGGCCGGCGCGGGGCGGCGGGGAACGTGGCTCGGTCTTGCGGCGGCGGGGATCGGGCTGCTGGTGGTGGCGGGGCGGGCGCTGGGGTTCGAGGCGGTGGCGGCCGGTGCGAGTTTGTTTTATCTGGGGCTGGCGGCGGGCGTGGCGGCGCTGCTGTGTGCGGTGGGGGTGAATCTCTCGCGTTGGCAGCGTCGTCGTCGGCTGTGGCTGGAGGACCCGGCCGGCCTGACGGAGCCGGCGGCGCGGCCGGCGTGGGTCGCGTGGGTGGTGGTGGGGCTGGCAGTGGTCGCGGGGCTGGCGGCGCCGCTTTCGGAGATGGTGCTGGCGGGAGCCATCGTGGCGGGGATTGCGGCGCTGGCGGCGCTGAACATCGCGCATGAGTGGCGGTCGGCCTGGGCGGCGGAGGTGGGGCTGCTGCTGGCGGCCGAGAGCGTGGCGCTGATTCCGTGGAACTGGCTCAGCTCTGCGACGCACGCGCTGCTGATCGGCTTGGCGCTGGCGTCGGCGTGGCTGGCGTGGCTGGCGCTGTTCTGGCATCAGCAGCTCGACGACGGGCGGGCGTGGACGACGACGGGCCGCATGATTCCGACGGCGCGGCGGCTGAGCCGAGACCTGGCGGTGGGGATGCTGGCGGTGGCGGCGGTTGATCTGCTGCGCGGCGCGTCGGCGAGCGATCCGCTGGCGCCCGGGCTGCTGGTGGCCGTGGTCCTGATGTATGCCGCGGCCGCGCTGATGATCGGTGCGGCCCGGCGGGGCGGCGACGCGCGAATCGAGGCGGGAGCGGTGTTCGCGGCGGCCGGCGCGGGGCTGCTTCTCCAGCCGGCCTTGAGCGTGGCGGTCGGATTCGATCTGCCGCCGGCCGCGGCGCTGGCGGCGGCCAGCTCGCTGCTGGCGCTGCTGCTGGCATGGCTGAGCGCGGGCGGGGCGCCGGGTGCGGCGTCGCGGGCGATGATCGGCGGCGTGCTGCCGGCGCTGACGCTCTCGGCGCTGGTGTGGAAAGGGATGGATGGGGCGACGATGACGACGGGCATCCTGACGATCGCGGCGATCGGCGTGATGTCGATGGCGGTTCGGCCGGCGGGGAATGGAGAAAGCGAGAATGCGGCGCGTTCGGCCGGCTGGCCGGGCGGCGCGGGGTGAGGAGCTGGCGGCAGGCGGAGCGCGGAAGCGGTAGGGCCTGGCGGTGAGGATCGGCGTTGTCGGAGCTGTGCTTTCAGGCGCGAAGTGCGGAGTGCCGGCTCGTCGCGATCCCGCCGGAGCTGGACGCCGATGCGCGCGCCCGCTTCGTGACGAAGATTTCGGCGGCCGTTCGGCAGCAGGCGGAGCTGGCGCGGTCGTGCGATTCGATCCTGGCGCTGCGTGAGCAGATCGCGGAGCGGGGGGAGTACCTGGTCCTGTCTCACGAGCCGGCGTCGCCGCTGGATGTCGCGCGGCTGGAGAGCGAGAAGCAGCGGCCGGAGCTGGCGCTGCTGAGCTGGGTGACGCGCGGGGGTTTGGGGGCGCTGAAGGCGGCGGCGGGGAAGATGGTTCCGCACGGCGGGCTGGGGCCGGGGTGTGTGCTGCTGGACCGTTTCGGGCGGGTGAGGATCACGGATTTCGGGATTGCGCCGGCGTACGAGGCGGTGTGCGGGTCGGAGGTGCGGCGGCAGATTCACCTGGAGTGCGGCACAGAGATCGAGCTGCCGGCGGGGGTGGATGCGGCGGGAAGCGTCTCCGGCCTTTGGTCGCTGCAGAAGGATGAAAGCTCCCAGGAGCGTGGCTGGATCGCGCCGCTGCTGGCGCATGAGCTGCTTCAGGGCGGCGGGCGGCTGAACCCGAAGGCGGATCAATTCGCGCTGGGGGTGACGCTCTTTCTGCTGGCGACCGGGCACCATCCCTACGGGGCGGAGTTCTCCGACCCCACGCTGATGTTCTACTTCCACCTGGAGCCCTATTCGCTGCGCGACGAGCGGCGCGACTGGGAGGAGGTCTTCGAGCGGGCGGAGAAGGGCGCTTTCCTGGAGGCGGACCGCGGGCTGATCGCGTGGAGCGAGCTGATCAAACGGCTGCTGGCGGCGGATGCGGCCCAGCGGTTCAGCAACCTGGCGGAGGCGGAGGGGCTGCTGGCGGCGTCGATGCCGGAGAGCTGGGCACGGGTGGCGGCGGCGCTGGCGGAGGGAGAGAAGCTGCTGGCGGAGGGGGACGCGGGGGGATTTCTGGAGCGGGTCGGGCCATATCGCGGCGAGGAGAGCCTGCCGTCGCAGTGGCGCACGCGTCTTGATGCGTGGATCGAGAAGGTCGAGGCGGAGAAGGAGCTGATCGCGCGGCGGCACGAGCTGCGTCAGCGGCTCCGAGAGGCGCAGGAGGCGCTGGACAACGTCGACGTGGAGGAAGCCAAGCGGCTGGCGACGGAGGTATCGGAGGCGGAGGAATCGGAGGCGGATGTGCGTGCGGCGGCGCGCGAGCTGCTGCAACTGTGCGAAGACCAGGAGCAGATCGGGCGGCGCGAGGCGAGCGAGTGGGCGCAGGCCTACCTGGAGGCGGTGCGCGATTCGATCGCGGCGGGCGAGCTGGCCGAGGCGCGGGCGGTCTTGCAGGGTCTGCTGGGTGATCCGGCGTTGCCGGCGAACCGGGCGGCACAGGCGCGGCAGATGCTGACCGAGATCGAGCTGGCCGAGCAGCGGCGCGAGCGGCTGGCGGCGGAGGTGGTGACGGCGCAGGAGGAGACGGCGGGCGGGCACTATGACGCGGCACAGCAGCGCTTGGAGGCGGTGCTGGCGGCGGATGACCTCGTTCCTGCGCTGCGGGAGCTGGCGGAAGCGGCGCTTGAGAACGTCGCCGGGCGGCAGAAGGCGCGGGCGGCGTGCCTGGCGCTGATCGCGGAGGCGGATGCGGCCTGGGAGGCGGCGGAGGTCGAGAAGGTCGACGCGGCGCTGGGGCGGCTGCCCACGGAAACGGATGATCCGCAGGTGGCGGCTGCGACGGCGAAGCTTCAGAAGCGGGCGGAGAGTCTGCGGGCCGCGCGGCAGCATGAGGCGGCGGCGGTCGCAGCGCTGGAGGCGCATCGTCCGGAAGCGGCGCTGGAGCGGGCGCGGCAGGCGCGGCGGGCCGGTGATCTGCCTGCGGGGCTGGCGGCGACGCTGGCGGAGCTTGAGAAGCGCTGCGAGGGCGCGCTGGGGCACGTGCAGCACCTGGCCGAGGCGCAGCGCGAGCTGGGCGAAGGGCAGTATGACGCGGCGCGTGAGCGGCTGCGGGCGATTCTCTCGGAAGAGGATCTGGTCGAATCGATCGCGACACAGGCGCGGCTGCTGCTCGAGGAGGTGGAGAGCAGGGCGGCCGAGCAGCGGGAGCTGAGCGAACAGATCGAGCGCGGGCATAAGGCGTGGCAGGCGGGTGATGCGGAGGCGCTCGCGCAAGTGGTGGCGGCGGTAACGCCGGCGCGGGCGGATGCGCAGCGGGCGGCGCAGCGGAGCGAGCTGCTGGAGCGGGCGGCGGGGCTACGGGCGGCGGTGGCGCTCGAAGCGCAGGCCGGCCGGAAGCTGGCGGAGGGCGAGCCGGACGGGGCGCTGGCGGCCGCGCGCGAGGCGGCGGGGCAGGGGGCGCTGCCGGCGGTGGTTCGCGAGCGGCTGGCCGAGCTTGTGACGCGCTGTGAGGCAGCGATCGCGGCGCGGCGCGAGGCGGCGCTGGCGGCGGGGCGTGAGAGATTGAAGCTGGCGGCGGCAGCGGTCGACGCGGGGCAGTTCGCGGAGGCTCGCAAGGAGGCGCAGGCGGCGCTGGAGGCGGCGCGGCCGGTGTCAGATGAGATTCGCGCGGACGTCGAGCGCGTGCTGGCATTGTGCGAGAGCAGTGAGCGGGCGCTGCGGGCGAGCGAGGCGGCGCTGCGGCGGCTCAAGACGGATGATTTCGCGGGGGCGAGGGCGGAGCTGGCGGGGCTTTCGCTGGAGAATCTGCCGGAGATCGTGACGCGTCAGTGCGTGCAATTGCGGGCGACGATCGACGAGCGCGAGAAGGCACACGCGGAGCAGGAGCGGGCGCGGCTCGAGGCGGAGCTGACGAAGGCGGAGCAGCGGCTGGCGGCCGGCAAGCTCGACGAGGCCGACGAGCTGGCCGGCGGGATCGAGCGATCGCCGCTCGTCGACAAAGCGCTGCGCGGGCGGCTGGATCAGCTTCGCGCGGCGATTCGAGCACAGCGGCCGATCGCGGCGGCGCTGCGGGAGGTGGCGGAGAAGCTCAAAGCGGCCCCTGCACCGGCGGCCGAGGAGCTGGCGGGCCGGCTGGATTCGCTGCCGGGCGAGCTGCCGGCCTGGGCGAGGGAGCAGTGCGAGGCGCTGCGGGCGAAGGTGGCGGAGCTGGCGGCGCGGCAGCGGGCGGCGGCGATCACTGCGGCGAAAGCGGCGCTCGATAGAGCGACTGGGTTGCTCGAAGCGGGGGACGTGGCTGCGGGGCGCGAGGGCCTGAACGAGGCGCAGCCGGCGGCCGGCCTAGACGAGGCGATCGGCCGGCGGATCACGGAGCTGGCGGGGCTGGCGGACGCGCTGGCCCGGTGGCTGCCGCGGGTGGAGGCGCTGGAGGCGCGTGCCGGCCAGGCGGATCTGCTGTCGGTGCAGGCGGAGGTCGGCGAGGCGCGGCGGACGGGCGACGTGCCGGCGCTGGCCGCGAAGCGGCTGGCGGCGCTGGATGAGAAGCTCACGGAATCGATCCGAGCGCGGCGGGAGGAACTCGATGCGGAGCTGGGCCGCGTGGAGCAGGAACTGGCCGGCCAGCGGCCGCGACTGGGGAGATTGAAGCGGGCGCTTGAGGATCTCGTCGCGGACACGGTCGTCACGGAGGCGCAGCGCGAGCGGGCGGCGGGGTTGCAGGCGCGGATCGAGGCGCTGCGTCAGCGGCGGCCGAAGGTCTCGCCGCTAGCGGTCTCGGGCGGGATCGTGGGAGTCGCGATCGTCGCGGTCGTGATTGTAATGATGCGCAGCGGCAGTGGCGGGGCGCCGGTCCCGCCGAAGCCGGAGCCGGAGCCCAACGTGACGCCCGGGCCCGGTCCGGTCGTGGTCGAGCCGAAGCCGCCGCCGGTAGTCGCGTTTGCGGAGATGACGGACCCAGCGGCGAAGTCGGCCGGCGTGGAGATGCTGGAACTCGTTGCGGCGGCTCAGCAGCGGCTGTCGCAGCAGCTTGCCCACCGGAGAGCGGCGGTCGGGGCGACGGACGGCGGGTTCGTGCTGCTGCTGGAACCGTTCGACGAGGCACATGTCGCGATTCGGGCTGTGCCGGCCGCGGGCGGCGAGGCGGGGATGCTGGCGGAGCGGGTCGAGCTGTCGCAACTGGCGGCCTGGTCGCTGCCGGAGGAGTGGCTGGGACGCGTCTATCCGCTGCCGACGGAGCCGCAGGCGGTGGAGCCGGTGGCGTGGTCGCCGGCGCTGAGCCGCGACGTGGCCGCGTTTCTGGATGAGCTGGTCGCGGAGCTGGGCGGTTCGGCCGGCGGGCCGGAGGCGCGGCAGTTCGCCCTTCGGGCGGAGGGGGGCGGCGAGTTTGAGCTGCTGCTGACGACGGCCGGCCGGACCGAGCCTCTGCGTGTGTCGGGTTTGAAGTTCGACGGGCGCGGTTCGCGGCCGGACGCGGCGGAGGTGAAGCGCATTGCGCGGGCGATTCGGGAGCAGCTTTCGCGGCGGGAATAGCGGGCGCGTTGCCGCCGAGCAGGCGTTGTGCGATGCTACGGCCGACTCGCGAGAGGGATGTTACGTCGAGGCGAAGCGCGCGTTTGTGCGTGCGTTTGAGAGTGGCGATTCGGGAGCGGCGCGTTGATGGGCAAGCGGTCAGGGCGTAGCGAGGAGAAGCGCGAGCCGAAGCGCCCCGCGTCCGGGTCGAGCCGGCGCCGGCGCCGGGCGAGCGAGCCTGATCCGATGGTCGCCCGCCAGGCCGCGGGACACAGCCGCATCCGCAAAGACCACTCGGCCGAAATCGCCGAAGACTACGTCGAATTGATCGCCCATCTGATGGAAGCGCACGGGGAGGCGCGGACGGTGGATATCGCCCGCCGGCTGGGCGTGTCGCATGTAACGGTGACGAAGACGATCGCGCGGCTTCAGAAGGAGGGGCTGGTGCGCTCGGCCCCGTACCGCTCCATTTTTCTGACCGAGACGGGCCTGGAGCTGGCGCGGCGCAGCAGTGAGCGGCACCGGCTCGTGGTCGCGTTCCTGATGTCGCTCGGTGTCGATTCCGACACGGCGGAGACGGACGCGGAAGGTATCGAGCATCACGTCAGCGAATCGACCATGGCGGCGATCCGCCGGTTCGTCGCTCAGCAGCAATCGTCGTGGGCTCAGCCCGAGTAACGGGGCGACACGGTCGCCGGCCGCACCGGGCGCACCGGCCGCACCGGCCGCACCGGGCCGCGGGCCAGCGAACGGGCGAACGGGCGACCGGCGAGCCGTGCGTTCTTGTTGGCGCGCCGAGCTGTCCTATAATGCCGCAACCGGCCGCAGCCCGCGAAGCGGGTGCCTGCGCGCACCGCCGAGAGGTGCGAGCATGGCCCGCGGCCGATCGATCAGGCGTACTCGCGGGAGATCTTGGTGTCAGACGAACCTCTGGAGCTGCGGCGGATTCGCTGGGGCGAGGTGTTTCCGTTCGTTCGGCTGCTGGGCACGGTGCGCCGGGCACTTCATCCGCGGCACCTGCTGCTCGGAACGGCGGCGGTGATCGCCTGCTACCTGGTGGGGCGGGTGTTCGATGCGTCGTGGGGCTGGGCGGACGGCGGCGTGTTGATGGGAGGCGAGGCGGGGTATCGGCACGAGATTCAGGCATATGTGGGGCTGGATTCGGCCGGGTTCCGCAACTGGGTGGACGAGTCTCGCCGCAGCCAGCGAGCGCTGGCGACGCGGGCGGCGCGGATGGTTTCGGGCGGCTCGACGACGCAGGAAGCGGGCGATGTGGAGCTCGAGGCGGCGATCGACCGGCTGCGCGGCGGCGACTATCAGCGTTCGGTGAGCGAGCTGCTGGCGGCGATCGAAAAACGGGTGCGGGACGGGTCGGCGGCGATCCAGGCCGATGGGTCGCTGAGCAGCGAGGCGAAGGCGGAGCGGCTGGCGCGGCTGCGGGCGTCGGCGGATTTTCTGCGGCTGGCGCTGGCGGGCAAGGACATCTCGCGCTTCGGAGCCAACGAGCGCAGCCGGGCGGTCAGCACGATCGCGCAGGTGAGCAGCGGCGAGGAGGGCGGGGCGCAGGCGGCGGCGCAGATGACCGCGCAGATTCAGAACTTGCTGGCCCGGGGCATGCAGCTTTCGGAGCTGGAGCGGCGCCGGCCGGGCGGCGTGTTCATCACGCTGCTCGACTGGGAGATGCGCTGCTTCGCGGGGGCGGTGCAGGGTGTCGTGGCCGGGCGGTGGGGCTACGGCGGGGGTGCGCTGGATGCGGAGCCGTCGCTGCTGGGCAGCATCGGCTCGGCGGCCGGCGGGGTGATGTGGCTGGTCACGCAGCGGCCCTGGTATGCAATTGTGTACGGGCTGGCGCACCTGGCGATTTTCGCGTTCTTCGGGACGGCGATCTGTCGCAGTGCGGCGATAGCTTCGGCGCGGGGAGACAGTCCGTCGTGGCGCGAGCCGGTGGATTTCGCCTGCGAGAAGTGGCTGGGGTCGTATTTCGCGACGCTGTTTCCGCTGGTGGCGGTCGCGGGTGTCGCTCTCGTGCTGCTGATCGGCGGCCTGGTGGCGGGAATTCCCGGGGTCGGGCTGCTGATCGGCGGGCCTTTCTACTTCCTGGCGCTGCTGGGCGGCGTGGCGCTGGCGCTGATCCTGGTCGCCTACGTGGCGGGGTTCCACCTGCTGCTGCCCACTATCGCTGTGGAGGGGTCGGACACCTTCGATGCGCTTTCGCATGCGGGCGGGTACGTGTTTCAACGCGCGTGGAATCTCGCCTTCTACTCGCTGCTGATGCTGATCTATGGCGGGCTGTCCTTCATCGCCATGCGGCTGGTCGTGCTGCTGAGCCTCAAGTGCACGCACGCGGTCACGGCGGCCGGGCTGGGCTGGCTGGGGGCGTTCGGCAGCGCCCGGACGGACACGTTCGGCCGGCTGGAGGCGATGTGGAGCATGCCGTCGTGGGGGGCCCTGTCGCTGCTGCCGGCGACGGGGGATCAGGCGTTCTGGGGCGAGTTCTTCAACGCGCCGCTGAGCTGGCTGGAGGCGTTCGGGAGCGTCTTTATCGCGGCCTGGGTGTTCCTCTTCGTGGCGATGCTGGGCGGCTACGTCGTCAGCTTCTACTTCTGTGGCAGCACGGAGATGTACCTGCTGCTTCGCCGGGATACGGACGGGGTCGACCCGAGCGAGATTTACTACGAGGACCTGGACTCGCTGGACGATTTCGGGTCGAAAGAGAATGACGAAACCGGTTCCGGTTCGGTTTCCGGGACGGCTTTGCCGATCGTAAACTCAACAGAGGGCCGTGCGTAGCTCTCGTTCGGGTGCCAGCCGCGGCTCGCCCCTCGGGGTGCGACCGCCACCGCGCCGCGTATCTTCGTGGAGTCATGCCATGCGTTGCAGGATGCAATTCTCGGGCCGGGTGGTGGGATCGTGGCTGCTGGCCGCGGGTTTCGTAGCGATCGCGCGGGCACAGGATGCGGGGGCGCCGCCGGCCGAGCAGGCGCCGTCGACGGCGCCGGCCGCGACGCAGCCGGCGTTGCCGGAGGGGGCGCAGGAGGTGCTCTGCCGCGTGATCGACGTGTTCGGGGACGCGGAGTGGGCGCCGCTGGAGTCGCAGGCCTGGAAGCCTGTGCAGATGGATGACGCCTATTCGCCGGGGACGAAAATCCGCACGGGGGTGCGCTCATCGGTCAAGTTCCAGGTCGGCGACGAGGAGCCGTATACGGCCTTTGTGATCGATTCGATCGGGCTGACGTACCTCTCCGAGGTGTACAAGACGGCGGAGATGAAGAAGGTGCGGCTGGGCGTGTCGTACGGGCAGATTCGCGGCGGCGTGGCGGAGGGCGGGCTGCGGAGCGAGTTCACGATCGACACGCCGGAGGCGACGCTGTCGAAGCGCGGCACGTGGGCGTTCGGGATTTTCTATGAGCGCGGGACGGGGCGGTTCGAGATATTTCTGCTGGACCGCGGGCTGGTGCAGGCGCTGAACCGCGTTCGCGGGACGCAGCGGGGTGTGCTGCCGGGCGAGCGGGTGACCCAGGCGATGCGGCTGTTTCTGGATCAGGCCCAGATCGACCGCAACGTGCCGATCGCGGATGTGCTCGGCCAGAGCGACGTGGAGGTGGCGTTCAACCGGCTTCAGAATGACGGGCTGGGCGTGCTGGGGCCGGGGCAGGGGCGGACCTATCTGATCAACCTTTCCAACGCCAGCGCTCAGCAGGCGTTCGGCCAGCTTGCCCAGAATGCGCTTCAGCAGGGCGGGGGCTTCGTGCCGCCGCCGCCGGTGCCGACGCTGCGGGCGGAGGGGTTCTTCGGGACCGGGCGGGGGGACGACCTGGTTCGGGTGCTGATCGAGGCGGACAACCCGCTGGCCAAGGGCGGTCATGCCCGGCCGGGGCAGTACATGTTCCGGCGCTCGGCGCTTCAGGAGTGGTTGCAGCAGAATCGGCGGTAG
>CAZXUI010000037.1:11211-40373 GCA_964643885.1 uncultured Planctomycetales bacterium
GCGTGCGCGGCAAAGTACTCGTATGGGCCGGGCGAGGTATCCAGTCAGGCTGAGCGGGCTGGAGATCGACTACGGCGACGGGAGCGAGCCGGATGTCGTGCCGTGGGTGAACCTGTCGATCGGGAACGAAAGCTCTGCGCGACTGCGAATGCTCTGGCCACGGGCCGCAAAGGCGCTGTTTCACGCCCCGGCGATGTCACCGCGCGTCCGCTTCAGGCTTGACGTGCGGCAGTTCCGCAGGGCGATCGAGTCGGGAAATCCCAATTGGTATTGGCGCTGCAAGCATATCGACTGGCGCGTCGTCGCGGCATTCGCGGCGGGCTGGCCGCTGTTGGCTGCTGCTGGCGTCGGGACTGAGACCTGGCACGCGTGGGGGATTGAATTGAGAGACCTGGCGCCTTGGGAAACGGACGCAATCGAGCGGCTGGCGACCTTGTCCGAGGGGCCGTTTCGCCGGACCCTCCGGATGCTGCTGATGGTCGCGTTTTCGGTGCTGTTGGCTGTCGTGGTCTACGTGAATCGGCCGCGGCGAAAGCCGAAGCTGCTGGGGTTCTGGACGACGTCGGCCGGGATCACGACGCGGCGTATCGACGGGCAGCGACGATTGCGCTAGTACGAGGTATCCGAGGATCCGGATTTGGTCGCGCTGGTGGTCAATCCGCCGGGCGCGTTCGGACCGCACATTGAACGAGGACAGACCGGACGGTGGAGTGCGATGCGGCAGGTAATCGCCGAGCGGGCGGGGCTGGCCGATGCGGTTCGCGACGCGCGGCGGAGGCGACGGAGGAGATTAGACCGGATCGCGGTGGCGGGTTGGATTATCATCCTGGGGGTGACCGTGTGTCTGGCGTGCGCCTTGCAGGACCCCGAAAGGATCCCCAGGCTATCGACTGCGCTGGTCACGTCGGGCGCTATATTCGGCGGTTTGTCAGCAGCGATACGGTTCGAATCATTGCGCGAGACGCGCGAGGGCCGTGCCGTGCTGCGGCGGTGGTTGCGGCGGTGGCCGGGCGTGAAGACCGCTCGGAGAATCGGTCTATGGGCCTGAAGTTCACGAAGATGCACGGGCTGGGCAACGACTACGTCTATGTCAGCCTGCTGGATCAGAAGGTCGACGATCCGCCGGCGCTGGCCCGCGTGATCAGCGACCGGCACCGCGGCGTCGGCAGCGACGGGCTGATCCTGGTCGCCCCGCCGGACGGGCCGGAGGCCCACGTACGGATGATCATGTTCAACGCCGACGGCTCGCGGGCACAGATGTGCGGCAACGGCATCCGCTGCGTGGCCAAGCTGGCGTACGAGCGCGGCTGGGCGCGGCACAACCCGCTGCGCGTGGCGACGGACCGCGGCGTGCTGTCGCTGGACCTGACCGTCGAGGGCGGGATCGTCCGCGAAGTGCGGGTCGACATGGGCGAGCCGATCCTCGATCCGAAGCAGATTCCGGTCGCGGCGGCCGGCGAGCGGGTGGTCGATGCGCCGCTGAGCGTCGACGGCCGCGAGCTGCGGATGACGTGCGTGTCGATGGGCAATCCGCACGCGGTCTTCTTTACGGAAGACCTGAACGCGGTGCCGCTGCGGGAGATCGGGCCGAAGATCGAGCGGCACGAGCGGTTTCCGCAGCGGATCAACGTGCATTTCGTGCAGGTGGTCAACCGCGAGCACGTCCGCATGGCGACGTGGGAGCGCGGCACGGGGATCACGCAGGCGTGCGGCACGGGGGCGTCGGCCGTATGCGTGGCGGGTGTGCTGGCGGGGCGAAGTGCGCGGGTGATCACGGCCACGCTGCCGGGCGGGGACTTGCGGCTGGAGTGGGACGAGAAGAGCAATCACGTGTTCAAGACGGGGCCGGCGACGGAGGTCTTTACGGGGGAGTGGCCTGGGGGCGAGTAGCTCGCTGCCTGCGAGAGCGGCACGGGTTTTTTGCACTGGCTATTAGCGGGCGCCACGCTTTCCGAGGTGACGCGCCACCTTCTATGCGGCGGGCGCGGGCGGGAATCTGTGCGTCATGCATCCGGCTCGGCCGTCACGGTTAGTTTGCAGCTCGCGAACTGCTCGACGCAGAGCTCTGCCCGCTCCTTGGTCGTGACGAGCAGCAGAGCCTGGCCGGCCTCGTGGGCCTCGAGCGTGCAGCGGATGGCCTCGCGCGGCGAGAGCGGCGTGAGCTTGAGAATCGTCTCGATCACGTGGTCGAAGGTGTTCACCTCGTCGTTGTGCAGAATGACCTTGTAGGGCGGGAGCTGGTGCGTCCGGCTGCTCGTTTTTGGATCCGTAACTGTCTGTGTGTCAGTCATTTACGGCTTCCCGTGCGATCTCGGCCGGCCGGCCGCGAACACCCCGTAACAGTCGAGCTGCGCTGCTCATTCTATCCGCGAGGAGGTCGCTCCGATACGGATTCGCCGGCCGGGCGGGTGACCCGGCCGGGCGGGCGAGCGCAATGGATGGGCGTGCGAGCCGGGCGATGAGCTCGCGTTCGCGGCGCTGCCGCGGCGCCGCGGGATGCGTTCTAATATCGCGCATGCAGGTACTGCGGACGATCGACGACGTGCGGCGGGCCGTGCAGGCGGCGCGGGAGCGCGGGCGGCGGGTCGCGTGCGTACCGACGATGGGGGCGCTGCACGCGGGCCATCTGTCGTTGCTGGAGGCGGCGCGGCGGCCGGATGCGTTCGTGGTGGTGACGATCTTTGTGAACCCGACGCAATTCGGCCCGAACGAGGACTTCGCCGCGTATCCGCGCGACGAGGCGGGCGATTTGCGCAAGTGCGAGGCGGGCGGGGCGGATTCGGTCTTCATCCCGGCGGCCGGCGAGATGTACGCACCCGGGGCGGCGACGACGGTGCACGTCTCGCGCCTGACGGAGACGCTCTGCGGGCCGTGGCGGCCGGGACACTTCGACGGCGTGGCGACGGTGGTCTGCAAGCTGCTGAACATCGTGCGGCCTGACACGGCGTACTTCGGGCAGAAGGATGCGCAGCAGTTGGCGGTGATTCGGCGGATGGTGCGCGATCTGAATCTGCCGGTGGAGATCGTGGGCTGTGAGACGGTGCGCGAGCCGGACGGGCTGGCGCTGTCGAGCCGCAATGCGTATCTGACGCCCGAGCAGCGGCAACAGGCGACGTGCCTGTATCGCGCGCTGTGCGAGGCGCGGGCGCGGATCGAGGCGGGGGAGCGCTCGCCGCGCGTGGTGACGGAGGCGGCCCGGGCGGTGATCGAGGCGGCCGGCCCGGCCGGCATCGACTATGTGGAGGTGGTGGACCCCGAGACGATGCAGCCTGTGGAGCGGATCGAGCCGCCCGTGCTGGTGGCGCTGGCGGTTCGGATCGGGCGGACGCGCCTGATCGACAACATGCGGGTAGACCGGGCTTTACGAGCGGATTAGAATCCGTCGAAAGTGCGGCGGGTGCAATCCGCCCGCATGGGGAGTGATGTTTGTGCGCCGTCCGTGCGCGCGGCCGAGACCCTCCCGCAAACGGTTCTGCGCTCCGGGGGCGCGGGGCGCACGAGGTCGGTGATGCAACCCGTCGTATTCACGATTCCCTGGCTGAACCGCGACGTTCCGGGCTACGGGCTGATGCTCATGATCGCCTTCATGGCGGCGATTCTGTGGGCGGCCCGGCGGGCGATGCGTTCGGGGGCGAACCCGGATGTGATCCTGAACTGCGGCTTCATCGCGCTGATCGCCGGGGTGGTCGGCTGCCGGGCGATGTACGTGGTGCATTACTGGGACCAGTTCAAGAACCGGGGGGACTGGCTGGCGATCACGTGGGCGATCATCGACGTGACCCGCGGCGGGCTGGAGTTCTACGGCGGGTTCATGCTGGCGACGGTGGTCGTGCTGGCGTATCTGATTCTGTGGAAGCATTCGATCCGCTGGTACATGGACATCATCGCGCCGTCGGCTGCGCTGGGGCTCGCGATCGGGCGGATCGGGTGCTTTCTGAACGGTTGCTGCTACGGCGGGACGTGCGAGCTGCCGTGGGCGGTGCAGTTTCCATTCGGCAGCAGCGTGTCCGTGCAGCAGTGGAAGGAGAAGGTGCCGGGCAGCGAGCTGCGCAAGGAGCTGTTGGTCGAGCTGCTGGACACGGGGGTGCACGTGCCGCTTCAGCGCGAGAGCCTGGCGGCCAGCGACGAGCAGATCGCGGCCGCGGAGGCCGCCGAGAAGGCGGCGCGGGCGAAGCTGAAGGCGGCGCGGGAGAAGCTGGCGGCGGCCGGCGCGGGCGGCGGCGCAGAGCTGCGGCGAGAAGTGGCGCGGGCGGAGCGTGAGGCGGAGGCGGCGGCGGGGCGCTTCGGGGACATTCGCGCGAACATGAAGAAGTACAACGTGTCGGCGGCGCAGCTTCGTGCCTGGGCGGGTGAGCAGAGGTCCGTGCCGGTTCATCCGACGCAGCTCTACTCGACGGTCACGGCGCTGCTGCTGGCGCTGTTTCTGGATGCGCTGTACTGGCGGCGGACGCGTGACGGGCAGGTGATCTGCGCGCTGTTCGTGCTGGAGCCGGTGACGCGCTGGCTGCTGGAGGTGATCCGGGCGGACAACCCGGTCGACACGGCGGCGATGTTCACGATTTCACAGTTTCTGGCGATTTGCATGATTGCGCTGGGTGTGGCGGGCTTGCTCGTTCTGCGCACCATGTCGCCTCGGTCGCCGCGGGCGGTTCGTTGGGAACCGCCGGACGCGCCCGCCGCGGGCAAACCGGCCGCGACGGGCTGACCTGCGCGCCGGCGGCGCGGCCCGCGCGCGCCGGCGATGAGGAGGGATGCTGATGAGCGACGAGCAGAAGAAGATCATCGTAGACGACGACTGGAAGGCGGAGGCGCAGCGCGAGAAGGAGCGGCTGGCGCAGGAGACGAGCCAGGCGAAGGCCGGCGAGATTCCGACGCCGGATTTCGCCGAGCTGCTGAACCTGATCGTGATGCAGGCGATGGTGGGGCTGGGCATGCTCTCCGGCCCGGGCGGCGAGCGCATTGCGCCGGACCTGGCGGTGGCCAAGCACTTCATCGACCTGCTTCAGGTGCTGGAGGACAAGACCAGGAACAACCTGACGCCGGATGAGAAGCGCCTGCTCGACCAGGTGCTCTACGAGATGCGGATGCGCTACGTGCAGGTTTCGTCCGGCGGCGGAGCTATGCCGCCCGGCGTCTCCTGAGCGCGGCGGCCGGAGGCCGCAGAGGAAGATGCAGCCCGATTCGCAAGCCCCGTCCCCCGCCCCGCGGCCGCCGCGTACGTCGCGGTTCGAGCCGCTGGTCGACCGCGAGCGGCGCAACCCGCTGCTGCGCTGGATGGTGCACCTGGGTCTGCCCGTCTCGGCGAGCGTGGCGATCCACTCGCTGGTGTTCGTGACGTTGGCGCTGAGCACGTGGACGGTGCTGCGCGAGCGCGAGTACTCGGCGGGCGAGTTCGAGGCGGGGATCGTGGCCGACGTGGGCGGTCGGGGGCTGGATTCGCTCCGCTGGCCGGAAGAGAGCATCATTCCGCCGGGCGGGGTTTCGATTCCGGAGAGCGTGAGCGACTTTCAGGCGAGCGATTTCGCGTCGCTTCGCGAGGTCGAGCTGGCCGAGGTGAACCCGGGGCTGGCGGGGGAGGACGGGGGCGGCTTCGGTCTGGGGGAGAGCGGGCTTTCGGGCATCATCGGGACGGGCAGCGGCGCCGGCGACGGTGGCGGAGCGGGCTTCGGGGCGGGCTTCGGCAGCGGCGGCGGGATCGGGCAGGCGGGCGTGTGGGACCTGCGCGTGGGCGGGAACACGTTCTGCTACGTGGTGGACTTCTCCGGATCGATCGTGGTGGCGGTGGACGACCTGAAACGCGAGCTGAAGCGGTCGATCGGGCGGCTGCGGCCGAACCAGTCGTTCAACGTATTCATCTTCTACAGCACGGCCGGCCAGCGGGACCGTTTCATGACGGAGAGCTTCGCGGCGGAGCTTCAGCCGGCGCGGACGGATGTGAAGCGGCAGTTTTTCGAGTGGATCGACAGCAAGGCGCCGCAGGGGTCGACGGAGCCGCTGGTGGCGGTGCGGCGGGCGCTGCGGATGGAGCCGGAGGTCGTCTTCTTCTTCTCGGACGGCTACTTCGACGACGTCGTGGTCAGCGAGGTGGCGCGTGAGAACCGCGGTGTGCGGGCGCGGATTCACTGCCTGGTGTTCGACGAGCTGCTGCTCCAGGATACGAGCGGGCTGCCGCGGATGACCAAGGGGGCGTATCGGCTCAAGCGGATTGCGGACGAGAACGGGGGGCGGATCAAGGTGGTCACGGGTGCGGACCTGAAGCGCCGCTGACAGGAGGCTGAACCGCGCATGATAGATCTGCGGGATGAGCGCAAGGCGTCGCGGCGCGTGGCGTGGGCCGTGGTGATCGGGCTGGTGTGGCTGGCGGCTCCGGCGCTGGCGGCGCCGCTGCTGGGCCAGGCGGCGGGCGGGCCGGGGCAGCGTTCGCTGTGGGTGGTTTTTTACGACGGGATCGAGTGGCCGGCGTGGTTCATTCTGGCCGGCTCGCTGGCGATGATCGCGATGATCGTGGAGCACTTCATCACGGTGCGGCTGGTGAACATCGCGCCGCCGGAGCAGGTCAAGCGGGCCCGGCAATTGATCGAGAACCGCAAGTTCCGCGAGTGCTACGACACGATGAACCGCAGCACGACGCTCTTCGCACGGATCATGACGGCGGCGCTGGCGCACGGGCGGCACGGCTTCGACGCGATGCACGAGGCGGCGATCGAGAAGTCCTCGGAGCTGTCGGGGCGGCAGTTCCGCAAGGTCGAGTTCATGAACATCATCGGCAACCTCGGTCCGCTGCTGGGGCTGCTGGGCACGGTCTGGGGCATGATCATCGCCTTCAAGGACCTGGGCAGCAGCGGCGGCAGCGCGAATGCGGGCGACCTGGCCCGCGGGATCAGCCTGGCGCTGGTCAATACGCTGCTCGGTTTGGCGCTGGCGATCGTCGGGCTGGGCTTTTTCGGCTGGTGCCGCAACCGCGTCGACTCGCTGACGGTGCACGCGACGGTCGAGGCGCTGGATCTGCTGGAGTATTTCCGGCCGACGGCGGTGGCGGAGACGCGGGCGGCGGCGGGTTCGGCGGCGGCCGGCGGGGCGGTTCCGCGGAGCATTCCGCAGCCGGCCGGCGGCGGCTCGGCTTAGGAGAGCACGGCGATGCATCTGTTCCGCCCACCGAAGCCGACCAGCATGACGCTCAACCTCGCGCCGATGGTCGACGTGATGATGTGCCTGATCATCTTCTTCCTGCTGGGCAGCACGCTGGTGCTCGAGGAGGGGCGGCCGGTGGAGCTGCCGTATGCGATCTCGGCCCAGCAGATCGATCCGAGCGAGTACGGCTCTCGGGTTGTGATCAACGTGCGGCCGGTGGATGAGGCGACGGGCGAGGCGAGCTACGTCGTGGTGGGTTGGGACGGGCGGCAGATCGTCGAGCGGCATCTGACACCGGAGCAGCTTCGCGATCATCTGATCGCGACGGCGGCGATGGCGAAGGAGCGCGGGGGCGTGAACTGCGTGATCCGGGCGGACCGGGCGGTCGAGTATCGCAACGTGGAGCAGGTGCTGCGGGCGTGCGGGCTGGCGAATATCACCAAAGTCGTGTTCGGGACGAACCCGGGCACCGATCCGCGGAGGTGAGCATGAGACGCGGACCGCCCGAGCCGGCCGGCGAGCGGATTCCCAACCTGGCGCCGATGGTCGACGTGATCATGGTGCTGCTGGTGTTCTTCATGCTCGGCGCGTCGTTCAACCTGGTGCGCGAGGGGGCGCTGACGACGGAGCTCGATCCGCGCAGCGGGCCGCGCGAGGGCGTGGCGATCGAGATCATTCCGTCGGTCAAGATCGCGCTGGAGGATGTCGGTCTGGGCGAGGACTGCCGCATCTACGTGATGGGCTCGCCCATCGAGCCGAACACGTTCGAAGAGCTGCATACGCTGCTGGCCGGGCGGCTGGCGGCGGGGGCCGATCCGGGGAACCCGGTCGTGATCGGCGCGCAGGGGACGGTGCGCTGGCGGTTCGTGATCGCGGCGATGGATGCGGCCGTTCGTGCGGGATTCAACAATGTCCAGTTCGCCGTGCGGCTGGGCGGCTGAGCCGCGGCGGGGCGAGATGCACACTCACACGAGCCAGGGTTTCGGAAGGTCGCTTCGGCGCACGGCGGCCTCGGCACGCGGGGGGCTGCCGCTGCTGATCGCGGCGATGCTGGCCCTCGGCATTGCGGGGCCGGCCTTCGGGCAGCGCAGCGAAAGCGAGCAGCAGGAGCTGGAGCGGCTGGTCGACCGCGGCGCGCACGACGTGCTGGCGGCCCGGCTGCGCGGCAGCAAGCGGCCGGAGGACGTTCACATGATCGCCCGCGCGGCCGCGAATTACGCGGCGCGGCAGCGGGCGCCCGACGCGCGGCACAAGGCGTTTGCAGCGGCGGCCGGGCATTACGAAGCGTGGATCGCCACGCTGGAGCGCGAGCCGGGCGACGAGCCGGAGACGAAGATCGTGGCGACGGCCGCGGCGCGGCTCGAGCTGGGGAACATGCTGTTGTCGCGCTGGGCGACGGCCGACCTGGATGAGCTGGAGCTTTCGGACGGGCGGCGCGGCGACCGGCAGCGGCTGGCGGAGATTCTGACGCGGGCCCGGCAGGCGCTGGAGCGCGGCTGGACGGAGATTCAGCCGCTGGCCAGCGAGCTGGACCGCGGCGGGATCGACGTCGAGGACCGGTACTTGTCGCTGGGATTGTTCGACACGCTGCACTCGCTCGAGACGGACCTGCAATTCAACCTGGCGTGGGCGAACTACTACATCGCGGTGGTCGAGTCGCGCAACGAGGCCCGCCGCAGCGAGAGCCTGCGGGCGGCCGAGCGCTACTTCCAGAACCTGATCGAGGCGGTTCCGACGGGCGCGTCGGCCTACCGCGTTTTCCTCGGGATGGGGATGACGCTGCGCGAGCAGGGCCGGCTGGACGAAGCGCAGCGGTATTTCGACACGGCGATGCAGGATGCGGATTTCGTGGCCGAGGCGCGCATCCGCTACGAGCGGGCGCGGGCGCATCTGGCGGCCAACCGGTTCGAAGAGGCGCGGGCGGTGCTCGCGCCGCTGGTGGACCTGCGCGAGCGCGACCTGACGCCCGAGCAGCAGCCGGCGCGCTTCTTCGTGAACCTGGCGCACCTGTGGGACGCGAACAGCTATCTGACCGAGGCCGAGGCGCTGCGGCGCGAGGCGGAGACGAGCAGCTCGAAGGCGGCCGTGCTGCTGCGGGCCAGGCGGGCGCGCGAGCTGGGGCTGATCCGGCTGAATCGGCTGGCGTCGCGCGGCGGGCCGTGGGCCGGGCTGGTGCGGCTCTATGTCGCGGACAGCATCCGGCTCGACGCGTCGCTGAGCGAGCTGAGTCCGGTGGAGCTGCTGCTGACGGCGCGTGAGCTGACGCTCAGCGAGCGCCACGCCGAGGCGATCGCGCGGCTCGAGGAGGCGGCCAGGCGCGACGATCTCTCGGCCGACCTGGCGGGGGAGATTCAGTATGAGCTGGCGGTGGCCCGCTATCGGGCGGGGCAGATCCGGGCCGCGGCGACTGCATTCGAGCAGCTCGCCTTCGGCGGCGAATCGGGCCGGAAGAGCGCGTTCGAGCGGGCGGACGACGCGGCGACGTACGCGTATCAGCTTCGGGCCCAGGCGGCCGAGGAGAGCCGCGCGGCGGCCGACTACGGCCAGCTCGCGGACACGCTGCTGAAGGTGCTCCAGTATTTCCCGCAGCATCCGCAGCGCTCGCAGATCGTCTGGTGGCTGCCGGTGGCGCTTCAGGCGGCCGGCCGCTATACCGAGGCGGTGGAGCAGTTCGGCAAGGTGCCGCGCGAGTCGGCCTACTGGGAGCAGGCGCAGCTTCGCCGGGCGCTGTGTCTGCGGCGGGCGCTGGAGCAGGATCGGCCGCGGCTGGCGGCGCCGGAGTTCTCGCAGCGGGCGCAGCAGGTGGCCGGCGATCTGCTGCGCTACGCGCGCGATGCCCAGGCGCGGATCGGCTCGTCGCCCGATCCTGCGGCGGTGCGGAGCAGCGCGGCCGAGGCGACGGTGAATGCAGCGGAGCTGCTGGTCGAGCCGGGGGTGGACGATTTCGAGCGGGCGCTGAGCCAGTTGGATCAGTTCGAGACGCGCTATCCGGAGAGCGACGCGGTCGGCCGAGTGCTGGCGGCGAGGATTCGGGCGCTGCGCGGGCTGCGGCGCTTCGACGAGGCGACGGCGGTGGTGAGGCAGTACTTGGCGGCGGTTCCGGCGGAGCGGGCCGGGCCGGTGCTGGCGAGCCTGGCGGGCGGGATGCAGGACGAAGTGGCGCGGATGCTGCGGGAGAGCCGGGCGGCCGACGCGCGGCGGCTGGCGGCGGATGCGATTCCGATCTTCGAGCAGCTCGCCGAGTGGGTCGCAGGGCAGGCGTCGCTGCCGGCGGCGCAGGCGGACAGCGTTCGTTACGGGCTGGCGGAGATGAAGTATCGCGCGGGGCTGCTTGAGGAGGCGTCGGCGGCCGTCGACGCCCTGCTGGAGCGCGACGAGCGCAACGGAAACTACCTCTGGCTGCGGGCGCTGGTGCGCACGAGCATGGCGGGCGAGCTGGCCGGGCGGGTGGAAATCGAGCGGGCGCGGGAGGCGTGGGAGGCTCTGCTGGCGGATAGCTCGCTGCGCGAGCGGCATCCGCTGCGGTATTGGGAGGCGCGGTTTCACTTCCTGTCGCTGCTGCTGCGCGAGGGACGGGCCGAAGAGGTCGAGAAGGCGATCCGGGCGGACCAGATCTGGAGCCCGGAACTGGGCGGGCCGGAGTGGCAGGCGCGGTTCGAGGCGCTTCGCCGCGAGGCGGCCGCCCGGCTGCCGCAACCCCCCGCGACCGCCCCTGCTACCGAATCCCCATGAAACCGCGGTCTCGCGGGCCGGCGCAGGGTCCGGTTTTCGCGGGGGCGTGGTACAATTAGCGGTCTGGCGCGGCCGCAGGGCGACGGTCGGCGGGCATGCGGGTATCCAGTCGATGAGCGAGTTCAGGATCGTCAGCCAGTTTGAGCCTCGTGGGGACCAGCCGGCTGCGATCGAGCAACTGGTGGCTGGATTCCGCGAAGGCAAGAAATATCAGACGCTGCTGGGCGTAACCGGTTCCGGAAAGACATTTACGATGGCCCACGTGGTGGCCCGGCTGCGCAAGCCGACGCTGGTGCTGAGCCATAACAAGACGCTGGCGGCGCAGCTTTTCGAGGAGCTGCGGGAGCTGCTGCCGAACAACGCGGTGGAGTATTTCGTCAGCTACTACGACTACTACCAGCCCGAGGCGTACATTCCGCAGCGAGACATTTACATCGAAAAAGACGCATCTCGCAATGACGATCTCGACCGGCTGCGGCTGAGCGCGACGAGCTCGGTCGTTTCGCGGCGGGACGTGGTGGTCGTGGCCAGCGTCTCGTGCATCTTCGGCCTCGGCTCGCCGGACGAGTACAAGGCGAGCGTGGTCAGCGTGCGCGTGGGCGAGCAGTTCGAGCGGGATGAGCTGCTGCGCAAGTTCGTGCGGCTGCAATACGAGCGGCAGAACACGGAGCTGGCCCGCGGGACGTTCCGCGTTCGAGGGGACGTGGTCGAGCTCTATCCGGCGCACGAGGAGTTCGCGATCCGGATCGAGCTGTTCGGCGATACGGTGGAGCGCTGCTGCCTGATACACCCGCTGACCGGCGCGGTGCTTCAGGAGCGCGACCACGTGTTCATCTATCCGGCGGTGCACTACGTGCTGCCGGAGGAGAACCTGGCCGCGGCGATCGAGTCGATCCAGCAGGAGCTGGGCGAGCGGGTCGCGGAGCTGCGAAAGCAGGGGAAATTACTGGAGGCGCAGCGGTTGCTGGCGCGGACGAAGTATGACATGGAGATGCTGCTGGAAGTCGGCTATTGCAGCGGCATCGAGAACTATACGCGGCACCTGAACCAGACCAGGCCGGGCGCCAAGCCGTACACGCTTGTCGACTATTTCCCGGAGGATTTTCTGCTGATCATCGACGAGTCGCATGTGACGATTCCGCAGATCGGCGCCATGTACGGCGGCGACCGCTCGCGCAAGGAAGTGCTCGTCGAGCACGGCTTCCGGCTGCCGAGCTGCCTGGACAACCGGCCGATGCGCTTCGAGGAGTTCGAGGCGATGTGGAAGCAGGTGCTGTTCGTCAGCGCCACGCCCGGGCCGTTCGAGCTTCAGCGCTGCGGCGGCGAGGTGGTCGAGCAAATCATCCGGCCGACGGGGCTGGTCGACCCGGTGATCGAGGTCCGGCCGGCCCGCGGGCAGGTGCCGGACCTGCTCGCGCGGATCACGGAACGGGCGGCCGCGGGCGAACGGACGCTGGTGACGACGCTGACGAAGCGGCTGGCGGAGGATCTGTCTTCGTACATCCAGCAGGCGGGGCTGCGCGGCCGATATCTGCACAGCGAGATCGACACGCTGGAGCGGGTGGAAATTCTGCGCGAACTTCGCCTGGGCAACTTCGACGTGCTGGTCGGTGTCAATCTGTTGCGGGAGGGACTCGATCTGCCCGAGGTGTCGCTGGTGGCGATCCTCGACGCGGACAAGGAGGGCTTCCTGCGCAGCGAGACCTCGCTCGTCCAGATGATCGGCCGCTGCGCGCGGAACGTGAACGCGCTCGTGATTCTGTATGCGGACAAGGTGACCGAGGCGATGCAGCGGGCGATCGATGAGACGTCGCGGCGGCGCGAGATGCAGCTTCGTTACAACGCCGAGCACGGCATCACGCCGGACACGGTCCGCAAGGCGATCCGCGAAGGGCTGCTGAGCGAGGTCTCGGCGATGCGGCGGGTGCGCGAGGCGGTCCGGGCGGACGAGGGCGAGTACGATCGCGACCAGGTGTTGCGGGAGCTGGAGCAGGAGATGCTCGCGGCGGCCGAGGCGCTGGATTTCGAGAAGGCCGCGGCCCTGCGCGACCATATCGCCGAGCTGAAGGCCTCGCCGGAGCTGAAGGTGGCGGCGTCGGCCGCCCGGCCGGCGCAGTTGACCCGCGGCCGGGACGCGGATAACTGGAAGCCGCGCGGGCAGCATCGCCGGCCGCGGCCGAGGAAGCGCTAGTGTAGTTCGTCGCAAATACTGCATCACGGTTCGGACAGCGCGAGGCCCGCCCGCGTCAGAACCCGCCGCGCCAGGCGGCGGGTCAGTGGGTGAGCGATTGATCCCGTGCTTGGCGCGCGGGGTCCTGTGTGCGGGCGTGTCGTCCCGCATCTCGCTCCGAGCTGCGGCGGACGAGTGACCCGCGATCCGTGAGCCGTGAGGCGGGATGCACGACGGACATCAGCCGGCGGCCGGGATCGGCCGATGGGCGGAAGAGTACTGGGGCGCAGAAGGGAAACGGGCGGGTCCGGCGTCGTCCGGGCCGCCATTCAACGCAAGGAGAACCAGGTATGAACTGTCGCCGATGGCACGGGCTGGGAATGTGGGTGTTGCTGGCGGCCCTGCTGCCGGTTTCGCGGGTGACGGCCGAGGGTGTGGCGGATTTCGGCCTGTCGAAACTCATTCCGGCCGACGCGTGCATGGTTGTGCACGCCCGCAGCCACGATGGGCAGAAATTCCTCGATGAGCAATACGCCCGCGTCTGGTCGGTGGTGGAGAAGCAGAACTTCGGCACCGACATCAAGCGGCTGCTGGAGCAGTCGATCGGCACGCAGATGGCGGAGGGCGAGTTCGACACGCACTGGCAGAAGATGATGGATCTCTGCTCGGGCGTGGAGTGGTCGAGCCTGGGCAAGCGCGAGAGTGCGTTTGCGATGAAGATCGGCTGGCCGACGACCGAGATGGTATTCCTCTTCCGTCCGCCGGCCGACCAGATCGAGAAGGACATCGAGGGGCTGTCGCGGATTCTCAAGTCGATGGCGGAGATGGCGCCGCAGGACCTGACGGTCGCGACCGACGGGGACGGGGCGCAGGTCGTTCATCGCCTGTCGGTGAGCAACGCGCCGGTGCCGATGAGTCTGACGCTGGCGCGCGAGAAGGACACGCTGATCATCGGTTTCGGCACGGCCTTCGTGGAGCAGTGCCTGACGCTGGCGCGCAGCGGCGAGGGCTCGACGCTGGGTTCGACGCCGCGCTTCCAGGAAGCGGTCAAGGCGATCGCGGCGCCCCAGGACGAGCTGACCTTCCTCGACGTCGACAAGCTGATGGGGCAGATCCGCTCGGTGATCAGCTCCGCGCTGGGCATGGCGGGCGAGTTCGCCGGCGACGATCCCGAGGCGAAGGCGGAGATCGACCGCGTCCGCTCGATCACCTCGAAAATGATCGATGCGGTCGACATGTTCGAGTACATGGTCGCTTCGAAGGCGACCGACGGCATGCGCACGACCGTGGACCAGGTGACGGTGCTGCGCAGCGACGCCGCGAGCCGGCTGCTGTACAAGCCCTTCTTCGGCACTGGCACGGTCGACAACCCGCTCAAGTACGTGCCGAAGGAAGCCGGCGGCGTGACGGTATCGAGCGGCGTCGATCTGGCCTCCTTGTACACGGCCGTGCTCGACTTCGTGAAGGCTGAGGTTCCCGAGGCGGCCGAGGGGCTGGCCACCTGGGACGCGATGCAGCAGGAGATGTCGCTGAACGTTCAGCAGGACGTGTTGAGCTGGATTCAGGGGAACATGGTGATGTTCACCATCCCCGGACCGACGGCCTACTCGGCCCCGGAGTCGGCCGTGTTCGTCCGCGTGCATGACGAGAGCAAGGCCCGCGCGATGATGGACCGGCTGACCGACACGATCGAGCCGATGCTGACGCAGAACAACGGCATGATCAAGGACGCGGAGATCGAGGAGGCGGAGGGCTTCCGCTCGGTGGTCCACCCGATGCTGGCCATGCTCAAGGTCAAGGCGCCGACGTACGGCGTGAAGGACGGCTGGCTGTGCATCGGATCGAGCCCCGAGGTGCTGGCCAAGTCCTTCGACGTCGCGTCGGGCAAGGCTGAGAACTTCGGCGCCAACGAGCGCTTCCGGAAGGAAGGCATCGCGCCTGGCAGCAACCTGGTCGCGCTGAGCTTCACCGATCAGACCAAGTTCGGCGAAGAGCTGGGCACGATGATTCAGTCGATGACGGGCATGCTGGGCATGTTCGGCCCGCCGGAGCTGCGGACGAATCCGGCCGCTCAGACGGCGCTTCGGATGGCCACCAAGCTCGGAGCCGTCGTGAAGGCGATCAACTTCCTGCAATCGAGCGCGGCGGTCTCCACCTTCGACGGCAAGCAGCTTCGCACGAAGATGGTCGCGAACTACCGCGAGCCGCCGGCGCCGCAGCGCCCGCCCGGCAGCGAGTCCGGCGCCGAAACCGGTGGCGGGACCAACGGCGGCTGATGCCGAAAGTGAATGCGGCGGCGGCCGTTACTCGCCGCCGAATCGCGGAATGACGCACGACTGCGGCCGCGGGCCAGAGAGCCTCAGCCGGGCTCTCGACCTCGCGGCCGCAGCATTTCGTGCCCGGCCGATACGGTTGCCGGGTTGCGTTTCTCGGAGGGCGTCCTGTTACCCACATTTTGATGGGCGCGCGTGGATACCAGAAGCGCGCGCATCGGGGAGGGGCATCGCTTCCGCTGCCCCTTCGGGGCAGAGAAGGAAATCAGGGGGCCGGTGACCACGGGTTCCGCTCGCCCGGCTGCCGCCGGGTCGCTGCACCCGCTGCTACAATCCGCGGCCCCCTTCGGGGGCCGGATCGCCTTGGCGGCCGTTGGGGGCCGGCGCCGCTTCCAGCGTGCCCTCCCCCATGATCTCGTTGAAGAGCCACGCCCGCGCGAAAGTCCAGTATCGATAAGCGGTGGCGCGCGAGATGCCGAGCGCGGCCGCGGCCTGTTCGATCGGCAGGCCGGCGAAGAAGGTGAGCTTGACCAGGTCGGCCTTCGTGGAGTCGTGGGCCGCAAGCCGCTGGAGCGCTTCGTCGAGCGCGAGCAGGTCGACATCCGGCGGGGCGGCCACCAGATCACCTTCGCCGAGCTCGTGCCGCTTTCGCCCGCCGCCGTGCTTGAGGCGGCCCTTGCGGCGGGCCTGCTCGACGAGGATTCGCCGCATGGACTCGGCCGCGGCGGCGAAGAAGTGCCGGCGGCTCTGCCAGTCGGTCGCACCGCCGCCGATGAGCCGCAGGTAGGCTTCGTGGACCAGGGCGGTGGCCTGGAGCGTCTGGCCCGGCCGCTCCTGGG
Organism: uncultured Planctomycetales bacterium; assembly: GCA_964643885.1. Lineage (GTDB taxonomy): Bacteria > Planctomycetota > Phycisphaerae > UBA1845 > Fen-1342 > CAADGL01. Next base: position 27,357 of record CAZXUI010000037.1, read on the forward strand.
CGAGCTTTCGCTGGGCGAGGCGGCGGAGCTCGTCGTAGACGACGGTGAGCAGCTCGTCTGCGGCCCGGCTGTCGCCGGCTCCGATGGCCTGGATGATGCGCGTCACGTCCCCCACAGGAGGGCTCCCTGTCCGCCGTTCAGTCAGTGCTCAGTGGGTTATTCTACCGACCGCGGCCGGGCTTGCACGGCGGGGCGGATCGGGCGGGCCGCGAGGCGGGACGTGGGATTGTTAAGCTCCTGTCAGTTCGTGACATGCGTGTCAAACGCGGTGGCCGGCGGGCGGGCCGCAAATTGTGAGTTTTCCTTTGCAATGCGGGGCGGTGAGCCTATATGATCCGTTGGCGCCGAGCTCGCGAAGCGGGCCTGATAATGATCACGCAGCGCAGCGAAGATTGGCCGAATGGATAGGTTTCTGCTGTGACCCGTCTGCGGTCCGGGTCGCACCCATCTGTCGGGCAACGAAACGAGAACGGGCGAGTGGAGCGCGACGCATGAAACCGATTCTGGCATGCATCGGTGGTACAGCGGCTTACGATCTGCTTCGTGAGGGAGCGCTCGTGGCTCGGCGGCTGGGTCCGCAGACCACGCCTTTCGGCGTGTCGCAGCCCATCTACCTGTGCGAGTCCCGCTTCGGCGATTTCTTCTTCCTCTCGCGGCACGGCGAGTCGGGCTATGACCTGGCGCCGAGCTTCGTCAACTACCGCGCGAACATCTATGCGCTCAAGGATCTGGGCGTCCGCGCCGTGGTCTCGTGGAGCGAGACGCGCGCTATCACGCACAACTTCAAGATCGGCCAATACGTGCTGGTCGACGACCTGATCGACGAGACCTACGCGCGGGCGAACACGTTCTTCGAGAACCAGGGTCTGGGGGTCGTGCGGCAGTGGCCTGTGTTCTGCCCGAGCCTGCGCAACGCGCTGGTGCAGACGCTGCGGGACGAGCACTGCGAATTCGCGGACGGCGGCGTCTATGTCTGTGTCGAAGGGCCGCGGCGCGAGACGCCGGCGGAGGTGCGCAAGTACACGGCGTTCGGGGCGGAGCTGATCGGTATGACATTGGCTCCGGAGGTCTTCCTGGCCAAAGAGCTTCAGATGTGCTACGCGAGCGTCTGCTACGTCGCCAGCTACGCGGAGAACGGCAGCGAGTTCCGGCCCTTCGAGAACGGCCGCGTGCTGGAGAAATCGGTCGAGCTCAAGCGAGCGGCCTCGGCGGTGGAGCGGCTGCCGCGGCTGCTCGAGCGGCTGTGCGACGTGCTTCCGCGGACGAGCGTGGCGTGCCGCTGCGAGTCGTCGATGCAGCACCACATCGCCGGCGGGCAGATCGGCCTGGATTGGCGCACCTGGTTCGACGAGAACGGGGCCGCCGTCGACCGCGCGCAGTGGACCGAGGGCAGCCCGATCTCGTGATCCTCCGCGCGGCCTGGGTCGCTCCGATTTCCTGCCCGCCCATTCGTGACGCATTGGTCGAGATCGAGCGTGGTCGGATCGTGCGTGTCGCCGCGGCGGCCGGCGAGAAGCTCCCGCGCGACGTGATCGATCTGGGCGCCGTCGTCCTCACACCCGGCCTGGTCAACCCGCACACGCACCTCGAGCTGACCTGCTACGCCGACCGGATTCCGGTGGGCGATTTCTGGCCGTGGATCGGCGCGCTGGTGAAGCTGCGGGCCGGGCGCGGGCAGGCCAAGCGCGAGCAGGCCGCGGCGCGCGACGGGGCGATGCAGTCGCTCGCGGCGGGCGTGACGTGCGTCGGCGACGTATCTCGATGCGGGTCGGCCTGGCGGGTGCTGCGCGAGGTGCCGATCCGCAAGGTCGCGTTCGCAGAGTTGCTGGCGCTGGCCGATCAGCCGCCACGGACGATCGCGGAACTGCGGGCGGCGGTCGAGGAGGTGCAGGCGGACGAGCTTCTGACCGCCGGCGTTTCGCCGCACGCACCGTATACGGTTCCGCTGGAGCAGATCCGGGCGGCGGTGGAGTGGGCCGCGGCTGCCGGCCGGCCGTGGTGCGTGCATTGGGCCGAAACGCCGGAGGAGATCGCGTATCTTGGCGGTCGCGGCGGGGGACTGCCGATGATGCTGGCGGACCGGCAGAGGCTGGCGGGGATGGGCTCGCCGAACGAGAGTCTCGCGGCCTGCACCCGGCGATGTTTCGAGGGTGTGCGCGGCGGGGCGCTGATTCACTGCAACTATCTCGATGATGAGACGCTCGAGTTCATCGCGGGCAGCGGGCTGGCGGTGGTCTTCTGTCCGCGGGCGCATCACTTTTTCGGCCACGAAGCGCATCCGTTCCTTCGTCTGCGGGCGGCCGGCGTGCGTGTAGCGGTGGGCACCGACAGCCGGGCGAGCAACTGGAGCCTGTCGCCGCTGGAGGAGCTGCGACACCTGGCGATGCACGTGGCCGTCGGGCTTCGGGCCGATGAGCTGCTTTCGCTGGTGACGATTCACGCGGCGGCCGCGCTGGGGCTCGAGCAGAAGATCGGGACGATCGAGCGCGGCAAAGCGGCGGACCTGGCCGCCTTCCCCTGCGACCCCGACACGGCGGATCCGCTGGTGGACCTGGTTTGCGATTGCCCCGCGGCCAGCGCGGTCTGGGTGGCGGGCGAGCGGGTCATTTAGCGGGTTGTGGCCGCGCGGCGGCGTGCTTCAATCGCTCGCGGGGGTCAGCACGTACTGCACTTCGGCCGGCTCGCTCTCGCGGCCGAAGAGTTCGAGCTCCGGCCGGCAGATCGGCTCCAGGATGGTCATGAACAGCTCGACCCACTCGCGCTTGATCGACGCGCGGGTCTGTTCGTCGAGCGCGGCGGTCATTCTTACGAGCAGCGGCGCGATCGGCCGCAGGCCGATGTCCCACAGGTGCGCGTGGGTGCGCGTGGCGATCGGAGTGATGTCGCGCAGCTCGAGCCCGGCGGCCTCGAAGCGCCGCTCCCACTCGGGGTGCGAGGCCAGCGAAGGCCAGGTCGAGAGCCGTCCGCGGTCGAGCAGCTCGAGCAGCGGCCGGCCGAGCCGCGGCTCGAAGCGGGTCAGCGTGTAGTCGCGAATCGTGTCGAGCTTGTTGTGCAGGATGATCGTCGCGCCCGGGCGGGCGATGCGGCGGATCTCGCGCAGGAAGCCGGCGATGTTTCGTACCCACTTGGCCGAATTGCAGTAGATCGTCTCGAAATGGCCGTCGGGCAGCGGCAGCGGCTGGTTGTTGTCGTGCTCGATCAGGCGGCTGTAGAAGCGCAGGGCGGTCGCCTTGCGCAGCATCGTCGCTTTCAGGTCGGTGCCGATGTCGATCGTCGCGCTCGGCCGCCGCGTAATGCGCGGGGCGAAGCCGGTGTCCGGGGCGGCGTCGAACATGTCGGCGGCCTCGCGGGTGACGCGCTCCAGGTTGCCCACGGCGCGAAAGACGTCGAAGGATTCGTCGAACTCGCCGCCGGCGTGGATGAAGCTGAAAACGCCGTCGCCGCAACTCAGGTCCAGCGCGGGCCCGCGCAGCGGCTCACGCTGCCACGCCAGACTGCGCAGCACGGTCCAGAAGGCGTTCTCGGGCCGGAGCCAGAAGACGTTCAGATAGCGCCGCAACAGGTCGCGCCGCGCCGCGGCCGTGTCCGTTCGGGTCGATTGCGGCGAAGCGGCCGCTGTCGGCGCGGTCACGAGCAGCTCCTGTCGTTTCCTGAGATGGTTCCGCCGGGTTTATCGGCAGGTCGCAGGCGGTGACCTTCGCCGCGGCGGGATTCCGGCACGTCTCAGCGCATTCCGCGGCCGCGCGGGCTGCGGCCGCGGGCCGACCGCTTCAGTACGTGCCGGGTCCGGGTCGATAGCGCTGATCGGGCGCGGGCCATGCCTCGGCCGGATCGAGCGGCCGGCGGTTCGCGGAACCCTCCCTCAGGCAAGGAACTCACCGTGGCAGAAGTAGCCTACATTCGCGAGTACTTCACCGAGAACGCGGCGGAATGGGTGCAGCGGGCCTATCAGCCGCAGCGTGGCTCGGCGGGCTACCCGCTCGGGCCGGAGCGGGTTTCGGCTGCGATCGACGCCCTGCTGGAGCGGCATTCGCCGCCAGGCGACGTGCTGGACCTGGGCTGCGGCGCGGGGCAGCTTTGCTTCGAGGCGGCCCGGCTGGGCTTCACGGCGACCGGCGTCGACGTGGCCGAGGGGATGATCCGGCTTTGCAAGGCGGGGGCGCAGAACCTGCCGGAGCAGTTGCGTGAGCGGCTCTACTTCGCGGCCGGCGAGGTGCTCCACACCGAGCTGCCCGACGCGTCCTTCGACGCGATCACGGCCCTGGGGCTGATCGAGTATCTGCCGGACGACGACGAGTTTCTGCGTGAGTGCGTGCGTCTGCTGCGGCCGGGCGGGTCGCTGATCGTGACGTGCCGCAACCGGCTGTTCAACCTGGCGAGTCTGAATCAGTACACGAAGCGCGAGCTGGAGCGAGGCGAGGCGGGCGAGCTGCTGGATGAGCTGAGCGAGCTCTGCCGGGTGCCGATTCCGCCGGCGGCGTGGCAGGCGTGGGTGCGCAATCTCAACAGCCTGGGGCCGATGCTGGCGGCGGCGGCGCGGCGCGATTCGCAGCGGGACGCGGACCGGCCGGTTGTGAGCACGAAGTCTTTTGCTCAGAACCTGCGCCAGCACACGCCGCGGGAGATCATCGCGGCGGCGGAGAGATTCGCTCTGAGCCGCCCGTCGGTCGTCAGTATTCACCCGCACCCGTTGCCGCCGATGTTCGAGGCGTCCGCGCCGCACGCGTACAACGCACTGGCGTGTGCGATGCAGGTGCTGGCCGCGCATCCGGCGAGCCTGGCGTGGAGCTCGTGTTTTCAGGTGACGCTGACGCGCGAGTGAGCAGGCGGGCGCGGTGCGCCGTCGTTTCGCACGGCGCGACGGGCGGCACGGAGCCGCGCCCGTGCGAGGGGCGGCTCGGTGCAGACCGACGGTCGCGGCTCGGAGAAATCTCACGCGTGGCCGCGGTGCACTGCTCAAGAGCAGTGGCGCCCGCGAGTGCCGGCAATGCGCGCGGAGCGGAGCCCTCAAGCGCGCCCAGCAGCAAGAATGTCCACCTACCCCCGTGAACCTCGCCCGACTGCCGTCGCCTGATGTCTGCCCGGCGTGCGGCCGCCGGCCGCGGGGCGACGGGCGATCCGAATACGACCCTCGTGGAGGCACAGACATGGCGATCGATGCGTTGAGGCGAGTTGCGTGGCGAGCGATCTTTGCGTGCGGCGTGGCGGCGGCGGGCGGGGCGGCCGCCGCGGGCACCGGCGACCCGGCCGACATCGGACAGCATGACGGGTCCACCGCTTTCGTACCCGGCGGGCCCGTGGGCGAGTGCCCCGTCCTTCCGGGCAACCGGCCGGCGGAGCCCGACGCGGCCGGGGGCGAGTTGGTCGACCCGGCCGACGTCCAGGACGGCAGCGAGCTCGCCTTCGTGGGCGGGCCATTCTTCCCGGATACGCCGCGAGTCCCCGTCTTACCCGGCGACGTGAACCGCGACCGCGTCGTCGACTTCGCCGACGTGGTCTTTCTGCTGGCCGAGTACGGTCTGTGCCGCGGCGACGACGGCACGCTGCCGCAGTCGGATATCAACGCCAGCGGCTGCGTCGACATGGACGACCTGGCGATTCTTCTGGCGAATATGGGGCGGTCGGCCTAGGCCGGGCGACGGCCGTGGGGGACCGGCCGCCGGCGGGTCGGCCGGGCGCATCGCCGACCGGCCGGGCCAGCTTCTGACAACGACCGTTTTGTGGTGGATGGGCGTGGTGCCGGTCGCTGACCGGGCCACGCCCGCAGCCATTTCTGGGGGCTGGTTCCCGATGGCGGCGGGAGCGTCGGCCGGCCTGACGGAATTTCGTCATAGACCTGCGTTGATTGCGCGATATGATCATGTGTGACGGGGTACCGTCAGAAAAATGACGGCTTGGTTTGACTTTGGGCGGCTTCCGTGGCAGGTTATAGGTGGTTGATCGTCACGGATTCGACCGAGCGCGAAAGCGAGGTGTGACGGACCCGACAAGCCCCTGAGATCGACATCCCGGTTTGGCCGCGTGCGGTAGCGCAGCAATACCCGCACTTATACATCGTTGTCATCCCCCCTGAGCGACCGCGGCGGTTAGTTCCACCGCGGAGGTCGTCGCGCGAGCGACGGCCGAATCACCAACAACACGAACAGAGCGAACGTGCGAGCCGCGTTTGCGGTTGCGCTTCGGCCCATTTTCGGCAGCGCCCAACGGGGGTGGCTGCCCTTGCGGGCGGAAATCCGCAAGCACCGGCCGGCGCGCGTGCGGCTCGCGATCGGGTCTGGATTCCGGCGCCGCGTGGCCCGCCGCGGGCTGCGCGAGTTGCCGCACGCTTTGGCCGAAGGAGGCTCGTCATGGCATCGGTGAATGGCGTCTGGGGCATTGAGATCGGGCAATGCGCCCTGAAGGCGATCAAGCTCCGGCCGGCGGACGACGGCAAGGTGGAGATCGTCGCGTTCGACCTGATCGAGCATCCGAAGATTCTGTCTCAGCCGGATGCGGACGCCGAGGAGCTGATCAAGTCGTCGCTGGAGAAGTTCGCCTCGCGCAACGAGTGGCAGGGCGACCAGTTCGTGATCGGCGTGCCCGGCCAGCAGACCTTCAGCCGATTCTGCAAGCTCCCGCCGGTGGACGAGAAGAAGATTCCCGACATCGTCCGCTTCGAGGCCAGCCAGCAGATTCCCTTCGACATGGACGACGTGGTCTGGGACTACGAGGTCTTCCGCGAGAAGGACTCGCCCGAGGTCGAGGTCGGCATCTTCGCGATGCGCAAGGACCTGGTCCGCAAGCACATCGACTATTACAGCGGCCACGGCATCAACACGTCGGTGATCCAGACGGTGCCCTCGGCGCTGTACAACTTCTGCCGCTTCGACCAGGAGCTGTCGCCCGACGAGAACGACGCCGTGGTGGTGATCGACGTGGGCGCTCAGAAAACCGACCTGGTCATCGTCGAGCCGAACAGCGCCTGGACCCGCAACATCCCGCTCGGCGGAAACAACTTCACCGAGGCGCTGATCAAGTCCTTCAAGCTCTCGTTCTCCAAGGCCGAGAACCTGAAGCGCACCGCCGCCTCGCACAAATACGCCCGCAACATTTTCCAGTCGATGCGGCCGGTCTTCGCCGAGCTGGTGGCCGAGATCCAGCGCTCGCTGGGTTTCTACAGCTCGACGCACCGCGACGTGCACCTCAAGCAGGTGCTGGCTTGCGGCAACGCGTTCCGGCTGCCGGGCTTGCAGAAATACCTGGAGAACAACCTCTCGATCGAAGGCGGCGTGATCAAGCTCGAGAAGTTCGCGAAAGTCGTCCCGACCGCGACCAGCAACGCGCCGCAGTTCACGGAGAACATTCTCAGCTTCGCGGCCGCGTACGGCCTGGCGCTCCAGGGGCTCGGGCTGGCGAAGATCTCCTCGAACCTGCTGCCGCCGGAGCTGGCCCGCATCGCCATGTGGAAGCAGAAGCAGCCTTACTTCATGGCGACGGCGGCGGCGCTGGTCCTGGCGGCGATCCTGCCCTGGACGCGCAGCGGCCTGGACGCCGCGGCGCTGGCCTCCAACAGCGACGCGGGCGATCAGGCGGCCCGCCTGGTGCAGGAGGCGCAGCGGCTGGCGCGCGAGTTTCAGCAGGCCCAGAGCGACTCGGGCGGCAAGGAGGCCAATATCCAGCAGCTCTTCGAGCTTCAGAAGAACAAGGCCCTGGTGCCCACGCTCTTCACGCTGATTCACGCGGCCGCGCCGACCGTTCCAGAGATCGCGCAGGCCGAATCGCCGGAGGCGGTTCGCAAGTTGATCGAGGCGAACAAGGCGCAGCTCGAGCGCACCAGCCGGCGGCAGGTGATGATCGAGGCGGTGCAGATCAAGTACAGCGGCAATATCGACGCCGAGGAGCGGCCGATGGCCATCGCGGCCGGGGGATCGAGCATGATGTCCGGAGCGGCAGGTCCCTATGGCGCTGTCGAGGGTGAGGGCGGGAGGAGACGTTTCGCTGGAGGAGGCGGCGAAGTCTTCACGGCTTCGTCGGACGACAGCTCCGGCGAGAGCAAACCCGGCTTCGTGGTCACGATCAGCGGCCGGCTGACGTACGGCAAGGCCGTTTCCGACGCGGTCTCGCTGATCACCGAGGAGTTCTATTCGAATCTGGTGCGGCTGGGCCGCCAGCCGGGGCTGGGCTTCTTCATTCCCGAGGAAGACCCGAAGGCCCTGGACAAGCGGAACCTCGGGCACCCGAACGTCGTCCAGTACTACGAGGGGGTTCAGCCGGCCGGTGGAACGTTCGCCGGCGGAGCGGTGCCGGGCATGGTCTCGCCTGAAGTCGGCGGCTACATCGGCAAGGGCGGCGGGCGCAGCGGAGACATCATCGGCGGTGAATACGGCGGTCTGATGGGGATGGTGCCTGGCATGCCGCAGCGGGAGGAGATCGACCCGTTCAAGGACCCGGTCACGGGCGAAGACATGAAGACCGACTGGCGCTTCACGTTTTCGTTCAAGGTGCAGCTTGGCGAGATGCCGGAGCAGCCGGCCGAGCAGGACAAGAACCAGTAGGCGCGGGGAACTGAGCCAGAAAGGGATGAGCCATGAGCATGGTTCTGAGTTTAATCAAGACGCACCTGCTGTCGCTGATCAGCGGCGTGGTGGCGATCGCCTGCATCGTGCTGGCCGCGATGGGCATGTCCTCGGACGCGGTCAGCGAGGCGATGAAAAAGCGGCTCGCGGAGACGGGGGCAACCAACATCGCCTCGCTCCGCAGCAGCGCCAAGAACACGGACATCATCAACGCTGAGAAGGAACGCGGGCGGCGCTTCCAGGAGGAGTTCGAGAAGACCGTCCAGGCCGCGCTGGAGATCAACGAGCGCAAGCCGCTGATGGAGGGCGTCTTCCCGACGCCTGTGCGGCTGAGCACGCCCTTCGAGTTCCGCGAGGCGTACAAGACCGCCCTCTCGCGACTGCCGCAGATCATGCAGGCCGGCACGCTGCCCAACCTGGCCGAGATCCAGGAAGAGCAGCAGAACGTCGAGGACCTGATCGCGCAGAAGCAGGAGGAGATCCAGGAAACGCTGCTGGCGGACGAGGGCGCTGCGGCCGGCGCGCCTGCGGCCGGCCGGACCCCGGCGGTGCAGCCCGGCCGGGCGCCGACCGGCACGTTCGTCACGGGTCAGAACCCGGCCGCGAACGTGAACCTCCAGGCATTGATCCAGAACGACCCGAAGTTCAACCCGCTGCTGCGGGCGCGCGTGGCCAAGGCCAAGGATATCCGCTGCTACTACGACGAGACCAGCTTCCACACGCACCCGCTCGTGGCCGCGCTGGACGCGCCGCTGCCGCGCGACATGTGGGCCGCGCAGGTCAGCCTGTGGGTGCAGCAGGACGTCGTTCAGGCGATCGCCAACTGCAACCAGGAGGCGGCGGCCAGGCTGCGCGATGCGGACGTGTACGTCGAGCACGTACCGGTCAAGCACCTGGTCTCGGTTCACGTGCACGGCTACATCCTGGATAAGAAGATATGGCCTTTCCCGTCGGGTGTCTCGCGGCAGATGGACATCCCCCAGTCCTTCACCGGCCGCAAGAGCGACGACCAGTTCCACGTGATCCGCTTCACCGTGCAGGTGGTCGTGGATCAGCGCGAGATCAACAACCTGGTCAACTGGATCAGCAAGGAGAACTTCTATACCTGCCTGAACCAGCAGTACCAGCCGGTGCCGCCGGAGTTTCCGAACAACGGCTATCTGTACGGCACCGCGCCGGTGGTTCTGGCGACGCTGGATTTCGAGGGGTATCTGGCGCGGCGGGTGTACGAACAGTGGATGCCCAAGGAAGTGCTCGATGCGTTGTCGGGTCAGGGCGGGGAGTAGTTTCGAGACGCTGCCAGTAAAGGAGAACTAGCCATGCCAAAGGGCATACTGAGCATGATCGAGCGGCACGTCGAGAAGGGCATCCTGGGCCTGGCCGGCGTGTTCGTGCTGTGGACGGCGTGGGCGTACCTGATCAACTCGCCCAACAAGGTCAAGTTCGAGAGCCAGGAGCTCTCCCCCGGGCAGCTCAACGAGGCGATCCTCGAGGCCGCCCGGCGGATGGACAGCCAGATCAAGAGCGCCCGGCCCGAGGAAATCAAGATCGAGAGCTTCAGCCGCGAGCTGCGCGCGCAGCACGAGGGGGGCATCTTCGCGGCCGCACCCGAGGCGGCCCGACAGTTGCCGCTTCAGCGGCTGCCGCGGATGGGCATGTTCGGAAGCGCGATCGAGCTGCCGGGCCTGGAGGAGTCGGAGGAGGCGTCGGTTCGCCTCGTCACGCCGCTGCCGCCGGGCAAGCCGGTGGCGATCGCCGATCGCAGCCTGCTGATCCCGGGTGCGACGCCGGAAATCAGCATCGAGCAGGCCAGCAGCGCGCAGGTGGCGACGGCCGGCGGCACGCCGGTCGAGACGCCGTGGGCCTCGGTGGCGGCGTACTTCGACATGGGCGCCCAGCGCGAGGAGATGCTCAAATCGCAGTATGCGAATTTCCGCGCCCGCGTCTACGTCGTGGGCGTCGACGTGCAGCGGCAGGAGATGCAGTCCGACGGCCAGTGGTCGGAGTGGAAGGACGTGCAGGGCACGAAGCTGATGCCCGACGTGGAGATTCCCGAGCCCGTCTTCGACGACGAGACCAAGGCCCTGATGAACAAGGACGAGATCGACAAGATGTTTGCGATCGTCAAGGCCGAGCAGAAGACGCTGATGCAGCCGGATTTTCCGCCGGTCGAAGCGGGCGGATTCTGGGAGACGCCGCCGCTGCCGGGCCTGGCGGTCGAGGAGGAAGAGGAGGAGACGGCGGTCGTCAGGCGGCCGCAGGAGCCGCGCCAGCCGGCCCGGGCGCCGCAGCCGCCGCCGATCTACACCGGTCCGCGAGACGCGCAGCCCGGCGGTCGGTTCGGTGACACTATCGGCGGGAAAGGGGGAGGGGGCGATCTCCTGGGCGGTTCGGGGCAGTCGGCGTTCAGCTCCGCCCGCCAGGAAGCCGAGGCGAAGCGCGAAGGTCGCAAGCAGGCCCGCCAGGACCTGAGCGAAGCCGGCCGGGCGTTCGGACAGCGCGACTACCCGAAGGCCCGCGAGTACGCCTCGCGCGTCGCCAACAACCAGTACGCCAATTCGGGTGACAAGCGCAAGGCGGAGAAGCTGCTCGAGCGGGTCGACAAGGCCATTCAGCGCGAACAGGCCCGCATCGCCGGTGCGACGCCCGGCACGAGAGTGCCCTTCGGTCCGACCGGCTTCGGCGGCGATCCGCGGATGCCCGGCGGCGTCATGGATGAAGGCGGCGCTGTCGGCAAGGGCGGCGTCATGGACGTGATCTCGGAGGGCGGGATGGACCCGCGCGGCGGCGGCCGCGGAATGAGCCTGAATTATGGCCCGACGGTCGCGCGCGAGGCCGCCCCGCTGGTGACGCATCCCGACAAGCCCCAGACGGCCGCCGTCTGGTTTCACGACGACACGGTCGAGTCGGGCAAGACCTACCGCTACCGCATGCGCGTGGCGCTGTGGAACCGCTACGTCGGCCGCAAGCGGGCCCTGGTCGACCCGACCGAGGCCAACAGCGCCGTGATCAAGGGCGAGTGGTCGGTGCCGAGCGACCCGATCACCGTCACGCCCAAGGCGTACTTCTTCCTGGTCGGGCCGAACACCGAGCGCGACGGCGTGCGGACGGAAGTGTGGACGTGGCGCAACGGTTTCTGGCTCAAGGAGCAGTTCGACGCCCGGGTCGGCGACGTGGTCGGCGGCGAGAAGGTCACCAAGACCGGCGAATGGGACGAAGGCGGCGAGGTCCGCGCCCCGGTCGACTTCTCGACCGGCGCGGTCGTGCTCGACATCCGCGAGGCGCCGATCACCGTCCGTCTGCCCGGCAAGGGCGGCAGCTTCACGCACCGGCAGACCACGACCTGGATCATGACCTACATCGATCCGGCCGACGGGCAGGTCAAGGAGCGCGTCCAGGAGTTCGACCGCAACGACCCGATTCGCGAGAAGCTCAAGGACGAGTCGTTCCTCTAACCGTGACGCGGGCATCGGCCCGCCCGCTGGGGATTCAACAGGCGGACGGCACGGCCGGCATACCGGCTGCGGCCGTCCGCCGCTTTTTGGGTGATAATGGCGCCGGGCGAGCTGCCCGGCGCAGCCGTCCGGGAAGGAGTTGAGTGTCCACTCGCCTGACGATTCTGGGCTCGGGCACGTCGCACGGCGTCCCGATGATCGGCTGCGATTGCGACGTGTGCCGCTCGGGCGATCCTCGCGACCGGCGGACCCGCACGAGCGCTCTGGCGAGCTTCGAAGAGCATCATCTGCTGATCGACACCGGGCCGGAGATGCGGCTTCAGTGCCTGGCGTGCGATGTGCGGCGGGTGGATGCGATCCTCTTCACGCACCATCACGCGGACCACGTCGTCGGCCTGGACGACGTGCGCCGCTTCAACTGGCTCAGCGGCGGGGCGATCCCGGTCTATGCCAACCGCCGCACGCTCGACTGCCTGACGACGATGTTCCGCTACGCGTTCGAGGACGACGCGGAGTATCCCAGCGCCAAGCCGCAGCTCATCCCGCACGAGATCCGCGGCCCGTTCGAGCTCTTCGGCCGCGAGATCATCCCGATTCCGTACTTTCATGGAGAGTTACCGGTCCTGGGTTTCCGCGTCGGCGGCGTGGCCTACTGCCCGGATTGCAGCCGCATCCCGGATGACACGCTCGGGCTGCTGCGCGACCTGGACGTGCTTGTGCTCGATGCCCTGCGCCGCCGGCCGCACCCGACGCATTTCAACCTGGAGCAGGCCGTCGACCAGGCCCGCCGGATCGGCGCCCGGCGGACCTATTTCACGCACATCGCCCACGAGCTGGGCCACGCGGCCACGGAGGCGGAGCTGCCCGAGGGCATGTTCCTGGCGTATGACGGGCTCGTGCTGGAGGGGCGGTAGGCCCGGCGCCGCTGCTCCGAGAATGAGGGACCGGTTTCCTCAACATTGGGGGACCGGTCTCCGACCGGTCTGATTGGGGGACCGGTCTCCGAC
>CAZXUI010000038.1:0-40056 GCA_964643885.1 uncultured Planctomycetales bacterium
CCCGTGCTTGGCGCACGGGGTTCTGATTGCGGGCGGGACGCCCGCGCTCCCCAAGCGAGGCGCGGCCGCTGCGTCACTCGGCCGCTGCGTCACTCGGCTGTTGGGTCACCTGGCCGCTGCGTCATTCGGCCGAGGCGGGCTGGAACTGGAGCACCTCGAACTGCCGGCCGCGGGCGAAGTAGCGGATGGTCTCGATCTTCTCGCCGCGAACAACCTTCAGCGTGATCTGCGTATCCGTGTCGGTATAGATGTTCCAGCCAGCGAGCTCGTCCCCCTCACGCAGGCCGGCCGCGGCCGCTGCCGAGCCGTCGATCAGGCCGGTCACGCGGCGCGACTGGAGCGAGCGGTCGCGGTCGAAGCCGAGCTGGTATTCGTAGGCGGTGCGCATGCGGCCGTTGAGCGCCGGAGCGAGGGCGTCGGGCGGAACCTCGACCGGCAGGGCCGCGACGACGTGCCGATCGAACTCCTCGCCGAACCACGCGCCCAGCGTTTCGATGCCGACGCGGCGGATGGTGGCGTTGTCGAGCCGCAGCCCCTCGCGCCGGCCGCGCTCGACCAGCGTCTTGAAGAGACGGTCGAGGCCGTCGGGCACGCCGCGCGAGCGAGCCAGGTAGTGCCAGCGCAGTCCGAGCAGCAGGCCGCGCTGGTAGGCGACCTCGCCATAGGTGTCGCGGTCGGTCCAGAAGCGGGCCGCGATCTCCTCGTTGGTGGCGGAGCGGGCCGGGTTGAGCTGGTAGTCACGCAGATGGCGATTGAGCCAGCGGGCCAGCAGCCGCGGCTTCCAGTAGCCCGACTCGTGCAGGATGCGGAGGGAGTAATAGTCGGTCAGCCCCTCGACGAACCAGAAGACGTGCCGCTCCGGCTCGGCGGCCCGCACCGCCCGGCCGTTCCAGTAGTGCAGCAGCTCGTGCGCCAGCAGATGCTCCATGCCGTCGTCGACCTTCACGTTCGGCGGGACGAACAGGCAGAAGCTGTGATACAGGCCGGTTCCGGAGAGGCGCGTGTTGCCGTCGGGCAGCTCCTCGCCGACCGGCACGACCGTGACGACGAAGGGCGGAAAATCGCGCTCGTTCATGAAGCGGACCTGCCCGGCGACGATCTTCGTGACCATCTCGGCGAACGGTTCGAGGTCGAGGTCCACGCCCGCGGCCGCGACGACCTCGATCTGCAACCCGTCGCGCTGGATGCGGTGGCTCTTCAATTCGCCGGCCAGGTAGACGGAGTTGCGCAGGTCGGTGGCCCGGACGCGGTCGCCGAGGTGCCGGCCGACGCCCCAGGAGCAGGCGGCCTGCCAGCCTTCGGGCACGCGCCAGCGAAGCAGGACCTGGAACTCGGCCTCGGAGACCCCGTTGACCTCGTGCGGAATGAGCAGAAAGGCGTTGCCCATGCCGTGAAAGAAACGCCGGCTGGTGATCGGGTGGTGCGTGAGCGGCCAGTCGAACTTGCGCCGGCCGGGGTCGACGACGTAGGAGCAGCGCAGCACGCCGCCCGGCCGGTGCTTCATGATCCATAGCGAGCCCTGCCTGCGGACATTCTCGGCGCCGTCGATCTGCATGTCGCGCAGAATCGAGGGTACGTCGTCGAGCGAGCCCCACTGCGGCGAGACGCCGAGGGCCGACTCGGTCCGTCCGGCCGTGGTCCACTCCAGCTCGACGGCCGTCCGGCCGCGCTGCGGGTCGGGCGCCAGGGTGTAGATCAGCGTCTCGACCTCGGCGTGCAGCGGCGCGGCGGCCAGCAGTGCGCTGAGTGCGAGAAACTGAATCCCGCGGGCAGAAGTTGCTTTCGGCATCTTTGGCTGTCCGAATAATTGCCGGCCCCGGCCCCGCTCACAAGCGTACGCCGATCGGTTCTGCGCTGCAACGGCGCACGGATCGCGCCGGCCGCGAGCTTCGATCCAAGCGCGTGCGCTGCGATTCCGATACGCGTTGCTGATGAGAGAGGAAACGGCCAGCCCGCAGCGCTCGATCCGCCCGGCCCGACGAGATTCCGTCCGCATGCTGATGGGCGTGCTGCTCGCGGCGATACCTGTCGCCGCGGCCGAGATCGAGCCGGTCTATGTCAACAGCCGCACCGTCGCACTCGGGCTGTCGACGGCCGGCGGGCGGCCGACGGCGGTGCAGGCGTGGATGTCTGCGAATTCCGGCCAGACCTGGGCGGCGACGCAGCGCGTCCGGCTGCTCGGGCAGGTGGCGCTGATCGACGTGGAGAGCGACGGCCGCTTCGCCTTCTATCTCGTGGCCGAGAACGCGGCCGGCCGGTCCGGCGAGCCGCCGGAGCCGGGCAGCGGGCCGCATGCCGTGGTGGTTGTGGACACGCTGGCGCCGACGGTGCAGGTGCACGCGGCCGATTCGACGGTCGACGCGGGCGAGCGGCTCGTTCGCCTGCGGCTGTCGCTGATCGATGAGCATCTGACGCGCTACTCGACGCGGCTGTTCTGGCGGCCGGGCGGCGGCGGGGAGTGGGTGGACGGCGGGCTGCTGAGTGTGACGAACGGAATTGCGCTGTGGACGGTGCCGGAGGCGCTCGAGGGATCGGTCGAGCTCCGCCTGGTGGTGACCGATCGAGCAGGCAATCGCAGCGAGGAGAGCGTGCCGCCGCTGAATGTGGCGGCACGCGTCGCTGCTCCGACGGTGGGGGCGGCCGGCGGCGGAGCGGCGGCATCGCAGCCCGCGGCGACGAGTCAGCCGGCCGCCCAGACCCCGCAGGAGCCGGCCGCGGACCTGCTGGACCGTGTGCTGGCGGCCGAGGGGGAAGAGCTTTCCGGCGGCGAGAAGGGGCTGCCGGTCGCCAAGTCGTCGGAAGTGGCGTCGCTGCGGGCTCTGGCGGCGCGCCTCGCGGCCGAGGGCCAGTTTTCGGTGGCTTCGGCGCGGCTGGATGACGCCCTGCGGATCGCGCCGGATGATTCGGACCTGCTGGCCGACGCGGGCGGGCTGTTGATCCGCCGCCGGCGCTACGACGCCGCGGGCGAGCACTTCCGCACGGCGCTGGAGAAGACGCCGGATCACATCGGTGCGCTGGAGGGGCTGGCGCTGGTCTCGATGACGCAGCGCCGCTACGCTAACGCCCGCGAGCACCTGGCGCGGCTGGTGACGCTCGCGCCGCGGTCGGCCCGCTTCTGGCTGCGCTACGGCGACGCGGAGTATCGGCTCGGGAACCGGCGGCAGGCCGAGGAGGCCTGGCGCAAGGCGCTCGAGCTCGACGGCGGCCAGGGAGAATTCAGCCAGCGGGCCCGGCGAAGGTTGCAGCACCTGACCGGCGCGACAGCAAGCACGACCGACAGCGATGGCACGAGCCAAGAGCAGCAAACCGCCGATCGTCGTTCTCTACGGCGATGAGCCCTATCAGAAGTCGCGCGCCCTGGACGAAATTCTCGCCCGCCTGATTCCGCCCGAGGCTGACCGCGCCCTGTGCCTGGCCGACTACGACGGAACGCGGCCCGAAGACCAGGGCGGCCCGAGCTGGCCGGCGATCCACGACGACCTGCGGACGCTGCCCTTCCTGGCCGAGCGGCGCGTGGTGCTCGTCCGCGACGCAGACAAGTTCATCAGCGCCGCGCGGCAGAAGCTCGAGGAGTACCTCGACTCGCCCGCCCCGACGGCCACGCTCATCCTGGTCTGCAAGACCTTCCCCAAGACGACGCGGCTGTACAAGGCGGCCGGCGCTCTCGGCGGCGAGTTGATCGAGTGCCGCAAGCCGTCCGGCCGGGCGTTGACGCAATTCGTGCTGGACGAGGTGGCCGCCCGCGGGAAGCGGATCGAACCGGATGCCGCGGCGCGGCTGTTGGACCGGATCGGGGCGGAAATGGGCCTGCTCGTGGGCGAGATCGAGAAGCTCGTGCTCTACGCAGCCGACCGCGCAACGATTACGGGCCGGGATGTGGACGAGCTGGTCGGGCTGTCGCGCGAGGAGAAGGTCTTCGCCGTCATGGACGCGGCGGCACTGGGGGATGCGCCGCAGGCGCTGTCGCTCTGGCGGCAGGTGCTGGCGAGCGACCGGGACGCGATTTATCGCGCCGTCGGCGGCATCGCGTACATGCTGCGCCGCTACCTGGCCGCGCATCGGCTCGTGGACGAAGGAATGCCGCCGCGGGCTGCGGCGCCGAAGGTGATGATGTGGGGGCGCGAGACCGAACTTGAGCAGATTCTGCGGCGTCTCCCGGCACCGCGCGTACGACGCGCCCTGGCCGGCCTGGCGGAGATCGACGCCCAAGCCAAGGTCGGCCAGCGGTCGATAGAGTCAGGTGTGGAGGCCATTCTCGTGGAGGTGGCCCGCAACGCCTGAACCCGTTCCCCCGCGGAGAGTCGCATGGAGGCGCGCCGCACCTGGCTCTGCACAGTCGCTCTGCTGCTTGCTCCGGCCGCCGGCTGCCAGCTTCCCGGCATGAACGCCGGCCCCTCCGGCCGGACGGGGCAGCAGCCGCCGGACGACGAGGAGCGGGCGGAGGTCGTGGCGACGGCGCCGCAGCCGGCCGAACCGGCGGACGATCAGCCTTCGGCCGAGGATGACCCGATCCAGGCCTATCTTCAAAACGTCGCCCTGCTGGGCGATCTGCGGGCCCGCGTGCAGCGCGAGCCCGCCTTCTCGCCGAATCCTGAGCCATATGAACCCGTCGAGTACGAGCCCGAGGCGGCCCCTGCCGGGGCGGAGCCGCCGCTGAGCGAATCACGCGAAGGCATGGTTGCGAGCGAGTCGGCCAAGACCGACGCCGCCGAATCAAGCGAGCCCGTGGACGCCGCAGCGGGCGGTTCGAACCGCGCCGGCGCCGAGCCGGCCGAGGCGCCGCGGATCGTAGGCGTCAGCGCCCGGGCGAACCTGCCGGCCGCTGCGCTCGTCAGCGACGCCTCCGGGGCGGAGCCGGGCGTCAACGCGGCCACGTTCGCGAGCGAGTGGCCGGAGCTGGCTGCGCTTCTGAACCGCCTCGGCCGGCAGCCCGAGGACCGCAGTTTCCGCCGCCAGCTCGATGTGCGGCTGCTTCGAGTCCTGGCGGGCGACTACGAAGGGGCCCGTGAGCCGCTCGAGCTGGTCAGCCAGCAGCAGCAGGAGATGGCGGCAGGGTTCGTCGAGGCGATGATCACGCTTCGCGAGGGGCACGGCGGCGATCTGGCGTCGGAAGCGAGCCGGGTACTGGCCCGGCTGGAGGACCTGCGCGGAACGCTGGTCACGGCGAGCGATCTTCGCGTCCGCCCGCCAGTGATCTGCCGGTCTGTGCTTGGCTACGGACTGTATGAGCCGATCGAGCCGGCTCTCTTCCGGGCCGGGCAGTACGCCGAATTCGTCGCCTACTGCGAGGTGGGCAATCTGGTGACCGAGCCGCAAGAAGACGGCACGCATGTGACGCTGCTGGACGTGCGGACGACGATCCTGTCGCACGCCGGGGACATCGTCTCTGAGACGCGCTCCGACGGCGTCCGGACGGTCTGGCGCGACGCCCGGCACGACTGTTTCCTGGCCCCCGTGGTCAGCCTGCCCGCGACGCTTGCCCCCGGCCAATATGTGGTCAAAATTACGGTCGCCGATAGAATCGGCCGGAAGGTGGCCGAGAGCAGCGTGACCTTCCGGATCGTGCAGGCTTCCTGAGCGCGGGCCTGCGGCCGCCGCGGCTGGCTGGGCAATGCCGACGGTGGCCGCGTCGGGATCCTGTCCGCGAGGTGTGCCGAGGTAGACCCTGAACGTCCCCCGCTTCATTCGCCGGCTGTTTCGGGCTCCGTATGACGGGCTGCGCAACCTGCGGGCCGTCGACGAGGGGCGGCTCTATCGCTGCGGGCAGCCGCGGCCGGACGAGCTGGAGGAGCTGATCGGCCGCTATGGCCTGAAGACGGTGATTTCGCTGCGGGGCAGCCGCGACGCGGACGACCCGGATGGGTGGGAGGCGGGCGAGCGCGAGGTGTGCCGGCGGCAGGGCGTGGAGTTCGTTTCGATTCCCTGTAATCACAAGAATCCGCCGACGGCCGAGGACCTGGAGACATTCCTCGAGCTGATGCGCGATCCGCGCCGCGTGCCGGCGCTGATTCACTGCCGTATCGGCCAGCAGCGCACGGGGCTGTTCTGTGCGCTGTATCGCGTGCATGTGCAGGGGGTTTCGCCGGAGGCGGCCCTGCGCGAGATGGATGAGCTGGGGTTCAACATTCGTCACCGCCGCCACCAGCATCTGCTGGCGGCGTTTCATCGACTCTGCGGGGCAGCGGCCGGGCCGGCGGCGCGCTGAGCGCACACACCTGAAATCAACGAATCGGCACCTGAGATAGGTGAATGTCATCCGGCGCTTGCGCGGGCGGCGCGCCACCCCCAGCCCGCTCCCTTACGGTCGCGGCTCGGATCATGCGCGGCTCGGATCATGCGCAGCTCGGATCAGGCGGGCGGGACGGGCGCACTCGGCGCGGGGCGGCACTCGTGACCAGCGACGCTAGAGCGCCGCGTTGAGCCAGTGCGGCGGCAGGCTGGCCGGCGCGGACGAGGCGAACCGCCGGGCCTGGTCCAGTGTCATTTTCGGATTGCGATGCGTGATGCCGAGCAGGCCGGTCAGCCGCTCGTAGGCATACGTGCAGGGGAAGATGCCGCGGAAACTCTCGGCCGACGGGCCGAAGGCGGTCAGCAGGGCCAGGTCGGCCGTGTGCGACACGCCCGTCCAGCCGATGCCGGTGTGATTGCCGAGCACCTGCCCGAGCACGCCGACGAAGTTCGCGTGCTGGCGGTTCAGCTCGGGCGGCGGCTTGCCGGCGCCGGCCAGCGCGATCTTCTCCGCCTCATCGGTCGACAGCTCGATGCCGGTGCCGGTCCGAATCGTCTCGCGGATCTTGTCCAGTGCGGGCGGCTGCTCGCCCGCGGCCGAGCGCAGCTCGCGGTCCATCGCCTCGTAGGACGCGGTCGTTTTCAGCAGGCGCTCAAAGCAGGCGGTCGACTCGCGGTATTTCTTGCCGGTCCCGTTCAGGCCGGGGTTCGAGTTGCCGTGGTCGGTCGTGACGATGACGAGCGTGTCGTCGCGCTGCCGGGCGAACTCGAAGATCACGCGCAGCGCGTCATCGAAGGCGAGCTGATCGAACAGAATCGCGCCGGCATCGTTGTTGTGCGCAGCATGATCGACCCGCCCGCCCTCGACCTGAAGCAGGAAGCCCCTGTCGGATGCGGAGAGCATCTCCAGTGCCGCACGCGTCATCTCCGCCAGGGTCGGAACGGCCGCGGCGATGCTCTGGCTGTGGTCGCGGTCGACGCTGAACGGAAGATGTCCCCGGCCGAAGAGGCCCAGCACCCTGGCCGGCCGGTCGGCGGAGAGCACGTCGTCGCGCCGCTTCCAGAAGGCGTATCCGCGCTCGCGGTAGCGGGCGACCCAGTCGACCTTGTCGGCCCGCAGCTCGGGCAGGAAGAACTCGCGCCCGCCGCCCATCAGGACATCGACCACATCCAGGTATTGCGGCGCGATCTGGTCTTCGCTGTCGCGGCTGGCCTGGCAGGCGGCGAAACCGGCCGGCGTGGCGTGCGTGATCGTCGTCGTCGTCACCAGGCCGGTGCGGCGGCCGGTGTCGTGCACGAGGGCCGCGATCGGCGTCAGCTTCGTGCCGTCGGGAAGCAGGTTAACCGCGCCGTTGAAGATGCGCGTGCCGGTGGCCCAGGCGCTCGACGCGGCCGCGGAGTCGGTCACGAGCGAATCGAGCGAACCCATCTCGAACCAGCCGTGCACGCACTTCGGATCGGCGAGCAGCTCGCTCCACAACATGCTGCGGCCGCGGGTCATCTGCGACGCCTGCTCGGCGAGCGAGAAGGTGCCCATGCTCATGCCGTCGGCGACGGCGAAGATCACGTTGCGGATCGCGTCGTGCCGGACGGCTTGCGCGGCCGGCGGCGCGGCGGACGCCGCGCGCGGAAGGGCGGCGACAGCGGCGGCACCGAGGCCGGCCAGGGCGCTGCGCTCGAGCAGCTCGCGGCGGGAGAGTGATTCACGATCAAACATGCTTCAATGCCCCTGAGTTAGAGGTTTCTCCAGCGAGTGTGCGACGAGCCGGCCGGGTGATGCTTACCGCTCGGCATGTGCCGGCCGGCTCACCAAGGCACGTAACGACCCGCCGCTTGGCGCGGCGGGTTCTGACCAGCGCCGCCGTCTGGTGCGGCGGGTTATGCTGCGCTCGGTTGCACGACCGTCCAGAGTATACGTCCCGCCGTTAAATTCGCGTTAAGGCACACGCACGCCCGTACACATCCAGCGTCGCCGCCACCATGTGCTCCGCCGTGTCCGGCCGCGGAAGGCTGTCGCGCACCGGATCGGCCGCAAAGCGCCGCAGACACGCCGCCAATGACGCCGCACTGCCGAGCTCGAACAGGTCGCGATCGTCGCCCACCAGCTCCGCGATTCCACCCACGCGGCTGGCCAGCACCGGCGTGCGGCGGGCGCATGACTCGAGCACGATGATGGGCAGATTCTCCGGCCAGAGGCTCGGCACGACAAGCAGGTCGAGCGAATCCAGCAGCGCGGGCATCTGCGGCGGCTCGATCCGGCCGACGAATTCCACGTTCAATTCCGAGGCGAGCTCGTGCAGTTGGCGGATGTATCCCGGCTCGCCCGTGCCCGCGATTCGCACGCGCGTTTGCCGCCAGCCCAGCTCGCGCAGCGCCTCCAGCAGCAGGTGCACACCCTTGTGATCCGCGAGAGCCCCCGCGTAGCCGATCGTCAGCGCCTCGGGCCGGCCGGGCGGCACGTCGCGATGCTGTCGCACACCCTCGAACCACCGCGGCTCGAGACCATAGGGCACGCGGATACGCCGCTCGGGCGCGACGAGAGGCCCGACAAGCTGCTCGGCCGTCTGCGACGGGAAGATGACGGCCGCGGCCCGCGAGATCGCCGCGGAAATGATCGAGTCGCGGGCCATGAACGCACGAACTTCCGCCAGCGGCACACCGGCCGTCAGCCAGCGGCCGAAAAAGAGCACCGGCAGCAGCGCCCCGCTGACGGCCGGCAGGCGATGAACGCGGTGCAGGCCCGTGTCGCGCTCGGCGGCGATACAGCGCACGCACTCGCGCCAGGGCCGGCGGCCGGGGCAGAGCCCGTCGCGCCAGTGGCGCAGCGTGTGCTTCGGGCAGAGCCACCAGTAATCCATCACCGTGACCACGCTCGGCACGCCGGCCGACGCGGCCGCCTCGAGCAGGCTCAGGCCGACGTGGCCGGGGTTGGCCAGGTGCACCAGGTCGATGCGTTGCTCGCGCAGGAGACCCGCGAGACGTTCCGGCTCGCAGCCGCGGACGGTCATCCAGCCGCGCGACGGGAAATGCAGCAGCGGCGGATCGTCGCCGACCAGGCGGCCGAGGTCCGCCGCGCCGGTGTCGTGAAAGGCCGCGTCGCGCCGCCGGCCGGGGTCGCCGGCGAGCACGATCGGCTCGTGGCCGGCGGCCGCCAGGCCGTCGCAGAGGATGCGCACGTAGCGCTCCGTCCCCTGCGTGTACCCCGGGCCGAACTGCATCGTCGCCAGCAGGACTCTCATGGCGCGGCCGCGGCCTCCCGGCCGTAGCGCAGCCGCGCCCAGACGCGGTAGATCGGGTTGGCCTTGAATCGACGGATCGTCCGCAGCGCGGCGCTGGACTGCACGGCACGCAGGCGCTGCGACGGCAGCAATCCGCGATCGTGGGCCTCGGGCGGGCTGCTGATCAAGGTGGTTGCGACGTGCCACGAGCGCGACTGCAAGACATGTTGCAGCGCGGCGAGGGCTTCGAGCTCGTCGAGGAGCGCCTCATCGCTGAGCTTCGCGGCGGCGGCGCGGCCGGTCTCAGCGATCATCTGCTGCACGATCCAGGCGCGATGGTGCGCGATCATTCGCAGCCGCATGGCTCGCCGCCGGTCGGTCATGCTCGAGAGCATCGATTCACCGGGCGCGTGCTGGCGGTATTCGAAGAGTGACTCGGGCACGACGCGGCCGATGTAGCCGGCGGCGGACAGGGCGTGCCAGAAATCCCAGTCCTCGTAGCCGGCGGTCATGTCGCTCTGGTAGCCGCCGACGCGCTCGAACGCGTCGCGGCGGACCAGGGCGGTCGCGACGCAGAGGCTCTCGTAGACGATGCGCAGCGGGTCGTGCGGCGGGCACTTCCAGATGCCGCGGCGCGAGCCGAAGAAACGCACGTGACCGTAGGCCCAGCCGGTCTGTGCGTCCTGCTGCACCGCCGGAAGCAACCGCTCGACGAAGCGCGGCGCGAGGCGGTCGTCGGCATCAAGCGGGATGTAGTGCGTCGCCCGCGTGGCACGGATGCCCGCGTTGCGCGCCGCGGCCAGCCCCTGATTCGCCTGGTTCAACACTCGCACGCCTTCGCGCTCCAGTTCGTTCAGGACCGCGAGCGTCTGCGGCTCAGTCGAGCCGTCATTGACGATCAGGAGCTCCTCCACCGGCCGCGTCTGCCGCCGCACGCTCTCGACCGCCTCGCGCAGGAACCGGCCGTGGTCATAGCAGGCGATCACGACGGCGACGGTGGGCGGTTGACTGCGAGCGGCGGGCTGGGCGGGGTCGCGCTTCACGATCGGCCGGCCGGGTCAGGTCGGGAGCTGCCGCGCGGCGTAGCGCGTCTGGAGCAGGTCGTAGAGGAAGTTTGCCAGCGGGATGCGCGAGCGGCGCAGGATCGCTTCGGCCCAGATGTGCCGCTCCAGGCTGGTAATGAGCCGGTGGAGCGCGCCCAGCGGCGAGCCGCCGAACAGAATCTGTCGCCAGGAGCCCTTGAATTCATAGGTGGTCACGCCGTGCACGCCGAAGCTCTCCACGTGCGAGTAGGCCAGGAAGGCCCTTGCCTGCGGCAGTGTCGGGTAGAGCACGTAGCGCCGCAAGCGGTCGAGCAGCCCCGGCCGCAGCTCGCCCGGGCCGGCGTCCAGCAGCGGCAGGGCGGCCAGGTAGTTGCGCGTGTAGGATTCGATCGCCTCGAAGACGGGCCGGAAGACGGTTCGGTGATTGCGGCGCTCCAGCGGCGCGGGCGTCGTGCGGGCCGCGGGGTGGCCCGGCCGGCGCTCGATGTAGCCGGTGACGACGCCGTGCGGCGCGGAGGCGAACATCTCGAAGATCGAGCCGTTGCGGAAGATGACCTGCTCCGGCCAGTCGTCGCGGCGGGCGTCGGCCAGGTAGGCGTGCTTGTATGAGCGGGCGGACGGGTCGTCGCGCGTATCGACCAGCGCCAGATAGAGTCCGTGCACGTCGGGTCCGCCGGGGGCGGCCGCGCGAACGGCCCGGATGAGATTGTCCTGGATCGAGCCTTTCCAGCCGACGTCGACGAAGCCGACGCGGTGGTGTGCGAAGAAGTGCTTGCGGCGCAGGTAGTCGGCGAGCGCATTGCGGGCCGCGTCGCGATGATGCGTGAAGACACGCTGCGTGTCGGGGTGCTCGAGGAAGGCGTGGAGCTGATCGTTCTCGTGTGCCTCGTCGATCGGTTCGTCCGCATTGCGCAGGCCGCACGAGGCCGCGACGGGCAGCAGCTCCGCCTGCGGAAGGCACAGGTTTCGCAGCATCTGCCGCAGCGACTGATTCGCGTACTGGCGCCACATGCGTTCGAGCTCGGGCCAGTTCAGAGCGTGCATGCTCGGCAGGAAGGTGGCGCTGCGGCTGGCGGCCAGGTAGGTGGCGGGCGGGGCGGTGTCGCGCAGGCCGGCGGCGCGGACGATGCGGCGATAGAGCCGCATCAGCAGCCAGCCCTCGCGCGAGAGGAAGTAGAGCCGCTCGAGCTGAAGCTCGCGGGCCTGGCGGAGAATGTCGCGCGTGAAGGCGAGAAAGATCGGCGCGAGCATCATGCCCAGTTCGCGATGCGGATCGCTGCGGCGCTCGAGGGCCGGGCGGGCTCCGGCGGGGCGGCCGCGCGGGCCGTCGGCAGGCAGGAGCGCGGCGGCGCCCGTGCGGACGATTTCGTCCTCCAATGCAGCCCGCCAGAATTCGCTGCGCGCGTTGAATTCGTGCAGCAGGTGCAGCCGCTTGCGGCGCTGCCATTCGGCGGCGTCGTGCAGCAGGACGGTGTCGATTCCGAGCCGCCGGGCCGGTGCGATGTCGCTGTGCGGATTGTCGCCGACGAAGAGAAAGCCCGCGGAATCGACCTGCTCGCTGGCCAGCACGTGCTCGAAGAGCCTGCCCGTGCGCTTGGTTCGCAGGACGTTCGACGAGCAGTAGCCGGCGTGGAAAAGCCGCTCGAGGCCGTGCCGGCGCAGCAGCGAGCGGATGTCGTCCAGATCGAGATAGTTGTCGGTGACGAAGACGAGCCGCTCGACGCGGGCCGCGAGCGCGGTGAGCGTTTCGCGGATGCCCGGCGTTGGGAACGTCGCCGCGTGCTCGAGCCGCAGCTCGAAGGCGGCCAGCTCCGCGGCCAGAGGAGCCGCCCGCGCTGCTTCGACGTGCGGCGCGATCCAATCCGCCAGCATCGGCCGCAGGCGGAATTCGTGATCGCCGCCGGCCGCCTCGCTCTCGCGCCCCAGCGCGAGTTCCAGTTCGCGCCGCTGCCGGCGCAGCTCGTGCCAACCCCGCTCGATGCCGAGCGCCGCAAGCCGCCGTGCCAGCTCCCGCGCGACGAGGTCTTTCACGTATTCCGGCTCCACCCGCCGCCGCAGCAACGTGTCGAAGACGTCGAAGCCGACGACGCGTTTGCCTAGCGCCCCCCGCGCCGCCACGCGCGGCAGGGCCGCGAAGTCGCACCGCACTCGCCGCGGCTCAGGCATGCTCCGCCTCCGCCGAGGTCGAAGCCGCGGCCGTCGTCGTGGGCGGCGCTATCCGCGGCCGCGCCGGCCGCAGCACGCGTGCGGCGAAGCGCTTGACCGCCCAGACCTTTCGCCCGAGCCAGAGCGCCGGCCGCAGCATCAGGCGCGTGGCGAGCACCGCCGCGGCGGTGGCCTTGGCCAGCCTTCGTGCACCGCGGACATCGATCCGGTCGAGCACGCGCGGCGGGAGATTCTGCACGAAGTAGAGCGTCAGGAACTCCTCCAGCGACGGGGCCGGCAGCACCTGTCGCTCGTCGTGCGTCGCGCGATAGTGCTCGAAGCGCGGCTTGCGGCGATACAGGTCCAGCGACAGCCAGCGGAAGACGATCGCCCAGAAGCGTTCGTGATCGAGCGCTGGCCGCGGGTCGTCGTCGTGCCGTGGGGCCGCGTTCACACCGGCTCCTCCACGAGCAGGTCCAGCGGCCGGGTCAGTCGATCCAGGAGTGCTGCGTACGCGGCCGAGGCGTCGAAGTGCGCCGCCTGCCGCGTGCCGTTGCGGCGGATGACCGCGAGGCGGTCGGGCTGGCGCAGCTCGTCCACGAGTCGATCCGCCAGCCGCGGCAGAGACTCGTAGCCCACGTAGTGCTCGCCCGGCATGAAGCCGTATTCCTCGGCCGCACCGAGCGGAGCGATCACCAGGCAGCCGGCGGCGGCGTCGCGCACGACGGCGGCGTGCCCGGGCGGAAGTTCGAGCTCGCCCGGCCAGACCACCCGCGTCTGCGTCTGGTGCAGCAGGGCCCGCAAGGGGCCCGGCGCGGGGAGCGAGCGGACGATCAGGGCGTCCTCGCGCTCGAAGAAGCGAGCCAGGCTTGGCGGCAAATCGGGCGGCGGCGATGCGAGGGCGACGAGTTCGTACGGCCGGCGCGGCCACGCGACGCTCGGGTCCTCGTCGGCTGCGCGGCAGCGTGGCAGGTCGACCGGCAGGGCGAGGGCATCGATCGCCCGCACGCCGGCCGCCCGCAGCAGGCCGACGTCGTCTGCGCTCGGTACGAGCAGTCCGACGCGGGGGTCGTCGATCGGGAAGCGCCGCGTCAGGTCGACCAGCCGGGCCGGATCGAGCGGGTCGAAGCCATAGCCGAGCACCAGGCCGCCGACGCCAAGCAACTCTTCCGGCTCCCAGCGCAGCGGCTCGAAAACGATCGTCAGATCGGGCGACAGCTCGCGAATCGTTTTCAGATCGACGGCGGTCGGCCCGGCCGGGATGTCGACGAAGGACGCATTCATGCGCGGGCCATCGCCGCATGCGTGCAGTCCGTAGATGCGGCGCGGGCCGGCGAAGCAGAGGACATAGCGCGCCCGATGCGGAAGCGGCTGACTTGATCGCAGCTCGGGCAGCGGGGAGACCGCCGGCGGCTCGGCGGCCGAGTGGACGCGGCCGTTCAGCCGCTCGAACAGTCCGGAAAGCTCGCGGCGGGCGCGGGCGGCGAGCTTGCGCCGCAGCCGCCCCGCCAGCTCGCGCGCCGAATAGTCCTCCGCGACCGCCCGATGCAGCGGCCCGGCGAGTTGCAGTGCCGCCCGCAGGTGCGTCCGCATGTAGGTCTGAATCTGCTCGCGGTCCGGCGGTTGCTCCATGACCCGCCGCACGAACGCGTCCATTTCCGCCACCGCCTCGGGCCAGCCTGGCCACGATGCGGCCGTCGCGGCCGCTCCCTGCTTGAGGCGGGCGAGCAGGTGTGGGTCGTCGCGGAGGCGCCGCAGGTAGCGAACGACATCGATCTCGCGGTCACGGGGGACGACGATGCCGTTGTGCATGTGACGCATGTACTCGTCGTGACCGGTTACGGCGGAAGTGATGGCCGTGCCGCCGCAGTGCATCATCTCCAGCGGCGGACCGAACATCCCCTCCACGGTGCTGAGCTTTACGAGCACGTCGCAGGAGCGGTAGATGGCCGGCACGTCGCGCATCGGGACGCGGGAGAAAACCCGCTCGACACCAGCGTAAGTCTTGCATTCAGAGGGGGTTAGGAGCCATAACTCCGGTACCTCTGCCCGCCGGCAGAGCTCGATCGCGCGGTCCACGCGTTTGAAGGGCACGCCCAGCGCCCCTTCGACCAACACGCGCAGTCGCTGAGGGTCGCGCGGGGCGACGGCCGGGCCATCCGGCCGGAAGATGCTCTTGTCGATCCCGTTGCGGACGAGGGAGGCCTCGTGGCCGTAGTTCTCGCCGAGGTATTCGACGATCCAGGAGGCCTCGGTGACGATGGGGATGGGCTGGCGGTAGGTGTAGTCCACCAGGGCCTTCATGTCGGCGTCGGCGGGGTTGAAGAAGCGCGACTCGATCGACTGGCAGAAATAGGCATATCGGCGGGCATCGACCGCGTGCAGGTCATACATCGAGCGCCACCAGGTCGCCATGCACAGGTCGAAAGTGTGCCCGCGGCACTCGGCATGCGATCGGCGGGGCAGGTCAGCGGCCTGTGGCTTCCAGGCCAAGCGGGAGGAGTCGAAGGGCAGCTCGGTCACGATGGTGACGCCGTGCCCCAAGCGGGTCAGGCCGAGCGCGTGCTCCATGATGACGTTGGTCCCGCCCGAGATCTCGGGATAGCCCAGCAGGATGGCGATATCGTAGTGGCCCACGTGTGCGATTCCGTTCGCTCGATCCCCTTCGCCGCCGTGATCGCTGCGAAGCCCGCATTCTACGGTCGGCCGCGAGCTTTGCGTACTGCCCCGCGGTCGGCCAGTGACCCGGTCCGGCGCCCGCGGCCCATGCTGCGCGCAAGAACTGCCTGCTGCGGACGTTGCGGCGAAGCGAAGTTTCGTTTGACAGGCCCGCGGAAACGCAGACAATGACGCAATTCGGGCCCCTTCGCAGTGGCGCGGGCGATGGGCGTGGTGCGCGCCACGTTCGCACGAGGGCGGCTCGACTTTCGGCGTGGGTTCCGCGCGACCAGAGCGGAGACGATCGTTTGCAGAGCCTGATGCAGGACGGCCGCCATCCCGGATGGTGGAATGCGACGGGCTGCCGGCCCGACGTGTCCGCCGGCGCCGTCTCGCATGCGCTGCTGCGGCTCGGCCAGCCCTTCTGGGTGGTCGAGGCGGACGACGCCGGCCGGCTCGGCGTGGTCATGCTGCCCGACGGTCAGCCGGAGCCGGAGATTGCGGGCGGGGCCGATGCGTGTCCGCTGCGGGCGTTCGTGCCGGCGCTGCGGCCGGAGCAACTGGGCGACCCGGCGTTTCGGGCGGCGCACGGTGTTCGGTATGCCTACATCGCCGGAGAGATGGCCAATGGGATCGCCTCGGAGGAGCTGGTCGAGGCGATGGGCCGTGCGGGCATGCTGGGGTTCTTCGGGGCCGCGGGGCTGGAGCCCGGGCGTGTCGAGGCGGCGATCGATCGCATTCAGGCCGCGCTGGGTGCGCACCCCTACGGTTTCAACCTGATTCACAGCCCGGCCGAGCCGGCGCTCGAAGCCGCGGTGGCCGATCTTTACGTGCGCCGCGGCGTGCGGCGTGTGTGTGCCTCGGCCTATCTCGATCTGACGCTGCCGCTCGTGCGTTACCGCGTGAGCGGGATTCGCACGGGTCCGGACGGCTCCGTGTTCGTGCCGAACCAGGTGCTGGCGAAGGTCTCGCGCGTCGAGGTCGCCACGCGTTTTCTGAGCCCGCCGCCTGATGCGATGCTCAGCGAGCTGGTCCGCCGCGGCGAGATCACGGAATCGCAGGCGCAGCTCGCCGCGGCGATCCCGCTCGCGGACGACCTGACGGCCGAGGCCGACTCGGGCGGGCATACCGACAACCGCCCGGCAATCACGCTCATTCCGACGATGCTCGCGCTGCGCGACCGCCTGGCCGCCCGCTACGAATATCGCACGGTGCCGCGGGTCGGTGCGGCGGGCGGAATCGCCACGCCGGAGTCGCTGGCGGCGGCGCTGGCGATGGGCGCTTCGTACGTCGTCACCGGATCGATCAACCAGGCCTGCCGCGAGGCGGGGACCTCGGCGCTGGTCAAGCGGATGCTGGCGGAGGCGGGCCAGGCGGATGTGACGATGGCGCCGGCGGCCGACATGTTCGAGATGGGCGTGAAGGTGCAGGTGCTCAAGCGCGGCACGATGTTCTCGATCCGCGCCCGCAAGCTGTACGAGCTCTACCGCGCGTACGATTCGCTCGAGGCCATACCGGCCGCCGAGCGGACGGTCGTCGAGCGCGACTACCTGCGCTGCTCGTTCGAGCAGGCGTGGGCCGGCACGCGCGAGTTCTTCGCGGCGCGTGATCCGTCGCAGATCGAGCGGGCCGAGCGCGACCCGAAGCACAAGCTGGCGCTGGTCTTCCGCTCGTATCTCGGGCTTTCCTCGCACTGGGCCAACAGCGGCGAGCCGTCGCGGCGCGTGGATTACCAGGTCTGGTGCGGTCCGGCGATGGGGGCGTTCAACGAGTGGGTGCAGGGCACCTTCCTGGCGCCGGCGGAGAACCGCGATGTCGTGACCGTGGGGATGAACCTGCTGGCCGGCGCCGCCTACGTGCTGCGCTGCGGCTGGCTGCGGCAGCAAGGTGTGGCGCTGCCGCCCGGCGTGCAGCGCTACGTACCGCGGCCGCTGGATGAACTTTCGCAACTGCTGAACTGACGCCCGGAGGACGATCCACGTGAATCGCCAAGAGGCCAGAGAGATCGCCCCCGGGCCGACGCCGATCGCGATCGTCGGCATGTCCTGCCTGTTTCCCGATGCGCCGGGACTGCGCGAGTATTGGCGGCTGATCCGCCGCGGCGAGGATGCGATCCGCGAGATTCCCGAAACGCACTTCCGGATCGACGATTACTACGACTCGTCGCCGTCGCGGCCGGATCACGTGCACTGCCGCCGCGGCTCGTTCATCCCCGGCACTGCCTTCGACCCGGTCGAGTTCGGCATCCCGCCTGCGATTCTCGAAGCCACGGACACGGCTCAGCTTCTGGGGCTGGTGGTCGGCAAACAGGCGCTGCTCGACGCCGGTTACGGCCCGCAGCGCGAGTTCGACCGCACGCGCGCGTCGGTCATCCTCGGCGTGACGGGCACGCTCGAGCTGGTGATTCCGCTCGGGGCGCGCCTGGGTCATCCGATCTGGCGCAAGGCGATGCAGCAGGCGGGCATCGACCCGGGCGTGGCGGACGACGTCGTGCGGCGCATCTCCGATGCCTACGTCGGCTGGCAGGAGAACTCCTTCCCCGGCCTGCTGGGCAATGTCGTGGCCGGCCGCATCGCCAATCGACTGAACCTTCAGGGCACCAACTGCGTGGTCGACGCGGCCTGTGCCAGCTCGCTGAGCGCGATGCACATGGCCTCGCTGGAGCTGGCCAGCGGCCGGGCGGACGTGGTGCTCACCGGCGGGGTCGACACGCTCAATGACATTTTCATGTTCATGTGCTTCGCCAAGACGCAGGCGCTGTCGCCGTCGGGCGACGCGCGGCCGTTCTCGAAGGACGCGGACGGAACGGTGATCGGTGAAGGCGTCGGCATGCTGGTATTGAAGCGCCTGGCCGACGCGGAGCGCGACGGCGACCGGATTTACGCCGTGCTGCGCGGCATCGGCACGAGCAGCGACGGTCGCAGCCAGAGCATCTACGCACCACGGGCGGAGGGTCAGGCGATCGCGCTGCGGAATGCCTACGCGGCCGCGGGCGTCGATCCTGCGACGGTCGAGCTGGTCGAGGCGCACGGCACCGGCACACGGGTCGGCGACGTGGTCGAGTTCGAGGCGCTGCGCAGCGTTTATCGCGAATCGCGCGGCGAGGGCCGCTGGTGTGCGCTCGGCTCGGTCAAGTCGCAGATCGGCCACACGAAGGCGGCGGCCGGCGTGGCGAGCCTGATCAAGAGCGTGCTGGCCCTGCGGCACCGCACGTTGCCGGCGAGCATCAAAGTGGGCGAGCCGAACCCGAAGCTGGAAATCGAGAGCAGCCCGTTCTACCTGTCCACCGAGACGCGGCCGTGGTTTTCGCATGCGGGCCGCGAGGCGGGCGATAACCAATCCAACCGCGAGACGGCGCAATCGCCGCGGCGCGCGGCCGTCAGCTCGTTCGGCTTCGGCGGCAGCAACTTTCACGCGGTGCTGGAGGAGTATCCGGCGGCGACGCGTGAGCCCGCCTGGGACGGCTCGGCCCAGATCGTCGCGCTGTCGGCCGACAGCACCGGCGGATTGCAGCGTGCCCTGGCGGACTGGGACGAGATCGGAACGCAGCTCAGCGGCCTGGAGCGCTCTGCCGGCCGCCGCGAGCTGGCCAAGCGGGCCTGGGAGAGCCGCCAGGCCTTCCGCAACGATCATGCCGTGCGGCTCGTCATGGTCGTCGACTGCGATACCGGGCTGGGCGAAGTGATCACGGCCGCCCGGCGCGGCCTCGAGACACGCGGCATGGAGTGCTCCTGGAGCGAGGGACGCGTCGCATTCGGCTGCGGGCCGCAGCCCGGCAGCGTCGCCTTGCTCTTCCCCGGCCAGGGCAGCCAGTACGTCGGCATGGGCCGCGATCTGGTCTGCGTCTTCCCCGAGGCACACGACGCGGTCGCCGCCTTCGACGGCCCGATCGATACGAGCGACGCGCCGCCGGCCGCACGGGCCGCCCGCGGCGGGCTCGTGCACGGCGCGACCCGCGCCGCGCAGTGGCTGACGGAGCTGATCTTTCCGATTCCGGCCCGCGACGCGGCCGAGCGGCAGGCCCAGCAGGCGGCACTGACCTGGACCCGCGTCGCCCAGCCGGCCCTCGGCGCGATCAGCGTGGCGATGCTGCGTGTGCTGGAGCGCTTCGGCATTCGGGCGGACTTCGCGGCCGGCCACAGCTTCGGCGAGCTGACGGCCTTGCACGCGGCCGGCAGCCTGAGCGCGAACGATCTGAGCAAGCTGGCCCGCGAGCGCGGCGCCGCGATGGCCGCCAGCGGCGGCAGCGACGGCGCCATGCTGGCCGTCCAGGCTCCGCTGGAGCAGATCGACGCAGCGATCGCGCAGAGCGGCCTGGACGTCACGCTGGCCAACCGTAACAGCCCGGTGCAGGGGATCATCTCCGGTGCCCGCGCGGCCGTGCAGCGCGTGGCGGAGCTCTTCGACGCCCGCGGCTGGCGCAGCAAGCTGCTGGAGGTCTCGGCCGCGTTTCATTCACGCTTCATGGCCGCGGCCGAGAGCAGCTTCCGGGCCGCGCTCGAAACGGTCGCCTTCCACGTGCCGAAGGTGCCGGTGCTGTCGAACGTGACCGGTGGTGTGTATCCGCGCGACGTCGCAGCGATCCGCGACCTGCTGGCGGCCCAGCTCACACGGCCGGTGATGTTCGTCGAAGAGGTGCGGCAGCTTTACGAATCCGGCGTGCGCACGTTCGTGGAGGTCGGCCCCAAGGCCGCCCTCACCGGCCTGGTGCGAAACATCCTCGACCGCCTCCCGCATCATGCCCTGGCGCTCGACGCCGCCGCCGGACGCGGCAACGGGCTGGTCGATGTCGCCCGCGTGCTGGCCGTCATGGCGGCGCTCGGATACGCCGTCGATCTGTGTCAGTGGGAACCTCAGCCGCCGGAGCGGACCCGCACCGGCATGTCGGTGATGCTGGTCGGGGCGAATTACCGCGCTGCGGCCAGAGCGTCGGAAGTGCGGCCGGCCGAGCCTTCGGCGGCCAGATTGGAGCCAGTCGTGGTATCGAACTCAGGGAATGGTCCGAAGAATGGCGATGGTCCGCTGACGGCCGCCCGCCGCGTCGCCGCGCATCCGCCGGTGGCGCATGTCGACGCGGCAGCTCCGGCGGAGCGGGCTGCGCCGGCGGGGCCGGCGAGCGCCGCGATGTCCGCACCCGCGCCGGGGCAGGCAACGCCGTCGGGCGCCGTGGTGCACCGGGCGATCGAGATGGTGCACGAGGGGCTGCGGGCGATGCAACAGTTGCAGGAGCAGACGGCCGCCGCCCATCGCCGCTTTCTCGAGTCACAGGAGCACGCGCACCGCACGCTTCAATCGCTGATCGTCGGGCACCAGCGGCTGCTCGAGCATGCCGCGGGGCTGCCCGTTTCGGAGCCGCCGCCGGGCCCGCCGGGCGTCTCGTCCTCGCCGCCGCTGGCGCATGCGCCGGCGCCGGCGATTCCGCACGCGCCGCCGCAGCCGGTAATCGACGCTGCGCGGAGCGGGATGCCGCCGGCCTGCGGGGCGCAGCGGATCGAATTTCCGCAGGCCCGTGTGCCGCGGTCGCCCGCGCTCGCGCCGCACGAGCCGGTCCCCATCGCCGCGGCCGCGCCGCAGCACGCTTCGCCCGCGCCGGTCGAGCACATCGAGGCGGAGGGCGTCGCCGATACGCTCCTGCATGTCGTCAGCGAAACGACCGGTCTGCCGCTCGATCATCTCCACCTCGATCTCGATCTTGAATCCGACCTGGCGATCGACCGCATCCAGCGGGTCGAAGTGCTCTCCCGTATTCAGCAGCGCATCCCGGGCGTCCGCCCGCCCGAGCCGGCCGCGATGGGCGATTTCCGCACGCTGCGCGACATGGCCGAGTTCCTGGCCGGCGGCAACGGCAAGCCCAACGGCAAGCACGAGCGCGAGCACGCGTCGCCGCAGGCGGCGCCGGCCGCCGCCGCGACTGCCGCGGCCGCGACCGCGGGCGAGGGGGCGGAGCAGGTGATGCTCGAAGTCGTCGCCGAGCTGACCGGCTACCCGGTCGAGATGCTCGATCTCGACATGGACATGGAGGCCGACCTCGGCATCGACTCGATCAAGCGGCTGGAGATCCTCTCCGCCGTGCAGCGCCGCCGGCCGGACCTTCAGACGGTCGATTCGCAGTACCTGGGCAGCCTGCGCACGCTTCGAAACGTGATCGATTACATGCGCGGCGAGGGGGAGTCATCGGCCGGCCCGCCCGAGCCCGCGGGAGAGGCCCTGGGAAAAGCCGTTGAAGCCGCGGCGGAAATTGCTGAGCCGGCCGCGGTGGATGTCGAAGTAGGCTCAGCACAGCGCGTCGAACGCCGCGCTGTGAAGCCTGTTGCACTGGAGAGGCTCGCCGCCGCCGCGCCGCTGCGGATCGCGGCGGGGCGGGCGGTGCTGGTGACGGATGACGGCGGCGGATTTTCGGAGGCGCTGGTCGAGGAGCTTCAGCGGCGCGGCGTCGAGGCGCGACTGGTCGACGCGTCCGCGATCGATGAAGACTCCGCTCGTGGGGCTGCGGGGCTCGTCATTTTCGGCCGGCCGCGGGGTCGGGCGGCGAACCAGTCGAATGGGGCGCTCGACGCTGCGCAATGGAGCGCGGAGAGCGCTGCGGCGCTGCGTGCCGTCCAGGTCGCGGCCGCGCCGCTGCGAGACGCCGCGAGGCACGGCCGCGCGCTGCTGGCGACGGTCGCCCGGCTTGACGGGCGATTCGGCCTGAGCGGCTCGGTCGCCAACGCCGCTCACGGTCCGCTGGCCGGGCTGGCCAAGACGGCCGCACAGGAATGGCCGGGCGTGTGCGTGCGGGCGCTGGATGTCGATCCTCATTGGAACGACCTGGCCGCCGCGGCGCGGGCGATCGCCGATGAGCTGGCCGTTGATGGTCCGCTCGAGGTCGGGCTCGGCCCGGCTGGCCGCTTCGGACTCGTGCTTGAACGATCGCGGCCGGTCTGCGGCGAGTTGCCGCTGGCCGATGGCGACGTGGTGCTGATCAGCGGCGGGGCTCGCGGCGTGACGGCGGACACGGCCATCGCCCTGGCCCGCCGAGCGGCGCTGACGCTGGTCCTGCTGGGCCGCTCGGAGCCGCCGCAGCCTGAGCCGGCCTGGCTGGCGCCGCTGCGCGACGAAGCGGCGATCAAGCGGGCGCTCCTGGCGCACGCCTTCGCGGGCGAGCGGCCGGCGCCGGTGCAGCTCGAGCGCGAGTATCGCCGCCGGCTGGCGGCGCGCGAGGTCGCGCACACGCTGCGATGTATCGAGTCCGCCGGTTCGCGGGCCGTCTATGAAACGGTGGACGTGCGCGACGCGGCCGCCGTCGCGGGCGTGGTCGAGCGGGCCCGGCGGCTCGGCCCGATCCGCGGCATCGTTCATGCCGCCGGCGTGATCGAAGACCAGCTCATCGAGGCCAAGGCGCGCGAGTCCTTCGCGCGGGTGTTCGATACGAAAGTCGCCGGGCTGGCCGCACTGCTCAGCGCGACAGATCGGGACGATCTGCGCGTCGTGGCACTGTTTTCCTCGGTCAGCGGGCGCTTCGGCCGCCGCGGGCAGGTCGACTATGCGATGGCCAACGAGGCGCTCAACAAGGCGGCCTGGGTGATCAGATCAGCGCGGCCGGGGTGCCGCGTCGTTTCGCTGAACTGGGGCCCGTGGGACGGGGGTATGGTCACGCCGGCGTTGAAGCGCGAGTTCGAGCGCGAGGGCGTGGGCCTGATCGGCCGCGCGGATGGCGCCGCGGCCCTGATCGCGGAGCTGTGCTCGAAGGATGACGCGGTCGAGGTCGTTCTCGGCAGCGGCTTTCCGGAACCGGCCGCCGCGACCGCCGATTCGCGCGCGGCGGCGTCCGGCGGCACGGCCCGCGCCGCGGCCGCACCCGTCAAATCCGCGGAGGCGCCGCGCGGCTCGCTCTCACTCGAGTTGAGCGAAGAATCGCACGCCTTCCTCGCGGCACACCGCATCGCCGGCCGGGCGGTGCTGCCGGTGGCGATGATGATCGAGTGGCTCGCGCACGCCGCGCTGCACGAGAATCCCGGCCTGGCCGTGCTCGGCCTGGATGAACTGAAAGTCCTCAGGGGCGTCAGGCTCGACCGCAGCCCGCGGGCGATCGAACTGACCTACGGCAAGCCGCGCCGCCGCGACGGCCGGTGCGAGGTCGACACGGAGCTGCGTCCGGCCGACTCCGCCGCCGCGCCGCCCTTCGCGCGGGCGTGCATCCTGCTGGGCGATCAGATCGCCGCGGATGCACCCACGCCGCCCGATGTCTCGAGCTGGGGCCTGGTCATTCGCGAGCCCAACATCGCGCCGCATTCGTTCGCGCAGCTCGCGTACGGGCCGATCCTTTTCCATGGCCCGCTGCTGCGCGGCCTGGAGCAGATCACAGCTTGCCAGCCGCGCGGCGTGGTCGCCCGCGCCCGCCCGGCCGGCCCGCCCGGCACGTGGATGCGCGAGCCGCTGCGCAGCGACTGGCTGATCGACCCGCTGCTGACCGACTGCGCCCTTCAGCTCGGCCTGATCTGGTCGTACGAGCAGCTCGGCCACGCGGCGTTGCCCAGCCGCATCGGCTCGCTGAGGCTCTTCGTGCCGTCGCTGCCGCGCGAGCCGCTGACGCTGATCCTCCAGGCCCGCGAGCACGACCCGCTGCGGCTCGTCGCCAATGTCTACTTCGTCGACCGCGGCCGCACCGTCGCGCTGCTGAAGGACGTGCTCTGGACGCTGGACCCCAGCCGCTCGTCGATGCCCGCGGCCGCGGCCGGCGCAACCGCCTGAGGTCCGCCCCGTGCCCGAGCCGCTCTCCATCGCGATCGTCGGCCTTGGCGGGGTCTTTCCCCGCGCCCGCAATGTGCGCGAGTTCTGGCAGAATATCGCCGCGGGAATCGATGCGATCGGCGACGTGCCTCCCGGCCGCTGGGTGCTCGACCCGGCCGACGCGATCGCGCCGCGGTCGGCCGCGAAGCTGCCGGACGACCACGTCCCCCACGGCCGCGGCGGGTACGTCGGAGACTTCGCGCTCGATCCGGAGGGATTGGACCTGGATGCGGAGCTGCTCGTCCGGCTGGACCTGTCAGTGCAATTCGCGCTGCACGCCGGCCGCGACGCGTGGCGCGAGATGAAAACCGGGCGGCTGGATCGCGCGCGCGTGGGTGTGATTCTGGCCGCGATCGCCCTGCCGACGGACGGCTCGTCGCGGATCACGCGTGAGACGCTCGGGCGCGAGTTCGAGCGACGGCTTCTCGGCTCGGCGGCAGCGGGCTCGCCGCGCGAGGGGCGCGGCGTGATTCTCGACCCGCTTGCCGCTCTGGGCAGCCAGGTGACGTCGCTGCCGGCCGGGCTGCTGGCAGCGGCACTGGGGCTCGGCGGCGGCGGCCTGACACTCGATGCGGCCTGTGCGTCGAGTCTCTATGCGGTCAAGCTCGCCTGCGATGAGCTGCGTGAGCACCGCTGCGACGCCGTGCTGGCCGGTGGCGTCTCGCGGCCGGAGTGCCTTTACACACAGATGGGCTTCGCGGTGCTGGGTGCGCTTTCGCCCAGCGGCGTCTGCCGGCCGTTCGACGCGGCGGCCGACGGTCTGCTCGTGGGCGAGGGCGCCGGCGTGGTCGCGCTCAAGCGGCTGGATGACGCGCTTCGCGATGGCGACCAGGTCTACGGCGTCATTCGCGGCATCGGCCTGTCGAACGACCTGGCGGGCAGCCTGCTGGCAGCCGACAGCGAGGGGCAGCTCCGCGCGATGCGGGCGGCATATGAGCAGGCGGGCTGGCGGCCGGGCGAGGTCGACTACATCGAATGCCACGGCACCGGGACGCCGCTCGGCGATCGCGTCGAGCTGGAGAGCCTGGCGGCGCTGTGGTCCGGGGAATCGTGGCGGCCGGGCCAGTGTGCAATCGGCTCGGTCAAATCGATGGTCGGCCACCTGCTGACGGCGGCCGGCGCGGCCGGCCTGATCAAGACGCTGCTGGCGATGGGGCACGGCACGGTGCCGCCTTCGCTGCACTTCTCGCGTGCGGCCGAACCTCACCCCGAGGGGGGAGCGCGGGCGTCCCGCCCGCAATCCGGCTCATGTGGCATCGGTGACGGTCCGTTCCGTGTGCCGGCGCGAGCGGAGGCCTGGGACGCGCGCGACGGCGGCGTTCGCCGCGCGGCGATCAGTGCCTTCGGGTTCGGGGGGATCAACGCGCACGTGCTGGTCGAACAACCGCCGGCCGGGATGTGGCCGAGCGGCAAATCGACGCGGCGCCCCAGGATCGCCGCTGCGCCGCCGGAGCCGATCGCGATCGTGGGCGTCGGCCTTCGAAACGGCCCGATCGACGGCCCGTTGCGGTTCGCGCGGCGGTGGGTCGAGAATGGCGACGAGGGCTCCGGCCGGCTCGATAGGCTCGAAATCGGCGTGGGCGAGTTTCGCATCCCGCCCAACGAGATTCCCGAGATTTTGCCGCAGCAGCTCCTGATGCTCCAGGTCGCGGCGGACGCGATGCGCGACGCGGGCATCGAGCGCGGGCGGCCGGCGCTGCGCGGCGGCGCGCTGGTCGGTCTCTCGCTCGATCTGAACACGTCGAACTATCACCAGCGCTGGGCGCTGCGCGACGACGCTCGCCGCTGGGCCGGGCGGCTCGGCCTCGATCTCGACGACGAGCAGCTCGCCGCCTGGACGCGCTCGCTGCGCGAGGCGTGGTGCCCGCCGCTGAGCGCCGCCCGCGTGCTCGGTTCGCTGGGCAGCTCGATCGCCAGCCGGCTGGCGCGCGAATTCGGGCTGGGCGGGCCGTGCTACACGGTCTCCTGCGGGGCCGCATCCGGCCTGCGGGCGGTCGAGATCGCCGCGCGCGCCCTGCGACGCGGCGAGCTGGATTGCGTGCTGGTCGGCGCGATCGACCTGTGCTGCGACGGTCGCGCGGCCGCGTGCCACGCGTCGCTTCAGCGGCTCGTCGGCGGCGGGCCGGCGGCGCCGCAGGACGGTGCTGCGGCCGTCGTGCTCAAGCGGCACAGCGATGCGCAGCGCGACGGCGACCACATCTACGCACTGATCCGCGGCATCGGAGTGGCCGGCGGAGACGGACTCAGCGCGGCGGGCGAGGAGACGGCCCGGCTCGCGGAGCAGCGCGCCCGGGAGGACGAGGCCGCGGCCGCGGCTGATGCGGCCGGGGACGCAGTCCGCTTTTCGTCGCCGCGCACTGGCGACTGCGGCGCGGCGGCCGGGCTGGTCTCGCTCGCTGGCGCCGCGGTCGCGATCCACCATCGCGTCCGGCCCGCAGCCGACATGCTGCGCGGCGAATACTGGCTGCGAAACCGGGCCGACGGCCCGCGCCGGGCGGCCGTCCGGGCCACCTCCATCGACGGCACATATGTCCACGTGGCTCTTGAAGAGGCGCCGCGGTCTGCGTCGCACGCATCGCCGACGCTCATCGGCCGCCCTGCGCTTTTCGTCGTCTGCGGCGACGCCGCCGAAGAAATCCGCCGCGCACTGGCCGAGTTGAGCAGGCATCTGGAGCGCAGCGCCGCGGATCTCGACCAATCCGCCCGCGCGTGGCACAGCCACCACACCGCGCAGCGCGCCGCCGCACCGCGCGCCCTCGCGCTGGTCGTCCGCGACCTGCAAGCCGCACGGCGGGCGGCAGACTTCGCCG
Source organism: uncultured Planctomycetales bacterium (assembly GCA_964643885.1). Classification (GTDB taxonomy): domain Bacteria; phylum Planctomycetota; class Phycisphaerae; order UBA1845; family Fen-1342; genus CAADGL01. The sequence continues at coordinate 26,872 of CAZXUI010000038.1, forward strand.
CGGCCGCCCTCGCGAAAGCGCCGGAACAACCCATCGACGGGCGCGAGGGTGTCTATTATTTCCCGCAGCCCGCCGGCCCGGCCGGCCACGTCGCACTCGTCTTCCCCGGCTCCGGCAGCCATTACGCCGGCATGGGCCGCAGTCTTCAGCTCGCCTGGCCAGACGTCATGGAGCAGCTCGACCGCGAGAGCGAGCGACTGGCCGAGCAGTTCGCGCCGGCCGCCCTGGTTGATGCGCCCGTCGCCGATCTGATTCTGCGGCAGGTCACGTTCGGGGCGCTGATGCACGACATCCTGCGCGACCTCGGCCTTCGCCCGCACGCCGTCATCGGCTACAGCCTGGGCGAGACGACCGGCCTGGTCGCGACGCGGGCCTGGAAAGATCGCGACGAGATGCTCCGCCGCATGGCCGCCTCGCCGCTGTTTACGCGCGAGCTGGCGGGGCCGTGCGAGGCCGCCCGGCGGGCCTGGAATCTGCCGCCGGGCGAGCCCGTCGACTGGCACGTGGCCGTCGTCAACCGCGACGCGGCCCGCGTGCGCGAGGCGCTGGCCGGCTGCTCGCGCGTGCACCTGTTGATCATCAATTCGCCGGGCGAGTGCGTGGTCGGCGGGCGGCGGCAGGATGTGGAGCAGCTCGTCGAGTCGCTCGGTTGTGAGGCGGCGCCGGTTACCGGCGCCTCGACGGTTCACTGCGAGATCGCCCGCCAGGTCGAAGGCGCCTACCGCGATTTTCACCTGCTCGAGACGACGCCGCCCGGCCCCGGACACGGTGAAACTGTGTCCGGGGCCGACGGGCTCACCTTCTACAGCGCGGCCGCGGGCGAGCCCTACCAGCTTTCGCACGTGGCCGCGGCGGAGTCGATCCTCGCCCAGGCGCTGCACGGCTTCGATTTCCCGCGCGTGATCGAGCGCGCCTATGCCGACGGCGTCCGCACCTTTATCGAGCTCGGCCCCGGAAGCACCTGTACGCGGATGATTACGCGCATCCTCGCCGGCCGGCCGTTTGCCGCCCGCTCGGCCAGCGTCGAGTCCGACGAGGTGGGCGGCGTCGCCCAGGCACTGGCGTGGCTGATCGCGCAGCGCGTCATTCCCGACGCCGCCGGGTGGCTGCGCGACGGCGATTCGCAGCGCGACGCGAGCCGGCATGAGCGCCGCCCGGCCGGCCAGCGTGTCATTCGTCTGCCGGCGCACTTCCAGCCCGGTCGGCCGGCGCTGCCCGCCCTTCCCTCGCCAGCGCTCACCGCGCCCGCACCGCACGCAGTGACGCACCGGAAGGAGCCGCTGGTCGCCTGCCGCGCGGCCGACGGCTTCGCACAGCTCAGCGAGCAGCTCGTCGCCACGGCCGCGGCCGGTGCCGCTGCGCACGATTCATTCCTGCAGTTCGCCGACTCGGCCATGCAGGGCACGGCCGCCGCACTGGAGCTGCACAACCGGCTGCTCCGCCGCGCCCTGGGGATCGAGCCGACAGACGGCATCGAAGCCGAGGCCGCAGCGCCGGCATCGCCCATGCCGTCCGCGGCGCGCCCGCCAATCGTCGTCTTGAATCGCGAGCAATGCCTGGAGTTCGCCCTCGGCTCGGTCGCACGCGTCTTCGGCCCGCAGTTCGCCGAGGTCGATACGTTCGCCCAGCGCGTCCGCCTGCCCGACGAGCCGCTCATGCTGGTCGACCGCGTGGTACACATCGAAGGCGAGCCAGGCTCGCTGGGTGGCGGCCGGATCGTCACCGAGCACGACGTCCGCCCGGCCGCGTGGTATCTCGACAACGGCCGTACGCCCGTGTGCATCGCTGTCGAGGCCGGCCAGGCGGACCTGATGCTCTGCTCGTATCTCGGCATCGACCTGGCCGTCCGCGGCGAGCGCACCTATCGCCTGCTCGACGCCCGCATCCGCTTTCATCGCGACCTGCCGCGGGCGGGCGAGACGATCCGCTACGACATCCGCATCGACCGCTTCGTCCGCCAGGGCGACACGTGGATGTTCTTCTTCCGCTTCGAGGGCACGATCGCCGGCCGGCCGCTGATCACGATGACCAACGGCTGCGCCGGCTTCTTCACGCCGCGCGAGATCGAGGAATCGCGCGGCATCGTCCGCCCGACGCCGGAGGAGCCGAGCGACGGCGCCGACGCGCTCGCGCCGCCGGGGGGCCTGCCGCCCATGGCGGTCGAGTCCTATTCGGCCGACCAGCTCGCAGCGCTGCGGGCCGGCTCGCTGGCGGACTGTTTCGGGCCCCTGTTCGAGGGATTGCCGCTGCGCGACCCGCTGCGAATCCCCGACGGGCGGATGGAGCTGCTGCACCGCATCGTGCGGCTCGACCCGGCCGGCGGGCTCTTCGGCCGCGGCCTGATCATCGGCGAGGCCGACGTGCATCCCGACGACTGGTTCCTGACGTGCCACTTCGTCGACGACATGGTCATGCCCGGCACGCTCATGTACGAGTGCTGTGCGCATACGCTGCGGGTCTTTCTGCTGCGGATGGGCTGGGTGGCCGAACAGAGCGAAGCGGGCTACGAGCCGATTCACGAGCACGCCTGCACGCTCAAGTGCCGCGGGCCGGTGACGCCCGAGACGCGCGTCGTCCGCTACGAGCTGCACATCCGCCGCATCGGCTATGACCCCGAGCCGCACGTCGTCGCAGATGCCTACATGTACGCCGACGGGAAGCGCATCGTGCAACTGACGGGCATGGCGCTGCGGGTGGCGGGGCTGACGCGCCGCCGGCTCGAGCAGATCTGGTGGCAGCGGCGCGCGAGCGCACCGGCCGCCGCACGTTTCGCCGCACAGTGTAGGGACGCCGGGCGCCTGTCCGACGCGGCACCACCGAGCGCCGCCGCGCCGCCGCTCGACGCCACCCGCATCGACCCGATCGGGGACCTGCCGCTGCCGGCCGGAGCGCGAGCGGCAATCTTCGACTATGACCGTATTCTCGCCTTCTCGATCGGCCGGCCGTCGGAGGCCTTCGGCGAGCCCTATCGCGTCTTCGACCGGCAGCGCCGCCTGGCCCGTTTGCCCGGTCCGCCCTTCCTGTTCCTCAGCCGCATCACGCACACGGCCGCGGAGGCCTGGAAGCTCGCAGCGGGCGGCTGGATCGAAGCCCAGTACGACGTGCCGCCCGACGCGTGGTACTTCGCCGCCAACCGCCAGCGTTCGATGCCCTTCTGCGTGCTGCTGGAGATCGCCCTCCAGGGCTGCGGCTGGATGGCCGCGTATCTCGGCTCGGCCCTGCACAGTCCGGTCGATGCGCGCTTCCGCAACCTCGGCGGCCAGGCGACGCAGTACGAGGAAGTCTTTCCCGACGCCGGCACGCTGACGACGCGCATCCGTATCAAGGATGTCTCCGCCGCGGCCGGGATGATCGTCGAGAAATTCGACATGCAGGTCTGGCGCGGCCGGCGGATCGTCTACGCGGGCGATACGTACTTCGGTTTCTTCTCAGACGCCGCGCTGTCGCAGCAAGTCGGTATCCGCGGTGCGGCCGAGCGGGCGTATCGACCCGCGGGAACGGCTGCGCCGGTCGTGCTGCCGGCGGATGTGCCGCTGCGGCCGGACGACGCCGCGCGGGCTCCGCACGCGCCCGCCTGCCTGCCCTCCCGGGCGCTGCTGATGCTTGATTCGATCGACGTGTACGAACCGGAGGGCGGCCCGCACGGGCTCGGTTTCATCCGCGGCTCCAAGCGGATCGACCCGGCCGAATGGTTCTTCGCCGCGCATTTCTACCAGGACCCGGTCTGGCCCGGCTCGCTCGGCATCGAGGCGATGCTGCAACTGCTTCGCTACGCGGCGCTGAGCAAGTGGGGCCGCTCACTCGCCCGCACGCACCGCTTCGCGCCCGTCCTCCTCGGCCGCCCGCACGAGTGGGTCTATCGCGGACAGGTCACGCCCAACGCGAAACGCGTCGAAGTGGAGGCGATGATCCGCGAATGCGAGAGCGGCGCGCGGCCGCTGCTGCTGGCCGACGGCTTTCTCAAGGTCGACGGCACCTATATCTACGAGATGAAGAACATGGGATTAACGCTCGTGCCGGATGATTCAAGCGGGGTCCGCCAGTGAGACTCACGCGCACGCGCATCGCCGCCATCGGCTATGAACTGCCGCCGCACGTGGTCACCTCCGCCGCGCTCGACGACCGCCTGAGTCCCGTCTACACGGCCCTCGGACTCGGCCCGCGGCAGATCGAGCCGCTGACGGGTGTGCGGGAGCGCCGCTTCTGGCCGCCTCGGCCGGTGATGAGCGACGGGGCCGCTCGGGCCGCGCGCAAGGCCCTGGCCGGCTCCGGCATCGCCGCCGGGCGGATCGGGATGCTCATCTACGGCGGCGTCTGCCGCGACAACCTCGAACCCGCGACGGCCTGCGCCGTGGCCGATGCGGTCGGTGTGAGCGGCCGCTCGCACATCTACGACGTCTCGAACGCGTGCCTGGGCGTCGTCAACGGCATGGTGCAGGTCGCCAGCGCGATTGAGCTGGGCCAGGTTCAGGCCGGTCTGATCGTTTCGGCCGAGACGGCCCGCGAGATCGTCGACTCGACCATCGAGCACCTGCTGGCGACGCGTGATATGCAGACCTTCAAAACCTCGCTGGCGACGATGACGGGCGGCTCCGGGGCGGTGGCGGTGCTGCTGGCGGATGAGTCGCTGGCTCCGCATGCGCCGCGCCTGACGGCCGCCGTCGCCCGCAGCGCCACGCAGCATCATCGTCTCTGCCGCTGGGGGCCGGACACGGGCATTCCCGCCAGCCGACCCGTCGTGATGGAGACGCACGCGACCGACGTGCTCGAGCACGGTGTGCGCCTGGGCGTCGAGACGTGGCGCGACTTTCTCGCCGAAACGGGCTGGTCCGACGGCGTCGACAAAGTCATCTGCCACCAGGTCGGCTCCGCCAACCGCGCGGCGATTCTCAGCTCGCTGCGGATCGCGCCGCAGCGGGACTTCTCGACCTTCTCGTTCCTGGGCAACATCGGCACTGTTTCGTTGCCGATCACGGCCGCGCTGGCCGCCGAGCGCGGTTTCCTGGAGCCCGGCGACCGGGTCGGCTTTCTCGGGATCGGCAGTGGGCTGAACTGCCTCATGCTCGCTATCGAGTGGCAGTAATGCGAAGCGCGCAGTTTGCTGCAACATGGGCATGAACCTCGCCGCCATCCGCCATCTGTATCCGTTCGAGAGCCGCTGGCTCGAGATCGGCAAGCTGCGCTATCACTTCGTCGACGAGGGCGACGGCGAGCCGGTGCTGTGCGTCCATGGCAACCCGACCTGGTCCTTCCTGTTCCGCCGCGTGGTACAGGCGTTCAGCGGCTCGCGGCGCGTGCTGGCCGTCGATCACATCGGCTGCGGCCTCTCCGACAAGCCGGCGGCCGGCGAGTATCCATTCACGTTCGAGCGCCGCGTCGAGGACCTGGAGCGTTTCATCGAGCGGCTCGACCTGCGCAGCGTCACGCTCGTGCTGCACGACTGGGGCGGGGCGATCGGCGTCGCGGCCGCCCTGCGAAACCCCGAGCGAATCGCCCGGCTCGTCCTGCTCAACACGGCCGCGTTTCCGATCCCCGCCGGCAAGCGCCTGCCCTGGCAGCTTCGGCTCGTGCGAAACTGGCCGCTGCTGGCGCGCCCGCTGGTGTGCGGCCTGAACGCCTTCGCCCGCGGTGCGGCGGCGACGGCCGTCCGCCGTCCGCTGCCGGCCGACGTGCGGGCCGCCTTCCTCGCGCCATACGACACGTGGCACAACCGCCTCGCCACGCTGCGCTTCGTGCAGGACATTCCGCTGCGCGAGGGCGACGCGAGCTGGCCGCTGCTGAAATGGACCGGCGAGCGCATCGATACGCTGGCCCGCTGGCCGGTGCTGATCTGCTGGGGCATGCATGACTTCGTCTTCGACGCCGCGATCCTCGCCGAGTGGCGCCGCCGACTGCCGCATGCCCGCGTCGTGATGTTCCCAGACGCCGGACACTATCTGCTCGAAGATGAGCCCGACGCGGTGCTGGTCGAGATGCAATCCTTCGTGGCCCGGCCCGGCCGCGTCGAGCCGATCCCCGCAGGAGGCGCCCGGTGACCGCTCTCCGCGGCGACACGGCGGCTCGTGCGACGCCGGCGTTGCCGGTCGCGGGCACGAACGTCGTCTCGGCGCTGGTCGACTCGGCCGCGCGCGACCCGCACAAATCCGCGATCATCTGGGCTCGCCGCGGCCTGCGGCGGCATGTGGCACCGTATGGCTCGATCCGCTACGACGAGCTGCTCGCGGATGTGCAGGCTCGCGCCGCGCGGAATCGCGCTGCGGGCATCACCCCCGGCACACGCACGCTGCTGATGGTTCCGCACAGTCCGGGCCTGGCGGCCGAGTTCTTTGCATTGCTCTGGATCGGCGCCGTGCCCGTGCTGCTCGACCCGCGCATGCCGCGCCGCAACCTGTCGTCCTGTCTGGAGCGCGTCCGGCCGCAGGCGTTCGTCGCCGTGCCCCGCGCCCACGTGCTGCGCCTGCTCGTTCCGCGCGCGCTGGCAGCGACCCGGCTGCGGCTCACCACCAGCGCCGCGCCGTTACCCCGCGCCCGCGGCACGCCAACATTCGATCCCGCCGCTCTCGCTCCGTCGACCCCGGCCGCCATCCTCTTCACCAGCGGCAGCACCGGGCCGGCCAAGGGCGTCCTGTACGAACACGGAATGTTCGCCGCCCAGCTCCACGCCCTTCGCTCGCACTTCGGCCTCGGCCCCGACGCGGTCGATCTCGCCACCTTTCCGCTATTCGGGCTGTTCGACCTCGCCCTCGGCATGACCGCGGTCATTCCCGACATGGATGCCGGCCGGCCCGGCCGCGCCGACCCGCAGAAGATCACCGCCGCGATCCGCGACCACGGCTGCACGAGCATGTTCGCGTCGCCGGCCCTGCTGACGAACCTGACCGACTCGCTCGAGCGCCGGCCGCGCGAGCTGCCGTCGCTGAGGCGGATTCTCACGGCCGGCGCGCCGGTTCCGCCGCCGCTGCTGCGGCGCCTGCACGACCGGCTCGGTCCGGAGCTCGCGATCCACACGCCCTACGGCGCGACCGAGTGCCTGCCCGTCAGCACGATCGAGAGCCGCGAGATACTGGAGGAGACGGCCGCCGCCAGCGCCCGCGGCGCCGGCACGTGCGTCGGCCGCCCATTGCCCGGCCTCGACGTGCGCATCATCGAGATCCGCGATGAGGCGATCGCCCAGTGGTCGCTGGCCCGCGAGCTGCTGGCCGGGCAGATCGGCGAGATCGTCGTCCGCGGCCCGGTCGCGACGCGCGAGTACGCATTCGACTCCGCCGCGACGGCCAGCGCGAAGATCCCCACTGGGGGACCGGTCTCTGACCGGTCTGAGCCTCTTGGGGGACCGGTCTCCGACCGGTCTGAGCCTCTTGGGGGACCGGTCTCCGACCGGTCTGAGCCTCTTGGGGGACCGGTCTCCGACCGGTCTGTGCCTCTTGGGGGACCGGTCTCTGACCGGTCTGAGCCTCTTGGGGGAACGGTCTCCGACCGGTCTGTGCCTCTTGGGGGACCGGTCTCCGACCGGTCCATGGAGACTGTTACGAACGACTCATTCGATACCTGGCACCGTATGGGTGACGCAGGCTATTTCGACACCGCCGGCCGGCTCTGGTTCTGCGGACGGGTCAGCCAGCGCGTCACCGCGCCCGGCCGCCCACTCTTCACGGACCCGGTCGAGGGCATCTTCAACGCCCACGCGGCCGTCGGCCGATCCGCCCTCGTCGGCGTCGGCCCGCCCGGCCGGCAGCGTCCCGCGGTCTGGATCGAGCCCGACCCCGCCCGCTTCGACGGCGACGAGCGCCGCCTGCGCGACGAGCTGGCCGCGCTCGCTTCGCGCCACGAGGTCGCGCGCGGCATTGACACGTTCCTCCTGCTGCGCCGCCTGCCCGTCGACACGCGCCACAACGCCAAAATCGCCCGCGAGCAGCTCGCCGCGCTGGCCGCGGAGCGCCTGAGATGAACGCCGCGCCCGCGCCCGGCCTGGCCGCCGGCACGACCGCCCTCGTGACCGGCGGCGGCGGCTTCCTCGGCCGCGAGATCGCCCGCCAGCTTCGCACCCGCGGCCTGACGGTGCGCAGCTTCTCGCGGGCGGAGCACGCAGACCTCGCCGCGCTCGGCGTCGAGCACATCCGCGGCGACCTGGCCGACGCGGCCGCCGTCGCCGACGCATGCTGCGGCTGCGAGGTGGTTTTTCACGTGGCCGCCAGGGCCGGCGTGTGGGGTTCGTATCGCGAGTACTACGCCGCCAACGTCGCCGGCACGCAGAACGTCCTGGCCGCCTGCCGCGAGACGGGCGTGCGATTTCTAGTCTTCACCAGCTCACCCAGCGTCGTCTTTGACGGCCGCGACGTGCACGGCGGCGATGAATCGCTGCCCTATTCGCGCCGCTTCGCGTCGCACTACAGCGCTACCAAGGCCGCGGCCGAACAGCTCGTTCTCGCCGCGAACAGCGCGAGCCTGCGCACCGTCGCCCTGCGGCCGCACCTGGTCTGGGGACCGGGCGACAATCACATCATCCCGCGCATTCTCGCCCGTGCCCGAGCCGGCCGGCTCGTTCGCGTCGGCCGCGGCGACAACCTCGTCGACACGACGTACATCGAGAATGCCGCCGCCGCGCACCTCGACGCGGCCGGGGCGCTCATGCACGGCTCCGGCCCCGCCGGGCGGGCGTACTTCATCACCAACGGCGAGCCGACGCCGCTGTGGGAGCTGATCGACCGCATCCTGGCCGCGGCGGGCCTGCCGCCGGTCCGCCGCCGCGTGTCCCGCTGGCAGGCGGTCGCGGCCGGGGCGCTGCTCGAATTCACTTATTCCGCCTTCCGCATCCGCCGCGAGCCGCCGATGACGCGCTTCGTCGCCCGCGAGCTGGCCGGCTCGCACTGGTTCGATATCTCCGCGGCCCGCCGCGACCTGGGTTACATCCCGCGCGTCACGCTCGACCAAGGTCTCCGCCAACTCGCTGTGTGGTTAGGTCCGGCGCGTCCGGCGCATGCGGAACCCCCCGACAGGACACTTCGATAAAAGAACCACGGCCGCCCCATCGGGCGACCGTGGTCGAATCAGACGCTTGCGACTCCGCCCGCCGCCTTCCTACCGCCTCCGGCAGAGCGCAGCCAACCCGGCCGCCGTGAGCAGCGACAGTAGTCCGGCCGGCTCGGGCACGACGGACATCGCCGTCACCGTCAGACCGCCGGCCACCTCGCCCACCGGCGTCAGGGCCCCGCTGGCCAGATTCACGGTGTACAACATCGAGTCGTTGTTTCCTTCCGGCAGCAGAACGGCGAAGGGCGTCCCGCTCGCGCCGGAAATATCGAATCCGCCGAAGCTCGCGATATCGACGCCCAGCGAGCCGACCGTCCCGAGCGTTCCGGCGCTGTTCGCCTGCGTGACGAGAATATCCAGCGCCGTGTCGATCCCGTAGAGCTGCGTCGACTGCGAGCCGTCGAAGTTGTTCGTGTACGCCGAGTGCGCCACCGTCGGGTCGCGGCCTTCGTTCACGTCGCCGGGTCCGAAGAACAGATCCGTCACGCCGGTCGACGTCCCCGTATCCGGATGGAGCACGAGGTTCTGGTTGGCGTCGCTCACGTTGCGAATCCGGTCGATCGTCGGATTGAAGTCGAACCCGAACCACGCGCCGTTCAATCCCGGCGAAAAGCTGCCGGCGCCCACCGGGCTCGCCATCCCCGTCGCCGGATCGATCGTGTAGAGGTTGCTGAAGGACCCGACCGCAAACAACTGCCCCGTCCGCGGCCGGAAATCCATCCCCTGAATGACCTCGCCCTGCTGAAGACCGCTGATCGGCACGCCCGTCAGGATGTTCGTCGGCGTGGCACTGTCGAACGAAATCAATCCGCCGGACGTCGTCGCCGCGTAGATCGTCTCACCGTTCGCGGCCGCCGCACACCACGCGGCCGCCGCGAAAGCTCCGGTCCATCCGGCCACGCGCCGGATGTTCCCGTTCCCAGATCGAGTCGTGACTCTCATTCTTTCGTCTCCTTGAATCGTCGGCTCTCAGATTGTCTGCGCGGTCCGTTCTCGGAACGCACGCTTCGACCCCCGCCTCATGCTCGGCCGCGCCGCTATGGGAAGATCGTTCCGTAGCGCGACAGCAACTGCACCAGATCCATGAAGTCGACGTCTCCGTCTCCGTCCAGGTCACCCGGATGCGAGTCCTTGTAGTTGTTCGGCCCCGCGTGCGGCGTGGCCATGTAGGGAAAGACGGTGTGGTAGGCCACGTCGTTCTGCTCGATGTTGTCCCCCACGACCGTGATCGCGCTGTAGGTCGGTCCGCTTGCGATCGCCGTCAACGCGATGTCGACCACGTCATCGCCCAGCCGCCGCCCGTTGGGCCAGCCGCTCGAAATGCCGTTCGTCGTGTCGCCCCCGATGAAGCCCAGGCGATGAAAACCCGGCTGGCCGGCCAGCGGGACCGGATCGGTCTGCGTATTCACGCGCAGGACATCCGGAATGAACACGTTGACCAGGTCGGCCCGCAGATTGGTCTGAAAGCTCGTGCCGTAGACGAAGTTGATCAGCGTCGCCGGCTCCGGATTCTCCGCGTACGTCGCGAAGCTCGCCGGGTCCGCCGTCGGCGCCGCCCGGTTGTAGTTGTCCTTGTCGGCCAGTGCGATCAGCACCTCGTTGTAGAGCGGATTGCCGAGCCGATTGACCTGCACCCACGGTCCGGAGTAGGTCGGCGGCCCGCTCGAGTTGAGCGTGCGCGTCATCTGCCGGCTGACCGACGCGTATACACCCACGCCCGTCTGCGGTCCGAAGAATACGCTGCCGTAGGGAAGCACGGGCAGGTTCGCGATCGGAATCTGCAACCCGATCGTCAGGACGTTGAAGCCCTTGAACCCGTCGACGCCGCCGCCATCCTGTCCGAGTCCGTCGGCCAGCGTCCCGTTGTTGTCCAGAATCCGCAGCGAAAGCAGGTCAAAGATGCCCGGCGTGTCCGCGAAGAAGCTGTCGTCGCGCGGCCCCGCCCAGGCCACCTCGTTGGTATCCAGCGTGTAGACGGTCGTCCGCGTATACACGTCGAGATCGTCGAATACATCCACACCGTTGAGCGCGATCCCGTTCGCGTCGTTGTACAGCGGCGTCGTGTTCTTGCCGACGTTCGGCGGCGGCACGAGCAGACCCGAGCCGACGGTGTTCGAGTTCGTGCCGACCGTCCGCGTCACCGTGTAGGTCTGCGTGTAGTTCTGCCGCGCGTCGTCGACCATCAGAATCGGCCCCGCCTCGGTCCCGAGGCCGTAGGAGAGAATCGTATTCAGGTTCTTGTATCCGCTCGTGACCGACGAGAACTGAAAGTCGTAGCGCATCAGCTCGCCGCCGGTCAGCGGATTGGCGATGTGAATGCTGTAGCGCGCATCGTCCGCGAACCGGTCGTAGATCACGCCGTCGCCCGGCTCCGAGAACGGCCGCACGCTCACCAGCACGTTCAGCACGCGCTGATTCGGGTCGTTGTAGCGCGTCCCGACGAATGCGTACACGTCCGTCAGGTTCGCCTGCGGGTCCTGTTTGATCAGCGGCGCGTCGCTGTGGCTCGAAGCCTGCACGGCCGAGTGCGTCCCCTGCAGCGCGGCCCCGGCGGCCACCGTAAGCGCGATGAATCTTCGCATCTGTGGTTCCTCCGATCCAAAAAAGGCGCAAGTAGTCATTCCGGCCGCCAGGTCCGTCCCCTCGACGGCCTCGGATTTGCACCGGGCAGGTTCAGTTCAGCGCTCGCTTCAGCGCCGCGACGTCATGGAGTACTACGGACCGCCGGCCGAATCGGATTCACTTTCCGCGCGCAACGGCGGGCTTCGGCCCCCGCCAGACGTGACGCGCGTACCCGCCCGTCCCGCCCGGCTCTCCGCTATTCTTCCGGCATGGACGCACGCGACTACAACCGCCGCGCCTGGGATGCGCAGGTCGCCCAGCGCAACAAATGGACCCTCCCCGTTTCCCCTGACACGATCGCCCGCGCCCGCGCCGGCGACTGGTCCATCGTGCTCACACCCACGCGGCCCGTTCCACAGGACTGGTTCCCGCCGCTGCCCGGCCGCGACGTGCTCGCGCTGGCCGGGTCCGGCGGACAGCAGGCGCCGATCCTCGCAGCGGCGGGCGCCCGCGTCACCGTCGTCGACAATTCGCCGGCACAGCTCGCCCAGGACCGGCTCGTCGCCGAGCGCGACGGTCTGGAGCTGACCACGCTCGAGGGTGACATGGCCGACCTGAGCGCCCTTCAGGCCGCCTCCTTCGACCTGGTCGTACATCCTTGTTCGAACTGCTTCGTTCCCGACGTTCGCCCCGTCTGGCGCGAGTGCTTTCGAGTGCTGCGCCCCGGCGGCGTATTGCTGGCCGGCTTCGCGAACCCGGCCCTTTTTCTCTTCGACGCCGAGCGGCTCGACGCCGGCGAACTGATCGTGCGCCACCGGCTGCCGTACTCGGATTGGACCGACCTGCCGCCGGCCGAGCGTCAGGCGATCATCGACCGCCGCGAGCCGCTGGCGTTCGGTCATACGTGGGAGGACCAGCTCGGCGGTCAGCTTGCGGCCGGCTTCGTGCTGACGGGCTTCTACGAAGACCGCGACCCCCAGTGCGCGTTGTCCGACTACATGCCCACGTACGCCGCGACGCGGGCGGAAGCGCCGCGCGACAAGCGTCCGATCTGACGAGCCCGCCCGCCTCAGCTACGTCGGCGTTGTCGTCGGGGCCCTCGCCATCAATCAGTTCGTCGTCTATTCGCTGGCGGTCCGCGTGCTCGGGGGCATGAGTCCGCGGCGGTTCTTCGGTGCGGTGCAGGAGGCGCAGGTCACGGCCTTCTCGACGGCCTCGAGCAACGCCACGCTGCCGACGGCGCTGAAGGTCGCCGAGGAGAAGCTGAAACTGCAGACACACGTGAGCCGCTTCGTGCTGACGATCGGCGCGACCGCCAACCAGAACGGCACGGCCCTGTTCGAAGGCGTGACCGTGTTGTTCCTGGCGCAGTTGTACGGCAACGAGCTCGGCCTGAAGCAGCAGTTCGTCGTGATCCTCATGTGCATTCTCGGCGGGATCGGCACCGCCGGGGTGCCGGCCGGTGCGCCGACCGACAGCAGCTAAGGCGTGTCACTCCGCTGCTCCGAGAATGCGGGACCGGTCTCCTCAACATTTGGGGGACCGGTCTCCTCAACATTTGGGGGACCGGTCTCCTCAACATTTGGGGGACCG
>CAZXUI010000039.1:0-39468 GCA_964643885.1 uncultured Planctomycetales bacterium
ATGAAGTATAACACACAATCAACGGAATGCCATATATTTACTGCACTGGTTAGTAGCTTTGCTCAAGCCTCGCAAGGCCATCTAATACTCAAATACCCACGCGCTTCAATTGCCTGCACGATCGACCCCGCCGGCAACCTGATCCTCGACGACTCCCACTTCTACCAGTACGACGGCCTGAACCGCCTGGCCCAGGTCAACCTCCGCGGCAGCGTCTCGGCCGGGGATTTCACGCCCGACGGCCGCATCGCCGACCCGAACACGTTCGAGCCGGGGGAGATGGTGGTCCGGCTGGTCTACGACGGCCTCGGCCGGCTGATCCGCAAGGACACGCCGGTCGTCGCCGGTCAGGGGGAGCTGCGCGAAGAGCAATATTTCTACGACGGCGTGCGGCGGATCAAGGAGCACGTCAAGCGGACGGACCAGAGCTCGACGCTGGTCGCCAGCGGGCAGGACAGCGGCATCGAGGACCCCAAGAGCGTCGAGACGCTCGAGCCGGTGGCTCCGCTGGAGCTGGTCACGGGCGACCCGGCCACGTGGGTGCAGCGCGAGTACGTCTGGGGGCCGGACTACGTCGACGAGCTGGTCTGCCAGATCGAGAACGGCGACGAGCCGCGCTACGCGCTTCTGGATGCGAACTACAACGTCGTGGCGCTGCTGCGGGGCTGGAGCGATGCGGCCTGCCCCAGCGGGGTCGGCGGCGGCGGGGGCGGCGGCGGGGGCGGCGGCGGGGGCGTGCCACAGGGGCTGCTGCTCGAGCAGTACGTCTACGACCCCTACGGGCGGGTTCTGGCGGTCGAGACGTTCGACTGCGAGGGCAATCCGGTCGACCCCGAAACCGGTTACGACCCGAATAATCCCGATCCGAATGAGCCGATCGCGGGCTGGCTGCCGCGCGGCTCGGTCGGGCACCAGGGTCTGTTCTTCGTCCGGCTGGACGGCCTGAACACCCAGCCGCTGCTGCGGCCCTCGGCCCGCGGCTTCTACCACAACCGCAACCGGGCCTACGAGCCGTTTCTGGGGCGGTTCCTCCAGCGCGAGGTGAACGAGACCGCCCAGCCGCTGCTGATCGCGCTGGCCAGCAACGGGCAGGCGCTGGACTCGCTGCTGGAGGCGTTTTCAGCGATGGGGCAGTACGGGGACGGGGGGAACCTCTATGGCTACGCGGGGAATAACCCCACAACATATCGCGATCCGACCGGGTTGACGTACGACGACTCGTGGCTTGATGAGTTCGATGCCGACTACCTCGGGCACCGGCTCCATGCAATCGGCGCGATCAACGAAGGCGCCAAATGGGCGTCGATCGGGCTAAGCACCGCGCTCGATATCGCGGGAGGCTTGCTCGGACTTGATGTGTTCAACTCTGTTCAACTGCTGGCGAGCGGCCAAGGTGGATTCCGGGAAAGCATGGACGTCCTGATCGTCGCCGTGCCCGCTGGCGGAGCGCTCAAGGCAATCAGTAAGATGGCGAAGTATCGTCGCGGCATCAAGGCGGCGACGAGCGCGCTGGATATTCTTGCTAACCTGTCGAAGTGGAAGCGCGGGGTTGATCCGCACTTGCGGGCACAGGCGACACGCAAGTACCCGAAGCTAGCGGGGAAAACGCACAAGCATCCTGTGATACCGAACTACATGCGCCCCAAGGGTATGAAAAGTCCACTCGTAGAGGTTGATGCGGCGTATCATCAGTTGATTACGAATGCGTTTCGGAAGAAGCATGCATACCGAAAGGGCCCATCCATGACACGGCCATGCTTGAAGACATCCTGAACAGAGTGTATTCCGCGATCCCGCTCCCGAACAAGTAGATTGAGTGATCATGCGTGAAATCTTTGAGTTTCGTGTCGGCGAAAAGTATGCTGGGTTGCTCTTCGAACCCGACGAAGGTGTACCTCTAGAAGATTCCATCCTTGGCGTCACGGTCCGGAAGGTGGCGATTCGCACGGATGATACACGTTTTCGACGCATTGGCGAGATCCAGGACGAGCTCCGACGAACGAAGGGGGAACCGTTTTATACCGGCTGGTACCTGTACCATTATTACACTAAGGCCGAGCTTAGGTCGGCCGAGTTCTTTCACCTGAACATCACGGGCGTGTTCGAGCCGTCGGGAATCGATTGCGGAACACAGTACGACTATTCCGAGTCCTGTCCTGAGTGTGGTTGCCCAGCTCGACAAACCACCGATCTGATCCTTGATCTGCGTAAAGCGCCAAAGAC
The DNA here is from genome assembly GCA_964643885.1 of uncultured Planctomycetales bacterium. GTDB lineage: Bacteria > Planctomycetota > Phycisphaerae > UBA1845 > Fen-1342 > CAADGL01. The sequence goes on from CAZXUI010000039.1 coordinate 2,224, forward strand.
CAGAGATATCGCCATGACCATCCACCACAATGAGTGGATCGTCTCGCAGCACTTGGCTGGATTAATTGTCAACGCCGGGCTTACAGGATTTGATTTGGCGCCAGTGCGTCATAAGGGTTGGTATGAAGACGACGCAATGGAATTCCGCGCTGTCCACAGTGGCCGCGAGCTGCTGCATCGCGCCGAACAGGCCGGCTGTCCGCATGGCACACTCGAGTTCTGGACTTGGCTGAACCGCGCCGAGCAGCGCGAACTCTCAGAACGAATGAAGGAGGAATGGGTTACCATGCGGACTGAGCGAGAGCGCCGCCGAGGCAAGCCCCTGCCAGTATGGTACCAAGTGATCATTACTTCGCCGTGCGTCACTACAGTAGCGCCGACACGATTCGGAATTGATCCATTCGATGACGATCCACAGGGCGACTACCGATGCTCGCGGTTGGATTGGGATAAGCGTGGTGAGCACATAGCAGGCTGCAATGTGCTTTCAGAACTGTTCATCGATCGCGATTCATACGACGGCAAAGACATCGTCCGTACACGGGAGCATAAAGGCTGGCCTACTCGGATTGCGAAGCAAGCCGGCGCAGAGCATGGTGGAGGTGTTCCCTTTCTCCTTATTTCTCCTCGTTTCCGTCGGCTGCTGATTGAGAACGGAATCCGTGGTTGGAAGACTGAAGTAGCATACCTGTGCTAGCAATATGGCCAACATGCCCAGTGGGTACCCAGGCATCCTGAGGCTATCTCAAAACCGCTGAAAGCAACAGGAGCGTGCACGACAGATGCAGGAATCCGGAGAACAGTTGACTCGACTTTTCCCAGCGGATGCAGAGCCTGCGGTAGTTCTGAATCCAGGAGATGGTGCGTTCGACCGTCCAGCGGCGTGCGGCGCGTTGCAGCGGACGGCGGTCCTGCGTGACGTTCTCGGGCTTGCGGTTGCTGCGGTGCGGCGCGATCCGTTCGATGCCGCGCTCCGCCAGTTGCTGATCGAGCTTGTCGCTGTCGTAGGCCTTGTCGCCGATCACCCGCGGCGGCGTCTCGCGCGTCAGCATGAAGTCGAACAGCGCCTGCACACAGCGGCTCTCGTGCGCGTCGGCCGGCACGACGTCGATCGCCACCGGCAACCCGCGAGCATCCACCAAAACCATGATTTTCACGCCTTTTCCGAGGTGTCCGCGTCCCAGCCCGTCGCCGCCGCCGCGGCGCGCAGCCGCTTCACCGAGGCAACGCCCGATGGTCCGGGCATGGTCAGATCCAGCGTGATCACCTGCGGGTGCGTCCGCGCCGCGACCTCGATCGCCTCCTGCACGGTCCCGGCCTCGCCCACGACCAGAATATCCGGCTGCGCGTCCATCGTCATTCGCAGACCCTTGCGCACCATCGCGTGATCGTCGACGATGAGAATCGTTGTCCGCGCACTCACGAAGCCGCGCCCTTCATAGGGACCGCCGCCCGAATGACCGTCCCTCCACCGGAAGCCGAGCCGATCCGGAATTCACCGCCCAATAGGACGATACGCTCGCGCATTCCGCTCAACCCGAGGCCGTCCGGTCGCGCCGAAGCGGAGTCGTGCCCGATGCCCCGCCCGTCGTCGGCGATCGTCACCGCCAGCAGCCCGCCCGACACGCCGAGCGTCACGCGAATCTTCGTTGCGTGCGAGTGCTTCGCCGCGTTCGTCAGGGCGTCCTGCACAACGCGGTAAAGGCCGATCTCGACGGCCGGGTCGACGTGCGCCACCGGCGCCAGCTCGCGGGCGATCTCGATTCCGCTCGCGTTCGAGATATCTTCGCACACGTGCTCCAGGGCTTGCCCCAGACCGAAATCGCGCAGCACGCACGGCACGAGCCCCCGCGCCAGAAGGCGAGTCGCGTCCACCGCGGCCACCGCCATCTGGCGCGCTGCTTCCGCACGCTCACGAGCCTGGTCGAGGCTCTCGGCATCGGCGACCGCGCGAAGCCCGAGCAGCACCGCCGTTTGAGCCTGACCCAGCCCGTCGTGAATATCCCGCGACAGCTTCGCCCGCTCTTCTTCCTGCACGCTCAACGTGCGCCGCAGCAATCGCCCCCGCTCGGCCAGCAGCGCGTCCAGAGGCCGCACGACGATTAGCCACAGGAGCGGTCCGAGAACGATGACCAGCAGGAACCAGTCGAGGATCGCCACAGCGCGGCTTTCACGAATCGATTGGGGAGCGAGCGACAGCCCCAGCATCACGACCGCCTCGACGGCGAAAACGACCGCTAGCACGAGAGCCAGGACGCGAATCGGCGAGGGCATCCTGAGAAGCGACATCCGGCGCTCCGCTCGGGCGGTGGGCGATCTCGCCCACCCGCCCCATCCCTCACCGGGCAGTTTCCATGCCGCGACTCCCGCCGGGCGCTGCCAGGGCTACGCCTGATAAGAACGCCGGCGCGGGAGCCGAAATCAATACACCCGGCCGCCGCACCGCGAACCGCTTCAAGCCGGGCAAGCCGACCGTCCGCCGATGGTGCGACGACCTCGGCCAGACCGGGCTTTGTCGGCTACCTCCGGGTCTCGTCCGCCGTGCTCAAGCGCCCGAGCAGCGGCTCGATCCAGCACGTAAGAATCCTTTTGACAACAACTTACGGATGAGCTTCGGACTCGTTGCCTCGACTCGGGCCCTCGGCGCCGCCGCCGGCAGAAATCAACCGCGCCGCGTGAAAGACCCGGACGCCTGTCGCCTATTTCCCCGGGTGGCCGCGCGCCACCGCCCCTCCGGAGCGAGACCGCGATGGATGACCCCGGACGACCGACGCTGGCTCAACAATCGCCGCCCGACCGCCGCTCGGCCGAAACGACATCCAGAACCGCAGCCGCAACGGTCGCACACGCCGCCCCGGCGTCGGTCTCTGGCACCGCTCGTGCGTCGCAGGCCGACTTCACCTTCTCCATCGGAGACCTGGACGCGTCCATCCTCCGCGTGACTTCCTTCGACGGCACGGAGGGTCTCAGCGAGCTGTTCGAGTTCAGCGTCGAGCTGAGCAGCGACGCTGCCGACCTCGACCTTGAGGCCCAGCTCGGGCAGAACTGTCTGCTGCAGATCCGGGGTGCCGGCGACGCAGCTCAGCCGGCCCTCCGAAACGTGCACGGAATCGCCTACCGCATCGAGCGCACCGGGGGCGGCTCGCGACTTACGCACTACCGGATCAGCATCGTGCCTCAGCACTGGTACCTGACCAAGCGGCACGCCTCGCGCATTTTCCAGAAGCACAACTGCGAGGACATGAGCGTTCCCGGCATCGTTCGCAAGGTGCTGCTCGAGGCCGGCCTGCCGGAGGACAGCTTTCGCTTCGTGCTTTCGGCCGGGCACGAGCCGCGCGACTACGTGGTGCAGTATCGCGAGTCAGATTTCGCGTTCATCTCGCGCCTGATGGAAGAAGAGGGCATCTACTACTTCTTCGAGCACTCTCACGCTGGGCACTGCATGGTCATCGGCAACGGCGATGCCGCGTGCAAGGTCGATCCGGCGGCGCCGAAAGCCGCCTTTCGCGAAGCCACCGGACTCGCGGCAGATTCGCCGCACGTGTTCGACCTTCAGGAACGACGGGAGATTCAGACCGGTGCCGTCAGCCTGGACGACTTCGATTTCAAGCGCCCGCCGACCGAACTGCGGGCGGAGGCTGCGGCCAAGCGTTTCAGTACGCTGAAGACGGCCGACTTCCCCGGCAACTACGTCGATCATCGCATCGGCCAGCGATTTGCCCAGATCCGACTCGAGGAGCAGCAGACCGGCGCGCATACGCTGGAGCTGCGCGCGACTGTGCGGACGTTCAAGCCCGGCTTCCGCTTCGCGCTGCTCGAACATCCGGACGATCGGCTCAACGGCGAGTATCTCGTCACGCGCGTGCATCACCGCGGACAACAGTCGCAAAGCGCCGAAGCCGAAGCGCTCTTCGCCCCACAGCAGCAGTACGTGGCACACGCGGGCGTCCTGCCGTCCAAGATCCAGTTTCGGCCGGCCCGCAAGACGCCTCGCCCGTTCGTTCGCGGCAGCCAGACCGCGATCGTGGTCGGCCCGGAAGCCGAGGAGATCTACACCGACACTTACGGCCGCGTGAAAGTCCAGTTCCACTGGGACCAGCAGGGCGGCTACGACGAGAACAGCTCGTGCTGGATCCGCGTCAGCCAGGGCCTCGCCGGCGGCAGCTACGGCGTGATGTTTCTGCCGCGCGTCGGGCAGGAGGTCATCGTCGACTTTCTCGAAGGCGACCCGGACCGGCCGATCATCACCGGCCGCGTCTACAACAACGACCACATGCCGCCCTACGCGCTTCCGCAGGACAAGGCGATCAGCACGATCCGCACGTGCAGCACGAAGGGGGCGGGCGGCGGAAACGAAATCCGCTTCGACGACACGAAGAAGAGCGAGCAGCTCTTCCTGCACGCACAGAACGCGCTGCACATCCGCACCCGCGGCTCCCGCTGCGAATCCACGGGCGGCGACGTCCATCGAACCGTGGGCAGGAACTCGCACGAGCTCGTCAAGGAGAAGAAGCACACGATCGTCAAGCTCGATCTGATGGAGGAGATCAACGGGTCGAAGAACCTGAAGGTCGACGGCGACGTGAGGGAGTTTTTTCAGGGCAAGCAGACCACCTACGTCGACAAGCAGTACAACCTGCTCAACAGCGGCGGAATCTGGCTCGGCTCTGATACCAGCATCACGCTCTGGTGCAAGGGCAATTTCATCAAGCTCGACGCCGCCGGTGTCACGATCGTCGGCAAGCTGGTCAACATCAACAGCGGCGGCTCGGCCGACTTCGCCGAACCCGCCGCCCCGGACGTCGCCGAGGAGCCCAAGCCGGCCGCCACGACGCGGTTCGGGCACAACACGCGCTACTCCGGCCAGCCCCAGGAGCCCGCGGAGTCTCAGGAGGAGCAGGAGACGTCCTGGATCGAGATCGAGCTCGTCGACGAGGCCGGCCGGCCCTGCCCCAGCGAGCCTTTCGAGATCCGCACGCCCGACGGTAAGACGATCGAAGGCGCGCTGGATCAGAAGGGAATGGCGCGCGTGCTGCTCGCCCGGCCCGGCGCCTGCGAGATCTGCTTCCCGAACCTCGACGCGGCCGCGTGGGAGAGAATCTGATGGGCGACACGCCGCATAGCCCGGACGACTTCTCCCGCCGAATCCGCGAGGCGCTGGGGAAAGTCGCGCAAAAGAGCCGAACCAGCTCTGGTGGGCCGGCGCTCGCCGACGCGCCGGACGCGTCGCCCGGCGCCGACCGGGTCGCGACCCCCGCCGACGTGCCGGCGGCGCGCCAGCCCGACCCGCCGCAGAACCACGGACCCGTCGGCACAGGCGAACACGTGGTCAAACAGGGCGAGTGCGTATCGAGCATCGCCAGCGCCAGCGGCCACTTCTGGGAGACGATCTGGAATGATGCCCAGAACGTCGAGCTGCGCGAGATCCGCCGCGATCCATACGTCCTGTTGCCCGGCGACCGCGTCCACGTTCCGCCTCTGCGGCGCAAAAGCGAGACCGGCCAGAGCGAAATGCGCCACCGCTTCCGCCGCAAGGGACAGCCGGAGATGCTGCGCATCCGCGTTCTGGCCGACGACGAACCGCGCCGCAACGAGCCCTACGAGATCACCATCGACGGTCAGAAGCACGCCGGCGTGACCGACGCCGACGGAAAGCTCTCCTGTCCGATCGACGCGCGGGCCCGACGCGCGGTTCTGCGCGTCGGCGCCGACGACGTTGAGGAGTTCGTGTTCGAACTGGGCGAGCTCGACCCGATCGACGAGCTGTCGGGCGTTCAGGGGCGGCTGAGCAACCTCGGGTTCCACTGCTGGAATCGCGACGGAACCTGGAGCGAGGAAACGGAAGCGGCCATCCGCAAATTCCAGCACCGATACGGGCTCGACCAGACCGGCCGTCCGGATGAGCCAACCCGCGCCAAACTGAAGAGCGTATACGGCTGCTGAAGGCGAACCGGCCCGAAGGGGCGAACGCAGGGAGTACCCAGGCGATGTCCGGCAAGAGCGATCAGAAAGTCACCTCGCTGCGGATGCGGTTCGACGAGCCCGAGAGCGGCTCGTCCACGGACGTGGCCGCGCGGCGGCAGCAGAACACGGTCAACGTCTCGCGCTACAAGCACGCCCGGATCCTCTTCCCCGCGCTGGGCTTCCCGGCCATGATCGCGCCGGGCAGCGGCGCTTCCGGCAACGAGCGCGACCCCAGTCGCTGCCTGACTCTCCTGATCCTGTCGCGCCGGCCGCTCAGCAAGGCTGACGTCGCACGGCACCTGCGCTGGGTGCCGTGGAATCAGCGGCACACGCGCTGGCTGCCCGACGCCGAGCACGGCGGCACCAACGCGTTTCGCGAGGAGGAGATCGAGGTCCGCGGCAACATCCTCTCAGAGAGCCAGGGGCGTATGTTCCCGCGCTACTTCGGCCAGGACCGCCACACCCAGCTCTATACCGCCGCCGGCGACGACGAGGGTGACGGCGGGATGGGGCTGGGGTTATCGCGCGACGTGCGCCGCTTCTACTGGCGCCGCGGCATGCGGCACATGAACGAGGTTCGCATCTACGAAAGCGCCTGCACGCGCCTGCCGGAAGGGATGCTGAACCTGTTCTGGATCAACCCCAACAGGAGCGACGACGAGAACGACCGCAGCCAGGAGATGGATCTGCTGCTCGAGGAATTCGCCGTCTCGTCGCGCTTCGGCCACGACGGCATCCCGTCGATCGACAAGTTCGTCGGCAAGACGCGCGAGGGGCAGAAGCGCCGCTTCGTCCGCGAGTATGAGTATGAGTTCAACCGGCCGGAGTCCGGCGCGACGCGCGTCGAGGTGCTCCACCCCGTCTGGGTGACGCAGCCGCAGCCGCGCCTGCGAATCGGCCACCTGACCGATCTGCACGTCGACATCCGCCACGACAGCTACTATCGCAGGCTCAGCCCCGCCGCACGCAAGAAGTTCCACAACTGGAATCGCGTCTGCGAGAAACTCTACGCCGATGCCAAGAAGTCCTGCGACATTCTGCTGCTCACGGGCGACCTGATCGACTACGGCCGCGGGCACAATGGGTTCGGCGCGATCGGGAAGAACGAATCCTATTGGCGCGATCGCAACTGGTTTCTGTTCTACACGTTCCTGGCGGGCGGCGGGAGCTACACGAAACCCACGTATACGATCCTCGGCAACCACGACTGGCGGATCAACCCCTACGCCGCCTTCGCGCCGGGAGCACCCAGCCCCGAATCCATGAAGCTCACCAAGGACGAGCTCCGACGGGCCCACGGCGACGGCGCCGACCGCAAATGGTACGAAGAAGATGACACGAACTGGATCAGCGGCATGAAGGAGAAGCTGATCGACCGCGACGGCGAGCTGGACGTCGGCGGTACACCGCTCGAGACGACCGTCGATTCGGTCCTCTGGTACCTGCTGCTGATCAACCCCTTCCTCGATTTCACCAGCCGCCTGCCGGGGGAATACGAGCTGCTGATGCTCGATTGGGGCGAGGATGAGGAGGTCGATCGCACCGTCGTCTCCCAGGGCGTCGACCTCGGCCGCACGCCGCTCATCCCGAACACCGAGGGCGGTCCCGTCGCCAAGAATTGTCTCAACAGCAACCAGGCCACGCTCCTCAAGCTCGTCGCCCGCCAGCCCGGAAAGGCCAAGATCGTCGGAATTCACGCTCCCCCGGTCGGACCCTGGCCGCAGTGGCCGGACGATGAGATGCTCAGCGGCCGCGTCTCGTACGATCCGAAGAAGAAGAACCGCGGCACCGCGGGTGGCCGGGTGATTCAGCGGGAAGGGGACATCAATGACCCCGCCCGCTACCGCGAATGGGAAATCCATGACCACGAGATTTACGCGGTCGCCACGACGCACAACCCCGCCGGGCGCGAGGCCGACTACGGCTCGATCGGCGGATATCGCCGCTGGATGATCCGCAAGCTGCGGGCGGAGAAGTTCACGCTCGTTCTGGCCGGGCACATCCATCGGCCGAACGTGCTTCAGCTCGAGGACTCGGGTATCCAGAACGGCCCCATCTACGTCAAGGGTGTTCGTCCATCCGATGCGGACAAGGCCCCGACGCCGCTTTTCGTCAATACCACGTCGGCCGGCCCGCTCGGCAGCACCTATCCGCGCCCGGGCGTGACGAAGCTCGCCGACTCCGGCTACACCGAGATCGTCGTGTCCAGTTCGGGCAAGATCGAATCCGTGGAGTTCATGACCGACAAGGGCAAGCTCCAGCCGCAGGACGCGCTGTCGATCTGGTGAACGCGCCGTCCCGCAACGTTGCTCCGCGCCGCGACGGTGCGCGTGAGCCGAGCCGCGACCGTGAGGGAGCGGGCCGGGGGTGGCGCGCTGTCCGCGCAGCGCCGGATGACATCCACCTATCTCAGGCGCCTATGCGCGGAGGTGAGGTGTGCGCGTCTCGGCGCGTCCGCCCCGGACACGCAGTGTCCGGGTTGTCCGCGGGACAGGTTGCTGCGCCGGCGCGCTCCCTCACGGTCGCGGCTCTGTTCCGCGTGAATCCGAGCGCGCGGGCGTCCCAACCGCGCGATCAGAGAATCCGTGCGCCGAATCGTGCCCGCGTGCCCGCAACGGCGCAGTTTGTGACTGACACCGCTCACCGCGCCGAACCCTGCCACACCGCCAGCAGCGCGCCGTACTCCTGCGCCAGCCGCTCCGCTTCACCCCGCGCCGCCGCCAGCGCCGCCTGCGACTCGGCCACTTTCGACTCGGCCGCCGCTAGCGCCGCCCGAGCCGCCTCCAGCCTGGCGGCCAGGGCTTCGATCCGCCCCGTCGCCGCGTCGCTGGTGCTCTTCTCCGCCGCGAGCCGCTCCTTCGCCGCCGCCAGCGCCTGCTCCTGCACCGGCATGACGCTCGCCGCCTGCTCCGCGGCCGCCCGCGCCTCGCCCAATGATTGCTCCAGCAGCGCCAGCGCCTGGCCGGCCGACGCCGCAGCCTGCGAGAGCGTCGCATTCTCGCCAGCGCCCGACGCCAAAGCGCGCACCTGCTCGACGGCCGCCGCAAACCCGGCCACCTGTGCCTGCCGGTCCGCCACGACCTTCGCCGCGGCATCGCGGGCCGAGACGGCCTGTTCCAACGCCGCTGCGACCGCGCTCACTTCGCTCTCGATCGCCGCGAGGCGCGCCGGCGCCTCAGACAGTGCCGCCCGGGCCGCCTCGAGTTCCGCATTCGCCGCGGCCGCGGACTGCTGCACCTCGGCCAGCTCCGCAGCCGCCCGCTCGTGCTCCGCCTCGCGCGACGCAACCGCCGCCCGCGCCTGGTCCAGCCGGATTCGCACGGTCGCCGCCTTCCACTTGGCCAGCTCCGCCGCCGCCCGCCCGTGATCAGCGGCCGCCGCGTCGAACGCCTGCTGCGCCGCGGCCAGCGCCGCACGGGCGGCGGAAAGCGCGCTCTCCGACGTGGCTGCCGTCTGCTCCGCGGCCGCGAGCGTCTGCTCGAGCGGCGGCGGATTCGTCCTCACGGCGGCGATCTGCGACGCGCCGGCCGCGTCCCAGACGCGGAGCTCCCCCGTCAGGTCACCCGCGATGATGCGCTGCCCCGTTGCGTCGAACGTTGCGGCCAGTGCCAGATCGCCGAAAGCCTCGAACGCCTGCTGCTGGGCACCGTTCTGGTCCCAGGTCTTGATGGTCCTGTCGCGCCCCGCGGTGACGAGCCGCCCGTCCCCCGCGAAGCGCACGCAGAGCACGCCGCCGCCGTGCGCCGCCCACGCCTTGACCAGCGTTCCGCCGTTCATCTCCCACAGCCGCACCTGCCCGTCCTCGCACGCCGTCGCGAGCACGTTCGAATCCGCGCGCCAGTCCAGCGAAGTAATCGCCGCGGGGTGCCCGTCCATCGCGTGCAGCGGCGCGTGCGAGTGCGCTTCCCAGACCATCAGCCCGCCGTTGCGGTCGGCCGTCGCGAGCAGAATGCCGTCCGGGCTGTAGGCGAGCGCCGTGATCCACTCGGTGTGCTTCTCGTGCTTTTGCAGAAGTTCGCCGCTCTGTGCGTCGAAGACCTTGACGACGCGCGCCGGTCCGCCGAGCGCGATGCGCTGCTGCGATGGGCTGATGTCGGCGGCCAGCACCGTATCGAACTCCTCACCGACGGCGGTGATCAGCCGGCCGTCCCTGGCGTCGTAGATCAGACACCGGCCGGATCGCCCGCCCAGTCCGCCCGCCGCGAGCAGCAGCCGCCCGTTGCGGCTGAAGCGCAGCACGGCCGGCGCCCCCTGGTCCGCAGCACTCGCGGGCGGCACCGCGGCGTCGGTCGCGGGTTGATCCGAGAAGCGCAGCACGCCGAGCAGCTCGAGCGTCTGCGAGTGATACACGAGCGTCTGCTTCTGTCCGGCGACGGCCACGAGCGGCGAAGCGGGGTGGTGCGCCATCGCGACGACAGCCCCCGGCCGCTCACTCGCGACCACCGGGCCAAGCGGCAATGCCACGGGTATGATGTCGACGGCCGCAACGCCGCTGGCCGGGTTCGCGCTGAGCGCCAGGTCGACCGCGGGCTTGCGGGCCGGCCGCGGCGCGCTGTCGGCTGTTTCGAGGCATCCGCCCTCGATCCACTTGCGGATCAGATCGAGTTCCGCATCGGGCAGGCGGTCGCGGTTGGGCGGCATCTTCGGCTCGCGCGTATGGCTGACCGAGCCGAAGAGCGGGCTGCCGGCCGGGTCTCCCGGCATGAGCACGGCGCCGCCGCTGCTGCCGGCCATCGCGGTGACGTAGGAGCTGAGGTCCAGGCCGCCGACCATCAGGTCCGCATCGTGGCATTTCATGCAGTTGGCCGCGAAGATCGGCCGGACGTGATCGACATAGGTGATCTTGTCGTCGGCGCGCAGCACCGCCGCGCAGATGACGAGAGCGATCACAGCCGGGCGGGCGCGCGCTGCAAGCGACGCCCGCACAGTTTCGCCCGCTAGTGATTGAACAGAAACTCCTTGCTGTTCAGTATGGCCCACAGCAAGTCCTCCAGGGCAGTGGCGACATCCTCCGATTCCGCGAGCAGCGCCGCCAGCCGCTGCGACTCCTCGGCGGTCGGCCGGCGGGAAAGACACGCGAGGTAGAGCTGCTCGACGATCTGTTCGGGCGAGCGGCCGGCCTCGAGCAGGTCGCGCACGACGCCGCCCTCCCTGATCTTGCGATGCACCGTCTCGCCGTTGATCAGGTGCAGCGCCTGCGAGAGGCTCGGCTCCATCACCACCTCGCAGGTGCAGACGGTCTCGCGCCTGGCCCGGCCGAAGGTGGTCAGGAAGTAGCTCGAGACGTTCCCGTCGGCGATCTGCACGGCCCGTGAGCCGAGCGGCAGTCCCTGAAACTTGTCCTTCGTACGGGTGACCTGGCTGATGCAGTCGAGCAGCGTCTCCGCACGGATGCGGCGGACGGTCTGCCGTGAGAAGTTGCGAGAATCTCCGGCGTTGCTCGCGTTCGGCCGGGTCGAGCGCTGGTAGGCCCGCGAAAGGCAGATGTCGTGGGCCAGGCGGCGGAAGTCGAAGTCGTACTCAATCAGCTTGTCCGCGAGCGCGTCGAGCAGCGCATCATTGGCCGGCGGATTGCTGACGCGGGCGTCGTCGACCGGCTCGACGATTCCCTGGCCGAAGAAGTGCGCCCAGACGAAATTGGCGACGTTGCGGGCGAACATGCGATTCTGGCCGGAGGTCAGCCACTCGGCCAGCACGTCACGGCGGTCGCGGCTGTGCACGTCCGGCTCCGGCCCGCCCAGAAACTTCGGCGGCATCACCCGGCCGTCGAGCGGGTGCTTCATCTCCCCGCTGCCGCTGTTGAAGACGACTGTTTCGCGCGGGTCTTCGCCCTGCTTGCGGCCGATCTGCGCGAAGAAGGCGGCGAAGCCGTAGTAGTCGTTCATCGTCCAGCGGTCGAAGGGGTGATTGTGGCACTGGGCGCATTGGATGCGCGCCCCGAGCAGTGCCTGAGCGACATTCTCCGTCAGTTTCAATGTGTCGCGCTCGAGCTGGTAGAAGTTCGTGGCCGGGCTGGTGAATGTGCCGCCCTCGGCCGCGATCAACTCGCGCACGATCTGGTTGAAGGGCTGGCCGCCCGCGATCCGCTCCTGCAGCCAGTTGTAATACAGCAGCGTCGCCTTGTAGCTGACTTCCTGGGTCGAGCGAAGCTGGAGCCGCTCGGCCGACTTCATGACCCAGATTTCGATGAACTCCTTGCGCGCCAGCAGCTCTTCGACGAGCTGATCGCGCTTGTTCGCGCTGGTGTCGGCCGCGAAACGCTCGCACTGCTCGACGGTCGGCAGCAGCCCGATGATGTCGACGTGGGCGCGGCGCAGGAAGGTCGCATCGTCGCAGACCTCGGACGGCTCGATCCGCAGCTTGCGGAGCTTGTCGTGGATCAGCTCATCGATATAGTTGCCGACCGCGGAAGAATCGCCGGTCGCCGCCTCGACCGCGGCGGCGGGCCGCGGCGTCGCGCTGCCCCCGGGCGGCACGACGATCACCTGCGTGCCGACCGTGAACGCGTCGAAGCGGGCCATGATCAGCGCTTCGCCCGGCTGACCGGCCGTCACGACGCCGATCGCGCTCGCCGCCGCGCTCAGCTCGTTGCTGCTGATGAAGACGGCCAGCGGTGTGACGTCGCGATCGGTGCCGTCGGAATAGGTCGCACGCACGACGAGCCGCTGGGTCGCATCCGGCCCGGCCAGGACGATATCCTGCGGATAAACCTCCAGCCCCGTGACGCGCGGGGCGTCGGCCGGCTCGATCGCCGCCCCGGCCGCGAGCCACTCGCGCAGCACGTGGTAATGCCGCGAGTCGGCCGGAAAGCGCTGGCCGCCGGTGTGCGGCACGGCGCCCGTGGCCTTCAGCAGGACGAGGCTGTCGGCGGGAAGGGCCAGGTTGACGCGCCGGCCGGGCAGCTCGCGCGTCAGCGCGTGATAATCGCCCTCGGGGTCGTAGCCGAACAGCGACAGGTGAAAGCCGTCCTGTCCGCGGGCGGAGCCGTGGCAACTGCCGCTGTTGCAGCCGGCCTTTGAAAGCACCGGCATCACGTCGCGTCGAAAGCCGATCGGCTGTGTGGCGGACGCGTTGGAGATCGTCACCGGAACGTCGATCTGCTGACCTTCGATACGGATCGAGATCAACGTCTGCCCGTCCGCGAGCGGCGCAATCGCATTCCCGTTCACGGCGGCGAGTGCGGGATGATGCAATTCGATCTGAACGGCGTCCGTCACGTCGCGCGTGACACCGTCGGGCTCGACCAGGCGGGCGATCAGCGAGTGTGCGTCGCGTGGGCCTTCGAGACGCAGTTCGCGCGGCGCCACTTCCAGGCGCGGCGCTGCGGAGCCGGAATCGGCTGCCGCGCTCGTGAATCCGCACGCGAGCGCGCTCAGCATCAGCACGCCTCGCACGGCGCGCACAACCTTTCGCATCCGAGGCCTACCCGTCGGCGGCCGCGTCACACCCGGTATTTCGTTACTCAGCGCGCGCATCTGTTACCGTTTCGGCGAATCGCCACTCGAATCCTCTCGTCCGGTCGCCCGCTCGGCCGCTTCGCGACGTAGCTGCTCCAGCCGGCTGAGCGGTTTGGGCGGGGGCGGCGCCTGCGCGGCCGCGGCCGGCGGAGGCGCGGGCTGCGGCTGGGCGGCGACCTCGGCCGGCGGAGGCGGATCGATCCGCAGCACACCGTTGAAGGCGAAGCGATGGTTGACCGGCGCCCCGTTCTCCGTCGCGGTCAGCTCGCAGAAAAGACCGCCGTGCTTGCCCACCGGCGCATCGGGTTCGCAGGCGACCTGAAAGACGATCTCCGTCGCGCCGGCGGCGATCTCGACCGGCGATGCAGACGTCTTCGGCGGCAGCCCGAGCAGCGCCACCTGCGCCTTGCCCTCGAAGGGACGAACCGGCGTGAGCTTGCACAAGACGGATGCCGGGCTTCCCTGCTGCGTCGCGGCGAGCTGAATCTCGCCCGCCAGATAGGGCTGCGAAACGGAGAGCTCGACGAGCTGCGAAGAGACCCACACGTCGCCCGCCCCGGCGTCCGCCCGCGCGATCAACGCAATTCTCGAGCTCCTCACGGCCGCATTGCCGGCGGCGTTCAGCGGAAACGCGGCGGAAGCCTGCTCGCCGGGAACGACCACGGCCGGCGCGGACGAAACACCCGGCGGATTCCAGAGCATGTGCAGCGAAACTTCGCCCGCAAAGCCCTCGGCCCGTTCGATCTGTGCCAGAAGCTGCATCGAGCCGTTCTGAAGCAGCGGCCCGGCCGGCGGGACGAGCGTGACCCTGATCGGCGCCGCGTCGGTCACGGCCACGGCCAGCCGGTCGACACTCGTGCTGTAGTAGACGGTCTGATTGGGCGGGCCGAAGACGAGCGGAACCTCCTGTACGAATCCGCCCACGACATCGCCGCCCTCGAGCGGGATGCGGCCGCGCAGCGCCACGAGCTCGCCCGCGAGCGGCGCATCGGCCGCCGCCTCGAAGACGACCGGAAGCTGCGCCAGGTCCGCCGCCAGCGTGTCCGTTGCCAGCGACACGCCGGCCGGCAGACTCGGAGACTCGAGCGTGACCGGCCCGCCGACATCTCGCCGGTCGCAGCGGAGCAACGCGGCGTAGCGATTGCCGCGCGGCACGCAAACCGTCTGAAGCAACTGCGGCCGCTGCGTGTCGCGGCGGTCCAGCGTGAGCGAGAAGCTCGGCCGGACCTGATCGACCTCCACGCAATAGACGAACAGCGGTCCGCCGTGGCCGAGGTGATCGCGAACGCGCAGCTCGAATTGTCCGTCCGCCGGCGCCGTGAACCGCAGATAGCTGTCCGGGCCGATGCTGTCGTCATTGCCGGCCAGGTGGCCGCCCTCGGAATTGAACAGGTCGAGCACGGGGTCGAGTGGCGATCGCAGCCGCCGAGCGTAGACGTGAATGTCGAACACCTGCCCGGCCGTGGCGTTGAACCGAAAGCTGTCGGTTTCGCCGGCCGCGGAGAGCACGCCGTTGAACGCGACCGGCGGTGCGGCCGCCGCCAGGTCGGCTGATTCGATCAGCTCGGCCAGTGGCGATACGCGGACCGGCAGGGGGGAGGGTGCGATGCCGCGCTCGTCGTGTACGAAAAGCGGCCAGAGCGCTGGCGCCGCGGCGGGCGCGGCGACGGTCCGCTCGATCGGTCCGGCCGCGTCGCCGAGGCACTGAAACGCGACCGTTTCACCCGGCTGGGCGCCCGGCGGAAACGCGGCGGCGGGCCGGGGGAAATCGCCGATGTGCAGGCGGTAGTGCGCGTCGCCGCCGCCGCCGTAGGACGCCTCGCGAATCTGCACGATGTAGGTCCCGTCGGCCGGTGCGATCGCGGAGACGTAGCCGTCCTGAAGCAGCAGGGCGGAGTCGTCGCAGGTGGCCAGCTCGAAACGGCGCGAGTCGAGCAGTGCGACGTACAGGTCCGTCATCGAGCGGCCCAGACGCATGGCTTCGAACTCGGCGGTGAGCCGCTGCCCGGCTTTCAGTTCGACCGCGAAGTAATCCACGTCCTCGTTCTGCACGACGCCGGCGATCGTGGAGTTCAGCGCGACCGCCTGTGGTGCGGCGAAGTCGTCGTTCGGTTCGGTCTCCGCTACGACCGGCAGCGGGCCGATCCACACCGTGCGAAGCTCGGTAACGCCGCTGGCGGTGCGCAGTCGCAGCGGATGCTCGCCGAGCGGGCAGTCCGCGGCGATGACGCAGTCGATGCGGACGGTTTCCGCATTCTCGACCGTGAGCTGCGAGACTTCGATTCCCGGCTTGTAGAACAGGACCGCGGCCGCGTCGCCGAGTCGAGCGCCTGAGAGCGTGAACCGGACAGTCGTGCCGCGCTGCGCGCCGGTGGGGTGCACAGTGCGCAGCTCCGGCGACGCGGCCACCGCCGCGGCCGACGCAAGAATGACGAATACCCAGCGTGCGACGAACATTCCAGATTCGAGCTCTGCTCAGCCGCCTGTAGTTGATCGATCAGGCCCGGTTGGCAAGCAGGGCGTCGATCACCCTGCCGCCGTTGACGATCTCCACCGGCCGGCCTCCCGGCGCCATCAGTTCCTTGTCCGCGACGATGCCGAGCTGGTTATAGACCGTCGTGGCCAGGTCTTCGACCGTCAGCGGGTCGTCGTGCGGCTCGCTGGCGGTCGCGTCGGACGAGCCGTAAACGAGCCCCCGCTGCACGCCGCCGCCGGCCAGCACGACGCTGAAGACGCGCGGCCAGTGGTCCCGGCCGCCGTCGCGGTTGAGCTTGGGCGTGCGGCCGAACTCGGTCGTGACCATGACGAGGGTCCGCTCGAGCATGCCGCGCTGCTCCAGGTCGCGGATCAGCGCCGCGTAACCCTGGTCGAACTGGCGGAGCTGTCCCTGAATGCCGCCGGCGATGTCCGCGTGGTGATCCCAGCTCCCGAACGTCATCGAGACGAAGCGCACGCCCGCCTCGGACAGCCGCCGGCAGAGCAGCATCCGCTGTCCCGCGGCGTGCCGGCCGTAGGCGTCGCGAACTTCTTTCGGCTCGGCCGCGAGGTGGAACGCCTCGCGCGCGGTGGACGAGCTGAGCAACGTGTAGGCCTGCTGATAGAACTCGTCCATCGCGGCGATCGCGTCGGCCTGCTCGAGCGAGCGGAAATGCTGATCCACGGCCTCCAGCATGCGCTGACGCCGCTGAAAGCGGGCATGATCCACATCGTCGGGCAGTGACAGATCGCGGACGGCGAAGTTGCCCTCGGCCGGGTCGGAGCCGAGGCTGAACGGCCCGTAGCGCGTGCTCAGGAAGCCGGTGCCGGCGTAGTCGTTGGGTTTGCCCGGCACGCAGACATAGGGCGGCAGCTCGCCGCGCTGGCCGAGCTCGTGCGAGACGACCGCGCCGAGCGACGGATACTGGATGGCCGGGCTCGGGCGATAGCCGGTGAACATGTTGTGCGTGCCGCGTTCGTGAGCGGCCTCGCCGTGCGTCATCGAACGGCAGATCGTGATCTTGTCGACGATCTGCGCCGTGTGCGGCAGGCACTCGCTGAGCTGCACCCCGGGCAGCTTCGTGTCGATCGCCTTCAGCGAGCCGCGATACTCGATCGGCGCGAGCGGCTTGGGGTCGAAGGACTCCTGCGCGGCGATCCCGCCCGGCAGGAAGATGTGAATCACCGAGTCGGCGACGGCCGGCTTTGTGGCGTACGTCTTCTGGTCGGCCAGCGCTCGGCGCAGCAGGTAGTCGGGCAGCGTCAGTCCCAGGCCGCCGATCAGCCCGACATAGAGAAACTCGCGCCGCGAGGGTGGCCGGGCATGGTCGCGACCGCCGCAAGTATCAGGGCCACACGGATTTGCGCTCAAAGGCCGCTCCTGAGTCGAAAAGAGAGTGAAGCGTGATGAACCGGCGCCATTATAGCAGCCGCGATGCGCGGGTCTGCGCGGTTTTGAGCGAAATCAACGCACGCTGGTGCGGTGTGGTCGTCCGCCGCGCGAGCGGCGCGAGCGAGCAATCAGCGCAGCGCCGCCAGCGCTCGTTGCCAGCGGACATCCTCCGGATCGCTTGCAACGAGCGACTCGAAGGCCGCGACGGCCTGCGCATGGTGCTCGGCCGCGGCGGGATCGCCTGATTCTTGAAGGGCGGCGGCGATGGCCGCGTGGATGGCCGCGCGCAGCCCCGTGCGCTGCGGATGCTGCGGCCAGCGCGGGTGCGGCCGCTGTGCCAGCTCCAGGGCCGTCTGAAGATGATGCAGCGCGATGGGTGCCTCCCCGCGTGCCAGGGCGAGTTTTCCGAGGCCCTTAAGCAGGGCGGATCGGGCCTGGTCGTAGAGTGGGCGCGAGCCGTCGCGAAGGCGGATCGGGCCGGCTAGAGGGGCGTACTCGGAGGTGTCCTCGCGGTAAATGTCCTGGAGCGTCGGGTCGACGGCCTCGTTCGCCTCCAGTATCGCCAGCGCTTCGCGAAACTGCTCTTCGGCCAGTGTCGGGTCGGCAGCGGCGAGGGCTTCGCCGAACTCTCCGGCGAGCTCGTGCGCCCAGCCGCCGGAGACCTGAATCAGCGGCGGGCGCCGTCCGGTCTCGTTGCCGTGCTGCGGGACGGTCAGTGGCGAGTCGATCGCGCTTCCCTGCGATTCGAGCCACGTGGTCGCCAGGTCGCGCAGCTCAACGGCTCGACGCGCATGCGCGCTGACGGACTGCGCGTCGCCCCGCCCGGCCGCGAGTGTGCCGAGCAGGAGCTGCGTGAACATCTGCTCGCGCGGGATGCGCGCGTCTGGCGGGTGCTCGCCCGCGAAGGCGGCGATGCGCTGCTCCAGCAGCGCGGCGAGCAGCTCGGCCCGTTCGATCTGGCCCGTGTGCAGCGAAATCCAGGCCAGCCGCCGCAGCGACATCCACAGCCAGACCTGCGCCGACAGGTCGTCGGGGCTCTCTTCCGCCAGCCGCCGATAGAAAACGTAGGCCTCCTCGGCCAGGTGGCGCTGAATTCCGGCCGTGCCCGGCACACCGCCGATCTGGCTGCCCACGCCCGCGAAGACGTAATTGGCCGTCGTCTGCGCATACTCCATCCGCCGCTGGGCCGCGTCGCGCTGAGCCGTGGCCACCTGCGCCTGCACGACGGCGGCCGCGGCCCCGGTGAGCACAGCGAGCAGCGCGACGGCCGCCGAGCCGACGAGCACACGGTTCCGCTGGGCGAAGCGCGTGAGTTGATACCAGGCGCTCGGCGGCCGGGCGACGATCGGCTCGCAGGCCAGGTATCGACGCAGGTCGACGGCCAGCTCGCTGACCGACTGGTAGCGCCGCTCCGGCTCTTTCTGGAGCGCCTTGAGCACGATCGTCTCGAGATCACCGCGGACGCGCGGATCGAGACGGCCGGGCGGTGTCGCCGGCTGGTTGCAGATGACGTGGGCGGCGTGGCTGAGATTGCCGCCGTCCACCGGGTAGGGCAGTTGCCCCGTGAGCAGCTCGTAGAGCACGACACCCAGGCAGTAGACATCGCTGCGAACGTCGATCTCGCTCGGTCGCCCGAGAACGTGCTCCGGCGACATGTAGGGCACCGTTCCCGCGACGCGGCCGATCTCGCTGACGAGCGAGCGGGCCGCGGCCTGTGGCTCCTCGAGTGCCGGCTCGAGGATTCGCGCCAGTCCGAAATCCAGGACCGTCGGCCGGCCGTCGGCATCGACGAGGATGTTGCTGGGCTTCAGGTCGCGGTGCACGACGGCCCGCTGGTGCGCGTGCGCCACCGCATCGCACACCTGGCAGAACAGCCTGATGCGCGCTTCGACAGGCAGCTCGCGGCGGCGCGCGAAGGCGACCAGCGTTTCGCCCTCGATCAGATCCATGACGAAGAACGGCCGGCCGTCGGGTGCCCGGCCAGCGTCGTGAATGGCCGCGATGCACGGGTGCCTGAGGCGGGCCAGGGCCCGTGCTTCGCGGATCAGCAGGCGTTCGTAGCGGGCATCGACCGCGCAGGCCGCGTTCAGCAGCTTCAGCGCCACGCGCCGCTGCGGCTCCGCCTGCTGCGCTTCGTAGACGACGCCGGTCCCGCCGCGGCCGATCTCGCGTACCACCCGGTAGGGGCCGAGCTGGGCGCCCGGCTCGGCGACGCGGTCGGCGACCGTCATGCGGGCGAAGCAGGCTCGAACGGTGTGCTCGAGCGGGATGTCCTGTTCCAGCTCGCGCAGCCGCGACTGGCAGGCGGAGCAATCCTCCACGTGCCGGGCGATCCAGGTGCGCGAGCTTTCGTCGCACGTGCCGGAGAGAAAGGCCTCCAGCTCGTCGATCCCTACACACGCCATGCTCGTTTCCTTTCGGCCGCCGGCCGGGGTCGACGGGTGGTTCGGGTCCCGGTCCGCGCTTGGCGCGCAGGCTGAGCCCTCTGTATGTGTTTCCCCCAACCGGCCCGAGTTTCTTTTCAACCCGCCTCAGCAGAGGTTTTCGAGGTCGCTGCGAATCGCCCGCATCCGGCGCAGAACGGTGTACTTGGCGTTGTAAACCGCCTTGACGGAGATTCCGAGCGCCTCGGCGGCCTCGGCCGGCGTCCGGCCGTCGCGGAGCACCAGCTCGAAGGCCCGCATCGTCATCGGTTCGACCTCGGCCCGGACCGCCCGCAGACACTGTTCGATGACGGCCTGTTCCCACTCCTGCTCCCAGATGCGGGTGGCGGCGGCGGTGTCGGGCACTTCCCGCCAGAACGCACTCTCGGGCGATTGCGGCGTGATTTGACCGCGACGGATGTGGCTGCGCCGCTTGCGCAGAATCTTGCGCAAGGCGATTCCGAACAGCCACTGGCTGAGCCGGCCCTTGGTCCGGTCGTAGCGGCCGCGTCGATAGCTCTCGACGAAGGTCAGCAGCGTCTCCTGGGCGACATCCTCGCACTCGGACTCGGGCAATCCCATCTGGCGCGCGAAGCGCATCACCGGGGGACGCAGGCGGCGGACCAGCCGCTGCCAGGCCTGCCCGTCGGCGGCCTCGCCGAGCTCTTTGAGGATGGTGGAGGTGGTGATCCAGTCCATGGCCCGATTCGCGGCCCCCGCCTGACGACATCGTAAGGAAAAAACCTGCCGGCGAGCAATAAGAAGTCGAGGTGACCTCGATCGGCCGGCCCGCGGCCGGGCGGGGTCTCGCGTTCAGCCAGCGAGCGAAGCTCGAGGATTCGGGCCATGTACACGGGTAGTACTTGCACAGATCAGAGTGCGTTCGCGGTTCCGGGGGTATCAGCAGGGTTTTCCCGTCCGCGCCGGAAGCCGCCGCCGATCCAGCAGTGGATCGTCGCCGTCGCGGTGCTGGCCGGGTCGGGGACGGCCACGGCCCAGGTCACCTGGGACGGCAGCGCCGGCACAAACAACTGGCACACCTGCGTACAGATCATGGGGCTCAACGACAACAACTGGGACTTCGACCCCGTCCCCCCGCCGAACTGCCCGCCATTGCCCGGACCGAACGATGAGGTGGACCTGAACGGAGCCGAGGTGTTCCTCACCGTGTTGCCGGTGGCGGAAGTCCGCAACGTGTCGAATGGTTCGCTCACCGTGACCTCGGCAGGATGTCTGAGGGCGACGGAATTCGTCAATCTTGCGGCGCTCACGGTCTTCACTGAGGTGACCGCCGGCGGTGACATCGTCGTTAACGGCCCGCTGAACTGGCGCGGCGGGACGCTGGCGGCGCCGACGGGTTCGGACCCGGCGGCGATGGGCGTCGGCGTGAATGGGCCGCTCAACATCGACTGGATCACCAACTCGACGCTCGACCGCCGCACGCTGGTCGCGAACGGGCCCGTGTCCTGGACCGGCTCGGGTGACATCGTGCTGCACAACGGGTCGGTGTTCGACAACCGTGTCTCGTTCTCCACGAACCGGGACGAGTGGATTCACGGCAATGATGGCCTTTTCGTAAACCGCGCTCCGTTCACGAAGGCGGAAAGCACGGGCGCGACGCGCGTCTTCGCGAACGTGTTCTTCGAGAACACGGACACGGGCGTGATCGACGTGAGCACCGGCACGCTGAGCCTCGAAACCGACGGCGAGAACCGCGGCGTCATCCGCATCGCCGACAACGCGACCATCGTGTTCGCGCCGCCTCCGGGCGGCTTCTTTTCCATCATCGAGGACACGATCGTCGAGGGCGGCGGTCTGGTCCGGCTCGCCGAGGGCAGCGGCACGTTCGTTGTCTCCGCCGACACGCGCTTCGGCGCGCAGAACGTGCGCCTCAACGGCCCGTCCGTGGTGCGCGGCGGCGGCTGCGAGTTCACGAACCTGGAGTTTATCCGCGGCACGATGGCCGACGGCGTGACGACCGTCGAGGGCGACTGCGCCATTTTCGGCAACATCGGCCGCACGCTCGACGCGCACGTGCTCAACCTCCGCGGCACGACCACCTGGGAGCAGGGAAGCTTCGTCGATTTCCAGATCGTCAACGGCGCCACGCTGAACAACTTCGGCACGTTCTCCGCCCTCAACGAGCCGAACAAGCGCCTGCGCTTCGTCAACGGGCAGTTCGTCAACCACACCGGCGGCCGGCTTGACATCCTGACCGATATTTCGGCGATCGTCGGGCCCGGACTGATTCAGAACCTGGACACGATCAACATCGGACCAGGCGCGTCGCTGGTGAGCTTCACGCCGGTCGAGTTCGAGCAGCTCGGGATTCTCAATCTGAATTCCGGCGTGCTGAACGTCCATGCCGGGCGCGCGTTCGAGGGACAGTTCAACCTCAGCCCCGAAACGCTGCTCCAGTTCCTGAACCAGACGTTCACGATCGATGGTGGCACGCAATTCGGCGGGACTGGGCAGGTCTTCATCGGCGGCAACAGCATCGTGGACTTCCAGCAGCCGTCCACCGAGATCGCCAACGTCGAACTCGGCGGCGTCGGCGGCGGAACGGTCAGCGGCGCGGGCGATCTGATCGTCACCAACCAGCTCGATTGGACGCGCGGCCAGATGACCGGCAGCGGCCGGACCATTACTCGCGCGACGCTGAACATGACGAGCACGAACGCCAAGACGCTCTCGCAGCGCCGCCTGCAGCACGAAGGCGCGGGCGCGTGGACTGGCGGCAATTTCGCGCTGAACAACGGCGCCCGATTTGTCGTCGCCAGCGGCGCCAGCTTCGATATTCAATCGACGGGGAACTTCACGCACGCCACGGGCGCCGACGGAATCGTCGAGGTGCTCGGGACGCTGCGCAAGACCTCGGCCGGCACGCTCAGCTTCCCGACCGGCGTGGTGCTCATCAACCGCGGCGGCCAGACGTTCGACATCCAGTCCGGCGACGTGACGGTCAGTGGCGGCGGCGAGAACAGCGGCACGATCTCGATCGCCGGCGGGTCCAACCTGCGCTTCCTGAGCAGTTATTTGATGGCCGGGGGCAGCATCCAGGGTGACGGGTTCGTCCGCGTGCAGGGCGGCGTCCTGGGCATCGAGGGCGCGCCGCAGGTCCAGAACATCGAGCTGGCCAGCGGCACCATCGATGGTCCGGGCAACCTGACCGTCAACGAGCTGCTGAGCTGGAGTGGGGGCCTCATCGGAGGCAGCCAGGGAACGCTGACAATCGCCCAGGGCGCTGAGATCGACATGACCGTGGGAGGATCGGACAAGGACATCGAACTGTACACGGTGAACAACGAGGGCAGGGGTGTGCTCTCTGGGAATAATCGCGTGCTCTACCTGGACCAAGCGACGTGGAACAACGCCGGATCGCTCGAGCTGCGGGACGGCGCCAGCGTACGGCCCGATACGCAGGGAGGCGCCGCGCTCGTAAACAGTGGCATGATCCGGAAAACCGGCGCCGCCGAATCTCAGTCGTTCATCAGCGTGCCGCTGACGAATAACGGCGCGGTCCGCGTCGAATCGAACGCGCTCTTCCTTTCGGGCGGCAGCAGCACCGGCACGTTCCACAGCGAAGCTGACACAGCCGTCATCTTTTCAGCCGGTGATTTCGCACTGAACGCCGGGACGCAATTCACCGGGCCGGGCAGCGCCGTCCTCGCCGGCGGCCAGCTCTCCGTCAACGCCGACGTGAACGCCACGAGCTTCAGCGTGAGCGACGGCACGCTCACCGGGCCAGGCGCACTCGACGTGGCCGATTCCTTCTCCTGGAGCGGAGGCACGATGAGCGGGGCCGGTACCACGATCAACCGACAGACCGCCTTCCTCGTGGGGATCCGGGAGCGGACGCTCGACCAGCGCCGCCTGCTGAACTTCGGCACCACCCATTGGGACGGCCCCCTGACCGCGCTCAACGGCGCTAGGATCGTCAACATCGGTGCGTTCCGCATGGGTGTGATCGGCACCAGCGATAGCACGCTCGGAGGAGCGGACGGCGGCATCTTCGCGAATGAGAGCGCCGGGGAAGTTACCAAGGCCGGACCCCATACTTGCGCCCTGGACGTCATCGTGAACAATGCCGGCCGGATCGTCGTGTTTGAAGGCGTGCTGCGCTTCGCGAACACCTTCACCCAGACCGGCGGTGCCGTAATCGTCCGCGGCGGCCGGGCCGAGTTCGACAATCCCGTGACCCTCCAGGGCGGCCGCTTCGGCGGCAACGGCCCCGCTCTCATCCAACGCTTGACGAACGTGGGTGGCTCGGTCAACCCCGGCGAATCGCCCGGGGCGTTCACGCTCGAAGGCGATTACGAGCAGAGCTCCGGCGGCACGCTCGAGATCGAGCTGGGCGGCCTGACGCCCGGGGACGAGCACGACGTCTTCGTCGTCACCGGCAGCGCCACGCTGGGCGGCACGCTCGACGCGCGCCTGATCGACGGCTTCGTGCCGCAGGCGGGCGACCGCTTCGTCATCCTGACGGCCGGCTCGGTCAGCGGGCAGTTCAGCAACGTCGTCGTCAGCGGCGCGCCCCCGCGGCTCGGTCTGAACGTCACGTACAACAGCGGCTCGGTCGTGCTCGAGTTCGTGCAGCAGGCACCCGATCCCTCCGGCCCGGCGTCTCCCCGGCCGCCGGTCGCCAAGCAGCCGCTGCCGGCGCCGTAGCAGCGATTCTGTCGGCGGCTGCGCCTCAACCGCGGCCGGGCGCGGCACAGGCGGCGCCGCGACGCGCGCAACCTCAAAAGAAATCGGCTCTCACGCGGGCAATACAGAGTGGGCCGTCTCTGCGTCAGGGGCGGGAAGCGGACACTCGGCGTGCCAGGTCCCGATCGGGGCGGGCGCGGCCGCGGGAACCACGAGGGAGCAGAAGGATGCAGTCGCTGCCGGCGAACCGTTCACGTAACCTCCGACCGAGTCCAGGAATCGCAATTCAGCTCGTCGCATGGAGCGCCATTCTGGGATCGAGCGCGATCCATGCCGCGGCCGGCGACGTGATCTGGGATGGAAGCTGCGACAATAATTGGCACACGTGCTGCAATCTGGGCGGGGGGACTTTCGAGAACAACTGGGACTTCGGACCCGGTGGTTCGTGCCCTTTGCCGCTGCCCGGTCTTGCGGACGACGTCGATCTGGGCGGGGCGGATGTGGTGCTCGACCAGACGACGGTCGAGATCAACAGCCTGCATTCGACCGGGATCTTCACCCTCGCGGGCGTGCACATCCGCGTGACGGAGGGGGTTACGCTCAACGAGTTCAACCTGGGCGGCGGAACCCTGAACCCCGGCACGTCGGTCGTGATCAACGGACCGTTCGCGGCGACGGGCGGCGAACTTCGGCGCCTGGGCCTTCCGGCCGATCCGCCGATCCCGGCCCAGTTTCTCGGCGGCATGAGCGTGCCGACCTTCCTGGGCGTCAGGCTGGGCGGCCTCACGATTACGTGCCCGGAAGCTGTGCAGTGGCTCGACGGTCCGTTCGACCTGAACGAGGGCACGACGTTCGACAGTCAGGACATGTTCGTGGTCGAGTGCGATCGGACGATGGGCAACGCCGCGCCCGCGGCGACGTTCGTCAACAACGGCACCTTCACCAAACGCGTCACCACCGGACAGACTCTCATCACCGAGCGCGTCGGCTTCGAGAGCAACGGGGCGGTGAACGTCGAAACGGGCACGCTGCGGCTCGAGAACGCCACCGGCTTTTCAAGGAACGTTTTCACGGTATCTGACGGGGCGACACTCGAGTTCGCCCAGTTCGGGGCCGGTCAGTTCACGCTCGACGACGGCACCTCGCTGGCGGGCAGCGGGACGGTGCGCTCCACGAGCAGCGCGCTGATCATTCCAGAGAATGTCGCGGTCGGCGCCAACAACTTCGAGCTGGCCGGCGGAAACCTGAAAGGCCCCGGAAGCCTCGTCGTGCTCTTCCTGCTGTGGAATAATGGGGCGATCGACGGCGCGCAGGTTGAGGCGATTTCGACTCTCGATCTCAACGGTTTTCTGACCAAGACGATCACGAACGGCGGCCTGCTCGAGAACGCCGGGCAGGGCTTGTGGCAGGGCTCGGGCAGTCTGTTCATCAATGACGGCAGCTTTCGAAACCGCAACACCTTCACGATCAACGATAATTCAGCGATCGTGCTGCGCTGCTCGATGAACAGCCCGGACGCAGAGTTTCATAATGACACCGGTGCAACCGTCCACGCGATGGGCGAGCACATCGAGTTTTCCGGGAACAACGGACGGATCGTCAACGACGGAAACTGGTTCACAACGGCGGAAACCCTCGAATTCGAGCTGCCGCTGCACCAGAACGGACTGATGCAGATGCAGTCCGGCAGCGCGACGATCCGGCTCGCGGGCGGCGGCGAAAGCACCGGCACGTTCGAAACCGCCGGCCTGTTCGGCTCGCTCGTCTTTCTCGGCCGGCCGTACACGCTGAAGGTGGGTACCCAGATCACGGGCGACGGCCGAGTGGAGCTTCTCGGCTCCGGCGAGATAATCGTTCCATCCGCGCTCGGCACAGTGCCGATCGAATGTGCTTTCAATCAGATCGGCGGAACGGTCTCCGGGGACGGCAACCTGCTGCTCGACAGCACGGTCGGCGTCTCGAACTGGTTCGGCGGCATGATGAGGGGACTCGGCACGACCACCGTCAGCCGGGATACGCAGTTCTTCATCACCGACGGAACCAGCATCGCAGCCAAGACGGTCGACCAGCGCGAGTTGATCCTGGACTCGTTCAACGCGGTATTCAGCGGCGCGGGCGATCTCCTGCTCCACAACGGCGCGCGGCTGCACGTTTTGTTCGGCGCAAAGCTTTCGGTCAGCGGCACCGACGGTCCGCAGGACATCGCCAACGGCAGCGGCGGCGACGACGGCGTCGTCACGATCGACGGCGACCTGGACGTCAACAACCTGCTCCGCGTCGACGCCAACACGATCTTCAACATTCACGGTACGGCCAATCTCCTCGCCGAGCTCTGGCTCTCCGGCGGCGGCGACTTCACCGACGGTCTCATCGCGGGCCCCGCCGCCTTCGAGCTGCGGGGGGATACGTTCACCTTCGACGACACGTTCGTCCTCGGCCCGATCATGCGGATCAAGGGCGGAATCGCCGACGTAATCACCACGGCGGAGGTGGACCGGGTGGAGCTCAGCAACGGCGCGATCGACGGGCCGGGAGAATTCATCAACGACCAGAGTTTCGAGTGGACCGGCGGCGCGATGCGGGGCGCCGGCATCACGACGCTTAACGGAGCAGCCAGCCTCACCGGTGGCAACAAGTTCCTCATGCAGCGGACCATCAACAACCGCGGCAGCGGCCTGACCTGGAGCGCGGGGACGCTCACCGCATCGAACGGCGGAATCATCAACAACTTCGCCCCCTTCGAGATCGCCGGCTCGCCCAGCCTCCAGGCCACCGCCGGCGCCGGCGTGATCAACAATCACAGCACCTTCTTCAAATCGGCCGATGCCGGCCAGACGAATATCTTCGTGCCCTTCAACCAGTCCGGCGGGGAGGTCCGCTGCGACGCCGGCACACTTCGCTTCGCGGCCGCGTACTCGCAGACCGGCGGCGTGACGCGCTTCGGAACCGGCGGAAACCTCGTCTTCAGCCAGTCGTTGCTGCTGCTCGGCGGCGTCGCGACCGGAAGCGGCGCCACGACCGCCAATATCGTCAACACCGGCGGCATCGTCCGGCCGGGCAACACGCCCGGACTGCTCTCGATCACGGGGAGTTACTCGCAGTCGGACGCCGGGGTGCTGGAGATCGAGCTGGCCGGACTCGTACCGGGCAGCGAGCACGACGCGCTCGAGATCACCGGCAGCGCCACGCTGGGCGGCACGCTCGACGTGCGCCTGATCGACGGCTTCGTGCCACAGGCCGGCGACAGCTTCGTCATCCTGACGGCCGGCTTGGTCAGCGGACAGTTCAGCGACGTGATCGTCAGCGGCGCACCGCCGCGGCTGGACCTGAGCGTGACGTACGACAGCGGCTCGGTCGTGCTCGAGTTCGTGCAGCAGCAGCCCGATCCGTCCGGCCCGCCGACTCCCCGGCCGCCGGTCGCCAAGCAGCCGCTGCCGGCGCCGTAGCCCGCGTCGCCGGTACAAGCAGGTCGAAGCGGACCCGGCACCGGGCCTCCGGCGCCGCACGCGACGGAACCGCAGTCAGATCGCGGAGCGCCGATCGGCCAGGTTTTGCTGCCGCAATCGATCGCTCGCCTGGTCCAGGATCGCCATGGCGACGCGCTCCGGGTTGTATCCGCCCGAGAGCAGCACGCAGGGCTTGCCGGCCGCGTTGGCGAACGCCCGTGCATTCTCCGCCTGGAGATGTCCCACCAGCTTGATAATCACCAGCACCACCGCCGTGTCGCCCCGATGGATCGGCGCTCGCATCGGCGCGCTGGAACCGTGCTCGGTGAGCTCGACCCACTCGGCATCCTTCAGCTCGAACGCTTCGACGAGGCGCTCCACCGCGCCCGCTTTCGGCTGCCCACCCACGATGACCATCCGTTTGCCCCGCAACAGGCCGCGGACCTCGTTCACCGCCTCGCTCCAGGCTCGGTCATCCGATGAAGAGTCGCTCCCCGGGTCGCTGTCGGCCTTGGGGGCAAGGGCCCGCGCTTTGCCCACGACCACGGCCATCGAGCGGCCGTCCGCGGCGTCTCCCGGCCATAGTGCGGCGGCCGCGGGACCGACGGCCTCGGCGATCCGCGGGTCGTTCGGCTTGACGCCCATCTCTTCCAGCCTCGCCACCGCCGCTTCGATCTTGCCCCAATCGGCGGACGAGTCTTCCGGGCCGTTCTTGATGATCAGTCCCGCGTGATACCTGATCTGCCCCAGGGCGTTTCGGACGCCTCTTGCCCATCGGGCGCGGCTGTCGAGATGATCGTTGGCTTCCCTGATCCTGCGGCGCAGGTCGTCCACGTTTTCCGGGTCCGCCGGATCGTCGGTGGTCATGTGACGTTCGATGAACATCCGCCGCGATGCCGCCTCGCGCTTCAGCCAGAGATGCGCCTCGAACTGATCGCGATCATCGCTCGTCAGCCACGTGCAGCCGAGCGCGACCCGCAGCGCCGAGCTGGCTTCCGCCAGAAGCTGCAGCGCGGCCGCTTCGTCGGCCGATTGGCTGCCCTCGCCGCACTCCTCGATCCGGCGCACGAGGGCGACCGCATCCGCCTGGGCGTCGTAGCAGTCGGCGATCCGCGAAAGCGCCGCATCGTCCGGCGGGGTGCGCTCCCGCCAGAACACCCACAGGAAACAGTTCGGCATCGATTTCGCCATGGCGAGCATCTCACTGAGCCTTCGCAAAACCGCATCCTCTGCCTCCGGGTCGCCCTCGGCCGCGCGTTTCTCGATGAACAGGCGGCAAGACGCGGCCTTGAGCCGGCAGCGCTGCTCGATCAGCGCCAGGTCCACCTCGAAGCCGTCGGCCGGGCCCGCCGTCTTCGCCTCGGCCCGGCGCCGCGACTCGATCGCCGCATTGCGTGCGCTGGTAAGCTCATCAATGGTCCCCTCGAGCGGGAGATGAATCAGCGCGTCGCCCAGCTTCAGCGGCACGAGCTCCCACGACCTTGGGGGCCGGCGTCCGGCCGAGGCGGGCTCGGCAGCCTGTCCGGCCCGCGCCACCGCGGCCGCCGGCTCGAGCTCGGTCGCGACCCGGCCGGCCGCCGCGTCGCTCATTGAATCTGTGGCGGGGGTTGCGGACTCGTTTTTCGCGCTTGCGTCCGTTCCTATGCGTTGCACTTGCTCGCAAAGCCACTGCCCTATCAGGCCGGCGGCTCGTCTCAGTGCTTCGGATCGCTCCAGATGGGGGCGAAGCAATTGCGCTACGGCGTCTGCCAGTTGTCGAAGTTCGGAATCCGTCATGGATCGCTCCTATGCGCTAGAGAGAACATTGCGGCTTTTCGCATGGATCACTTCCATGTTCTATCCGAGTTGCAGGTCCGGACCAAGTCCGGCCATCCGTTGGCGCGCGAGCCCGGCGAGCTCGACCCATCCGTTCACCGGCTGCATCCGGCGCGAAAGCGTCCCACGTCGCCCGCGCAACGCATCGCCACTCGCACTCCGGGTGCGTCTGGGCGCCTCATCAGGCGGCCCGCATGCGCAACACAGCGGCCAAGCCTCGTTCGCGCGGTTCACGCCGACCGCCGGCCGGCGATGGCCGGCCCGGCCCGTTGTGAAAATCGCCCCCACGCCTCAGAATGAGCCGTCGGACTGGGCCGGCCGACAGTATTCCTTCCGCGCGCGAAGCGCACCGATCCGGCTCGCTGCGCTCGGCCGGGAGTCCCGCAGCCGCGGCAGGCCCGGGCCGGGATAGGCGGAGTGCGCATGCGAAGAGCGCCGTACAGCCAGTTTCGCGGCCAGAAACTCACGCTCAACGACTATCTCGCCATCGACCGCACGATTCTCGCCAACGAGCGCACGCTGCTCGCCTACGGCCGCACCGCTCTCGCCCTGGCGGTCGTCGGCGGCAGCCTGATCAAGTTCTTCGCCTCGGTCTGGTTGCGCCTGCTCGGAGGGTTGTTTCTCGCCGCCGGAGTGCTGGTGACCGTGCGCGGCTGGCATCGCTACGAGCAGACCAAGCAGCTTCTGGCCGCTGCGCTGGAACAGCAGACCGGCGCGGCCGAACACCCGCTCAAGGAGGAGATCAGCCCGCCGGCGGACTCGGCGGCCAAAACAGAAGAATCAAAGGCAGACCAACCAGCCAGGTGAGCAGCGTCACCGGCAGGCCGAGCCGCAGATAATCGCCGAAGCGGTACCCGCCAGGCCCCAGCACGAGCGTATTGGACTGATGGCCGATGGGTGTGAGGTACGCGGACGATGCGCCAAGTGCGACGGCCATGAGGAACGGGTCGCACGAGACCGCCATGCTTTCGGCCAGCCGCAACCCGATCGGGGCCATCAGCACGGTCGCGGCCGCGTTGTTGATCACGTTCGAGAGCAGCGTCGTGCCGACGAGCAGCGCCCCGATGGTTGCGGCGGCCGGCAGGCCCTGCGTAAGCGACCAGAGGGCATCGGCGATCCAGCGGGCCCCGCCGGTCGACTCGAGCGCCTCTCCGACGGGGATCATCGCCGCCAGCAGCACGATGATCGGCCAGTCGACGGCGCCATACGCCTCCCGCAGCGTGATCAGCCGGGCCAGCACCATTGCCACCGCGCACGCCGACAGGGCGAGCTGAACCGGGAGCCAGCCGAGCGCCATGACGGCCAGCGCGGCCGCGAACAGCCCGAGCGAAAGCGCCACCCGCCTGGGCTGGCCCAAGCGCAGGCCGCGCCGCGCCAGCGGCAGACAGCCCAGCTTCGCGATCGCCTCGGGCAGCGCCTGCCCGTCGCCCTGAAGCAGCAGCACGTCGCCGGCGCGGAAGCGCACGTCGCGCAGCCGCTGGCGCAGCCGTCTTCCCTGCCGCGCCACGCCGAGCAGATTCACACCGAAGCGCCGTCGCAGGTTGAGTTGCCCGGCCGAGCGGCGTTCGATATAGGAGTCGGGTGCGACGATCGCCTCCACCACCTCGATCGAGTCCGATTTGAGCAGCTCGTCGCGCAGCTCCTTGTCGCCGACCAGCTCGAGCTTCAGCGCGTCGCGCAGGGCCTTGATCGATTCGGCGTCACCCTCGACCAGCAGCACGTCGTCCACTCTCGGCGTTTCGTGGATCGACGGCATGACCACGCGCCGCTGGCCGCGCGCCAGCCCGACGATGACGAAGTCCGCATCCACGGCCTGTCCGATCTCACGCAGCGTTCTGCCTTCGATCTTCGATTGCTCCGTGACGCGCAGCTCCGTCGTGTATTCGTCGATCTCGAACATCTCCTCGGCCGACGAATCCCCCTTGCGCTCCGGTACGAGCCACCAGCCGACCAGGCCGATCAGCGCCACGCCCGCCAGCGCCACTCCCGCGCCGACGCAGGCGAAATCGAACATGCGGAACGCTTCGCCGGTCGCGTCGGCCCGAACCATCGCGATAATGACATTCGGCGGCGTGCCGATCAGCGTCACCAGGCCGCCCAGAAGCGACCCGAACGCCAGCGGCATCAACAGGTAGGACGGACTGCGATTCGCCGCTCGCGCCAGCGAGATCGCCGCCGGCATCAGGATCGCCAGCGCGCCCACGTTGTTCATGAACGCCGATGCCAGAGCCACCAGCAGCGTCAGCGTGCTCACCTGTACGACACGCCGCTGCCCCACATGCTCCAGCAGCCGAACCAGCAGCTCGACAACGCCCGCGCTGCGCATTACGGCCGAAATGATCAGCACCGCCGCGACCGTTACAACGGCCGGATGCCCGAAACCCAGGAACGCCTCGGCGGCCGGCACAATCCCCGCCACGCTGAGCACCAGCAGCGCCAACAGCGCCACCAGGTCGTAGCGCCACTTTCCATGGACGAAGAGAGCCAGCGCGGCCGCGAGCGTCCCGAAGACGATCCAGCGTTCGACCATGCCGCACCTCGCTCGTCCGGCGGCGGCGCGAAGATCAATCCGGTCTGTTTTAGCGGGAATGGCCGCCGCGCCGGCCGCGTCGAGAAGTGTACCCGCGGACACAGGCCGCCTCACGCGACGCGGCGCGGGCGGCCTCGTCCGCTGTTGAACTCGCCGGCCCGGGCCGCCGGAGCCAGCCGCCCGGCCGCTCTCGACCTTCTCAGCCTCGCCCGCGTCTGCGACCATCCCCCGCAGCGGAAATCAATCTGCGAGGAGCATCATGCTGAATCTGGACATCGAGCGGTTGCGCCATCTTCCGCAACGCGCAGATGAGTCGTGGCAGGTGGAGACGTTCAAGGCGCCCGTTTGGAAAGACCTGGACGACGGCCGGCGCGTCCGCCCGATGGCCGCCATGTGCGTCAGTACGCGCACCGGTCAAGCCGCCGTGACCGAGGCCACCAATCTCACGCCGCCCGTGTCGCGCATCCTGCTCGAATCGATCCGCGAGCTTGCCACGGCCAAGCACTCCAGCTACCGACCCAGCCGGCTCGAAGTCAGCAAGCCGGAGTTCGCCGCCGAGCTGCGGCCGCTGCTCGCCCGGGCGGGGATCGAGGTCGTTGAGCGGCCGGAGCTTCCCGAGCTGACGAAGGTCCGTTCCACGCTCGTTTCCGACTATCTGCGCCGGATCGGCGAGCGGGCCGCATTGGGGGAGAAGCGAGTCTCGGTCGATCAGATCCGCGCCTTTGCGGAGGCGGCTCGGGAGTTTCATCAGGCCGATCTGTGGCGCTATCTGTCGGGTTCCGACCTGATCGAAGTCATCGCGCCGACGCCCGAGTACGGCTTTGCATTCGCGTCGCTGGAGCGGATCGGCCCGGACGACTTCGGTGTGACGTTCTACGAGTCCCGGGCGCAGCACCGCAGCGTTGTAGATGTGCTCGTCCCGACGGGACGGATGCGCAGTCTGCGATGCTGGATGCTCTGGTTCGTGCCGATCGACGATATCCCGAACAGCGACGCCGACCTTTGGGAGGATTACCGCCTTCCGCTCGCCGGCGACAGCGGCTACCCCTATCTGGCCAAGCTGACGCCCGACGGCCGCTATCGCCGTCCCTCGCCGCGGCAGTGGATGTTCGTCGAGGGCCTGCTGCGCGCCCTCGCCCGTTCCAGCGAAGCGGAGATCGATACCGGCTGCTGGACCAAGAGCGTGGAGCGGCTCGACGAAACGGTCGAGTACACCCTGTCGCTTCCCGACCTGCTCGACCCGCCGCCTGAGGACGATCGCGCGGCGCTTCTGGCGGCAGCGCCTGCCCAGTTTCTCGAGAAGGCGAAAGTCCACATGCACCGGGCGTTGCGAAAGCTGCATTCGGCGTCCTTCGAAGAGATGCAGGCGCAAGTAGAGACGAACTTCAGCAGAGTGGATTTTCCGATTCAACCCGCCGAGACGCCGCTCGAGCAGGCCCAGGATCTGCTATTCGAGGCGCACGCAGCGCGCGGCCGCCGCCGGATTCTCCTGGCCCGCCGAGCGCTGGAAATCTATCCCGACTGTGCGGATGCGTACGTTCTGCTGGCCGAAAACGAGCGCGAGATCCAGCGGGCCCGCGAGCTCTACGAAAAGGGCGTGGCCGCCGGGGAGCGCTGCCTCGATCGTGATGCCATCCAGCAGCGGACTGAAGATATGTGGCCATGGCTGGAGGCCCGGCCCTACTTGCGGGCGCTCTACGGCCTGGCCCGCTGTCTCGACGATACGGAGGATCGGCCGGCCGCCATTCCCCGCTACCTCGAGTTGCTGCGATACAACCCCGAGGACAACCAGGACGCGCGTTACCGGCTCGGCACGTGCCTGCTCGTGAAAAGCGGCTCGACGAGCTAGCGGAGCTGCTCGACAGGTACCCGGAGCAGTCGGCCCACTGGCTCTACCTGCGCGCCTTGGCCGCGTACGCCACGAAAGGCGACTGCCCCGAGGCCCGCGAGCTGGTCGCGGCCGGGCACCGGGCCAATCGTCACGTCCGCAAGTTCCTGCTCGGTCACGAGCCGATGTCACTGATCATGCCGCAGTTCTACGACCCCGACGGCGAGGATGGAGCCGTGATCGCGGCGATGGACCTGATCGAATGCGTCCTTTCTCTGGATGGCGCGCTCGAGTGGCTGCTGTCGCAGACGAAGAACCGGCCGCGCAAGCGCCGGCGACGCCGCAAATAAGCGCCGCCCGCGCCACCCGCCCGGCCGCGGCTCACAGCCGCGGGTCGACCGGCTCGCTTTCCAGGGCCAGCACGCCGAAGACGCATTCGTGCGTGCGCCGCAGGGGCTCGCCGCGGA
Source organism: uncultured Planctomycetales bacterium (assembly GCA_964643885.1). GTDB lineage: Bacteria > Planctomycetota > Phycisphaerae > UBA1845 > Fen-1342 > CAADGL01. The sequence continues at coordinate 36,669 of CAZXUI010000039.1, forward strand.
CGAAGCGCTCCAGCGCCTCGACGCCCAGCGCAAACTCGCGCTGGGCCAGCGCCCGCTTGCGCTGAAGGCTGCGCGTGCGGAGCCGCTCGATGTTCTCGGGCAGCGTGTACTCGGGGCCGTAGATGATCCGCAGGTATTCGCGCCCGCGGCACTTGATCGCCGGCTGAACCATCCCGCGCCGGCCACGGGCGATGAAGTCGTAGGGCTTGACGACCATGCCCTCCCCGCCGCGGGCGGTCCGCTCCGTCCACCAGTCGACGCCTGCTCGCTCGGCGGCCGGATCGGTCAGGTCGACGACCCGGTACGGCGTGGCCGGCAGAATCTCGGGGTCGGCCGCGCAGAGCCGGCCGAGCGTCTCCATGTGCCAGACGTGGTCGCGGTCGACGTGGACCCGGTCCTCGCTCGCCAGAATGTGAAACGGCGCGAGCTTCAGATCGGCGACCGTTTCCACGCCCCAGCAGTATTGCCGGTAGGCACGCACGTACCGGTCGATCAGTTCGGCCCGCTGCTCGGTTCGATCGAGCAGTGCCCGCACGTCGCGTCCGTTTCCGGCCGCGATGCGAAGCGCGGCCGTGGACTCGGCCAGCGCGGCTCGGGCGGCCGCGCCGACGGGGGCGTACTGGTCCACCAGCAGCGCTCTCGCCTTGGCCGACCAGGGCATCAGCTCGCAGTCCAGGCAGATCCAGTCGGTCGTCAGCTCCTCCCACAGCCCGGCCGCCCCGGCCGCGGCGGCGACGCGCGCCAGCAGCTCGTGCTCGAGCGCCGGCTGCTCGAAGAACCGCCGGCCGGTGCGCGTGTAGACGATGCCCCGTTCCCCGCTGGCGACGCCGAAGCGCCGCCGGGCGACGCCTTCGTCGCGGCAGACGATCACGACCGCCCGCGAGCCCATGTGCTTTTCTTCGCACACCACCCGCGGCTGGCCATGGTTGCGGTAGTAGGCGAACGCCTCGCGCGGATGCTCGAGCAGGTCGGCGTCCGCAGCCGTTTCGCACGGCGACATCGTCGGCGGCAGGTAGATCAGCCATCTGGGGTCGGCGGCGAAGCGGCTGAGCACCTCCAGCGCGGCGGCGCCTTGCTCCTCGGCGACGATCACGTGGCCCTGCAAGCGTGTCGAGAGGATGCGCTTGCCGAGCAGGTCGCCGATATCGAGCACGTCGTCGTGTGCCTGTTGGGCGGTCAGACCCGTCGCAGGCGCGCCAGTCTCCGCCGGCGCGAACGGCTTTCTCGACTCCGCGTACGCGCGCCGTGCCGGAACCGAGACAAGCTCGCGCTCCGGATACCGCAGCGCCGTCAGCCGGCCGCCGAAGACGCAGCCGGTGTCGATGTTGATGGTGCGGTTGAGCCATTCCGGCTCCGGAACGGGCGTATGGCCGTAGACGACGATCGCCCGCCCGCGGTACTCGGCCGCCCAGTCGTAGCGGACCGGCAGGCCGAATTCGTCTGTCTCCCCCGTGGTTTCTCCGAACAGCGCGAACTCGCGCACTCTCGCGGACCCGCGGCCCTGCATCTCGGCCTTCATCCCGGCGTGGGCGACGACGAGATTGCCGTCGTCGAGCACGTAGTGGCTGACCAGGGCGTCGAGGAACTCGGCGACCTGCTGACGGAACTCGGCCGGTTCCGCTTCGAGCTGCGCCAGGCTCTCGGCCAGGCCGTGCGTGATCTGCACGTCCTTGCCGCGCAGCTTGCGCAGGAGCTTCACGTCGTGGTTGCCGGGCACGCACAGCGCCGTGCCGTCGGCGACCATGCACATGACGAGCCGCAGCACCTGGGAAATCTTCGGTCCGCGGTCGACCAGGTCGCCCAGGAAGACCGCCTTTCGGCCCGCCGGCGGCGTGACGCGGTGTCCGAAACCGCCTGCACTGTCCGTTTCGTCGACGCGATACCCCATGATTCCGAGTAGCTCGATTAGCTCGTCAAAACATCCGTGCACGTCGCCGATGATGTCGAACGGCCCGCGCTCGTGCTTGCGGTTGTTCCACAGCGGCGTGCGCTCGACGACGGCGGCGTCCACCTCCTCGGGCGAGCGGAGGATGAATACGTGGCGGAAGCCCTCCTTGTTCAGAAAGCGCAGCCCGCTGCGCATCGCGCCTTGCTGATAGCGAATGACCTGGCTGCGCATGTTGTCGCGATCCTGCCGCTGCGCGTTGCGCTCGGCGCAGATGCGGGCGCCGATGTCGAAGACGATCGCGACCGGCAGGCAGTGGTACTCGCGCGCCAGCTGCACCAGCGGTTTGCGGTCCTCGGGCTTGACGCTGGTCGCGTCGACCACCGTGAGCTTGCCCGCGGCGAGCCGCTTTGCGGCGACGTAGTGCAGCACGTCGAAGGCGTCGTGCGTCGCGGCCAGGTCGTTTTCATCGTCGCTGACGAGCGCCCGGCAATGGTCGCTGCTGAGCACTTCGGTCGGCTTGAAATGCCGGCGCGCGAAGGTGGACTTGCCGGCGCCGGAGGGGCCGATGAGGACGACGAGGGAGAGTTCGGGGAGTGTGACTTTCAAGCTCGCTCGAGTCCTGCCGCACGCGAAACACCGGTCCCCTCGGAACAAACGGCAAAAAGCGGCCTTCCGGCACGAGGAAGGCGTGCTTGTGGCGAATGCGCAGTCGATCGCACCAGCCGTCCGTGATAATAAGGATCGGTCCGTCGTGAGGGAAGTCCTCCGCCGTCTCCAACAGCGCGATCCCAGGTTGGAGCACCGTACCTCCCCGGCCGCGGACCTTCACGCGGTCCGCGATCACCTCGGGCGAGAGATGAGGCTATCTCAAAACCGCTGAAAGCAACAGGAGCGTGCACGACAGATGCAGGA
>CAZXUI010000040.1:0-39170 GCA_964643885.1 uncultured Planctomycetales bacterium
CAGAGACCGGTCCCCCAATCAGACCGGTCAGAGACCGGTCCCCCAATCAGACCGGCCGGAGACCGGTCCCCCAATCTGAGCGGTCGGAGACCGGTCATCCATGCTCGGAGGGGCGGCGGGGTTGGATCGCAGAATCGCTACGCCCGGGCGGGCAGGAGCATCGCGGCCAGCTCTTCGTCCGCGGCGGCGAGCTTGACCGGCCGGGCGGGGACGCCCACGACGGTCGACAGCGGCGGGACGCTCTCGATGACGACGGCTCCCGCGCCGACGATCGATTCGTAGCCGACGACGACCTTGGGGATGACGGTCGAGCCGATGCCGAGGAACGAGCCGGGCTCGACGGTGACGCGGCCGGCGATGCGCACTCCGGGGCAGACGTGGCAACCCTCGCCGATCATCGTCTGATGATCCACGATGCAGCCGGTGTTCAGGATGACCGAATCGCCGATCTGGCAGTGGGCGCAGACGACTACGCCGGCGGCCATGACGACATTGCGGCCGATGGTCGCGTTGCGGGCGACGGTGGCCGAGGGGTGAATGGCGGTGGCCAGCTCGAGGCCGGCGCGGTCGACCTGCCGCGCCATCGCCCGGCGGACGCCGTTATCGCCGACGGCGACGATGGCGGCCGTGATGTTGTGCGCCTCGGCCAGCGGCTCGAGATCTCCGATCGGCCCGAGGACGGGGACGCCGTCGACCCGCCGGCCGTGGAGGCTCTCGTTGTTGTCGAGGAAGCCGACGGGCTCGTAGCGGGCGGCCTGGGTGATGATGTCGAGGACGACGCGTCCGTGGCCGCCGGCGCCGAGAATCAGGAGCCGCCGGGCGGCGCCGCCGCCGCGGGCGGACATATTGGAATGCGCGGACATATGCGGGAATATCGGCGGGGTGGGTCGGTGGGAGCGAAGGAATCGGGGGTGGCGGCGGAGTCGGAAGCAGTTTCGGCGCCTTGAGTTGTGTGATCGTGCGGGCCGCAAGTCAGTGGCGAAAATGCGCCGATAATGTGTGGGCGACGGGGCCGCGGGCGGCCGCGGCGCCGCCTCGCGAGCGGAGACTTGCGGGGCCGGGCGGCCGGGCGATTGGGTCCGGCGGCCGCGCGATGATCCGAACCGGGACGGAGTGCGGGCGTAGCAGACAATGTCGCGCACCTGTTCGGGGAGGGTGTCCCGTCGCGGGCAGATTTGACAGTTGGCGAGATGGATGGGTAGATTCGCGCGCTTTCGCATTCGAGCGGGCAGGTCGTTCGCTGGCCCGGCGGCTGAGGGAAATCAGCCGGCGTGGAGCGAGGGAGTCGCCCCGAACACTCTCTGGCAGGAAGCCATGGGCAAGCAGCGCAAGCCGTTGGAAGGTGTCACGGCGGTTGGCAGGGCGTTGGCGGGCGTGGGTCTTGGGCTCGCTGTGGGCCTGAGCGGGTGCGCGCTGGTGCCGCCGAACAGCTTTCTGGACCCGACGAAAGTCGGCCGATTTCCGCTGGAATATCAGGAAAACGGGATTCGGCGGGTGCTCACGCCGCGTGATACGCCGCCGGGGATCGCGGGTGCGGCGGAGCCGACGCCGGACGACCTGGTTCCGGATTACTCGGAGCATCGGATCACGCCGGGGGACCAGGTCGCGGTCAGTATCGACGACCTGATCACGCAGGGAATTCCCGTTCAGCTCGTGCGCGAAGTGACGCCGACGGGGTATCTGCGGATTCCGCAGGTGGGGGCGATCAAGGTGGTCGGCCTGACGGAAATGGAGCTGGAGGAAGAAATCGCGAACCGCGTTCGGGAGCAGGGTCTGCTGCCGGACCCGATCGTGCAGGCGGTGGTGCAGCTCCGGCGGAACGAGTTCTTTCTGATCAATGGCGACGTGCGCGGCCCCGGGCCCTACACGATTACGCAGAAGGACCTGCGGGTGCTGGAGGCGATTACGCTGGCGGGGGACCTGGGTCCGACGGTCAAGACGATTTACGTGATCCGGCGGACGGACCGGGGGCAGGGGCTGGATTCGGAACCGCTCCCGCCGACAACGCCGGGGGAGGAGCGGGAGCTGATCATCCCGCCGCCGACCGAAGAGGGGCTGAACTTTCAGCAGACGAGCTTTGCGAGCTTCGGCGACCTCGGGCAGGAGACGCAGCCGAGCCAGCCGGCCCGGCCGGCGCAGCCGGAGGAGGATCTGCGGGCGATGGAGGAGATTGTCGCGCCGCGGAGCCAGGAGACGCAGCCGACGACCGAACCCGCTCCGGAGGCCGAGCCGCAGCCGTTCCGGCCGCTGATCTTCCCCGACCCGACGGGCGAACGCACGATGGAGGCTGAGGAGCCCGCCCCGCAGGAGCTGCCGGCGGAGCCGGAGGCGCGTCAGCCGGCGCGTGGGCCGGGTGCGGAGCTGCCGGAGGCGTTCGACTGGGAGGCGCTGCCGGAAGAGGAGATCACGCAGCGGGTGATCGAGATCGACGTGGGGGCGCTGAAGGCGGGCGACCCGCGGATGAACATCGTGGTGCGCAACCGCGACGTGATCGTGGCGCCGGTGGACACGGGGCTGTTCTACATCATGGGGGAAGTGAACCGGCCGGGCGTGTATGCGTTCAACGGGCGGGAGATCACGATCAAGCAGGCGATCGGTGCGATCGCGGGGGGCTTTTCGCCGCTGGCGTGGCCGCAGCGGTGCGAGATCATCCGGCGTGAGAAGGGGACGGACAAGCAGCTCACGATTCCTGTGAATCTGGACGCGGTGTTTGCGGGTCTGGAGGAGGACGTGCTGCTGCGGGATGACGACGTGATCAACGTCGGTACGCACACTCTGGCGCCCTTTCTGTTCGTGATCCGCAATTCGTTCCGGTTCACGTATGGGTTCGGTTTCGTGTATGACCGCAACTTCGCGGACAAAGACGCGTACGGCAGCAGGATCAACCCCGAGATCATTGCGCAGCAGCGGCGTCAGCAGCGTGGATTGCCGTTCTAGCGGGCGCAGGAGCGAGCGGGATGTCGAGTACGCCGTCGGTCAGCAGCAGCCCCTGGCGGATCGAGTTCGACACGGCCGCGCAGATCAAGGCGGCGCTGGTGGGGGTGGCGTTTCTGGCGGTGTTTCAGAACGTTCTGCGGAACCTGTGGTACACGTGGACGCACAACGCGGACTGGTCGCACGGGCCGATCATACCGCTGTTCAGCGCGTATCTGATCTACCTGCACTGGGACCGGGTGCGGCGCTCGCCGATTCGCGGGACGGGCGTGGGGCTGGGGCTGCTGGCGGCGTCGCTGCTGTTCTACTGGTTCACGCTGTGGGGGCTGCTGTACACGTATCTTCAGGCCGTGGCGATGATGGCGGCGCTGCTGGGGGTGGTGGTTTTTCTGTGCGGGCTGCCGGTGCTGCGGCACGTGTGGGTGCCGTGGCTGTATCTGTTCTTTGCGATTCCGCTGCCGCAGGGAATCTATTTTCGCCTGACCGATCCGCTGCGACGGATGGCGGCGACGGTGGCGACGAGCACGCTGAACGTGCTTCAGCTCGACGTGGTGCGCGAGGGCTCGACGCTGCGGTACTTCTACAACGGGACGGTCGGCCGGCTGGAGGTCGCGGACGCGTGCAGCGGGATGCGCAGCACGATCACGCTGTGTGCGCTGGGGGTGGCGGTGGCGTTCGTATCGGACCGGCCGTGGTGGCAGCGGGTGATCATGATCGCGTCGTGCGTGCCGATCGCGGTGTTCACGAACTTCATCCGCGTGACGACGACGTGCCTGCTGCACGTCTATGTCGATCCCAAGTACGCGGAGGGGAACTACCATACTGCATTGGGCCTGCTGACGCTGCTGCTGGCGTTCGGCATATTCAACGGGCTGGGGTGGGTGTTGAGCAATCTGTTCGTGAGCGAAGAAGCGGAGCCCGCGGGCGAGGGCTCCGCGGCGCGCTGAGCGCGGCGCGTGGTCCGGTGCGGCGGGGCGCGTGCGGCGCGGCCGCGGGGCGCCGCTGGGCAGCGTAGAGAGTCAGGGAACGGATGGCAGATCGGGCGACGATAGAGCCGAGCTCGGCACCGGCGGCGCCTCGCGAGAGCGAGGGCGGTCGGGCGGAGGCGTCCAGCGGCAGCGCAGTGCGGCGGGCGCGCGGGCCGGCCAGCGCGCGCTATTACGTCTGCCTGGGGCTGCTGGTGCTCTCGGCGCTGACGCTGGAGGGGCTGGCGCGGGTCTTCGAGCTGAATTTCCGCAAGCAGCCCGTGCCGCTGAAAAAGCCGCTCTACGCGATCGACCGGAGCAAGCTGCTGCCGGACTATGAGCTGCACCCGATTCAGGCCGAGCCGCTCTCGGCCGAGATGATCGAGTCGCTGGGAACGGATGAGTATCTTCAGTGGCGCGTGGTCGATCTCTCGCGCGATCCGGCGGACCCGCTTCGCGTCGCGCATATCACGGTGACGTACTACACCGGCAAGCCGGACATGGTGCCGCACATTCCGGATGAATGCATTTCGGCGGCCGGCTGGCAGCTCGTGTCGGCGGACACGGAGGCCTTCCCGATGGAGGGGGTGAAGGCGAAGGATGACCGGATTCCGGTGCGGGTGTGCGTATTCGAGTCCGGGGTGGCGGGCGACACGTTCACGACGGGCGCTTCGGCGGTGCCGCAGATGACCGTGCTGTACTTCTTCTACACGAACGGCCGCTACTGCACGTCGCGTTACGAGGTGCGGCTGGCGCAGCAGAATCTGTTCGACCGCTATGCCTACTACTCGAAGATCGAGGTGCGCTTCTCGGACGGGCAGTTCCGCCGGCTGGCGGGGCGCGAGGAGAGCGTGCAGGCGGCCCGGCCGCTGCTGAAGCGGGTGCTGGGGATTCTGCTTGCGGATCATTATCAGGACTGGGAGGCGCTGAGCTCCGGCCAGGCGCCGGTGGGTGGGTAGCGGGGAAGGCGAGCCATGGCGAAACGAAAGCTCAACAAGAATCTCGTGGCGGCGCTGACGGTGTCGGGCATGCTTCTGGCCGTGACCGCGGTCGCCGTGATCTCGTTCAATCTGGCGGGCCTGGATCCGCAGACGTATGTCGATAAGGCGCTCGAGCGGGAGGAGTCGGGCGACTGGCTGCGGGCGGCGGAGTATTACCGCCGCGCGTTCCGGGCGGACCGTCAGCCGAAGTACCTGATCGAGGCGTCGCGCTGCGCGTATCAGCTCGGCGACGTGAACGCGACGCTGCGGATTCTGAACGAGGCGCTGACGCTGGCGCCGAAGGACACGGACGTTCTGGAGGCGATGCTCGATAAGCTTTGGGAGCTGCGGACGCAGTTCCCGGTCGACGACATGCTGCGGGAGCATTCCGCCATGCTGCTGGAGATCGAGCCGGACAACCTGCTGGGCCTGGTCTGCCAGGCGGAGGGGCACGGCTCGGGCAGCGCGGGCGCCGATCCGGCCGTGGCCGAGGCGGCGATCGCGAAGGCGATCCAGCTCGACGCGACGGACCCGCGGGTGGCGATCGCGCGGCGGTCTGCGGCCGTTCGGAAGATGCGCGAACTGCTGCTGTCGCAGCCGCCCGGCCGCGTCTCGCCCGAGGTCACGGCGCAGATCAGCGTGCTTCAGGATGGCTCGTTGGAGGCGCTGCGCGAGGCGTGGGATAAGCATCCCGAGCATCTGAATCTGACCGAGGAGCTGAGCCGGGCGCTGGCCAGCATGGACTGGATCGAAGAAGCGCGGGGCGTGCTCGAGAAGGCGATCGAGCTCGACCCGAGCCGGCCGGAGCTGCACCAGCTTCTGGCGGTGAATCTCTGGCAGCTCGCGGCGCGCGAGCGCAGCTCGCCCGCGCCGGATGCGGCGAAGATCGCGGAATACGTGTCGGTAGGCAAGCGTGCGGCGGAGAAGGCGATCGAGCTGGATTCGGCGCTGTACGACGCGTACGCGGTGCTGGCGCAGCTCAGCGTTTTCGACGTGTCGAAGGGGAATCTGTCGGCGGAGGATGCGCAGCGCTACGAGGCGGCGCTGGCGCTGTGCCACAAGGGACTGGAATCGAACGTCGGCGTGCGCTCGCTGCGGGCGATGCTGGCGGAGCGGGCGGGCCGTCGGGCGGCGCTGATGGCCAGCGGCTTTGAGCTGGCGATGCAGTACCGTGCCCGTGCCCCGGAGGCGTCGCAGCGCGACGAGGCGCTCAAGCACGCGCGGCGATTCGTCGATCTGTCCGTGACGCAGTACCCGACCTATTACATGACGGCCGTGCTCGAGGGCGAGCTGGCGGTTTTCGAGAACGACCCGCGGGCGGCCGTGACGGCCTTCCAGACAGCGGACGAGAAGACGCGCGGCATTCGCGGTCTCGAGGCGGTCAACCGCCTCGCGAAGGAGCGGCTGGCGATGCTGTATCGCCAGCTCGGCGAGCCGGGACTGGCGATGGATTACACCGAGCGCGCCATCGAGGCCTATCAGCGGGCGCGCGAGGCCGTACCGCTCGGGCTGTGGGAGGGGAAGGTCGACCTGCTGATGCGTTTCGGGAAGAACGACGAGGCGCTGACGCTGCTGGACGGTCTGATCTCCGATCACCCCGATTACGAGCCTTTCCGGCGCGCCCGGGCGGCGGTGCTGGTCGCGCTGGGCCGCGGCGAAGAAGCGGAAAAGTCGCTGGGCGAAGTGCGCGAGGACGACCCGCGCGACCTGATGATGCGGGCCCAGCTCGCGGCGACCGGCGAGAACTGGCAGGAAGCGGAGAACCTGCTGCGCAAGCTGATCGAGCGCAACCCCCGCGACCGCGCCGCACTCGGCCTGCTCGCGAACGTCATGAATCGCGCCGGCCGCGGGGCCGACGGGGCGCGCTTCTTCGGCGAGCTGCGCGAACGGGAAATGGACGAGACGCACCAGCGGCTGCTGCGGGCGTACGAGGTGACGGTCGGCATCGCCGACGCGGCCGAGCGGGACGAGAAGCTGCGTGAGGTGATCGAGAGCATCCCCGACGAGGCGAACCGCGCGGCCGAGCTGTTCAGCTTCTATTACACGCGCGAGCGCTACGAGGAATCGGCGCCGCACCTGGCGCGGCTGGAGCAGCTTCGGCCCAATGACGCGGGCGTGCTGGAGCAGCAGTTTCTGCTGCATCTGCGACTGAGCAAGTTCAAGGAGGCCGAGGCGTACGCGCTTCGGCTGGCGGAGAAGAACGCCGATTCGGCCAACGGGGCGGTTTTCCGCGGGCAGCTCAAGGCGGCCCAGCGCGACTTCGAGGGCGCGTTGACGGAGTTCCGTGCGGCCGAGCGGCTGCTTCCCAACGACTCGAATCTGAAGGTTCGCATCGCGCAGGCGATGCTGGCGCTGCCCGAGCCGCGGCTTCAGGAGTCGATTCCGGTGCTCCAGCAGGCGGTGCAGTTCGACCCGCTGAACTTTCAGGCCAACCGCATGCTGTACGCGGTGTACGAGCAGCTCGGCCGCCCGAACGAGGGTGTGCCTTATCTGCGGGCCGCCGCGCGGCTGAACCCGGAGGACGAATTCGTCAAGCAGCGCCAGCGGTTCCTGGAGGAGGAATCGGACCCGGCCGCGGGCGTGGCGCAGCGCGAGAAGCTGCGGGAGGAGAACCCGCAGGACGTGGAGAATCTGCTGCGGCTGGTGCAGCTCTACACGGAGCTGATCGCGCGGACGGAATCGGCGCAGCAGCGTGCGGCGTACTTCGAGAAGGGCGAGCAGCGACTGGGCGAGATCGTCGCGCTCGAGCCGAAGCGGGTGGGCCTGCCGCAGATCGCAGCGACCTTCTACGCGGCCGCGGGCAAGCGGGCCGAGGGCGAAGCGTTTCTGCGCGAGAGCATCGCGCGGCTCGAGACGGTCTATTCGCTCGAGACGCAGGTCGTGCTGGCCCGCTTCCTGGAGCAGTTCGGCGATCTGCCCGCGGCGCAGGCCGAGTTCCTGCTGGCGATTCAGCAGATCGACAAGGTATTGACCGACCCCGAGCAGCGCCAGCGGGCGCACGTGCTGTTGGGGCAGGACCTGGTCGACTTCTACGCCCGCACCGACCAGGTCGACGCGCTGATCGATGCGGCTGACAAGCTGCTTTCGCAGACGAACGAGGACGCGGTCGTTCAGAGCGTGCAACTGAAGGTGGCCCAGACGCTGATGCGGACCAGCCGTTTCGGCAAAGCCCGCGAGGCGCTCGACCGCTACGACGAGCGCTTCCCCAAGGACCTGCGCTCGTCGCTGCTGCGGGCCCAGCTCCTGCTCTCCGAGCCGGCGCCTTCGCCCGAGAAGCGGACGACGCAGCTCGACCAGGCCCGCGAGCTGCTCTCGGCCGTGCTGACCGCGAATCCCGATGAGCCGTTCGCCCTGTTCCTGCGCGGCGCGCTGAACATGGAGCTGGCCCAGAACTTCGGCCAGAAGCAGGCGATCCAGAGCGCCCGCGAGGACCTGCTGCGGGCCAAGCAGCTCGCGCCGCTGAGCTACAACCTGCGCCACCGGTTGGCGCTGGCGCAGCTCTACGAGTACTCCGGCCAGCCCGAGCTCGCTGAGAACGAGCTGAAGGAGCTGGTGGACGCGGCCCCCAACGACGCCAACGTGCTTAACCGGCTGATGCTCTTCTATCGCACGACCGGCCACTCGCAGCGGGCGCAGGAGTTCGTGGCCGCGCGGGCCGCGCGCGAGCCGGACAACCCGTTCTGGTCGCACCAGCTCGGCCGGCTGATGATGGAGAACGGTTCTCATTCCGCCGCGGTTTCGCCGCTTCAGTCGGCGCTGGCGGCGTATGAGCGGATCGGCCGGCGCAACCCGCTGATCCTGATCGATCTGCTCCAGGCGCTGGTCCGCGGCAGCCGCCAGCTCGAGGCGATTCAGTTTTTCGAGTCGCTGCCGGCGGAGGAGGCGACGCCGAGCGTGCGGGCGACGGTGTCCGAGGCCTACCTGAGCTCGGGGCAGCGTGAGAAGGGGATCGCGCTGCTGACGGCGGCGCTGGCCGACTCGACGCGGACGGGGCCGGCCGACATGACGCTCGTGGCGCGGCAGGTGGCCGGGCTGCTGCCGGTGGACGCGGCCCGGGGCGTATTCGAGCAGGTGCTGCGTGATACGGCCAAGGAGGCCGGCGGGCTGACGCTGCAATCGCTGTACGCCGGCTATCTCGTGCAGCGCGGCGGACCGGAGGCTCATGCCGACGCCGAACGGATGCTCGACGAGGTGATCGCGAAGGCCAACCGCGGCACGGCCGCGCAGCTCAACGCCCTGGTTTCCAAGGCGCGATTGCAGGACGCGCAGGGGCGGCACGCGGACGCGGTCAAGACCTACGAGCGGGTGCTGGAGATCGAGCAGAACCACCTGGAGGCGCTCAACAACCTGGCCTATTCGCTGGCGGCCCGGCTGGACCGCGCGGCCGAGGCGCTTCCCTACGTCGAGCGGCTCTCCGGCGTGGCGAGCCGGGCCAGCGATTCCGGCGCGATCGACCGGACGATGTACGTGAGCGTTCTCGACACGATCGGGTGGGTCTACTTCCTGAACGATCGCAGCGGGCCGGCCGAGCAGGCATTGCTCGAGGCGCTGCGGCTCGAGCCGAATGACGTCGCCGCCCGCTTTCACCTGGGCCGGATATACATGAAGGCCGGTCGGACGAGCGAAGCCCGGGCGGCGCTGCGGGCGGCGCGTGAGCAGGCGGAAAAGATCAAGGACGATCTGTATATCAAGGACATCGAGCAGGCTCTGGCAGAGCTGCGCTGAGTCCCGCGGGCCGGGCGTGTGCCCGGTCCGGCCGGCCGTCGGAGCGGCGGCCGGCAGTTTTCAGTGACGAGGTGACCGATGAGTTCGATCTCACCGTCTCAGCCGCTGGCGGCTCAAGCGCCGCTGCCCCTGGGTCCGCAAGGCGCGCTGGGGATGCCCGCCGGGATGGAAGAGGCGCCGGTCGTCGGCTTCGGCGATGCGGTCCGCATTCTCAAGCAGCGCAAGCTGACGATCGTGATCACGTTCGTGTTGTTCTATCTGCTGGTGGTGGGGTCGACCTTTGCGATCCGCAAGTGGGTGCCGGCGTTTCCGAGCGAGGGCATCCTCGAGCTTCAGCCGCCGCGGGAGAGCCTCGAGATCGAGCCGGAGCTGGTGACGCCCGAGATCATGAAGCAGATGCTTCAGACCGAGGCCCGCAAGCTCAAGCAGCTCAGCCTGATCATGGACGTGCTCCAGCAGCCGGAGATCAAGCAGACCGAGTTCTACAAGTGGTACGGCGGGAACGTGATGAAGTGCGCATTCGAGCTTCAGCGGATGCTCGTCAGCGCGCCGATTCCGGAGACGAACCTGATTCGCGTGAGTCTCTCGTGCCGTGACAAGCGCGAGGCCAAGCTGATCGTTCAGACGGTGATCTCGCGCTATCTGCTGCGCTATCAGACGGGGTCGAAGGGCGAGCTTCAGATGCGGGTCGAGGGACTGCGCGACTCGATGGCGGCCGCGCAGCAGGCCCTGACGGACAAGCGGGCGGAGATCCGCCGCTTTCGCGAGACATCTGAGATTCCCGCGATGGAGGCCGAGAACAGCACCACGGGACAGCAGATTCTGCGGCTGTTCGAGCAGGTCTCGCAGTACGAGGTGCTGGCGACCTCGCTCCAGGGATACCTGGACAGCCTCGAGGGCATTCCGCTCGGCCAGCTTCCGATCACGCCCGAGATGCGGATCATCATCGAGTCGGACCCGATTCTGCGGTATTACCGGGTGACGGTCGAGTCGCTCGACGTGGGCATCCAGTCGCTGCTGTCGCTGCTCGGCCCGTCGCACCGGCAGGTCAAGCAACTCCGCATTCAGCGTCAGGGGTGGTTCGAGAAGGAGATCGCCAAGCGCGAGGAGCTGATCAACGACATCCGCGAGCGGCAGATCGAATCGACGCGGCAGGATCTGATCAACGCCCGCAACGTCATCCTGCACATCCGCGGGCAGCTCCAGGAGCTTCAGGCCAAGCAGCGGATGCTGGACCGCAACCTGCAAACCTTCCAGCAGCACACGGACGACGAGCAGCTCATCATCAAGCGGATCGAGGAGCTTCAAAAGGCGCTGGCCGGGGCCGAGACGGCGATGCTCGACAAGTCGCGCGAGCAGCGGCTGAGCCTCGTGCAGCCGGCGGAGGAGGCGATCAAGCCGTCGCGGCCGGACATGCTGCTGTACCTGGGCGGCGGGTTCGTGCTGTCGCTGGCGGCGGCGATCGGGCTGGCGTTTTTGCGCGAGTTCACAGACAAGGCGATCCGCACGCCGATCGACGTGGCCCGCTACGGACAGATCAGCGTGCTGGGCAACGTGCCGCTGATCGACGAGGACGAGGCGGACATCGACTCGATCGAGCAGGCCGCGCTGCGGGCGCCGCAGTCGCTGGTGGCGGAGGCCTTCCGCCAGGTGCGCACCAATCTGCTCTTCAGCGGCCCGTCAGAGAAGCAGCGGACGATCCTGGTCACCAGCCCGGGCCCGGGCGACGGCAAGACGGCCGTGGCGATCAACCTGGCCGTTACGCTGGCGCAGAGCGGGCATCGCGTGCTGCTGATCGACTGCAACTTCCGCCGGCCGGCGATCCGCGACGCGTTCGCCAACACGCGGCGGGAGGGGCTGAGCAACATCCTGATCGGGCAGGGCAAGCTGCCGGACTATGTGACCAAGACGGACCACCCGAACGTGGACGTGCTCAGCAGCGGGCCGATGCCGCCGACGCCGAGCGAGCTGCTCGGCTCGACCTACGTGCGCGACCTGATTCAGGAGGCGACGCAGCGGTACGACCGGATCATCTTCGACGGCCCACCGGCGCTGCTGATCAGCGATGCGCTGGTGCTGGCGACGCAGGTGGACGGCGTGATCCTGGTCGCGCGGGCAGTGAGCAACTCGAAAGGCGCGATCAAGCGCGCCCGCGAGCAGCTCGAGCGGATCGGCGCGCGCATCTTCGGCGCCGTGCTCAACGGTGTGCAGGCTCGCGCCGGCGGCTACTTCCGCAAGCAGTACCGCGAGTTCTACGACTACGCCAGCGACGAGACCGTTCCGGCCGAGCTGCCGGGCGGAAGCTGGCCGACGCCGCCGAACGGAGAGGAGCCGAAGGAGCCGCCGGACGACGAGAAGAAGTAGCCCCCCGGGCGGCTCGGGTGGGATTGGAGGCGGGCGGTTCCCCGGCCGCGATTGCGGGCAGGCGGGACCGGCCGCCTCGCTGTTTCGGCAGGGCCGGCCGGGCGCGGGTACCATCCGCAGCGATGCGACGCAAGCTTCGACTGACCATCGCCTACGACGGGACGGATTTCCACGGCTGGCAGCGGCAGCCGGGCCTGCGGACCGTTCAGGGGGAGCTCGAGGCGGTCGTGTGGCGCGTGGTTCGGCACCCGGCCGACGTCGTCGGGGCGAGCCGTACGGATGCCGGTGTGCACGCCCGCGGGCAGTGTGCGCAGCTTGTGACGGACTCGGCCATACCGGACGAGAACCTGCTGCGGGCGATCAATCATCGCCTGCCGGCCGATCTGACGATCGTCCGCATCACGCGCGTCCGCGATGACTTCGACGCGATCCGCAGCGCGGTCGGCAAGCTCTATCGCTACCGCATCTACAACACGCCGCGCTCGCCGGTGGTCGATCTGGTTCAGCGCTGCACCTGGCACGTGCCGTTCCGGCTGGATATCGCGGCGATGCGGGCGGCGGCGGCCGGCCTCGTCGGCCGGCATGACTTCAGCTCTTTCGCCAGCGCCGGCTGCACGCGTGAGAACAAGATCCGCAGCGTGCACGAGGTTTCGATTCGGTTGAGCGGCCCGGAGATTTCGATCGACGTGGCGGGCGACGGGTTTCTGTACAACCAGGTCCGCAACATGGTCGGCACGCTGGTCGAGGTCGGCCGGGGGCACTGGGGGCCGGGGCGGGTGGCGGAGATTCTCGCCGGGCGCGACCGGCGGCTGGCCGGACCGACGGCCCCGCCGCAGGGACTGTGCCTGGAGCAGGTGTGGTATCCTGCGAGCGTGGAGACTGGTGAATGAACCTGGCGGGGAAAGTGGTGCTGATCACGGGGGCGGCCCGCCGCGTCGGCCGCGCGATCGCTCTGCGGCTGGCGGCGGACGGTTGCAGGCTTGCGCTTCATTATCGCAGCTCGCGACAGCCGGCCGAGCGGACCGCGGAGGAGTGTCGTCGTGGCGGTGCGGCCGATGTCGAGCTGCTGGCCGCTGATCTTTCCGAGCCGCAGCAGGTGGAGGGGCTCGTCGCGGCGGCGCTGGCCCGCTTCGGCGGGCTGGACGTGTTGATCAACAACGCGTCCGAGTTCGAGCGGATGACGGTCGACACGTTCTCGCTGGAGGAATGGGAGCGGACGCTGCGCGTGAATCTGACGGCGCCGATGCTGCTGGTGCACGCCGCCCGCGATGCGCTGCGGGCGGCGCACGGACGGATCGTGAATCTGTGTGATGTTTCCGTCGGCCGGCCGTGGCCGGATCATGTCGCGTACATGGTCTCCAAGGGCGCGCTCGAGACGCTGACGCGGGTGCTGGCCCGCGGGCTGGCGCCGGAGGTGAACGTGGTGGGCGTGGCGCCGGGGGTGGCCGCGTGGCCGGAGGATTATGACGCGGCGACGCGCGCGCGGTTGACGAAGCGGATCCCGCTCGGCCGTGCCGGGAGTGTCGAGGATATTGCTGCGGCGGTTCGATTCGTGCTGGCCGAGGGTGACTACATGACGGGTGCGATTGTTCCGGTGGACGGCGGGCGGCATCTGGCGTGATCGAGGCGGTGGTGATCGAGAGGTTCGGGCGGAAGCGGAGCCGTGCGCGAGCGCCGAGCCGTGAGCAGATGGATTCACAGAGCCGCGACCGTCAGGGAGCGGGCGCAGTTGAGAGAGTTTCCCGCGGATACGCGCCGAAACGCACACACCTGAAATCAAAGCACCAGCGCCTGAGATAGGTGGACGTCATCCGGCGCTTGCGCGGGCGGCGCGCCACCCCCGGCCCGCTCCCTGGCGGTCGCGGCTCGGATCAGAGATACGGGCGAGACGCCCGTACCACCCGTCGCGGCTCGGATCTGAGGTACGGGCGAGACGCCCGTACCACCCGACAAAGGCAGGCAGAATGGCGAAGCCACAGATTGCGGGCGGGACGCCCGCGCTGCGCGGCGGGCAGCCTGCCTTGCTCGGCCGCGTTCGCCCGCGTATCTGGAGCCCGAGCGGCCGATAGAATCCCTGGGGCCGATCGGCGTACAATGACCATGGCGCGATGTCGAAAGGCAGGTGCTCGAATGCGTTCCGACGGCAAGATCACTGCTTCCCGCGGCTGCCGCGCGTTTCCCTGTGGGCTGGCCGCGGCCGGGCGGGGCCGGGTGACTTCAGTGACCGCAGTCGCGCTCGTACGGATGCGCGTTGCGGCCGGTCGAATGCGCGTCGCGGCCGCAGCCGCGCTGGGGCTGCTGCTGCCAGCGGCCGCGGCCCAATTTCCGGTGGCCCAAGACGGCCGATATTTCGACGCCAATCCGCAGGTCGGCGCGAGCCGGTTCTATGACTACGGCTCGCTGCGCCCGTCAGTTCCGCTGTTGAGCGGCAATCTGCTCGCGTCGGGGAATGTCCGCGGCGGCCTGTCGCTGCGGAGCTTCTCCCCGATCCCGGAGGGCACGTCGCTGCGCGTCGGGCTCGGCAGCGCCTCGCTTTCGAGCTTCATCCGCGACTCGGTCAGCGTTTCGGACGTTTCCTCGCCCTACGCCCAGTTCCGCACGCAGCCCTTCTTCGACCCGGCGCGAACCGCCCCGACGGGCGCGTTCCTGCAAGGCCAGTACGGCCTGCCCGGCTCGACGCCCGCCTTTGGCTCGGCCACGCCGGCCCCGCGCGCGCCGCTGCCCGGCCTGCTCAATTACGCCCCGCCAATCGACGCACGCATCGACACGAGCGATCCGCTCGGCCGGCTGACCGATGTGGCTGCGGTGCCGCCGACCGTGAACCTTCAGAGCTCCATCTTCGGGGTCAACGCGCCCGTGCAGAACCGCTCGAACCTGGGCGACAGGAGCCTTACCGACACGCCGCAGGGAATCGAGAGCGCGCAGCGCGACTTCCGCGTGATGGCCGGGATCGATCCGGACCGGCCGGAGTTCTCGCGGCCGAATGCGCTGGCCCAGCCGCTCGATTTCCGCGTGCCGAATCTCGACGTGCTTCAGCCGCCGTCGGCGCGGCTGGATGTCTCGCTGGAGACCGATCCGCTGGCCCTGCTGGGCGACAACCCGTTCGTTTCGCCCGGCCGGTTCGACTCGTCGGCAGGCGAAGACCCGCGCGAGGCGGCGGCGCCGCCGGCGGGCATCGCGTCGCAGCAGCCCGGCCTGACCGGTGCGAGCCCTTCGCCGGCGGGCCTGCCGGAGATTCTGCCCGGCCGCGACCTGTTCACCGACATGCGGATGGCGCTGTCGCTCGAGCGCGACCCGGGCGCGACGTGGTATTCCGACATGCGCCAGGCTGTGGAGAACAACCCGGCGGCCGCGAATCAGCAGGTGCCGAATGTGCAGATGCTCGAGTCGCAGGAATTCGTCAACGAGATGCTGGGGTCGCCGCTGACCAGCTTCGCGACGCAGTCGCCGACGGCGATCAACCGCGAGATCCGCCAGGCCGAGTCGCTGCTGGACGAGGGCCGCTACATGGACGCCGTCGAGCACTACGAGCGGGCCCGCGTGCTCGATCCGCACAACCCGCTGCCGCTGATCGGCAAGGGCCACGCGATGATCGCGGCGGGGGATTACTTTTCGGCGGCCCTGTCGCTGATCTCCGGGCTCGAGCGCTTCCCGGAGATTTCGCGCTTCAACGTGGACCTCAAGGAGATGATGGGCGGGGCCGAAGTGATCGACATTCGCCGCTCCGACATCCACCGTCAGCTCGAGATGGTCGAAGACCCGCACCTGCGGTTTCTGCTCGGCTATCTCGAATATCACAGCGGCGACCGCGAGCGGGGCATGGCGAACCTCAAGAAGGCCGCCATGGAGGCACAGCCCGGTTCCATCATCCGCCGCTATCCCGACCTGCTCGAAGGCCGCGGCGCTCTGCCGCCGCCCAAGCTCCCCTCGCCGCAGATTCCGGCCGCGCCGCCCCCGGGCGAGCCGCCCGACGAGGGAGGGCAACCGTGACGGCGCCGGCCCCCTCGCTCGTTCGCGGCGTGATCTTCTGCTCGGCCGTGATGGCCGGCGCTCTGCTGAGCGGCTGCGCGGAGCCGGAGGAGCGCCGCGCGACGGTGCGCCTGATTCAGCAGACCTCGCCCGATGAAGTCTTGAGCGAGGCGATCGTGATCCTGCGGCGCGAGTTCGGGCGGGTGGACGCCGACCGCACGCGCGGGGTCGTGCGTTCGGTCGCGGCGGAGTATCGCACGGCCAGCGACAGCGGCACGGCCCGCGACCTGGTCGGCGGGGCTTCGACGATGCGGCGGTCGGCCGAGCTTTCCGTCGCCTCTCGTGGGCGGAACACGATCGTGCGGCTGCGGATCGACGTTGAGCGGCAGGAATCCGCCGAGCGCGAGCCGATCCGCACGGAGGAGAAGCGCTGGAGCGATTCGCCCGCCTACACGCCGATCGAGCGTGACGCGGCCACGACGCCGCAGCAGAACACCTTCTGGCGGCGGCTGCGGCGGGACTATGCGCTCGAGCGCTCGCTGCTCGAGGAGCTTCAGGAGCGCTTCGCCGTCGAGCCGCCGGCGACGGAGCAGGCGCCGGTATCACCGCCATCGACATCCGACACTCCCTGAGGCACCCCAGCCGGCTGCTTCAGCGACCCGGCACCACGCGGAAGGACGAGGAATGGCTACCAGGAACCAGCACAGCGGCCCGCTGCTCTGCCGGCCGCTCGCAGAGGTCGACCCGCAGATCGCGGAGGTTGTGCGGCGCGAGGAAGAGCGGCAGCAAAGCACGCTCGAGCTGATCGCGTCGGAGAATCACGTCTCCGTGGCGGTGCGCGAGGCGACCGGATCGGTCTTCACCAACAAGTACGCCGAAGGCTATCCCGGCAAGCGCTACTACGGCGGCTGCCCCAACATGGATGCGGTCGAAGAGCTGGCCCGCGAGCGGGCGCGGCAGCTTTTCGACGCCGAGCATGCGAATGTTCAGCCGCATTCGGGCGCGTCGGCCAACACGGCCGTCTACATGGCGTGTCTCAAGCCGGGGGATACGATTCTGTCGCTGGACCTGGCCCACGGCGGGCATCTTTCGCACGGGCTGAAGGTCAATCTCAGCGGCACGCTCTACAACATCGTGCCCTACGGCGTCTCGCGCGAGAGCGAGCGGATCGACATGGACGAGGTCCGCCGGCTGGCGCAGGCGCATCGGCCGCAGCTCATCATCGCGGGCTTTTCCGCCTATCCGCGGGTGCTCGATTTCGCCGCGTTCGCGGAGATCGCGCGGGAGGTGGGCGCGCGGCTGATGTCCGACATCGCCCACATCGCGGGGCTCGTCGCGGTCGGGCTGCATCCCTCGCCGGTGCCGCACTCCGACTTCGTCACGACGACGACGCACAAGACGCTGCGGGGGCCGCGCGGCGGACTCATCCTCTGCCGCGAGGCGGACGCGAAGCTGATCGACCGCTGGGTTTTCCCCGGCACGCAGGGCGGACCGCTCATGCACGTGATCACGGCGAAGGCGGTCGCGTTCGGCGAGGCGCTGCGGCCGGAGTTCAAGGTCTATCAGCAGGCGATTCTCGACAACGCCCGCGCGCTGGCCGAGGCGCTTCAGGCCCGCGGCTATCGCCTTGTCTCGGGCGGCACCGACAACCACCTGATGCTCGTCGATCTGCGGGCGGTGCATCCCGACCTGCCCGGCAGCGAGGCGGAGCGCTGGCTCGAAGCGGCCGGCATCATCGTCAACAAGAACATGATCCCCTTCGACGAGCGCAAGCCGACGCAGACGAGCGGGCTGCGGATCGGCACGCCGGCCATCACGACGCGGGGGCTGGCGCCGGCGGAGATGAAGACCGTGGCCGACCTGATTCATGCCGCACTCAGCAGCGGCGGCGATGAGAAGGTCACAGAGAGAGTTCGCGGACAGGTGCGCGAGCTGTGCTCCCAGTTCCCGGTGCCACACTGAGCGCTTCGTCACGCTGCGTTTCGGGGCTGATCGCGGCCGGGCTTTGCGCGGCGGCGATGGCTGCGTGCGGGTGCAACGGCGGCGGGCGGCTGGATCTGATCTCGCTCGACTATGGGGCGATCGACCCGCCTGCGGCCAAGCCGACGCGCGTGACGATCGACGAGTGCTACTGGTGGACGGATGAGGCCGGGCGGCTGTGGATCGCGCTGGCTGTCCATCGGGGATTGCCGCTGGTGCCCGCTTCGCACGTGCATTTCTGTCTCACGCTGCGGCTGGACGCGCCGCCGGCGGGCAAGGCCCGCGACTACCGCGTCGGCCGCGATGAGTTGCGGGGTGTGGCGCGGCTGGCGGGATTGCAGAGCCGGTTCACGTCGGCGATCGGCATTGTGGCGGTTTATCGTGAGGGCGGGGAGCGGCTGCGGGGAGCGCTGCGGGTACAGACGTCGCGCGAGACGGCCACGCTGCTGGGGGCGTGGAGCCGGCCGTCGCGGGTGCTGCTGCTGGGGGAGTTCAGTGCGGTGCGCGATGCGGGCCGCGGGCGGCGGATTGCCGACCAGACCGAATCGGACGGATGGCAGCATGACGAGTCGCCGGCGAGCCGGCCGGTTGCAGCGGAGCGGGGGCGGTGAATGATCGTCGCAGCGATGATGCGCCGCGGCGGGTCGGATTGCAGGCGTGGGTGAGCGATTGGCGGGTGGCGGATGTAGTAGGTGGATGTGCTCTGACGCTTGCGCGGGATGCGCGCCGCCCCCAGCCCGCTCCCTTACGGTCGCGGCTCGGATCACGGGCGCGGGCGCGGCTCGGATCGTGCGGGCGTGACGCCGGCGGTACGCGAGCGGACTGGTGCGTCAAGGGACGCACCCTACAGTCTCCCCCGGCTGCCCCGTAAACTCGCGATTCTTGGATTCGTCACTCCCCCACCTCCTCCATGACCGCGTCGATCAGCGGCCGGAGTGTCTCTTCGGAGAAGTCGAACTTCAGCCCGGCCGCTTCGAAGAGCTCGGGCAGCGGTCGGGAGCCGCCGAGGGCCAGGCCGTTGCAGTAGAGAGCGACGGCCTGCTCGTAATCACGGCGGGCGTTCATCCAGACCTGGAGCGCGCCGAGCTGCGCGATGCCGTATTCGATGTAGTAGAACGGCGCCTCGAAAAAGTGCAGCTTGCGGTGCCAGCTCACGCGCTCATAGCTTTCCAGCCCGGACCAGTCGATGTCGGGGCTGAAGCGGCGCGAGAGCGCCTGCCACGTGTCGTGCCGCGCCCGCACGCCGCAATCGACATTCAGATAGACGAAGTGCTGAAAGGCGTCGACGCGGGCCATGAAGGGCAGGAAGTTGATGATCTCGGTGAAGAAGCGCTTGCGGGCGCGGTCCGTGCTGTCGCCGTAGAACTCCTCCAGGTGCGGCAGCGAGAGACACTCCATTCCCATGCTGGCGACCTCGGCGAATTCGATCGGGTAGCTGCGATAGAGGCCGAGCGGGTCGTTGCGGCAGGCCCAGGTGTGAAACGCGTGGCCGCCCTCGTGCAGGAGCGTCCGTACGTCCCCCTCCGTGCCGACGGCGTTCATGAAGATGAAGGGCAGGCGGCGCTCGGTGTAGGTGGCCTGATATCCGCCCGGCGCCTTGCCCTTGCGGCTCTCCAGGTCGAGCAGCGAGCGCTCGCGGAGCGTGTCGAAGACGCGACCGAGCGACGGGCTGACGCGATGGAAGATGCGGCCGCAACCGGTGGCGAGCTGCTGTCCGGTCTCGAACGGCCGCATCGGCGGGCGGTTGTCGGGGTCGACGGCCGTGTCCCACGGGCGCAGCGACGGGATGCCCAGCTTGCGGATGCGCTGCTCGGCGAGTTTCCTGGCCGCGGGCACGACGACCCGCTCGATCGCGTCGTGAAAGGCCAGGCAGTCCTCGGGCGTGTAGTCGAAGCGCTCCATGGCGCGAAAGGCGTATTCGCGATAGTCGCGGCAGTCGGCATTGAGCGCCATGCGGTGGCGGTTCCGGACCATCTTCTCGTAGAGCTCGTCGAGGGCGTCGGCGTCCTGGCGGAAGCGCTCGGCCGCCAGGCGCCACGTCTCCTCGCGCACCTTGCGATCGGTCTCCTCCAGGTAGCGGGCGATCTGCTGGAGCGTCATCTCGCGGCCGTCATATTCGACCGTCATCGCGCCGGTGATTTTCTGGTACTGCTGGGCGAACTTGGCTTCTTCGACCTGGAGCGGGATGTTCTGCTCGCGGAAGAGCTCAACGGCGTTTCGCACGCTGCGCAGGAGCACTTCGTAGCGCTGTCTGGGGAGCGGATAGCGGGCGGCCAGCTCCATCAGCCGCTGGCCGAGCTTCTGGCGCCACGGCTCGCGGTGGGGGCGGACGTTTTCGACGAAGTCGAGGAAGCGCTGCTCGCGCTGCGGGTCGTCGGTGGCGCGGGTCATTTCGATCTGGCGGGTGACGCCCTCTTCGTCGAAGGCGGCGTCGACTTCGCTGAAATCCAGCAGCCAGCGCTCGAGCGCCTCGGCGGAGTTCACTTTTCGCTCGAGCAACTCGCGGTAGTAGGGCTCGGCCTTCGACCACTGATCGAAGACGGCATCGGCGGCGACGAAGCGTCGCGGAAACTCGGGAGAGGCGGATTCGGCGGTCGCGGCGGTCTGTCCGGTGGTCGTCACGGATGAGATCCTTTCACTCGACGGCGGTCGTTTCTCGGGTCCGGTGCGGGCTGCGCGAACCGGGCGCGGCCGCCCGCGGCACGGGCCGGAATCGGATTAGCCTATGGCCGGGCCGGCCGCGTGCCAACCGGCGGGCGACCGGCCGGCGCGACATGGAACGGCGTTTCCCGGTGTGCTAAAGTCACGGTGAGCTATTATTCGGATGCTGCCCAATGGATCAGCGGACCGCGGCCGCTTGCCGCGGATGGAGGCTTTCGATGTTCTCGACACTTCGCCTGGCGCGCACACTGGTGCCCGCGGCCGTCGCCGTGGCCGCACTTTGCGTATTCGGTTTTTCGGCCGCCCCGCGTGCGGCGCTGGCCGCGGCCGGCGGCGACGAGCTGCACGACACGATGGAGAAGGTCGACGAGCTCTTCCGCGAGCTTTATAAGCAGGTCCAGGCGCCGGACAAAAGCGCCGACTCGCTCAAGAAGCTGGTCGAGATTCAGGGGCTGATTCTGAAGGTCAAGTCGCTCGAGCCGCCGAAGATCGAACAGGTGGTCGAGCGCGACCGCATCAAGCTCGTGCGCGACTTTCGGCTGCGGATCGTCGAGCTGCTGGCCGCGTCGCTGGAGGTCGAGAAGGCGCTGCTGGAGGAGCGTCACGAGGCTGCGTTCGAGGGGCTCAAAAAGATGCGGGCGCTGCGCGACGACGGGCACCGGGCGTTCGGCGTCGAAGATTGATCACGCGCCGCGGGCGATCCTGCGCAGCGATTCGTCCTCGCGCACGAGCCGCAGGGCGGTGTGAATGTCCTCGCCATACTGCCGGTCGTGGTCGGCGTGGGTGATGTGCCGCCGCACGATCTCGTGTGCGGCCCACGGGCCGGCGCCCGGCCGCAACGGCGCGCGGAAGTCGATCGCCTGTGCGGCACACATCAGCTCGATGGCCAGCACAGTCTCGACGCGGTCGAGTATTTCGTAGGCCTTGAGCGCGCTGGTCGCGCCCATGCTGACGTGGTCTTCCTGTCCGAGCGAGGTGGGGATCGTATCCACCGCGGCCGGCGTCGCGAGCACCTTGCACTCATTGACGAGCGCGGCGGCCGTGTACTGCGGCAGCATGAAGCCGCTGTTGAGGCCGGTGTCGGGCATGAGCAGCGTTGGCAGACCGTCCAGCCCGGAGAGCAGCAGGTAGATTCGCCGTTCGGAGATGCTGGCCAGGTCGGTGAGGGCGATGGCGATATAGTCGAGCACGAGCGCCAGCGGGGCGCCGTGGAAATTGCCGCCGCTGATCGCCTCGGCTGCTCCCTGCGCGTCCGTGAAGAGAATCGGGTTGTCGGTGACGCTGTTGAGCTCGCACTGGACGACGGTGCAGAAATGCTCGAGCGCGTCGCGGAAGGCGCCGTGCACCTGTGGAACGCAGCGGAGCGAATAGGGGTCCTGCACGCGGTCGCAGTGCTCGTGGCTTTTGAGGATCTCGCTGTCGGCCATGTGGCGGCGGATGTTGGCGGCGACCTGCCGGGCGCCGGGGTGCGGGCGGAGCTCGTGCAGGCGAGCGTCCATCGGGCGGACGCTGCCGCGGAGGCCCTCGAGCGAGATGCAGGCGAACAGGTCGGCCAGATCAGCCAGGCGGCGGGCGCGGACGCCGATGTTGGCGGCGTAGGCGGCCATGAATTGCGTGCCGTTGATCAGGGCGAGGCCTTCCTTGGCCGCGAGGCGCAAGGGCTGCAAGCCGAGCGCCTGCTGTGCCTCCAGTGCCGGAATTCGTTCGAAGGAGGCGTCGGCTGATGCGGCCGGCGCGCTTGCGTGGCCATCTCGGGCCCGCCACATCTCGCCGCGGCCGAGCAGGGGCAGCACGAGATGAGCGAGGGGAGCGAGGTCGCCGCTGGCCCCGAGCGAGCCGCGGGTCGGGACGACGGGCAGGAGGTCCGCATTGAGCCAGGCCGCGAGGCGCTGGACCAGCTCCGGGCGGACGCCGCTGTGGCCGGCGAGCAGCATGTGCAGCTTGATCAGCAGCATCCAGCGGACGATCCCGGGCGGAACGGGCGGGCCGACGCCGACCGCGTGAGAGATGATGAGATTCTCCTGAAGCTGGTCGAGCTGCGCGCGGGCGATGCGCTTGTTTTTGAGGTGGCCGAAGCCGGTATTGATGCCGTAGACGGGGGCGTCGGTGGCGGTGAGCTGGTCGACCGAGCGGCGGCCGCGGCGGACGCGCTCGAGCGCGTCGGCTGAAACTTCCACACGCAGAGGGTGGCCGTGCAAGGCGTCGAGCTGCGCGAGCGTGAGTTCTGCGTCGCCCAGGCGTAGGTCGAGCGGTGTCATGGAGATTCGCGCGGCCTCCACTCGGCGATGACGCGCATTGCGTCGGCGATGAACTCTTCGAGCGACGGGATGCTCAGCTCGGCCAGTTCGCGATCGAGCGCGGCGCGGATCGTGGCGCGGGACTGGATCGCGTAGAACTCGGGCGGCAACGTTTCGTTGATCATGTCCACCTGCTGGACGCTGAGATCGTCGAGCACGATGCGGAAGACCTGTCCGCCGTCGCGTGGCGGGCGGGCGCAATACACGAACCGCGGGTCGCGCCGCTGGTAGGGCACGGATTCGGGAATGACGGCCGGGTGTGGCTCGGTGCCGGGCAATTCCAGGCGCGTCAGTGTTTCGTCGGCGGTGTCGAGGTGCAAGACGCCCTGGTCGGTGAGCAAAACGGCGCGCGGCGGGTTATCGCCGTCGCCGCGCACCGCCCGCACGAACCAGGTCGGAGGCGGCGAGAGGCCCGCCTGCTGCGCGACCCACTGCGAAGACCAGTGACGGCCGGTGTGGGTGTCGATCAGGAGCTGCGGTCCGCCGCGGAGTGCGACATGGACGAGCCGCGGGTCGGCCGGCTGCGTCTCGATCAGGCCGATCTCGGGCAGGTCGGGGTCGGCGACGAACTCTGCGTTTGCGCGGATCTCCGCTCTCAGGAACTCCGAGTTCTCGCCGGGCGACACGGGCACGTCGGCGACGAGATCCGCGAGCACAGAAAAGAGCGGGCCGACGTGGCGATGAAACGCGGCAATGTCGGCCGCGCGGATATTCAGGCGCAGCGGCCGCTCCTGCTGCGGCGTGATCTCGACCACGCGGCGGCGGTCATAGACCCAGACGCGGCCGGTGGAATCCTGGCGGCCGAGCCAGGGGAAGGTGAGCGGGCTGGGGAACCAGCTCGATGACGGCGCAGCGAGCGGCGCGAGCACGCTGGCCTGGGCGTCGAACTGCATCAGGCGGCGGTCGCGGCCGAGGACGAGCCACAAGTTGTCGCTGGCGCCGAGCGGCACGACCAGCAGCGGCCGCTTCAGCCCCTCGTGCTGCGCGGCGGTGGGCGGCGGATCGGCCAGGAAGCGGGCCGTTTGTCGAAGCGGGTCGCAGAGCGGCTCGTGCCCGAGGGCGTCGAGTGCGGCGAGCGCCTCGCTCGGGCGGTCGGCCGCGAGGTGCGCCAGTGCGTCGACGATGGCGAGCCAGCGGGTGCGCTCCGGGCTGTCGGCGGCCTGGGCGATGCGCTGGCGTGCGGCGGCGATGACGGTTTCCTGCGGCTGGCCGCTGGCGTATTCGAGCAGGGCGACAGCCTGGGCGAAGGGCGGGGCCTGCTGGTCGGAGAGCAGCGGCAGGATGGTGCCGAAGTCGTCGCGGATCGCGTCGAAGTTGCGCTCCATCAGCGCCTGGAGCATCCAGTCGGCGTAGCTGGTGAGGGCGGGCTGGCCCGGCTGGCGGATGATGTCGAGCAGTTCGCGCCGCCGCGGGTCATCGGGCACCTGGTAGAGGAAGAAGGCGATCGCGGCGGCTACGTGCGGGTTGCGCGTGACGGCGCTGCGATCGAAGGCGATGCCCTGCTGCTGGAGCACGTAGCGGGCGTCGTCGTAGAAGCGGTCGACGGCGCGCTTGCTGTCGCCGGCGAGAAAGGGCAGCCAGGCATCGGTCTGCACGCGGATCCATGTGTAGGTGAGAATGGCGCTTCGCGGCTCGATCAGGCGGCAGCACTCGGACTGAAGATCGAGCTCCCAAAACATCCAGGCGACGACGGCCAGCATGTTTCCGGCGGCGATGTTGTCACGGTTGTCGTCGAGGCGGCCGCGGAAGCGCGTCCACCACAGGTTGGCCGCCTCGCGCATGGCGTCCACGTAGCGGTGTGCGGGCACGAGCAGGCGCTGCACGCGGATATCGGGGTCGGCGCTGCGTTCGAACATGCTCGGACCGCCGGCGTTGAAGAGAACCCATTCCAGGTGCAGCGGGGCGCGGCCGGGGCCGGCGAAATCGAGCAGCGACGGCCCGCTCCAGATGTTCTGGCCGCCCTCGGGCCGGGCGACGTCGACGCGGCCGCCGATCAGGTCGAGCGCGGCGGCGCGGTGGCCGGCGGTGTAGGCGATTCGGGCGCGCAGGAGCGGGTCGAGCTCGGATTCGGGGATGGGCTCGGCGATGGACTGGAGCAGGTCGTAGGCCTGCTCGGCGTAGCCATCGGCGTAGAGGCGGACGACGCGGGCGAGCGTGGGACCGCGCGGCTCGCGATAGTCGCAGCGCGAGACGATCTGCTCGATCAGAACGGCGCCGACCTCGCGCGGGCCGTCGCGGCCGCGGACGCGGGCGACGGCGGCGTTGGGCAGGTCGCGCAGGATGCGGGCCAGCTCGTCGGTGCTTTCGATCCGGCGGTCGTTGATGTGCGTGATGAGATCGCCCGGCTCGATGGCACTGTTCGGCGTCGTGCGGGTCACGAGAACGGCCCGCTCGGGCGGGGCGATGTTCTCGAGGATGAAGCGGACGCGATGGCGGATTTCGGGGTCGGTCTCGTCGGCGGCGCGGCTGCGCAGCAAGTCCATGGCCTCGTGGCCGAGCGCGATGATGTCGCGTGTGGCCTGTTCGCGCGTGCGCCAGTCGGCGTCGCCGAGCCGGGTGTAGAGCCGTTCCAGGTCGGCCGGCGGAGGCGGGGTATCTGCCGGCTGCGACGAATTCTGCGGGACGGGCGGCGACAGGCCGATCGCACCGACGGAGCGCGCTGCGAGCCAGACGAGGAGGCTCAGGGTGCCGGCCGCGATGGCCGTCCACCAGTAAGCCGCCCGTCGCCTGGTCTGCAATCCGCTGCTGGTGGCTTGCCACATACTGCCGCCTCCGCCAATCTCTCTGCTGAAGTCTACGGCGCGGCGTCGGATTGGACGACCGCTCAGGTGAGATCATGGCGTCGAATCGCATTGTGACGGTTTTCGGCAGCGCCGTCCCGGCCGCGGGCGACCCGCTCTACGAGCTGGCCTTCGAGCTGGGGCGGGCGCTGGCGAGCGACGGGTGGACCGTGTGCAACGGGGGCTACGGCGGGACGATGGAAGCGTCGGCGGCGGGGGCGGTCGAGGGCGGCGGGTACACGATCGGGGTAACGTGCAGCGTGTTCGGGCGGCGGGGGCCGAACACGTTCATCCGCCAGGAGGTGCCGACCTTCGACCTCTTCGCCCGCGTCAATACGTTGATCCGGCTGGGGAGCGCGTACGTCGTCCTGCCGGGCGGAACGGGGACGCTGCTGGAGTTGGCGGCGGTGATGGAGCTGATCCACAAGTCGTTGCTGCGGCCACGGCGGCCGGTGGTTCTGCTGGGGCGGCACTGGGAGAGCGTGCTGGCGGCGGCGGTGGAGGTGGGCAAGAGCCCGGAATTCGTGCAGCGAGTGGAGACGGTGGCGGAGGTGTGCGAGTATCTTCGGCGTCACGTGGATGTTCCGCAGTCGACGGAGGAATCGTGACACAAAGTGTTGAGGCGCGTTTCGCCGGCAGCACCATATCTAGGCTGATGCGGTCGTGGATGATCACGGCCCGCGTCGCGGCGGCGGGCACACTTGACCGCGGGTCGTAGGATAAGCTGACGAGGAACCGTCACCAGAGCCTTGACCTGCGTGGATAGGTTCGACTAGGATTCGGCCGGGTTAGGGAGTCTGGGCAACGTGTCAGGGGTCGGAGCGGTCGGCCGACCTGGCACGCGGCGTGCTCCCGATGCGGCGAAGCGGACTATGATCGTTGACTGCCATACGCAACTCATTGATCTGAATCACGATGGAGCGATCCTGAGCGGGGGTCCACCCCGTCTGCTGATGGAGACGGCCCGCCATCTGGAGGCGGTGGACACGGTGGACCGGGCGATCGTGCTCGGTTTCAAGAGCCGGTACGCCGAGGCGGAGGTCTCGAACCGGGTCGTGGCCGACTATGTGCAGCAGAACTCGACCAAGCTGGTCGGGTTCGCGGGGAT
This sequence comes from uncultured Planctomycetales bacterium, assembly GCA_964643885.1. Lineage (GTDB taxonomy): Bacteria > Planctomycetota > Phycisphaerae > UBA1845 > Fen-1342 > CAADGL01. The sequence goes on from CAZXUI010000040.1 coordinate 26,764, forward strand.
CGATCCGACGGACGAGGCCTGCCTGGACGAGCTGGCGACGGCCCAGGACGAGCTGCGGCTGAAGGGCGTTACCGTTTCGCCGCCGCTTCAGTGCTTCCACCCGACGGACACGCGCGCGTACCGGCTGTATGAAGAGTGCGTTCGGCGCGGGATGCCGGTCGTCTTTGAACAGAACCATCGCAATCCGGCGTCGCGGATGGAATTCGCGCGGCCGGCGCTGCTGGACGAGGTGGCGAGCGACTTTCCGACATTGAAGATCGTCGTGGCGCACATGGGGTTCCCGTGGGTGGATGAGACGCTGGTGCTGCTGGGCAAGCACAGTCACGTCTTCGCGGACGTGTCGGGTCTGCTGCCGCGCCGCTGGATGAGCTACAACGCGCTGCTGGGCGCGTATGAGTACGGCGTGATGGACAAGCTGCTGTTCGGCAGCGATTTTCCGCGGCGGTCGCCGGCCGCGTGCATCGAGGCGCTCTATTCGATCAACCAGATGGTGCACGGCACGAACCTGGGGACGATTCCGCGGGAGCAACTGCGCGGGATCGTCGAGCGGGATTCGCTGTCGCTGCTGGGGATCGAATCGCGCGTGGTGCCGACCCGGCCGGCCCGCTCCACATCGTTGGTTGATGATGAGTGAGCGCCCGGCGCGGCGTGGAATCCGCAGTCTTCTGCTGGCGATTCTGGTCGGGGCGGCGGCCGGCGCGGCCGGCTGTCGGACGGAAACATCGCAGGTTCGGCTCACCTCGCTGAAGGACCCGTATTTCCCCGAGGCGTTCGTCGTTCATTTCGATGAGTGCGCCTATCGATACAGCGCGCAGGGCGACCTGGAGATCGTCGCGCGGAGGCGATCCGGCGAATCGGGTCAGCCGACCGACGTCGAGCAGCTTCTGACGGTGCGGCTGTTCTGGAAGCCGCGGCCGGGCAAGACTTTCGACGATCCATCCGGCATCAACGCCCTGGTGCAGTATCTGATCCGGACGCCGAGCGGAGGGTCGCTCTACGAGGGGACCGCGTTCGTCTATCCCAGGTTTGACCGGTTCAGCGAGGTGCTGACGGCACGGATCGAGGCGGGGCGGCTGCAAGTGGCAGCCCATCGCGACGAGGCCGAGGAGCTGCTGGGCGAGTCGCGTTTGGGGGGCGTGCTGGTCGGCCGGCCGGACTCGGCCCGGGTGGTTGAGCTCCAGCGTGAGCTGGTGCGGCAGGCGAGCACGTTGCGTCGTGGGGCGTCATCGACGATGGCGACGCCGTCGGAGTTGCGGGTAGCCCGCTGAGGGATTGGGGCGGAATCGGCGGGGGCGGTGGGGCTGATCTTCATTATCAGACTATAGCGCGGTGTCGTACGCGACGGCAGTTGATGGCCGATCGTTTCGGCATGGATTTCAGAAATTGACTTTGAAACCTGCTCGGATTCCAGGTACGCTGGTACCTGCCGTGGAAACGAGCCGCCAGCCTGTGGAGAGGATCACGTCGGCCGTGTCGGCCGCGGGCGACGATTTTGAGCAGGCGGCCACGGCGGCGATCGAGAGAATCCGGGGCACGTTTGTCGCCGTGATAGAGGCGGTGTGCGGCGGTACGCCGCGGGCCCAGGATGTTTCTGAGCGGTTCGGCATCCACCGCAAGCTTGGCTGGCAGGTCTGGAACGTGGCGTACTCGCCCGAGCCGCTGACGGCCGTGCGATTCATGCCGAGCGGACGGAGCCTTCAGGCGTGGCGCGAGGCGGCGGCGACGCGGGGCGTTTCGCGCGAATTGCTGGAGCGGCTGGGCGAGGCTCCGGCGGCGTTCGAGCAGCTCGTGGCGACGCACGCGGCCGACCGCGAGACGTTCGAGATGCTGGCGGAATCGTGTGATCCGCGGGCGGAACTCGGGGCGGAGCTCCGCTGGCGCAAGCAGGCGTTCTTTGGCAACTGTTTCGTCTGGGGGGTGAGGGCCAAGACGCTGCTGGCGTGTGCGTTTCTGCACCCGGCCCGCAGGCCGGGGTATTTCGATCTGGCGCGCGTGCAGGGGCTGATCGGGTTGATCCGCATGCGGCCGGGCGTGCGCTGGCCGTTCGCCCAGTCTCTGATCGAGACGGGCGACGGGGCACAGCGGCGGCCGATGCGCGAGCCGCTGATGCCGTCGGAGGAGAGCGAGACGACGGGTGTGCCGCTGATGGCGGCGTTCTGCTCGCGGCCGATGCCGCCGGTGCAGCGGCGGCTGGCGGCGTCTGGAATGCTGGAGGATGAGCTGCTGCCCGGGCGGGTGGGTCAGACCGGGCAATGCACGGTGGTCACCGGCGAGATTCTGCGTGACGTGGCGCCTGCGTTTCGCACCGACCCGGAGGAGACGGAGGCGCTGTTCGGAACGGGTGTGCGGACGCCGGGCGAGATGCTGGTCTGCGACCAGTTCGTGCACCGCAGCCTGTTTCGCACGGAGCGGCACGAACTGCGTGTGTTCAGCGAGCTGATCTCGCCGACGACGCGCGATCCGCGCGACCGGCTGCCGGTGTCCGAGACGGTGCAGCATCTGGGGCGCGGCACGGCGTGCGTGCGGACGGCCGACGTGCCGAACTACGGCGAGCTGGTGGAATACGTCTTCTCGCGGACGGGGTGGAACGCGGGCGAGTTCGACGTGTACCGGGTGCGGATGCGTTATCCGCCGATTCCGGTGTCGGTGATGATTCGATACGACCTCGGCCCGCCGCCGGACGGAGCGGCGGCGGCGAGCGAGTGAGCGAGCGCGGGGGGAAATGCTCGAGATGATCGTTTGTGCGTGCAGAGGCGGCCGCGGCGTTGCGTCCGCATCGGCCGCAGGGGAGCCCGGCGCGGCTCGAATGCGGTGGTTGGTGCTCTGGTTTCGGGGAAAACGTGGAATGGAGAAGGAGTAGCAGGTGAGACGATTCACAGTGACGATGCTGGCGGTGCTGGGGCTGGGCGGCTCGGCGGCGCTGGCGGATGTATTCGACACGTACGAGGACCTGGCCGAGGGATTCTACGGCGCATCGATGTCGCGGCTGGGCGTGACGTATCGCGACGTGAACACGGTGAGCGGATTCTTCCCGGACGGGGCGCCGTTCGATGAGGATGACCTGGGCAACCAGTTGATCGTCGAGAACGCGGCGGTCTTCTACAACGACTTTCCGTCGTACGGCAGCCCGGTGAACTCGCTGACGTTCGGCTCGGCGTACGTTCCGGGCGACAATCTGTCGATCGGCGCGCTGGCGTCGGTGTGGATGGACCTGGACGAGCTGAGCAACGCGGCCAGCCTGGACATCGGGTTCTATGAGAACGGGCCATGGGGCGGGATCGAGTATCGCCTGGAGGCCGTGCTGGGCGGGCAGGTCGTGGCGAGCGATTCGCTGGTGATCAGCGACCTGGGCGGCCGGGACAACCCGACCTGGGCGACGCTGAGCGTGGCGGGCGCGGAGTTCGATTCGCTGCATCTGTATGGCTGGTTGAACGGCAGCTACACGGCGCCGCGCGGCATTATCGACGACCTGAACGTCACGGCGGTTCCGGAGCCGGCGAGCGCAATGATGCTGAGTCTCGCGGCGCTGGCGCTGTGGCGGCGCCGGACGTATCGCGGCTAGACACCCACAGGCGAGCCGCGTGTGTCAGCGAGGATCTCCGGTCTGAACAGGCCGGGGATCCTCGTTGCTTTTGGCGGGCAGCGGCAGACGGCGCGGCTACGTGATGCCGTAGCGCGGCGCGAACTTGCCGTGCAGGTAGGCCGCGAAGGGTTCGTGCGAGAGCGGCCGGCCGGTGACGGTCTGCACCAGCTCGCCGGCGCGGTAGCGCATTCCGTGGCGGTGGATTTTCTCGCGAAGCCAGTCGAGCAGCCCGCCGAAGCGGCCGGCGCGGAATTCGGCGTCGAGGTCGCCCAGCTCGCGGCGGGCGGTCTCGAAGAACTGGGCGGCGTAGAGGTTGCCGAGGGCGTAGGTGGGGAAATAGCCGAAGTAGCCGGAGCTCCAGTGGATGTCCTGAAGGCAGCCGCGGGCGTCATCGGGCGGCGAGAGGCCGAGCAGCGAATTGGAGCCGTCATTCCATGCGGCGGGCAGGTCGGCCGCGGCGAGTCGGCCGGCGATCAGGTCGCGCTCGAGGCCGAAGCGGAGAATGATGTGCAGGCCGTACGTCACCTCGTCGGCCTCGACGCGGATGAAGGAGGGCTCGACGGTGTTAATGGCGAAGTACCAGTCGTCGAGCGACACGTCGGCCAGCGCTGGAAAGTGCTGCTGAAGCGGGGCGAAAAAGTGCTCCCAGAAGGGGCGCGAGCGGCCGACGAAGTTCTCCCACATGCGGGATTGCGATTCGTGAATGCCGAGGGAGACGGCGCTGGCCGCGGGTGTGGCGACGAAGCGGGGATCGAGGCCCTGCTCGTAGAGGGCGTGGCCGGTTTCGTGGAGCGTGCCGAAGAGCGATTCGTTGAGGGCGTGCTCGTTGTAGCGGGTGGTGAAGCGCACGTCGAGCGGGCTGATGCCGGTGGAGAAGGGGTGGGTGGAGACGTCCATGCGGCCGGCCTGGAAATCGAAGCCCACCTGCTGCGCGATCAGGCGGTTGAAGCGCTCCTGGGCGTCGCGCGGGAAGTTGCGCGTCAGGATGGAGCGGTCGGGGCGGCGCGGGGCTGATTTGATCGCATCGAGCAGCGGGACGAGCTCGGCGCGGACGCGGTCGAAAATTGCGGCGATCTGCGAGGCGCGGGCGCCGGGCTCGTACTCATCGAGCAGCGCGTCGTAGGGCTCTTCCTGCCAGCCGAGCAGCTCGGCCTGGCGGCGCTTCAGGTCGAGCATCTTCTCGAGCATCGGGGCGAAGAGCGCGAAATTCGACTCGCGGCGGGCTCCGGCCCAGGCGGACTTGGCCAGGGCGCTGGTGCGGGCCAGCTCCTCGACCAGGCTGCCGGGCAGCCGCACGGCGCGGCCGCGCAGGCGGTGCATCTCGCGCACGATGGTTTCGGCGGCCGAGTCGTCCTCGACGCCGTCGCGCTCGACCTGCTGGAGCAGCCGGCCGAACTCGTCGCTGGTGAGCTTTTGATGTGCGAGGGCGGCGATGCGGGCGAGCTGCTCGGCGCGAAAGTCGGTGCCGCGCGGCGGCATCATGACTTCCTGATCCCAGTCGAGCAGGCGCTCGATGGATTCGAGGACGTGGATTTCGCGAACGGCGGAGACGAATTGATCGAAAAGCTGCGGGTTCATCGGTTCCTCTTGTCGGGCCGTCGAGCGTCGTCGACGGCGCGCTGCTGCGATCCTCGTTCAATGCTCGATCCGAGCCATCCGGCCGGCCTGGCCGGGGTCGGCAGGCAACTCGAAGCGGCCGCGCAGATGGCGGCCGGCCAGGGCGACCTCGACGCGGCGATCGCCGGTCTCGCGGGCGGCGCTGGGGCCGCGGTCGAGCCGCCGGACACTGCCGCGACCGCCGCTGATCGGGCCCTCATAGTCCAGATAGCGGTGGCGATGTTCGGCGATTCGCTCGGCCGGGAGCGGCAGCGGCGCTCCGAGCGGGCTGGCCGCGAGGCGCCAGGTGGCCAGGCGCTCGGCGCCGGGCAGCTCGACGAGCAGGTCCCAGTGAGTTCCCTGGCAAGTTTCATGCTCGAGCAGGGCGAACATGTCCCGCGGAGCCCCTTTTTCGTCGAGATTGCTGCGGGTAAGCTCCCGGCTCCTCCGCGAGGAGCAGGATGCCCAGCGAGATGGTAATCGCGACGCCGACAAACCGGTATCCGGCGCTGGCCACGGCCCGGCTGGTGGTGCTGTGCGCGTCGCCGCTGATCGTGCTGGGGGCGGTCTGGTGGGGGGTGAACTGGCTGCTGCTGACGCCGGCCGTGCCGGACGCGAGGACAGATGCGGCGGCGGTGGTTCGGTTCGCGGTTTCCGACCGGGGGCTGCCGCGGCTGAGCGCGGCCGCGGCGCAGGAGCTGATTCGGCAGCAGTTCGAGCGGATGCTGGAGGACGGGGCGTATCGCGAGCAGGTGGCGGCGACCGTGCGGCGGCTGCCGAGCGACGAACAGAAGGCACTTCAGACGCACGTGATCGCGGCGATCAAGCCGCTGGTGATGGCGGATGTGGAGCGGTTTCACGCGCTGTCGGGTTCGCAGCGCGACGCGTTCGTCGATGAGCGGATCGTGAACTACGTCCGCATGAGCCGGCGGATTCAGGCGGCGGGCGTCGACAAGGCGGTCTTCGTGAAGGCGATGCCGGATCAGCAGCGGCTGCTGGCGATGCTGGTCGCGAACACGACGGAGCAGGAGCGGGCGGCGGCGCTCGCGTTCGCGGCGGCGTACGCGGCGCGGCTGGAGGAGATCCTGGCCAGCGAGGCGCTGCGGAGCGAATTCGAACAGCGGATCGCGAGCGCCGCTCCCTAGTCCGTGCGGCCGGCCGCGACACGCCGGACTCAGTCATCCACTCGGAGGGGTTCTCGATGAATGCACCGCGGGTGCGAATCGCGCGAAGCCTGGCGACGCTGGCGACGGCGCTGCTGCTGGCGGGCGAGCGGCCGGCGGCCGGCGCGGACGAGGTGGTGCTGCGATTCGAGACGAGCACGGCCGCGATGGTGCACTCGCACTGGCCTCAGGAGCCGCGCGAGGAGCTGGTCGGGCGGGTCGTGCAGGCGGACCAGATCACGGTCGACGGCCTGGATCCGTTTCTGTTCGGCGGGCGGGTGCAAGGATTGCTGCGATTCGACGGGCTGGTGGGCGACGGGGCCGGTCAGATCGCGCCGGGGTCGCGCGTCGTCTCGGCGCGGTTGCGGCTGGTGACCACGAATCCGGGCGACGGGGCGGATCTGCATCGATTGCTCGTTCCATTTGACGAGCTGGCAACGTGGGGCGGCTTCGAAGGCGGCGTGCAGGCGGATGATGCGGAGTCGGTGTCGCTGGCGGAGGCGTCGGTGCGGCGCGTGCGCCGCGGCGTGACGGAGATCGACGTAACCGCGTCCGTGCAGGCGTGGGCCGATGGCGCGGCGAATCACGGCTGGCTGCTGCGGCCGGTGAGCGGACTGGACGGGTGGGACTTCTGGATCGGCTCGGCGGTTGAGGCGGAGAATCGGCCGGTGCTGTCGGTCGTGATCGAGTCGGAGGGCGATTCGCTGATCGTCGCGGCCGGCGACGTGACGGACGGCCACGTCGTGCTCTGGGCGAAGGCGACGACGGACGGGCCGCTGGTTTTCCAGATGTCGCCGGAGCCCGACTTCGACACGCTGCTCGTCGAGGAGCTGCTCGACGTGGCCGATCCGCTCGTTCCCGCGAAACTGATCGTCGAGGGGCTGGCGAGCGGGCAGACGTACTACTACCGCGCGACCGATGCGGCCGGGCGGAGCGCGAGCGGTGTGTTTCGCACGGCGGCGGCGGCGGGCGAGGGGCGCGGGCTGCGTTTCGGCGTGACGGGGGACTGGCGGGGTGAATTGAATCCCTATCCGGCGATCTCGAACATGGCGGAGGCGGAGCTGGACCTGCTGATCGCGCTGGGGGACACGATCTACGCGGATGTGCCGTCGCCGGCGGTGCCGGTCGCGCAGTGCGTTACGCTCGAGGAATTCCGCCGCAAGCATGCCGAGCCGCTGGCAGCGCGGTTCGGGGTCGCGAGCTGGGCACAGGTGCGCAGCGCGACGACGATCCTGGCGACGATCGACGATCACGAGGTGACGAATGACTTCGCCGGTGGTGTGTCTCCGGCCAGCGACCCGCGCTTCGCCGCGTTCGCCGACGATTTCATCAACCAGACCGAGCTGTTCGACAACGGGATGCAGGCTTTCGTCGAGTATCACCCGATCGAGGACGAGCTCTACGCAGCCACGGGCGACCCGGTCGTGGACGGGCGGCGGAAGCTCTATCGCGCCCGGCGTTTCGGCGACGATGCGGCGATCTTCGTGCTCGACGCCCGCAGCTTTCGCGACGAGCCGATCGCCGACGTGCGCGACGTGGGGGCGCTGCTGAACATCGAGCGGTTCCGGGCGGAGGCGTTCACGCCGGAGCGAACGATGCTGGGCCGGCCGCAGTTCGACGAGCTGTCGGCGGACCTGCTGGCGGCGGAGCAGGCGGGGGTGACCTGGAAGTTCGTGCTCGTGCCGGAGCCGATCCAGAATCTCGGGCCGCTGGCGGCGGCCGACCGCTTCGAGGGTTACGCCTGGGAGCGCACGCGGCTGCTGCGCTTCATCGCCGAGAACGGCATTCGGAACGTGGTCTTCATCGCGGCCGACATTCACTGCACGATCATCAACAACCTGCAATACCAGCTCGAGCACGGGGGGCGGCAGATGGACGTGGCCGCGTGGGAGATTACGACCGGCGCGGTCGCGTATGCGGCGCCGTTCGGGCCGACGGTCGTCGAGATCGCCTCGTCGATTCCGGTTTTCGGGCCGATCTTCGAGCTGATCTATCAAACACAGGACCGGCGGGGGCGTGACGAGATGCTCACGGGCGGGATGGATTTCCTGCTGGACCGGTGGGGGTATGACCGGATCGGGCTGGATGGATCGGGTCTGCCGGCGCGGCTGACGGCCGGCGGGTGGACGTCGCTGCATACCTACGGCTGGACGCTCTTCGAGGTCGATGCGCAGACGCAGGAGCTGACCGTGACGACGTACGGGATCGACTGGTACGACGAGACGGAGCTGCTGGCCGACCCGGCGGAGGTTCTCTGCCGTGAGCCGCAGGTCGTTTCGCGCGTGGTCGTGCAGGCAGCGCCGTAGGGCGGCGGGGCGTGTTTGCGGGGGTGCCGGGGGCAATTTGCAGGGGTGCTGGGCGGCAGGTAGGATCGCGGGTTTCAGCGACAAGCAGCGGGGGAAGCGGCGTGGCGAGTCGAGGTGATCACGATGCGGGCGAAGGTCTCCGAGCAGCAGGTCGAGCAACTGACCCGCCAGCTCGGTTCGGAGATGCTCGAGCGGATTCGCGGCAGCAAGCCATCGATCTTCCGGGCCCAGTGGTGGGAGGAACGGCTGCTCGAGCAGTGCATGCAGAACGAGTGGCTGAAGGTGCAGGCCTTCCGCTTCATCGACGTGCTGCCGACGCTCCGCGGCCGGAGCGAAATCGCCCGCCATCTGCGTGAGTATTTCTCCGATCTGCCGGACGCCGGCGGCCGCAACGGGCAGGGAAACGGCCATCACGCGTCGCCCGGGCACGGTGGCCGCGGGGGCGACGGGGGCGACGGGGGCCACGGGGGCGGCGGGCGCGAGCGGCGGCGGGCGGCGCAGCAGGCGGCGCTGGCGGAGCTGGACGGCGGCGACGACCGTTTCGTGCAGTGGGTCGCGCGGACGATGAGTTTCGAACGGCCGGACTCGCTGCGGGCGGCGTTCTTTTCGTGGCTGGCGTGGACGGCGGCGACGAAGATGGCGCATCGCTTCATCGCCGGCTCGACGCCGCGCGAGGCGGAGCGGGTGGTTCGCGGGATGCGCGACCAGCAGCTCGGCTTCACGATGGATGTGCTGGGCGAGGCGGCTCTCTCCGAGCGCGAGGCGCAGCACTATCAGCAGATTTATCTGGACCTGATCCGGGCGCTGCCGCGCGATGCGGCCGGCTGGCCGGCGGTGCCGCTGATCGACGAGGCGGACGGCCGGCCGCTGCCGCGGGTGAACGTGTCGGTCAAGCTCACGTCGCTGTTTTCGCAGTGCGACGCGATCGATCCGGAAGGCACGAAGCGGGCGGTCAAGGAGCGGCTGCGGCCGCTGCTGCGGGAGGGGATGGCGTCGGGCTGCCATATTCACATCGACATGGAGCACTACGCGATCAAGCAGCTCACGCTGGAGCTGTGCCGCGAGGTCTTCATGGAGGACGAGTTCCGCGACTATCCGCACTTCGGCGTGGTGCTCCAGGCGTATCTGAAGGAGTGCGAGCGCGACGTGGCCGAGCTGATCGAGTGGTGCAAGCAGCGCGGCACGCCGGTCTGGGTGCGGCTGGTCAAGGGTGCCTACTGGGATACCGAGAGCGTGCTGGCGGACCAGTATCACTGGCCGTGGCCGGTCTGGGAGCAGAAGTGGCAGTCGGACGCGTGCTATGAGCGTGTTTCGCGGATGCTGCTGGCGAACCACAAGCACATATACACGGCCTTCGGCAGTCACAACGTTCGCAGCCTGGCGCATGCGATGGCGCTGCGGAAGCTCTGGGATGTGCCGGGATATGCTTTCGAGCTTCAGATGCTCTATGGCATGGGCGATCCGATCAAGCAGGCGGCCGTGGAGATGCGGCAGCGCTGCCGCGTATACACGCCCTACGGCGAGCTGCTGCCCGGCATGGCCTACCTGATCCGCCGGCTGCTGGAGAACACCGCCAACGAGTCGTTCCTGCGGCACAGCGTCGATGAGAACGCGCCGGTGGACGAGCTGCTGCGCAATCCGGACCAGATCGGCCGCGAGACGCCGCCGTTCGAGCGGGCGCCGATCGTCAAGTTCGAATTCGGGGAACCGATCATGGATCCGTTCGAGAATGTTCCGAACACCGACTTTTCGCAGGCCGAGAATCGCCGCCGCATGAGCGAGGCGATCGAGAAGTGGAAGGGGCGGCTGGGCCGCGAGTATCCGCTGGTGATCGGCGGGCAGCGCGTCACGACCGGGCAGTGGAAGGATTCGCTCAATCCTTCGCGGCCGAAGGAGGTCGTCGGGCGGTTCGCGATGGCGGATGCGGCCGCGGCGGAGCGGGCGATCGAGACGGCGCATGCGGCGTTTGTCTCGTGGCGGCGGGTGGAGCCGCACGAGCGGGCCGAGTATCTGTTCCGGGTTGCGGAGCTGATGAAGCAGCGGCGATTCGAGCTGGCGGCGCTTCAGACGCTCGAGTGCGGCAAGCCCTGGCGCGAGGCGGACGCGGACGTCTCCGAGGCGATCGATTTCTGCGAGTATTACGGCAAGGAGATGATCCGCATCTGCGAGAACGTGCGCCGCCGCGACGTGCCGGGGGAGACGAATGAGTATTTCTATGCGCCGCGCGGGGTCGTGGCGGTGATCAGCCCGTGGAATTTTCCGCTGGCGATTCTGACGGGGATGGCGACGGCGGCGCTGGTGACGGGCAACACGGTGATCATGAAGCCGGCTGAGCCGGCGACGGTGATCTGCGCGGGGCTGATGGAGCTGTTCGAGGAGGCGGGGCTGCCGCCCGGTGTGCTGAACTTCGTTCCGGGGCGCGGGTCGATCATCGGCGAGATGATGGTCAAGCACCCGAAGGTGGCGATGATCGCCTTCACGGGCTCGCGCGAGGTGGGCTGCCGCATCAATCGCGAGGCGGCCGGCGTGCTCACGGTTCAGCCGGCGCTCAAGAAGGTGATCGCGGAAATGGGCGGCAAGAACGCGACGATCGTCGATGCGGACGCGGACCTGGACGAGGCGATCAAGGGCGTGGTCTACAGCGCGTTCGGCTATGCGGGCCAGAAGTGCTCCGCCTCGTCGCGCGCCATCGTGCTCGAGCCGGTGTACGAGCGTTTCGTCGAGCGGCTGGTGGAGGCGTCGCGCTCGGTGCAGGTCGGGCCGGCCGACGATCCCGGCACGTTCGTTCCGCCGGTGATCGATGAGGCGGCGTACAAGTCGATCCGCGGGTATATCGAGATCGGCAAGAGCGAGGCGACCTGTGCGCTCGAGGTGGATGTGCGCGAGCTGATCGAGCGTACGGGCGGCGGCTACTACATCGGTCCGACGATCTTCACCGACGTCGCGCCCGACGCGCGCGTGGCGCAGGAGGAGATCTTCGGGCCGGTGCTGGCGGTGGTTCGCGCGCGCGACATGGCCCACGCGATCGAGATTTTCAACGGGACGGATTTCGCCCTGACGGGCGGCATCTTCAGCCGCAGCCCGGCCCATATCGAGCTGGCCCGGGCGGAGTGCGAGTGCGGCAATTTCTACATCAACCGCAAGATCTCCGGGGCGCTGGTCGACTTGCAGCCTTTCGGCGGCTTCAAGATGAGCGGCATCGGCAGCAAGGCCGGCGGGCCGGACTATCTGATTCAGTTCTGCGAGCCACGGACGGTGACGGAGAACACGCTGCGGCGGGGCTTCGCCCCCAGCGAGCAGGTGGCCGAAGTGCTCGGCTAGTGATGTCAGTCGTGGATACCGCATCTCGGCTCCGAGAGCGCGGGTCACTCGTCGGACGCGGCTCGGGGCGAGTTGCGGGCGGGACTGCGGCGCTCCCAAAGTTTGAGACCATCGACCAGTTGCACCGGCGCTGGGCGGTCCCTCGGCCGGCGGGTACGATCGTCGCCGCGTCGGGCCAACTCAAGGTTGACTTCATTATCAGTCGGATGTACCATATGGGGCTCGAAATAGAGACTCTTCGGCCGGCAGCTTTTTGTTAGGGTGCCCGGCCCGGGTTACAGCCATCTGGAGTCGGGGCGGTGGCGAAGAAGGCAGCCAAAAAGAAGGCGGGGAAGTCAACTCCGGCGGCCCGCAGGAAAGCCAAGGGCGCGGCGGCGGGGCGTGGCTCGGACGCGGCGGGCCGCGCGACCTCGCGAATCTGCGCGACGGCGTCATGGC
>CAZXUI010000041.1:0-37206 GCA_964643885.1 uncultured Planctomycetales bacterium
GACTTCGTAGCCCGCCTGACGAAACCGCGCCAGCCCGCGCTGCGGATCGCTCAGATACTCCGCCACGCGCCGCGCCGGCTCGCCCGTCCGCGCCGTGCTCAGCAACGCCAGCACCAGCCGCTGCGACGCGGGCGAAAGCTCCGGCGCTGCGACCGCCTCCAGCCCCTCGAACTGCCGCACATTCGTGTCCCAGATGATCCCCGCCTCCACGCTGCCGAGCTGCACGGCCGTCGCGACGTCCGTCACCGTCGGCGTAAAGACCGAGCAGTGCGCCGCCAGCGCTTCCCACATCCCCGAACTCCGCAGCCCATCGCGCACCGTCCGCCCGATCGACGCCGCCTCCGGATTCGCCAGCGCGAAGCGGACCTTCCCAGCCAGCAGATCACCCAGTCCCGTGATCCCCAGCGGATTCCCCCGCCGCACGACGATCACCGGCGTCTGCCGCGCCAGTGAATACCTCTCCGCCACAAGCCCCCGCGCCTCCGCCAGCTCCACGTACGTCTCGTCGGCCGCCAGGAACAGATCGCCCTTGCGCGTCAACTCGATCGCCGCCAGCAGCGCACCCGATCCGCCATACTGCACCCGCACCGCAACGCCCGTCTCGCGCTCGATCTCCGCGAGCATCGGCTCGATCACATGCTGCACGCCGGCCGCACAGAACAACTCCACCGTCTCGCCCTGCCCCCGCGCCGGCCGCCCGCTCGTCATCAACACGAGCAGGCACACGCCCAGCACGACCAGCGACACTCCGGCCCACGCGGCCACCGGCGCCGCCCCGCGCCGGCCGCGCAGAAAGCCCCGCCGCACTGAGCGCCGCATCATGGCAGCCCGTCCGCGGAGGCCGCGGGCGCGCTCGCGGCCGAGCCCGGCGGCTCATTCCGCAGCGCCGGAAACTGCTTGCGGTCCGACTCGTATCGCGCCCGAAGGTGATCGGCCGACGCCGCCCAGTCGTACAGCGTGATCCGCTGGATCATCCCCGCAAAGCCCCGCCCCGCGGCGTCACCCACATCCCGGCCGATCGCCGCGAAACCCGCGCCCGAATAGAACACCTCCCCCCACGCCTCGCGCCCGGCCGCAACGAGCCGCCCATCCACGTAGATCCGCTGCGCCCATCCATCATACGTCGCCGCAACGTGCTGCCATCGCTTCTCGGCCGGCACCGACGACGTGATCACCGCCAGCCCGCCGTCCCACGTCCGCCCCCGCCGCCCGCACAGGCCGAAGTGATACCGCCCTGCCTCGATCCACAGTATCCACCCCGTCGGCGCGCCGCGCTCGCCCGAGACCGTGCTCATGATCACCCCCGGCCGCTCGACCTCCGCCGGCCGCACCCACGCCTCCACGCTGACCCCCTCCACCGGCAGCCGCGGCCCAGAGAGCCTGATCGGCGTGCGAATGCGGGCTCCCTCCGGCTCCAGGATGATCGCCGGCACGTTCGGGTCGAACTCCGCCCAGCGGCCGTCGACCGGCTCGATCCGCAGATGATTCAGCGAGACCATGTCCATCACCACGAAGTGGCCGACGCCCCCGCCGGTGAAGAGCCACTCGGCGGCGACATTCACGACGCCCCGCATCGGCCGCCACTCCTCCATCAGCCGCCGCTTGGCCTCGTAGCGGGTGCTCACCTCCCACTCGGCGATCGCCTTGTCGTACACCGCGATCTCATGGAACAGCCCGGCCGCCGGCGACGTGCCGTCGCAGTCGGAGGAAGCGATCCGCAGCGCCGGCCGCTTCAGCCGCGCGACAGCGGGATCAAACCCGGAACCGAGCTCGCGCGCCGCCTCGAGTACGCCGTTCACGTACAGGCGGGCTTGGCGCTCGCCGAGAATCACGACGACGTGGAACCATCTGCCCGGCTCGACCAGACCGGATGACGCGAGTGCGACCGGCTCTGAATCGGCCGCGGTCGCGGCCGCGGCCGCCGCGCCGCATGGCCGAAAGACGAATCGATCCGCTTCGAATCCGAGCAGCCAGCCGCGCTGGGCCTCGCTCAGCGAGAGGATCGCCCCCGCGTCCGCGACGGCGTCGATCTGCGCCCAGAGCTCGATGCTGACGCCCTGCTCAAGATCGAGCATGGGCAGCTCGCCCTCGAACTCAACGGTCTCACGCGCCGCATCGAACGCCAGCGCGTGCGGCAACGTGTGGATCATGACCCGCGGCCCCTCGGCAAAGCGCAGCCGCGCCGAACCCTCCACGGCGCGGACCGCCGCTCCCTCCACGAAGCGATGGTCGAACAGCCAGCGCACCGCCGCCGGCGTGGCGGCGCGCTTGCGAACGCCTTTCGGTGGGACGGTCGATTGCAGAGGCGCGGGACCGGCCGTTGCTGCCGGCCCACGGGCGGCCGGAGCGGGTCGCATCGCGCCCGCTGCGCAACACAGCGTCGCGCACGCCCCCAGCGCGCCGACTCGCGACCAGAATGTGCTCGCAGCCCGAATCACAGCGCCCGGCATCGTGGCAGAATCCGCCCCCCGACGCAATCAGCCGCACGCCCCGCCGCCGCGCCGCGAACCCCGCTACGCCGGCCGCGCTCTACGGTAGAATGTCCCTCGGCCGTCCACACAGGATCAGCCCCCGGAGGACCCGACATGTTCGCCAACATCCGCCGCTTGCCGATTTCCGCCCTGGCCCTCGCGCTGGCCGCCGCGCTGAGCGCTGGACGATCCGCGGCCCAGGACTCGCCCGAAAAGCCTCCCGCTGCCCAGCCCGAGCCCGCAGCGCCGCGGCAGATCTACAACGAGAAGGCCGACGCCCGCGAGCTGATCGACGCCGCCCTCCGCCGCGCCCAGCGCGACAACACCCGCGTCCTGATCATGTACGGCGGCAACTGGTGCGGCTGGTGCCACAAGCTCCACCACCTCTTCGGCGACGACGGCAAGATCGCCCGCCTGCTGCAATACGAGTACGAGCTGGTCATGGTCGATATCGGCCGCTTCGACAAGCACATGGACATCGCCGCCGGCTACGGCGCCGACCTCAAGAAAAGCGGCGTCCCGTGCCTCACCATCCTCGCCGCCGACGGCAAGGTCCTCGCCAACCAGGAGACCGGCGCGCTGGAGGACGGCCCGAAGCACGACCCCGGCCGCGTCTTCTCCTTCCTCGACCAGCACAAGGCCCCGCCGCGCGACGCCGAGCTCGCCTACGACGAAGCGGTCCGCACCGCCGCGGCCGAGGGCAAGCGCGTCTTCGTGCATCTCGGCGCCCCGTGGTGCGGCTGGTGCAAGCGGCTGGATGAGTTCCTCGAAACGCCCAAGGTGCGCGAGATCTTCACGCTGGACTTTTACGAGCTGAAGATCGACGTCGACCGCATGGAGAACGGCAAGCGTGTCGCCGAGCGCCTCCGCAGCAACCCGGCCGGCGGCATCCCCTGGTTCGCCGTGCTCGATGAGAAGGGCGGCGTGCAGTTCACCTCCGACGGACCCGGCGGCAACATCGGCTATCCGGTCAAGCCGGACGAGATCGAGCACTTTCTCAAGACGATCAAGTCCGCGGCCCGCACGATCACCGCTGACCAGCTCGCGACCCTGGAGACCGTCCTCAAGCAGCGGGCCGAGCAGATCGAGCGGCCGTCGCGCACGCCGCCGTAATACAGCCAGGCGGCTGCTGGTCTGCACGAAAACGCCCGCGCCGCCCGATAGAACCTCCGCCCGCGGCGCTGCGCGGGCGATCCGCCGCCGGCCGCGCAGCGATCCCCGCCCGCACCCGGCGAATCCGCTTAACCGCCGCCCCGCCAACTATTTATACTGGCCCCATGGATGCTCCCACCCACACGCACGTCACGTTGCTCGGCCGCCTGGCCGACCGGGCCGACGCGGCCGCGTGGAACGAGTTCTATCGCCGCTACGGCGACCTGATCCGCGGCTTCGCCCGCCGCCGGCAACTCCAGGCGAGCGACTGCGAGGACGTGCTTCAGGAAGTGCTGCTCTCGCTGTCCCAGGCCATGCCGGGTTTCCGCTACGACCCGGCCAAGGGCAAGTTCCGCTCCTACCTCAAAACCGTCACGTTGCGGGCGATTTTTCGCAGATCCTGTCAGAAGCGCGGTGAGATCGGCCTAGAGCATATCGAGGAGGCCACCCGCGCGGCCGACGCCGACGGGGCCGTCGAGGAGGGCTGGGAGGAGGAGTGGCGGCAGTATCACCTGCGGCAGGCCATGAACACGATCGCGGTCGAGTTCAACCAGGCGGACCGCGACGCGTTCCAGCGCTACGCGGTCGAGAACGCCGACGCCCGTGAGACCGCCGCGGCCCTCGCCTGAGCATCGACCAGGTCTACCAGGCCAAGTCGCGGATCATGCGGCGGCTCAGCGAACTGATCGCGGCACAGGTGGCCGAAGAGGGCTGATCGGGTGGGGCAGGCTTCTCTGCCGGCCATGCCTTCTTGGGTGGGGCCGGCGTCTCTGCCGGCCATGCCCCGGCGACGGCCGGCGTCTGACCGAGTTCGGCTTCCGGACCGTCACCTTCTGCGAAGGGACACACGCATGGCCACTGGCTCAGAGTGGTTCGAAGACCCGCAGGCCCTGATGGGCACGCTTCGCCGCTCGCGCGAGGCAGCGCCCGCCGCGCCCAGTATCAGCGGATATGGCGACTTGCAGGAGCTGCGCCGCGGCGGCCAGGGCGTCGTCTATCTGGCCACGCAGCTCTCCACCCGCCGGCGCGTGGCCGTGAAAGTGCTGCTCGACGGCGCCTGGTCGTCCCCCGCGCGGCGCCGACGCTTCGAACGCGAAGTAGACCTGGTCGCCTCGCTGCGCCACCCCAACATCGTCCGCGTCTATGACAGCGGCCTGACGCAGGAAGGACACCCCTATTTCGTGATGGAGTTCATCGACGGCGTCGCGCTCGATGAGCTGCTCGGGCCGGGCAGGAGCAGCTCCGACGCCGCCCGCCCCAGCGCCAGCCTCGATCTGCACGACCGGCCGCCCTCGCCGGCGGCCGGCCCGCGCCTGCCGCGCGGCACCGCCCTCGAGCTCTTCGCCCGCATCTGCGAGGCCGTCTCCTTCGCCCACCAGCACGGCGTCATCCACCGCGACCTCAAACCCAGCAACATCCGCATCGACCGCGAGGGCACCCCGCACGTGCTGGACTTCGGCCTGGCCAAAAGCGCCCTCGAGCTCTCCGGCGACTCCGACGCGACCCAGGTCAGCCGCACCGGCGATTTCCTCGGCTCGCTGCCGTGGGCCAGCCCCGAACAGGCCGAGGGCGCCCCCGACAAGATCGACGTCCGCAGCGACGTCTACTCGCTCGGCGTGATCCTCTTCCAGATGCTCACCGGCCAGTTCCCCTACGCCGTCGTCGGCCCGCTGCGCGACGTGCTGACGCGGATCCAGGAAGCCGCCCCGGCCCGGCCGAGCAGCCTTCAGCGCGGCCTCGACGACGAGATCGACACGATCGTGCTCAAGTGCCTGGCCAAGGAGCCGGCCCGACGCTACCAGAGCGCGGCTGAGCTGGCCCGCGACGTCCGCCGCTACCTGGCCGGCGAGCCCATCGAAGCCAAGCGCGACAGCGCCTGGTACGCACTGCGCAAGCGCGTCCGCCGCTACCGACTGGCCGCATCCGTCGCCGCCGCCTTCGTCCTCGTCGCCGCGGCGGCCGCAGTGACCACCTTCGTGCTCTGGCAGCGCGCCGACGCAGCCGAGCAGCTCGCCCGCAGCCGCCTGTCCGCGACGCAGGCCGCCCGCGACGCCGAAGCCGAGGCCCGCGCCCAGGCCGAGGCGGTCAGCAGATTCATGGTCGAGATGCTCTCGCAGCCGATCGAGCGCGGCCGCGAGGCCCGCATCGCCGACCTGCTCGACCACGCGGCGGCCGAGCTCTCCGCCGGCATCGACGCCAGCGAGCCGACCCAGGCGGCGCTCTACGATGCGCTCGGGACGAGCTACGCCGGACTCGGACTCTACGATCAGGCCCTGCCCCTGCTGGACAAGGCCCTGGCCGAGCGCCGCCGGCTGCTGGGCGAGGATGACCCGGCCACGCTCACCACGAGGTCCAACAAGGCCTGGCTGCTGCGGCTGATGGGCCGCAACGAGGAATCCGAAACGCTCTACCGCGACGTGCTCGAGCGGCGGCAGCGCACCCTCGGCCCCGGCCACCTCAGCACGGCCCAGACGCTCAACGACCTGGCGATCGTGCTCGAAGCCCTCGGCCGCCTGGACGAAGCCGAGTCGATGCTGCGCGATGCGCTCACCCGCCTGCGCCCGCACGTCGACGCTTCGCCGCGCGACGCGCTCACCGCCACCGTGAATCTGGCGAACGTCCTGCACGGCCGCGGCCGGCTGGCGGAGGCCGAAGCCCTGCTGCGCGACGCGCTGCAATCGATGCAGTCCTCGCTGCGGAGCAACGACCCGAATCTGCTCTCGGCCACCAACAACCTGGCCGTGCTCTGCATCGACCTGGCCCGCTTCGACGACGCCATCGCGCTCAGCGAGCAGGTCGCAGAAACGCGCGCCGAAACGCTCGGCCCCGACCACCCCGACACCCTCCGCAGCCGCATGAACCTCGCAGCGGCGCTCGAGGCGGCCGGCCGGCTCGACGACGCGGCCGCGCTGCTGGCCGACTTGACGCCACGCATCGCCGACCGGCTTGGCCCGCGGCACGCCGACACGCTCTCGGCCTTCAGCATCGAAGCCCGCACCCTCCAGGCCCTGGGCCGCCTCGAGCAGGCCGAGCCGCGCCTCCGCCACGTGCTGGAACAGCGGCGCGATACGCTCGGACCCGAGCATCCGGCGACGCTCGAGGCGGCCAACAACCTCGCCGTCTGCCTGCACGAGCTCCGCCGGCTCGACGACGCCGAGACGCTCTATCGCCAGGTCGTCGACGCACAGCGGCGACGGCTCGGCGACGAGGCCCCGGCCACCCTGACACCGATGCTCAACCTGGCAATCGTCTTGTGCGACCGCGGCGCACTCGACGAGGCCGAGTCCCTCACGCGCACCGTGGCCGAATCTCGCCGCAGGCAGCTCGGCCAGGAACACCCCGACACGCTCGTGGCCGAGATGCAGATCGCCGACGTGATGCTCGCCCGCGGAGCCGCCGAAGACGCCGCCGAGCACATGGCCGGCGTGGTCGCGACGGCCGAGCGCGTCCTGCCGCCCGATCACTGGTACCTGCCGGCCCTGCGCGGCTTCCGCGGCAAGTGCCTGCTGGCGGCGAAGCGCTATGAGGAAGCGGAGCGCGAGCTGTTGGCGTCCCACGAGCAATCCGTGCGGCTGCTCGGCGCGGACCATTGGCGCGTGCAGCGCATCGCGGAGCGCCTCGTGGAGCTATACGAAGTGTGGGGCCGGCGGGCGGACGCGGACAGGTTCCGCCCCGCCTCTCACGTGCCGTAGTTCGCCAGCAGGATCAGCAGATCGTCGAAGTCCGTGTCGCCGTCGCCGTCGAGGTCCCCCACCGCCGACTGCCCATATGCCGACAGCAGAATCACCAGGTCCTGAAAGTCGACGTCGCCGTCCCCATCCAGGTCCCCGGCCGCGTCGACCAGCATGAAGCGCACCACCGCCGCCCCGCCGGCCAGTCCGTCCCCGCTCGGCAGCGGCGTCGCCGCCGGACCCATCTCACCATCCAGCGACCCGCCGCCGCCGACGGCCGTGAGTGAATCCGAGATCGTCAGCGTGTATTGATCCCGCGCCAGCGGCAGGCTCGGCGTGAGAGTGGCCGTGAACGTGGCCGGATCGTAGGCGAAGCTCAGCGACACCGGCCCCGAGACATCGCCGGCCAGCGCATAGTGCCCCGCCGACGTGCTGACATCTTTATGAAACGTGACCGAGATCGCTCCGCCGGCCAGCGCCGTCACAGCCGCGCCGGGCGCCGGACTCGTCTGGACGATCTTCGGCGGACCCTCGACAAAGGGCACCTCGGCCGCACCCAGATGCAGAATCCAGTCGTTCGGATCGAACGCGAGCGCATCGACCGGCCCGGCCGTCTCGAACAGCAGGTGCTCGGCATCCTCGTCGTTCCAGACCTCGCGCCGCGTCGTCAGGGCCCCGACAGCCGTGTCGATCTTGACCGGCATCGTGAACGTCGGCCAGCTCGCCGGCTGCACCTGCCGCACGAACAGCTCGACATAGTTCCGCCCGCCCGCCTGCGACTGCCGCCAGGCATACTCGTACTGCGGGGCACCGATCTCGTAGATCCACGGCTCGAAGAACCAGCCCAGGTCCCGCCCGGAGACGGCCTCGGCCACCATGCGGAAGTCCTGCGTATCGGCCGCGCGATCCGCGAACGCCGCCCGGTACTCCAGCAGCGTCTCGAAGAAATCCTCGTCGCCCAGCACGCCCCGCAGCATGTGCAGCACCCAGGCGGCCTTCTTGTACGTGAACGTGCTCGAGAACACGCGGCTGAGGTTCGACGTGTCATAGACGTAGACGCTGTCGTCGACCCGCCCCGGCCGGTGCGTGTTCATGTAGGCATGCAGCCCGAACTCGCCCAGCCCGCCGGGCCGGTTCTCGACCCAGATCGCCTCCGAGTAAGTCGCGAAGCCCTCGTTGAGCCAGATGTCGTTCCAGAACGCGCAGGTGACGTGGTCGCCCCACCACTGATGGGCCAGCTCGTGGGCCGTCAACGAGTTCGAGAAGCCCCCCTGGCTGGTCATCGTCTGGTGCTCCATCCCGCCGCCCCAGCCGAACTGGGCGATGCCGTACTTCTCCTCGACGAAGGGATAGAGCCCGTACTTGTCGCTGAAGACCGTCAGCATGTCCAGGCACGCCAGCCACGCGCCGCGATTCCCCGGCCCGTCGCTGCCGGGAAAGATGAAGAACTGCACCGGCATCGAGTGCGGGCCATAGTTCCACGTCGCGCCGAACTCGTTGAACTGCGTGGCCACGAAGGAATACAGATACGTGGCGGTCTGGTAGCCGGTCCGCCAGCGGAACCGCCGCCGGTCGCCCGAGAGATCATCGACGCCCTGAAGCAGCCCGTTCGACGCGACGGTCATGTAATCCGGCACGATGAAGCCCAGATCGGCCGTGCTCTTGTCGCGGTTGTCGTCCTTGTTGGGCCACCAGGTGTGCGCAAAGTCCGTCTCGCTCAGTGTCCAGACCAGCGGGATTCCGTACTGGCTGTCGAAGACGATCGACCCGAGCCCGAGATTCGACGGCACACCGCCGTAGACGACACGGAGCTGAAACTCCTCGCCCGTGTTGTAGGTGCGGTCGAGCGTCGCGCGCACCGTGCGGGTGTTCAGACGGGTCCAGCTCAGCGGCGTGCCGGCGATCTCGACCGCCGAGATCGCTAATGTGTTACGCAGCCGGAACTCGAACTGCGTCAGGTTGTCGATCCGGCTGCGGACGGTCATTACGCACGTGCCGTCGATCCGCGTGATGCTCGGCTTGATCTCCAGCTCGAGGTCGTAGTGCAGCACATCCGTATCGTCCCACGCCCGGCTCGCCGGACCCTCCCCGCAGCCGCCGTCATCGCCGACTCCATCGCCGGCGGGCTCACCCGCGCCGCCCCGCTCCAACTCGCCCTGCTCCGCAATCAGCGCGGCCAACGCGGCCTTGGCATGCGCACAACCCGGCTCATCGCCCCCATCCGCCGCGGCCTGCGGCCCGGCCCCGGCCGCGAGGCAGACCGCGGCCGTCATCAGCAGCAACATGCGCAGACTCCTACCCCGCCAGATGGCCCCATTGTAGCGTGCCCGGGCAACCGGCGACCGCCCCTCCCTGCCCCGCCGCCGCTCGCCCCCGCACTCCCGAAGCGAACCGCGTCGTCGGGCGCTCACGAAGACAGCGGCCGATCGGTTGAGATCGGGGCCACCCTCTGGACTTCGACCGCATCCGCCGCACAATGCTCAGCGTCGCTCTCGCCGTCCGAGGGACGCCGTCTGTCCCAATCGGTCCGCCGGTCTGATCGGTTTGAAGCGTTTCCGCGGGGGATCGGAGCGTGGCCCCGCGTGTCCACCGCCGTCAAACAGTCCACCCCGCCCACGCCCGTCGCGGATTCGCTCCGCCGCGTGCTCGGCCCGTTCGATGCCACCTGCGTCGTCGTCGGGGCGATCATCGGCGTCGGCATCTTCTTCACACCGTCGCGCGTGGCCCAGCTCGCGGGCAGCGGCGAGCTGGCCCTGCTCGCCTGGACGCTCGGCGGCGCGATCGCCCTGCTCGGAGCGCTGACGTTCGCCTCGCTCGGCTCCGTCTACAACGGCGCCGGTGCCCAGTACGAAATCCTGCGCGACGCCTACGGCCCCCTGCCCGCCTTCGTCTTCGTCTTCTGCAACGCGACCGCCATCCAGGCCGGCGCGATCGCGATCATCGCCACGATCTGCGTCAAGAATCTCAGCCTCGCCGCGGCCGGAATCGAGCTCGCCGACGGCCGGCTGCTGGCCGGCTGCACCCTGCTCATCGCCGGGCTCGTCGCCGCCAATTGCCTGGGCGTGCGCTGGGGCTCCGGCATTCAGAACCTGACCGTCGTCGCCAAGCTCGCCGTCCTGCTGGCGATCGCCGCCCTCGCCGCGAGCAGCGCGTCGGCGCCGGCCGGCACGGCAGCGGCCGGGGCATCCAGCATCTCGCCGCCGGCCGGCCTCGGCCTGGTGGCAGTCCTCTTCGCGGCTTGCGTGCCGGCGTTTTTCTCCTACGGCGGCTGGCAGCACGCCCTCTGGATCGCCGGCGAGGTGCGCAACCCGACCCGCAATGTCCCCCTGGCGATCCTCGTCGGCGTCGTCCTCGTCGTTGCCGTCTACCTGCTGACCAACTGGGCCTACCTGCATCTGCTCGGCCACGCGGCCGTCGCCGGCAGCACGACGCTCGCGGCCGACGCCGTCGGCACCGTCTGGCCGGCCTGGGGACGGCGGGCGATTGCCGGCGGCGTGGCGATCTCCGCCTTCGGCGTGCTCAATGCCCAGCTTCTGTCCGGCCCGCGGCTCATCTATCGGCTGGCCAGCGACGGGCGCTTCTTCTCCATCTTCGGCCGCGTCGGCCACGAGACGGCCACGCCGGTGCCGGCGATTCTCCTGCTCGGCGGGCTGGCGCTGGTTCTGCTTCTGGCGGCCGGTGCGCAGGCCGTCGAGATGCTGCTGACCGGTGTCGTCTTCGTGGACGGGGTGTTCTTTGCACTGACCGGCCTGGCGCCGCTGATCCTGCGGCCGGCGGCGCTGCGGGCGGGCCGCCCCTGGGCGGGGTACGGATACCCGCTCGTGCCGCTGCTCTTCGTCCTGGGCGAGATCGGCATCGTGCTCGGCGCCTACGGCGACCGGGCCACGCGCTCGGCAGCGCACATCGGACTGGCCTGGATCGCGGCCGCGGTGGTGCTGTATCTGGTTCGCTTTGCAGGCGCTTCCGCGCGTCGCCACTAGCCGTGTTGCGAGCGTGCCCGACACGACGACCGTGTCGAGACGGCGTTCTGTTGCGGCTGCGCATTCCGCGAGCTATCATGAACTGTGCCCTTCGATCGGCCGGATGTCCGTGAGTCTCAGCGGCAGGCAGTGAGAAACGAGCCGGCCCCTCGGGCATGACCCACGGAGCGCGCTTGCCGACTCGCACAACCACACGCCTGATTCAGGACCTGCGTGACCCGGCGAATGCTCGGGCGTGGGGCGAGTTCGACGCCCGCTACCGACCGATACTCGAGGGATTCGGGCGGCGGCTGGGTTTTGACGTCCACGACGCAGCCGAACTCGCGCAACAGAGTCTGGCCGAATTCGTGCGCAGCTACCTGGACGGTCATTATCGCCGCGAGCAGGGCCGGCTCAGCTCCTGGCTGATCGGGATCGCCCGCAATGTCGGCTCCGCGATGCGCCGCAAGCAACAGGCGTGCGTCCACGGCGGCGGCAGCATTGTGGCGGATCTTCCCGACGACGCGACGATGACGCGCATCTGGGAGCGCGAGCGCCAGCGAGCCATTCTGGCTGAGTCGCTCGTGCGCCTCCGAGCCACTTCGCTCGTCGAGGAGCACACCTTCCGCGCATTTGAGCTTTTCGCGCTTCAGGGTGTTGCTGCCGAGGATGCGGCTTCGCAATGCGGGATCAGCGTCGAGTCGGTCTATCTCGCCAAGAGCCGTCTGACCAAACGGCTGCGGGAAACGGTGCGCGAGCTGTCGGCCGCATACGCGGAGTGCGATTGAATGTCCAGCGGGTGCCCGTCGCAGCGCGCCCTGGAGGAGTTCGCGCTCAGGGGCGAGCGGTCCGATCCGGTCTCAGAGCACATCGCCGTCTGCGCTGTCTGCCGGTCAGAGGTCGACGAAATCCGTTCAAACGAGCGGTTCCTCCGCGACGCCGCCACCCTGCTCGCGCGTCCAGCCGGCGCGTCCTCGTCCATTCCCGCCGCTCCCGTGAGCGCGGTGGAGGGATTCGAGCTCATCGAGGAGATCTCGCGCGGCGGACAGGGTGTCGTGTACAGGGCTGTGCAAAGCCTCACGAATCGGCCCGCCGCCGTGAAGATGCTCCTCGATGGCTCGTTCTCTTCGCCGCGGCAACTGCGGCGCTTCGAGCGCGAGATCGAGATCGCCGCCCGACTGAGGCACCCGAATGTCGTTACGGTCTTCGAGTCCGGCGTCTCGCACGACGGCCGCCGCTTCGTTGCGATGGAGTTCGTCCCGGGCGAGCCGCTCGACAAGCATCTCGACACGAAGTATCCCGCGCTGGGGCGCAGCAGGACCCAGGCGGCCATGCAGCTCATATCGCAGGTCGCCGCGGGCGTCGGCCACGCACACTCAGTCGGCGTGATCCACCGCGACCTCAAGCCCTCCAATATCCTCGTCGACGCGGACGGAATCCCGCGCGTCCTTGACTTCGGCCTCGCCCGGCCGATCGACCGGGTGATCGACGGCTCGCTGACGCGCGAGTTCGCCGGCACGCCCGCCTATGCCGCACCCGAGCAGTTCGCCGGCGACGGCACCGGCGTCGGAACGGCCGCGGACGTGTACGCACTCGGCCTGATTCTCTACAACGCCATCACCGGCAGGCATCCCTACCCGCGCGATGGCAGCTTCGCGGAACTCGCCCGCCACGCGACCTCCACGGCGCCCGTGCCACCCTCGCTTCACGTCCCGCGGCTTCCGTCGGACGTCGAGATCATCGTGCTCAAGGCGCTCGCCAAAGAACCCGCCCGAAGATACCGCAGCGCCGGCGAGCTGGCCGCGGACATCGATGATTACCTCGCCGACCGGCCGATCTCGGCCCGGCGCGACAGCGCCATCTACGTCCTGCGGCGCCTCGCCCTGAGGCACCGAGCCGCCGCGCTCGCGGCGCTGCTGACGTTGACAACAATCCTGGTCGCCGCCGTCAGCCTCGCGATTCTCGCCGAGAACCTCGACGAGCAGCGGCGCGCGGCGCTTGTGGCGCTCAGTGACAGCAGAATTCTCCACGCCCGGCTGCTGTCCGCGGCCGGCGAGGCTGCCCGGGCGGAGCAGACGCTCTGGACCGAGGCGCTGGCGCTGGGGCTTCGTTCGCACACCCCCGAGCTGTGCTTCGAGTCCGACCCACGTCAGCGGCGGCTCGCCTGGGCGCTGGTGGAGTACTACAGCCGCATGCCGCGCGCGCTACGAGTGCGGGCCGACTCCGTTCCCGATCAAGTGCACTTCGACCACGGCGGCTCCACGATTTCGGCGATCGGACAGGATGGAACGGTCGAGACCTGGTCGCTGGACGGCCGGCCGACGCGCGTGATACCGACCGCGTGGGAGCGACCCGCGAATCCACCCTCCCGAAGCCGGCTGACACGCGACGGAACTCGCGGCGTCACACTCGGCAACGACGGCGTGCACCTCGTCGACACTCATTCCGGAGCCGTGCTCGCCAGCTTCACGAATCACGACGACCCTCCGCTGTTGGCCCAATTCCTTCCCGACGGATCCGCGATCATCCTGATGCATCGAAGCGGCGCCACACGCGCGCTCGATGGTGCGACGCTGGCGCAACTGGCCGTGCTCGACACCCGTACGCGCGTGCGAAACGTCACCATTTCGTCGGACGGCCGCACGCTCGCCGTCGTGTGCGACGGCCCTCCTCACGCGCACATCCGCCTGTGGTCGACGACCGAGTGGACGGAGTTGCCGGACGTGTACAGTCGCTCGGAACCCGTGTCCGGAATCGCGCCGGGCCGCGACTGGACCTCCGTGCTCCAGAACGCCGAAGTCAGCCGCGATCGGCAGTGGCTCGCCGCCGGTCTCGTCGGCACTGTCTCGGTCTGGCGACGCGATCAACCGGACAGGCCCACGAACCTGCTCGCGCACTCCGCACCGGTTCAGTTCACCGCGTTCAGCCCCGATTCATCATTGCTGATCACCGCCAGCACGGATGGAGAAGTCCGCGCCTGGACAATCCCGCAATGCGAAAGCCTCCAGCATTGGGCCAATGGCGCACGGGTTTGCTCGGTCGACGTCCGCCCGGACCTCGGACTCCTGGCCGTAGGTGATTTCGCCGGGCTCGTCTCCGTTTATGAGCTCGATCGGCAGCCCTACGTGAAAACCGCCCCGATCTCCGCCAGAGGCCTGATGGGACTGGCTGCAAGCCACGATGGACGCCATTTTGCCTGGGGTGGACTGGACGGCGAGCTCACGATCTACGACGCGAACTCAGAATCGGTCCGGTCGCAGCTCAAGGCACACGAAGGATTGATCACGAGCATCTGCTTCAGCCATGACGGCAGTGAGTGCTTCACGACCGGCCTCGACGGCGCGCTGCGAGGATGGAACATAGCCACAGGTACGCTGCGCCGAACGCTCGCTGAGGGCCTGCCAGATCCCTGGTCTGTCTGCGCAAGCGCACACGGCCGCTTCATCGCCGTCGCCGGTGCGGGAGGCGTGATTCGCCTCTGGAACACCGCCACGGACACATCGCGCGAGCTCGCCACCCCGAGCAACGCAAGGACACCCGCCCTCGCCTTCAGCCCGGACGGGTCCCTGCTGGCCGCCGTCTCCGTGGATACGACGGCCACCCTCTGGGACACGAGTACGGGCGCTGTCCGCCATCAGCTTCTCGGGCACGCACGCGAGGTACGCGCCGTCGCGTTCGATCCCTCCGGACGAATCGTCGCAACCGGTGCGGACGATCGCACGATTCGGATCTGGGATGTTCGCTCCGGCCGTCATCTGCGCACGATCGCCGGATTGCCGCGCGATCCGTTCGAGCTGGCGTTCGATCGGACCGGTCTCGTGCTCTATTGCGTCGGCCGCGGTCCGGCGCTGCTCGTTTTCGATCCGCTGACCGGCCAGGAGCTCGCCTCACTGGTCGCCCACGAGCGCTCCGTGTTCCGCGTGTGCGTGTCCCCGGACGGTCGCACCGTCCTCACCGGCGGCGACGACCCGTGGGTGAGCATCTGGAACCTCGACCACCTGCGCTCCTATGTGAGGGGCAACGCTCTTCGCTGGGAGATGGACCTGGCCGGGCGCGCCGGCCCGCAAACGGATGCCGGCAACCAGTCTGAATGAAAGCTGCGATCCGAACCGCGGCGACGACGCCCGCCGATCGGTGCGAACCGACCGGCGGGCGAACTAGCCTCAGCGCTGACCTCGTGCAGGCGCCATTACGGAGGCCAGTGAAGCGGAGGGCGGATGGTATTGGTCTGCCACGACGCGCCTCCCGTCGATGGCCGGCCGCAATCATACACTTCGACCATGACTCCCATCGTGTAGCGCCACGTCAGCTCGCGCTGAAGGTCGTCGGCCAGCGCAACGACCACGTCTTCCACCTGGCATTCGATCGGCAGCGCGTCTGGAACGAGGGTGATCGGGGTCGTGCAGTTCGCCGCGGAGACGTAGACGCCCGTCGGCGCATTCGACTGGAGTCCTCGAGTGCCGATCGTGTGCGCCCGGAAGTTGTAGCGGGTGCCGGCCAGATCTCGCGTCCGGGCATACGTCGTGCCGGAGCCGCCCTGGTCGGACCAAGTGGTGATGGGTACCCCGGTCGCCGCGTCCAGCAGCATCGCGAACGCGCGGTCATAGCAGGTGGTCCCGCCCGCCACGAGAACTCGCTCCGGAAATCCGGCCGGCGGCACTCGCAGCGCCACCGCGCTGGGCGCCGGTACAAAATCGAGCCCGCTGGCAAGCGTGATCCAGTCCGTGGGCGGCGGCGAACCGCACGTACCGGGGGTCAGCCGCGCCACGACGAGTGTCGGTCCGCTGCACAGATCCGCCGCCCCTATGCGGACACCGCTGAGATAGAACTCGCTGGTGTCCGGGTCCATGTCGATGCCGCGCCATTGAGTGACGTGGTTATAGGAGTTCGCACCGATCGGCCACAGGATCGCCCCGTTCGCCGAGTTGACATTCATCACCAGCCCCTGGGTGCCGATGCTCCCGACCACCACGATGCTGCCTGCCGGCGGAACGACGCTTCCCGGCGGCGCGATTCCAAAATCCTGGATGCCGATCGAGCGATTCGTCGTAACATCCGCATACACCATCGACCACTTGAGAAAGCCAGTCGCGCCGTCCAGGCACGAGATCACGCCCACGGCCGGAGTCGGGAAATCGAACGTACGAGTGCGCCCGACCACCACATCGCCGTTCGCAAGCTCCTTGATCATCACGGCCGGCTGAGTGTAGCTCCACGGTCCCACGGCGCTCTGATAGTCACCGCTAAGACCGACCGTCCAGAGTACGCTGCTCGTGATCGGGTCCAGTCGGCAGGCGAAGACCCCTTGGATGTTTGTCGCTTCACGATACTCGCCGGCGATCAGCACGTGCCCGTTGGCGGCCACGTCGACGCCGTAACCGATCAGGTCGCCGCCCGTCGTGTCTTCGGCGACAATCTCACTGGACACCGTGTGATTCGTCGACCAAAAAGCGACGTGCAGAGATCTCGGGCCGGCCGGCTGTGTGACCGCCCCGACACTGACGAGCCTGTTCACGATCGCCAGCGGAGAGGTGAACACGTCAAGCGAGTAGTGCTCGACCGGACCGGCGCTGCCGAACACGCTGGCAAACTCCCGATCGACGGCGAATTGCCCGACCGCCGGGGAGGACAGGAAGGCGATCCCCAGCCCGCACAGAACCGAGCCGACACCGCGACTCCAGCCGCAGTTCCACCAGACCCGAGCCGGCCCGCCTCGCGTCGCCGCATCGCTCCGCCGCTGCATCGGCCGGTCGCCCGCCCGGGCCGGCAGAACGCCGGGCGCTGCCTGCCCCGTGTGTGTCCTGTGCTCTCTCCTGACGGATCGTCCGCACGGCGCATCGCCGGGCAGCGTCTGCCACCGATAAAAGTTGGTCTCTCGCATTCGTTGCTCCTCGTAGGGTGCCGTCGCGGCCCCGCGCCGCGAGCTTCCGGAGGAGACTTGTGGCTTGTGACCGGAATCTATCAGTGGAATCGAGAAATATGTGCCGCCCCCGTCGGCCCCGGGCAGAATTGTCAGCTCGCGCACCCGCCGCGGAGCCGGATTCGGGCGGCCCCTTGCCCCACCACGCGCGCGACTTTCAGATCGGCTCGAGCCCCCTGCTTCCGCAGCGCCGGTCTCTGGGCGAAGAATCCCGGCCACCCCTCTAAGAACTTCCGGAGCCGGTTGCGAATACGTCCAAACGTAATGATCAGGCCGAGTTCACCTCGGAACGCCCTGAGTGCGACCATCGCGCCCGAGAGGATTCGAACCTCCGACCTGCGGTTTAGGAAACCGCTGCTCTATCCAACTGAGCTACGGGCGCACGCGCTTCCACTGCGCACGAATCGCCGCCTCGGCCGCCGTTGGCCACGGCCGGCGGGCTCGGCAGCAGTCGGCCGCAGCGGCATCCCCAGCAGCCGGATCGCGCCGCCGCGCGATTCGTGCAGCGAACAGCGCCACTATAACCCGAAACCGAACCCGGAACGACGCCCGCGGCTCGCGCCGCACGCGCACGACTCCGGCCGCGCACCTCTCAACTCCAGCCGTGCGCCGCTCGCTGAGCGCCGCTCGATCACCCCCCCAATCTGCTCACTCCCCCATTCGCTCAATCCAAGACAGGCAACCGCAGCACCGACCCACGCGCCACCGCCAGCCGCTCGACATGCCCCGTCAGCTCGCGCCCGCCGACGTTCACAAGCGCATTCGCGTGCATCGACGTCCCCGGGTGCGTCATCCGGCCGACCGAATCCCGCGCGTAGAACCCGACGATCCGCGCCTCCCCCGGCATCTGGCTGTCGTACCGCCACGGCTGCTGCTGCACCATCAGCCAAGCCCCCGGCCGCATCGGGCACGTCCCGTTGGTGACGTGCATCCGCAAGTCGCGCAGCTCGCCATCGATGGTGAAGGGGAACGGCTTGTCCGGATCGATCCGCGCCTTGCGGGCGTGCTCGCTGATGAACCGCTCCAGCTCCGCGCCGGACAGCTCCGCATCGATCGTCACCTCGCGCCACTTTTCGACGTGAGCCGCCGTCAGCAGCACCGCCCGCTCCTCCGAAGTCGCCGTCGGACCCTCGACCCGCACGTCTCCGCCCGCCGGCCGGGCCACCCAGACCTGCCCGTCGTAGATCGTCACCTCCCCTTCCAGCCCCGCCAGCGCACCGACCCCCACCGCTCCCGGCCGACGCTGAACCTCCGCCAGCCGCACGGCCGGAAGCGATTGCGGCTGATCCGAGGACAGCACGTCGTGCATGCGGCCGTGCTGCTGCACCTGCACCTGGCGATTCGCACAGCCGCCCACGAGCGACACGACCGCGCCAAGACAACACAGAAACCCCACGGACCTCTTCATGCTTTGCTCCGAGATTGGCGGGCGCACGGGGTGTGTTCGACACGCGGCGACGAACGCATTACCGCAGGGGAATGCCGGACGCGCCCCCCGCGCTTGCGCCGACGGTATGCTCGCGTGCCGCCCGGCCCCGTCAATCCGCCGCCCCCCGTTCCCGCCGACGCGGGCTGGGCCACCCCGGCCGACGCCTGCTCAGGCGTGAAACAGCCCGCCCCGGGCCGCCTCCGAGACCGCCCGCACGGCCGGGTGGCGGGTGCGCCGCTCGACGGAGATCGCATAGAACCGCTCCGTCATCTTCGGCGGCTCACCGATCATCGCCACCCCGTACTGCCGCCCGATTTCCCGTGCGATCACGCTGGGGGAGAAGAAGAGCCCCACGCCGGCCGCACCGAACGCCTTCATCAACGCGCTGTCTTCGAACAGCCCGGCAACCCGCGGCACGATCCCGCTGGATTGCAGCCACCCGTCCAGCGTCCGGCGAATGGCGCAGGTTTCCGCCGGCAGAAGCACCGGCAGCTCGGCCAGGCACGCCGGAAAGCGCCGCCGAAGCCCCCGCGCCTGCCGGGCCGGCCCGAACACCCCCACCGAGCTCTCTCCCAGCAAATGGCTGAACGCCCGAACGCTCACGCCCGGCGCCGCCGGCGAATCGCTGATCACCAGGTCCAGTTCGTGCACCGCCAGCTCACCCAGCAGCCGCTCGGATTTGCCCTCGCGGCAGTTCAGCTCGACAGGCTCGCCCAGCCGCAGGGCCGGCTCGAGCAGTCGATACGCGATCAGCTTCGGCACCACGTCCGAAACCCCGACATTGAATCGCATCGCCCGGCCCGCCGGCCGGCCGCGGATCGTCTCCCGCAGCTCGCCGCCCAGCGAGAAGATCTCGTCCGCGTAGCGCAGCGCCACGCGCCCCATCTCGGTCAGCTCGAGCCGCCGCCCGCGGCGATGAAACAGCGGCTGCCCCAGCCAGCGCTCGAGCGCGCGAATCTGCGTCGAAATGGTCGGCTGCGAGACCAGCAGCTTCCGGGCCGCCGCCAGAATGCTGCCCTCGCGCGCGACCACCCAGAAGTAGTGCAGGTAGTGGTAATTGGGCTGCTCCATGGCACCATTCTATATAGGAAAAATCTATAAACAAGCGAGATGCTTTCAATTTGCCTATCCGGCGGCTGCGCTGAATACTCCTTCGCACGGCCGGCTTTCGGCCGCGGCCGCACGACAACCATGAGAGGAATCACGACGTGAAATGCCCCAGCTGCAACACCGAGCTGCGACTCTCCGACCGCGACGGCGTCGAGGTCGACTACTGTCCCAACTGTCGCGGCGTGTGGCTCGATCGCGGCGAGCTCGACAAGATCGTCGAGCGCGCCCAGGCCGGCCCGCACTCGTACCGGGACGACGACGACCACGACGACCACCGCTACGCCCCCGGCCGGCCCGAGTACGGCGGCCGCCACCGAAAGCGTAAGTCCTGGCTCAGCGAGATGTTCGATTTCGGCGACTGACCGGCCGCCGCCACTGCCTCCCGCCCGCCGCCCCGGACGCCCTCCCGCCGGGCCGGCCGCGGAAAATGAGCTGCCGGTGTATCTGCCGGCCCGGGTGCCGCTCCGCTGGGAAGGGAGAGTGTCCGGGCGTTTCGGCGCTCCCCGCACCTCACTTCCGGGCCGAAGGAGAACACCATGGCTCTTCGAGAAAGGCTGTACGCCTCGCTGGCGCTGCTTTGCGCGCCGATCGCATCGTTCGGGCTGGCGGATTCCGCCGACACGATGCACC
Source organism: uncultured Planctomycetales bacterium (assembly GCA_964643885.1). Classification (GTDB taxonomy): domain Bacteria; phylum Planctomycetota; class Phycisphaerae; order UBA1845; family Fen-1342; genus CAADGL01. The sequence goes on from CAZXUI010000041.1 coordinate 20,343, forward strand.
TGACCGACGAACCGGGGGCCTGGTTCCGCAGCGAAGCCACCGGCTCGCCGGTGGCCATCCTCAACGCCGGCGAGCGAATCGACTTCAAGATCGGAAATTGCTGCACGAGCACGCGGCATACCGTGACGCTGCTCGTGCGGCCCGACGGCTCGCAGGCCGACATCGACCAGGACAGTTCGCAGCGCGGCACGCTCTCGATGACCTTCGACGAGCCCGGCGTCTACGTGCTGGTCTGCAAGATCCACCCCTACATGACCGCGGTCGTGGCCGTGCGCGACGCCGCCGGAAACATCCCCGACGTGACGGCCTCGGCGCTGCCCTTCATCGGGCACCTGGGCGCGGACGCTCTGCCCGCCACGACGGTGCTCTCCGTCATCACCACGGTCGCCGCCACCGACGACGAGAAGGTCGCCAAGTGGGACATTCTCGACCCGCAGAAGCAGGTCCTCCCCACGATTCCCGGCGTCGGCGAAGTCTGGGTCAGCTCGCAGTTCGAGCGCGTACCGGGACAGTTGGACGAGAACGGCGTCCAGAAGCCCGGCACGATCACGGTCGTCGACGCCGCCACGTTCACCGTCGAGCGCGAGATCAACGGACTCGGCGCCGCCGGCATGTGGAACAACCCGCACAACATGTGGGCCAACGACGCGCTCGACGTCGTCTACAACGCCAACTGGTTCGGCCAGTGGATCAACAAGATCGACCGCGAGAGCGGCGCCATCGTCGACAGCATCACCGTCGGCGAGGCCCCCACGCACATCGTCACCATTCCCACGCAGTGCTCCGACCAGTTCGGCCTCCTCACCGTCCCGCTCAGCGCTGAACACAATCTCGTGAAGGTCGAGGATCAGGGCGACCGCCTGCACATCGTCGACGCGCGCCCGACCGGCGAGAGCCGCAACCACCCGCACGGCCACTGGCTCACCTGCGGCCGCGGAACCCGCGCGATCGTCCCCAACGTCTTCAAGGGGCTCGGCCTGGCCGGCTCCGTCAGCATCATCGACACGCTCAGCGGCGAGGTCCTGCGCGAGTTCGAGCACGATGCGGCCGATTCCCTGCGCTCCGCCCTGCTCATGCCGGTCGCGGTCGGCGAGTGCCACGTCGAGATCGACGGCGAGCACGTGCACAAGGCCTACGTCGCCAACATCGTCAGCGGCATGGTCACCGTCATCGACGTCGACCAGATGCAGCTCCTCCGCAATATCCCCGTCACCTTCGCGCCCGACGGCCAGCAGGGCCTGGACCTGCTCCACACGCTTCAGGCCCCGATCCAGACGCCCGTCAGCCCCGACGGCCGCTTCGTCGTCACGGCCGTGCTGTCGCTGACCACGGTCGACCGCCCGCCGACCGGCGCGGCCGACCACGTCGCCGTCATCGACGCCCGCACTGACCAGGTCGCCGCGTATCTGCCGACCCCGGCCGGCACGCACGGCGCGAATTGGGGCGCCAAGCTCGGCGGCGGCTACTACTGCTTCGTCACGAACCAGCACTCGAACGCAATGACCGTCGTCGACCCGGACCCGGACGGCGACGGAGACGCCTGCGACGCGGCCGTCGTCGGCACGATCGTGCTGGCCAACGGCAGTTCCGGCGCCGGCGTCACCGATGGCACGGGCGGCCAGGGCGTCAAGCCGCTTCCGAACATGCACGACGGCTGGATTCAGCCGACCGTCGAGCTGGCGGATGCGGGCGACGTCTCGAGCGAGGTGGCTGGCTGGATCGCGCAACTGACCGACTTCCAGCGCGATCCGGACGGCGAAGATCAATTCTTCCCCGGCGACCGGGACCGCGATGGCGATGTGGACTTCGCTGACCTGCTGACGCTTCTGGCGGCCTACGGCAGCGGCGACGGCGGCGATACCGACGGCGACGGCGATACGGACTTCACCGACCTGGTGAACCTGCTCGCAGACTTCGGCGGCGGCTGCCCGACGTAAACCCGGAGCCGCGCGTGAAGTCGCGCCCGCTTCGGCGGTGTGGAGACCGGTCTCCGACCAGTCTGAAGCAATTGGGGGACCGGTCTCTGACCGGTCCGAAGCAGGTTGGGGGACCGGTCTCTGACCGGTCCGAAGCAGGTTGGGGGACCGGTCTCTGACCGGTCAAGTTCGAAGAAGGGTGCCCTGCCAACGGCTTGCGGCGTCGGCAGGGCATCAAGTTACCGCTCACCCGCTCCCCGGTTCCACGGCTTGACCACTCCGTCCGTCTTTACTCGCTCGTTCGATGGGAGTTTGTCGCGACCCGCCGCGCCGGCCACGTCGGCAAAACCCGCACCCGCACACGATGCCAGATGAACAGACCGACCCAAACGCCGCTGCTGCCAAGCAGAATCATGACCCATCGCGGCACACCGCCGCGAGCCAGATCAAGCGCGTCGCCCGTCCCGAGCGGCCCACCAACCGCCAGATACGCGCCATTCGCAATCAGGCAGAATCCCCCGAAGATGGCGGCTGGCCGCCCCAGCCTGCGATTCACCGCCCGCGCCACGCCCGCGAGCAACAGCGGCAACGCGCAGCCCCACACAAACCCGCCCCAGACAACGAACGCCGACGGCCGCCCGCTCGCCAGGTGCGTCTGCGAGAACCCGACCAGCGGCACGTTCACGCGCAGCACGCGTTCGCCGCTGATCCATGCGTGAATCACATGCCCCAGCTCGTGCGCGGCCATCATCCCCAGCCACATCGCGTACACCGCGACCAGCCATGCCAGCAGCACCAGCCCGCGCCGCACGATCGCTCTCCTCAGCGCCGCTGACTGCGGTCAGTCACTCGCCGGATCGCTCCGCGCCCGCCTCTGCCGCTTCACGTCTCCCCGGCGCCGCTTCTCGCTCAGCCGCCGCACCTGCGAGCCGCGCGTCGGCCGCGTCGCACGCCGAGGCTTCTCTACGTGCAGCGCCCCGGCCAGCAGCTCCAGCAGCCGCTCACCCGCCAGCACGCGATTCGCGGCCTGTGTCCGACCGGCCTGACAAACCACGCGCAAGCGCCCGTCCGCGCTCAGCCGCCGCTCCAGCCGCCGGCGAATCAGCGAACGCTGAGCGGCCGTCAGCTCCGCGCAGCGCTCAAAGTCAAACAGCAGCTCGACCCGCGTATTGACCTTGTTGACGTTCTGCCCGCCCGGACCCGAGCTGCGGACCGCGCGCAGCTCGATCCACGCCAGCAGCGGCTCGATCTCTCTCGGCGGAGGTCGCACGGGAATGTTATAGCACACGACTTGAACAGCAGGCACCGCCGCCCGCGCGCCAGACGGCCGCAGCAGCGGGTCCGCCCGTCCGCAAACGGTTACGTCAGCTTGGCTCCCGGATTCACCCCCGCCGACATGCTCCGTCGCTCTTAGCAGAGCGCCAGGTATCCCGCCACGAAGTACACCGCAATTCGAACCCGCTGCGGCGTCCAGAGAATAAAGGCGAGCGAACGCATCACGCTTCTCCCTCCCAGGGAATCTCTTGTCGCGGCCGCGGTCCCGCCGGACCGCCCGCACACCACGCCCCCGCGCGGCCGACGGGCGGATTGGGATGATCCCTCACCGAAGCCCGACGGCCGGCCAGCGCCGTTGGCGATTGCGTTGGCCGCTGCGGCTCCCAAAGGCCGCTGCTCATCTGACTCTAGCGGTGCTTGCGGGCGGGATTCAATTCGATTTTGCGCGGCAGATTCGAACGAAATGCGGCTCGCCGCCGGCCGTCGGCACGCGTCCGATCAAATACGCGAACGCTCGCGAGGACGCGCGACCCGCCCCACGACGCACGGTCCGGCTACGGTTTGCTCAACCCCGGCCGGCCGAATTCCTGCACCCAGTACGTCCCATAGCTCCCCCCGACCCGAACCCCGATCCCCAGCTCCGTGAACCGCGGCTCGAGAATGTTCGCCCGATGCCCCGGGCTGTCCATCCAGTCCCGCATCGCCTGTTCAGGCGTCACCTGACCGGCCGCAAGATTCTCGCCGATAATCGAATAGTCATACCCGAACTCGTCCGCCCGATCCCCCAGCGTCGAGCCCGTCACCGGGTTCACGTGATCGAAAAAGTCCCAGTGGATCATCTCGCAGGCGTACTGCGTCGCCTGCTGCGCCAGGGTGTCGTTCCAGATGACCGGATCGAGCCCCTCGGCCGCACGCTCGGCGTTCACCCGGGCGAGGATCTCCGCGGCCCACGAATCTTCCTGTGCCGGCGACTCGCAGCTCGGAAACCGCTCGGCCAGCTCCTGCTCGAAGGCCGTCTGCGTCGCCGAACCGCCCCCGCCGGTGTTCGACGAGCCGGCGGTACTCGTCGAGGGACCGCCCGTCCCGCCCGGGATGACGGATTGTGTCGAGGGATTCGGACAGCCACCGAGGAGAGCCGCCAGGAAGGCGACGATCGACAGCGCAGGAATAGATCGTTTGGGCATGCAGCATCTCCGGATCGAGATTCTCGCGGCGTCTGCGCGCTCGGGAATCGGCCAAAGAGCGTCTTATGTCATTGTACTAAGCCGGGGCAACCCCTTGATGCGACTTTTTGTTGCTCCCATACTTACAGGGGCAGGCTGCCGGCCGGCGGCAGGCCCCGGAGGGGGGCTGCCGCGGCCTGTGGCCGCTGCGGGCCGGGTGCGTCCGTCTGGCCGCCCCGGACCCCGCGTCGAGAGCCATCCGGACGCCGCGCCGCCATTCTCCGGCGGCCAAGGAGCGATTCATGAGCAGAGCTTCGCTGTGGGTTGGAGGGGTGTGCCTGGTCGCCCCTGTGATCGCGCTTTCCATGGCTGGCTGTCCGGGAACCGGCATCGGCGGGGGCGGCGGGACCACCTTCAACATCCCCCCCATTCCGATCATCTCAGCGGACGTGACCCGGGGCGTCGCCCCCCTCACCGTCAGCTTCAACTCCGACCAGAGCACCGACGACGGCCTGATCGTCTCGCGCGAGTGGGACTTCGGTGACGGAGCGACCAGCCCCGACATCCGCCCGACACACACGTACCCCAACACGGGCAGCTTCACCGTCCGGCTCACGCTCACCGACGACGACGGCGCGACCGCCTCACGGACGCTCACGATCTCCGTCACGCAGGCGCCGGTCGCGGTCATCACCGTCGACCAGACCTCCGCCGACTCAGCTCCCGCGATCTTCAACTTCGACGCCTCCGGCTCCTTCGATCCGGACGGCTCGATCGCCAGCTACAACTGGGACTTCGACGACGGGTCCAGCGACATCATCCCCACGCTGCCGCACACGTTCTCGCAGGCGGGCACGTTCCGCGTCCGCCTCACCGTCACCGACAACCTCGGCATCACCGACACCGACGAGGTGCTGATCTCCGTCGGCATCCCCACGCCGGCTATCGCCATCAACGTCCCCGGCCCGTCGGTCGAGAACATCGTCGTCTCGCCCAGCTCGAGCATCTGGGTGCAGGGAGAGTTCTCCGTCGCTACCGGTGTCCCGCGCATGATCCGGGCCGGCCTCGACGGCGATCGCGATCTGTGCGAATCGCAGACCATCCTCGCCAGCGCCGACCCGCTCACCGCCTTCGACGAGCTCAGCGGACATACCGACGCCGTCTCCGACGCCGCCTACGCGCCCGACGGCTCCGCCGTCGCGACCAGCGGCCTCGACGGCACCGTCCGCATCTTCTCCGCCGCCAGCGGCGTCGAAGCCGTCGTCCACACCGAGACCGTCGCCGTCCACTGCGTCGCTTACTCCCCCGACGGAACCCTGCTCGCCTACGGCCTGGCCGACGGCTCCGTCATCGTCCGCAGCGTCGCCACCGGCGCCGTCGTGCAGCAGCTCGACAGCCACACGGCCGCCGTCAACGACGTCGACTTCTCCCCCAACAGCACCCAGCTCATCAGCGGCAGCAGCGACCGCCGCGCCCTCGTCTGGTCCGTCGGCGACGGAACCATCCTGCGCGACTTCGCCCACGACCTCGGCGTCAACGCCGTCGCTTTCTCCAAGGGCGACCCGCTCCAGGTCGCCACCGGCTCGGCCGACAGCAACATCCGCCTCTGGAACGTCGAGTCCGGCGCGGTCCTCGCCACGCTCAGCGGCCACACCGAAGCGGTCACGTCGCTAGCGTACACGTCCGACGGGCTGGGCCTGCTCTCCGGCAGTCTCGACAACACCGCCCGCCTCTGGAGCCCGTTCCTGGCGACACAGGTGCAGGTCTACAGCGGCCACACCGGCGACGTCCTGGATGTCGGCTTCTCGCCCGACGGCCAGGCCGTCATCACCGGCAGCGGCGACGGAACCGTCCGCACGTGGGAGTCGGTCAGCGGCTCGCAGACCGCCAGCCTTCAGCCCTGCTCGTCGCCCATCGTCGCGGTCGGTTTCTCACCCGACGGCGCCAGCGTGCTCGCCGGGATCGCGGCCCGAAACGACATCAAGCTCGACACCGATCCGCCCAACGGCAACGATCTGAACATCTCCTACCCGCGCGAACTGGTGCTCCAGAACGTCGCCGATCTCGGCGGCGACTCCGTCCCGACCGGCCAGTACTTCCTCTGGGTCGAGCTCGATACGGACCGCACGGATCCCGTCCGCGCCTATGCGGACGCGACCATCAACGTGATCGAGGAATACACCTCGACCATCAGCTCCGACACGCCGATGGTGCCGCTGATCAACGACGTGGCCGACGTGGTCGTGCCCGCGACCCAGGCCCGCAAGATCTTCGACATCGGCCAGTTGCAATCCGGCGACCGGCTCAAGGTCAGCCTCCTGACCCAGCCCGGATACAGCTCCGTGTTCGCTGATCGCGAGCTCTACAGCGTCATGGTGCTCGACAGCAACGAGGACGTCTTCGCCTGGTTCCAGTCCGCCTTCATCCTCTTCACGCCGGACGTCAAGCTCGTCGCGGGAACCGCCAGCAACAATCACTACGTCGTCGTCGACGGCCCGCAGAGCGTGCGTATCGAGATCGAGCGCGAGTTCGGCCTCGAGCGAAAGCAGCAGCGCGTCTTCATCGACTACCGCTCCGTTCAGGGGCTGCGCATCGGCGATATCTCCTTCGGCAACTTCGACGCCTTCGACGCCGCCGATCTCAACCCCGCCTGGGGCGACACGGAGGAGGCCATCGTCAAGGCCGCCATCCTCTCGACCGTCCAGTCCGCCTACGCGGACTGGAACGTCGTCTTCTCCACCTCCGACGACGCCGCCCTGCCCGAGCCGCCCTTTGTCACGATGCACGTCGTTGGCAACGCCATCGGCCTGCTGGGAATCGCCGACTACATCGACCCCCGGAACGACACCTTCACCGGCCGCGGAATCACCTTCGCGATCGCCCACGCCGACGCGTTTCCCGGCGAAACGCCGGCCGACCTCGGCGTGCTGATCGGTTGCACCGTCGCACACGAAACCGGCCACCTGCTGGGCCTGCGGCACGTGGACAACCCGGCCGACATCATGGACGCCTTCGCCATCCCGACCGGAATGCAGTTCCTGCGCTCGCCGCTGGCGCCCTGGGAGCAGTTCAACGCCCCCGGCATCGGCTTCCAGAACGCACCCAAGCTCTTCGACGAGATTTTCGGGCCGCCCTAGCCGGCGACCCCATTCGCACTCGTCCGCCCCGCGCCCGGAGCCGGCACCCGCCCGCTCCGGGCGCTGGCTCGTCCAGCCACGGGTCGGGAATTGTTCTTATCTGGCGGCAATCGACCCGCGCCGGCCCGATTTCTTTGCCCTCGCGGCGCCGCCTTGAAACGCTCGCTTGTCTCTGCCCCCACACGACTTAGCATCCAGTCGCGCGCCTGGACCGGCGCCCGAACGGCCCGCCGGCGAGAAATCATGCGCCGAGATCGATTGCGGAAGGCGAATGAGCCGGTAAAATGTGGTTTGCCTGAGCTTGAGAACGCTTCGAGGCCGACCGCGCGCTTACCGGTCGCTACGTCCGCATACTCACTATTTGCTACGGGACGATTCGCCGTCACTGTTGCGCCGCGTGGGGCACACCAATGCAGAAAGTGACGATCGAGGATATTTCGCGACACACTGGGCTGTCGCGTGGCACCGTCTCGCGCGCCCTCAATGACCGGCCCGACATCAGCTCCACCACCAAGCAACGCGTGCTCGAGGCCTGTCTCAAGCTCAACTACACCCCCAGTCACGCGGCCCGCTCCCTGGCCACCGGCCGAAACTTCGCCGTCGCCGTGTTCGTGCGCGATCTCCAGTCGTCGTTCGTCGCCGCCTTCCTCCGCGGCGTGCTCACCCGCGCCGAAAAGGATCGTTACGTCGTCCACGTCGTCGAGCTTGGCGAGCTGACCGACGAGGTCACCCTCCGCCTGCGCGCCCTCTCCGCCGAACGCATCGACGCCGTTCTGATCGGCCAACCGCTCGCGGGCAGCGTCGCCACCCGCCTCGCCGCCATCATCGGCGACCGCATCGTCGCCGTCGTATCCCCCACCGAGGGAATCAGCGGCGACATTTTCTCCCCCGACTACGCCGAGTCCGGCCGAATCGCCGCCCGCTACTTCCTCCAGCGCGGACTGCGCGACCTGCTCTACGTTCACAATGCCGACGACGCCGACAGCGATGGCGACATGGGCGGCCAGGCGCGGCGCAGCGGCTTCGCCCAGGTCTGCCGCGAAAACGGCCTCGACGAGTCGCGGCTTTTCGCCCAGATCCCCACCGCCGACGAGCAGACCATCGAGCGATCGCTTCGGCCGCGGCTCGAATCGGCCCGCGCCATCGTGGCCGACGACGATTTCCTCGCCATCGAGGTGATGCTTCTGCTGGAACGTTTCGGGCGCGCTCCCGGCCGCGATGTGGCTCTCCTTGGCCAGGGCAACGAGCCGTTCTCCGGCCGCCTCCGGCCCGCCCTGTCGACGATCGACTTCGCCGGCGAGGAGATCGGCCAGCGCGCCATGGAAACGATCCTCGCCCGCGTCAACAATGCCCGCCAGGACGCCCCCCAAACCGCCCTCGTCACCCCCAGCCTGATCGAACGCGATACCACCCGCATCCGCTCCTAGCCGCCCGAATCCCCGCCCGGATTCCCGCTTTCGCTGTTGCCCATACAATTCTCTGCCCGCTCCGCGCGGCCGGCCGCTGCCCGGTCCGCGGGCTGCGAGCGCGCGGAGAAGTCCGAGAACCCCGCGAAATCGGGCCTTGCGGCGCCGTCCGAGGGCCTGACTTGACGCTCGGCGCGGGCACCGTTTACATTCGGAAACAACTGGCGAGCGAAGCGGCAGCGCTCGGCACTCCGGGCGGGCGCTCGCTCCGCACGCTCGTTCGAACCCGCGCGGAACGAGAGTTGCTTGTTCGCCACGCGCGGCGGACCTTGGTGTCCTGCCGAAGGAGAGGGCGTCCATGCAGGTAACCGTCTCGGGCCGGCACATGAGCGTCGGAGACTCGCTCAAGGAATACTGTCAGGAGAAGGCTTCCAGGCTCACCCGCTTTTACGACCGAATCTCCATGATCGAAGTGATCCTGGACGGACACGACGGAAACCATTCGGCCGAGATCATCGTCCACTCGGAAGGGACCCAGCCCTTCGTGGCCAGCGAGGAGCAGGAGGACGCGTACGCCGCCGTCGATCTCCTCATGGATAAGATCGAGCGGCAGATTCGGCGGCACAAGGAGCGGCTCCGCAACCGCAAGCACCCGCCCCGGGCGTCGACCGAGCAGTAGCCAGAATCCGGCCGCCGGTGTGCGGCCGCCCCGCGGAGAGCAGGCGATGAAGCTGTTGGATCTCGTGCAGCCCGGCTCGATCGTGGCTGAGCTGGAATCGGAGGACCGCAACGGGGTCCTCCGCGAACTTGTGCAGGTCCTGGCGGATTCGAATCTGCTCGCCGCTGACGGCGTCGACGCCGTGGTCCGCTCGATCGTCGCCCGCGAACGCTCGCGCGGCACCACCGGCTTCGGCAAGGGCGTGGCCGCTCCGCACGTGAAGCTGCCCGGGCTGGAGCGGGTCATGGGCGCCATCGGCCGCTCCACGCGCGGCGTGGACTTCGCCGCCCTCGACGGCCAGCCGGTGCACATCGTCTTCCTGATCCTCAGTCCGGAAGAGCAGCCGGAAGCGCACCTGCGGGCGATGGATCTGGTTTTCCGGCATCTTCAGCAAGACCGCTTCCGGAAGTTCCTGCGGCAGGCGGACGACCGGGAGAAGATCTACGAGCTACTGAAGGAGGCGGACGAAAAGCTGCTCGTCACCTGAACGCGGGAGGATTGCACGAGGTGGAGCAGCCGGTGAACCAGAATGGAACGCGACCCGTGGTGGTGCGAGAGACCGTCATCCGCAACAAGGAAGGCTTGCACTTCCGCCCGATCATGCGGCTGGTCGACGTGCTCTCGCGTTACCGGGCTCAGGTGACGTTCCATGTGGATGAGCGCAAGGCCGATGCCCGCAGCCCGATGGAATTGCTGATGCTGGTCGCGACCAACGGCACGCGCCTCAAGCTGGTCGGCGAGGGAGACGACGCCGAAGAGGCCGTCGAGGCGCTGCTCGGGTTGATCGACGCCGGTTTCGACGAAACGTAACGACGCAGAATTCTGACAAGACGGTACTCGTCGGTCCGGCCGCGAATCGGCCCGGACCGCAGCCGCGGCGGTGTCCGCGACGGATGATTACAAAAAAGGGAATCAACGCATCGCCCGGAGTGGCGATCGGTCCGGCACTGATCCTCGACACCGAGGAGTATCGGATCGCGCGCCGGACCATTGCTGCTGCGCACGTTCCCGAACAGATCGCCGTTCTCGACGCCGCCGTCAAGTCCAGCCGCCAGGAAGTCGCCGAGCTGCGCATCGCCGCCGCCCGCAAGCTGGGTGAGCAGGCCGCCGAGATATTCGCCTTTCACGAAAGCGTCATCGCCGACGCCGGCCTGCGCGCCAACGTCATCGCCGCCATCGAGAACCAGCACCTGACCGCCGCCTACGCCTTCGCCCAGGAGATGAACCGACGCCAGAAGATGTTCCGCGCCGTGGCCGACCCCTATTTCCGCGAGCGCGTCCGAGACCTGGCCGACATCGAGAAGCGCGTCCTGCGGCACATCCTCGGCCGCGCCCGCGAGGACATCACCAAGCTCTCAGAGCCGGTCGTGATCGTCGCCCACGACATCACCCCGTCGCAGGCCGTCACCCTCGACCGCAAGCACATCCTCGGCTTCGCGCTCAACGTCGGCGGCCAGACCTCGCACATGGCCATCATCGCCCGCATGCTCAGCATCCCCGCCGTCGTCGCACTCAACGACGTCACCAGCGACGTGGCCGGCGGAGAGACCGTCATCGTCGACGGCACCCACGGCATCGTCGTCGTCAACCCCGACGACGAGACCGTCCGCAGCTTCACCGCCAAGCGCGAGGAATACCGCAGCTTTGTCCGCCGGCTCGAGTCCCTCCGCGACCTGCCCTCCGTCACCAAAGACGACGTCGCGATCAGGCTCCAGGCAAACATCGAGCTGGCCACCGAAGCCGCCCACGCCGTCGAGGCCGGCGCCGAGGGCGTCGGTCTCTACCGGACCGAGTTCCTCTTCCTCGCCAGCGACTCGCCTCCGCCCGAGGAGACGCAGTACGAAAACTTCCGCCAGGCCATCCGCGGTGTCGACGGAAAACCGATCGTCATCCGCACCATCGACCTCGGAGCCGACAAGCTCATGCCCTCCATGGGCCAGTCCGTCGACCACAACCCCGACCTGGGCCTGCGCTCGCTGCGCTACTGCCTCCAGCACCTCGACCTGTTCAAGACGCACCTGCGGGCTATCCTCCGCGCCGCGGTCGAGGGCGACGCCCGGATCATGTTCCCCATGGTCACGACGCTGCTCGAGCTGCGCCAGGCCAAGGCGACGCTCGGCGACGTCATGGAGGACCTCGAGGAAGACGGCATCGAATTCCGCCGCGACATCCCCGTCGGCATCATGGTCGAGACGCCCTCCGCCGCGCTGCTGGCCGCCTCGCTCGCCCGCGAGACCGCCTTCATGAGCATCGGCACCAACGACCTCACCCAGTACACGCTCGCCGTCGACCGCGCCAACGAACGCGTCGCCTACCTCTACACGCCGCACAGCCCCGCCGTGCTGCGCCTCATCCGCGAAATCATCGTCGCCTGCAACCGCCTCAAGGTCCCCGTCAATCTCTGCGGCGAGATGGCCGGCAACCCGCTCTACTGCGAAATGCTCATCGGCATGGGACTGCGCCAGTTCTCCATGGCCCCCACCGATCTGCCCGAAATCAAGAAGATCGTCCGCTCCACCACGATCAAACGCTGCGAAGCCATCGCCCGCAAGATCCTCAAGTTCGACGCCGAGCGGCAGGTGCAGAACTTCCTCTACGAGAAGCTGCGCGAAATCGACCCGGAGGGCGCATGATCAGCCGCGCGCTCACGCCCGTCTTCCACGCCGCCCAGGCCGGCAGCTCCGACGTGGCCTTCCTGCCCCGCGCCGCCCTCTGCTACACCATCCACGGCGATCTGCGCTTCCTCTCTCATCGAGACGAGCTGCGCATGCTCGCCCGCGCCCTGGCCCGCGCCGCCTGGCCGCTGCGCTATTCGCAGGGTTTCAACCCTCAGCCGCGCATCAGCATCCCCCTGCCGCGCAGCGTCGGAACCGCCGCCGAGCGGCAGTGGGCCATCGTCGACCTTTCCGAGCCGGCCGACGCCGGCCGCCTCGCGCAGCAGCTCGCGCCGACGCTCCCCGGCGGCTGCCGGCTGCACACCGTCACCCTGCCGCCGGGCCGCCGAACGCCTCACCCGATCGCGGCTATCTACGAGGTCGAGCTCGACCCGGCCGACCTGGCCGAGGCCGCGCGGCACCACGCCGACCTGCTCTCGGCCGCGACGGTGCCGGTCGAGCGGCACGCCGCGCCCGGCTCACCGGCCAGACAGGTCGACATCCGCCCGTACATCGAGTCACTCTCCCTCGCCGGGGCCGCGCTGCGCATGACGCTGCGCATCGAGCAGCAGCGCACCGCCCGCCCGGCCGAGGTCCTTACAGCTTTGGGGTTGGCGGGCCGGCGGTATCAACACCGCGTCCGCCGCATCGACATTCTCTGGGATATCGAGCTGTCCGCGCCGCCTGCGCGCGCCCCGGACGCTCGGGAAAGGGAACACCTTGGCAACCAAGAAGACTAAGAAAACAACCCGCCGCCGCTCCGCCGCGCGTAAGCCCGCCGGCGAGCCGCAGACGGGCGTCGACGAGACCGATACCAGCGAGGCGCTCGACAGCGTGGCCGAATCGACCGCGGCCGATACCTCCTCGAACATCGACAAGACCGGCGACCAACCGAAGCAGCCCGCCGCCGGCCGCCGCCGCCGCCGCAAACCGGCCCGCGCCGCCGCAGACACAGGCGCGCCCGGGACCGGCGCGAGCAAACGCGCCGCCGAGCCCGCCGACGACGAACCCGTCAAGGTCGAGCGGGTCGACAGCGGCGTCGTGATTCGCTTCCCCCCCGTCGCCGTGCCCACTCGCCCGGCCGCCGCGCCCTCCGCGCGCCCGCCGGCCGCCAAGGAGGAGCCGCCCCGCGCGGCCGCGCCCGCCCGCGACGATTCGTATGAACCGCCGCCCGCGCCGCCGGCCGACTTCGCCGCGGCCGACCTCGACGATGACGATTCCGGCGACGACCCGCTCGAGCGCGCCGCCGAGATGTTCGACGACGAGGGCGAGCCCGTGGTCGAGATCGACCGCGAGGACGAGCCGATCGATCTCGACGACGAATTCGCCGCCGAATCGCAGACCGCCGAGCGACCCCCGCGTGAGCAGCCGGCCGAGGGCGAGGAAGAAGGCAAGCGCCGCCGCGGCCGCCGTCGCCGCCGCGGCGGACGCCGCCGCCGCGGCCGCCAGAACGAATCCACCGCCGCTCCGCCCGCCGAACCCGCCGGCGCGGAAGAGTCGGACGAGTCCGACGAGTCCGACGAGCCGGCCGAGCTGATGTTCGACCGCCTCTCCCCGCTCGACCTCGCCGCGGATACCGACGACGACGACGTGATCGAGGTCGCCCGTGAGGCCCGCGCCGAGGAAGCCGAAGAGCCCGCCGGCGAGGAGCCCGCCCAGCGCGGCCGCGGCCGTGGCCGCCGCCGCCGCCCGCGCCGCCGCGACCGCGACGACGTGGCCGGCTACACCGACTCCGAGAAGGTCGCCGGCGTCAGCGAGCCCGAGGAGGAGATCTCCTCCGTCGACGACACGCAGGAGGAAGGCGAAGCCCGCGCGATCCAGCGCGACCTGAGCAAGTCCGTCCGCAAGGAGATGATCATCAACATCGTCCCGCGGGAGGAGTGCCGCATCGCCATCGTCGAGAACGGCAAGCTCGAGGAGATCTACCTCGAGCGCGCCAGCGCCGAGAACCACGTCGGCAACATCTACAAGGGCGTCGTCACCAACGTCGAGCCCAGCATCCAGGCCGCCTTCATCGACTTCGGCCTCGGCAAGAACGGCTTCCTGCACATCTCCGATCTGCACCCGCAGTACTTCCCCAACGGCGAAAAGCAGACCGAGAACGTCGGCCGCAAGCTCCCGCGCCGCAGCCGCCCGCCCATCCAGCGCTGCCTGCGGCGTAACCAGGAGATCCTCGTCCAGATCACCAAGGAAGGCATCGGCACCAAGGGCCCCACGCTCTCGACCTACCTGAGCATCCCCGGCCGCTTCCTCGTCATGATGCCCGGTATGCGCCGCCTGGGCGTCTCGCGCCGCATCGAAGACGACGAGATGCGCGACAAGCTCCGTGCCGCCATGTCCGAGCTCGAGCTGCCCCAGGACATGGGCTTCATCGCCCGCACGGCCGCCCTCAACCGCACCAAGCGCGAGCTCCAGAGCGACCTGAACTACCTGACCCGCCTCTGGCGCGCCGTGCAGAACCGCATCCGCCACGAGCGCGCCCCGGCCGAGCTCTACCGCGAGTCCGACCTCGTCATCCGCACCATCCGCGACGTCTTCACCTCCGACATCGAGCGGATCGTCGTCGACGACCGCGAAGTCGCCGACCGCGCCCGCGAGTTCCTCTCCATCTTCAGCCCGCGCTCGCGCGACGCCGTCATCGAATACCACGGCGACGAGCCCATCTTCCACCGCCACGGCATCGAGGCCGAGCTCGAACGGCTCCACTCGCGCCACGTCCCGCTCCGCAGCGGCGGCTCGCTCGTCATCGACCAGACCGAGGCCCTCGTCGCCATCGACGTCAACAGCGGCCGCTTCCGCGCCGAGGACGACGCCGAGACCACCGCGTATAAGATCAACTGTGAAGCGGCCGAGGAGATCCCCCGCCAGCTCCGCCTGCGCGACCTGGGAGGCGTCATCATCTGCGACTTCATCGACATGCGCAGCGAGTCGCACCGCCGCGAGATCGAGCGCCGTCTGATCCGCAACCTCAAGCAGCACAAGGAGCGGGCCAAGGTCCTGCGCATGAGCGCCTTCGGCATCATCGAGATGACCCGCCAGCGCCAACGCGCCAGCCTGACCCGCAGCGTCTACCAGGACTGCCACCACTGCCGCGGCACCGGACTGGTCAAGACCGCCGAGAGCGTCGCCCTCGACGTCATGCGCCTGCTCCAGCTCACCGCGACCCGCCAGCACATCGCCTCCATCGAGGTGACCGTCTCGCCCGAGGTCGCCAACCTGCTGCTCAACCGCAAGCGCTCGCTGCTCCATCAGCTCGAATCGAAGAACCGCCGCAATATCTCGATCAAGCCCGAGGCCCACTTCGGCCTCGACCAGGTGCAGATCCAGTGCTTCGATCAGCGCGGCCGGCTGGTCCCGCACTCGTAGCAAGGCAGGTGAGCCATGGCCGCCCGAAAACTCGGCGAAACGCTGCCCAAACTGGTCGACCGCGTCGTCGCCAGCTACCTGGCCGACCCGCGCACCCACCACCTCGACCGCGAGCACATCCCCTCGCGCCGCGAGATCGTCGCCATCTGCGAGCTGCTGCTCGAGCTTACATTTCCCGGTTTCGTCGGCCGCCGCGGCCTGACGCGCCACAACATCTCATACCACGTCGGCGAGCTGCTCCCGCGCCTCTGGGAGTCGCTCTATGAGCAGATCACCTGCTGCCTGGGCCACGAGAGCGAAGAGTGCGGCCAGGGGCCGGCCACGCAGCGCTGCCAGGAGCGCGCCCGCGAGCTGGCCTCCACCTTCATCGAGCGCATCCCCGAGGTCCGCGAGCGGCTCGCCCTCGATGTCCAGGCCGCCTACGACGGCGACCCGGCCGCCCAGCACACGGCCGAGATCATCCTCGCCTATCCGTCGCTGATCGCAGTGACGATCTATCGCTACGCCCACGAGCTGCACAAGATGGGCGTCGTGCTCATGCCGCGCATCATGACCGAGCACGCCCACTACCTGACCGGCATCGACATCCACCCCGGCGCCCGCATCGGCCGCAGCTTCTTCATCGACCACGGCACGGGCGTGGTCATCGGGGAGACCACCGACATCGGCGACAGCGTCAAGATCTACCAGGGCGTCACGCTCGGCGCGCTGTCTTTTCCCAAGGACGAGCGCGGCCGGGTCATCCGCGGGGCCAAGCGGCACCCGACGGTCGGCCACAACGTCACCATCTATGCCAATGCGACGGTTCTCGGCGGGAACACCGTGATCGGCGACGGGGCGGTCGTGGGCGGGTCGGTCTTCGTGACGCAGAGCGTCGAGCCCGGCCACCAGGTGTCGATCACGGCCCCGGTGCTGCGCGTCCGCCCGCCCCAGGCGCCGCAGACGCTGGTGGACGGCAAGTACGTGCCGAACTGGGAAATCTAGAGATTCGGTGTGACGTGCTTCTCCGAACATGGGGGACCGGTCTCTGACCGGTCTGGAAGACAGGTCTCTGACCTGTCCAATCGGGGGACCGGTCTCTGACCGGTCTGACTGGGGGACCGGCCTCTGGCCGGTCTGATTGGGGGACCGGCCTCTGACCGGTCTGATTGGGGGACCGGTCTCTGACCGGTCCGATTGGGGGACCGGTCTCCGACCGGTCTGATTGGGGGACCGGCCTCTGGCCGGTC